>JAHABX010000035.1 GCA_018376135.1 Clostridiales bacterium | reverse complement strand
TGCTGAAAATACGGCGAAACGCCTTGACAGTCCATACATATGAAATATGGACGACAGTTCCATTTGCAGGAACTTCATAATCTTTCAGTTGCATTCATTTTAACATACAGCCATATTGTTTGCAACTCTTTTTCTCTTTCTTCAGAAAATATTCTAAAGCGAGCGACTGTTTTCAGGTTAGAGAACTGTGCCAATTCTTCCTTTGAAAGCTTTTTAATGTCAATGCGGTCATCCTCTCCATCCCATGCAGGACATGCTTCTCCAGAAACAGCTTTTAATTCCTCATATGAAGCAGTGAACCTGAAAAAAGGTATAATTGACATAAGTATTAACAAGAAGTACTATAAAATTAGTAGTTTTTAAAGAACAAAACAATGTATCTCAAAGCAAAGAAAGGAATAGAAAAATTATGACTGTACGCGTGTATTTAGGAAACAGCTGCAACACTGATATGCCCAATTGTCAGATCGTTGTCATTGATAATAAATCCATTAAAGAAGATACAAAAAAAATGTATGCCCAAAAATTGGTTACAGCAATCCAAGAACAAAAAGGAGGATTTATTTTTTATGTCGACGAAATTCCAAAAGACAAAAAAATTGCAAAACTTACCAGTGAAGCTATTACCGAATGCCTTTTTGATGTCGGTTGGTACTGCAGTAAAAACATACTTGACGACCGCACATTCGATGTGATCATAAGCGTTTCAGATCCAGAAGCAGAAAAGCATTATAAAAAAGCCCTCAAAAAAATGGGATTTTAGGTTGAAAAGAAAGAGGGTATTGTAAGATCGTCTGATCAGATGATCTTGTAATATCCTCTTCTCATCCTACCCTCAGTGTACAAGGGGACACACCGATTCTATGTCACCGACATTTTCCAGCAAAGAATCCTCTCCAGCTTCTCCTTTACCTGCTTTTCCGCCCCCTGCTCTGTAGGCTGATAATACCGCCTTCCTTCCAGGCTGTCCGGCAGACACTTCATTCTGGACAACTTTTCCTCCGTATCATGGGCGTAGATATATCCCTTTCCATAATCCAGCTCCTTCATAAGTCCGGTGGGCGCATTGCAGATCTGCAGCGGCACAGGCTCTGCGGGAAGCTCTCTTACATCCTTTTTGCATGTCTCGCATGCCGCATAAAGAGCATTGGACTTAGGTGCCATAGACAGATAAACCACCGCATGCGTCAGATGTACATCACATTCCGGCATTCCCAGAAAATGACACGCCTGATAAGCGGCAACCGCCACCTGAAGTGCCTGAGAATCCGCCATTCCCACATCTTCACTGGCAAAACGCACCAGCCTTCTGGCAATATAGAGAGGTTCCTCTCCTCCGTCCAGCATCCTGCACAGCCAGTACACTGCCGCATCCGGGTCACTGTTGCGCATGGACTTATGAAGGGCAGATATGAGATTATAGTGCTCTTCTCCATTCTTATCATACAGGAGAGATCTGCGGTTCATACACTGAGAAAGCACTGTCTCGTCCACATGGATCCTTCCGCCTGCATTCATCTCCCCGTTCAGCACTGCCATCTCCAGCGTATTGAGTGCTGTCCTTGCATCTCCGTTGGCAAAACGGGCAATGACACGCAGATGAGCTTCTTCTATGGCAATATCCATGGTTCCAAAGCCTTTCGGACTGTGCAGTGCATGGGTAAGAAGCTCCGTCAGGTCCTCTTCATCCAGTGCTTTCAGCACAAATACCTTACACCGGGACAAAAGTGCGGAATTGATCTCGAAGGATGGATTCTCCGTTGTCGCTCCTACCAGAATAATACTCCCCTTCTCCACATAAGGAAGAAATGCATCCTGCTGCGCCTTATTAAATCGATGGATCTCATCTGCAAACAAGAGGGTCTGTATACCCAGCCTCCGGTTCTGCTCCGCCTGCTGCATTACATCCTTGATCTCGCGGATACCGCTGGTCACTGCACTGAACTCCACAAAGGAAGCCTGCGTCCGGTTGGCAATGATCCTCGCAAGCGTCGTCTTCCCCACTCCGGGCGGACCCCAGAATATCATAGAAGAGATCTGATCCCTCTCGATCAACTGACGCAATAGCTTTCCCTTTCCAAGCAGATGCTTCTGTCCCACATAGTCCTCCAGAGTCTCCGGGCGTAGACGGCTGGCAAGGGGAGCGCTTTTCTCCCGGTCATCAAACAGACTCAATTGTTCCATAGCTTATCCTTTCTGTTTTTGCAAACGTATGTTCTTTCCTAATTATAATTCCCGGGTAATGATTACGCAAGGTTTTATATCCGGATTTTTCTGATATTGGACTTGACTTTATATACTATGCAATATATAGTAATATACAAAAGGAGGTATTTTATGGATGCACAAATAAAAAAAGGACTGCTGGAGTATTGTGTACTGGCACAGCTTCGCCAGAAGGAATCCTACGGTTATCAGATCATCCGGGATATTTCCGCCTATATCGAATTATCCGAATCCACATTGTATCCGATCCTTCGGAGACTGGAAACGGAGCATTATGTAGACACCTATACGGTCGAGTATCATAATCGTCTTAGAAAATATTACCGGATCACTGCTCATGGACAGCAGCATCTGGATGCCTTTGCCTCCGAGCAGGACGAGCTTCTTCGGGTTATACATTTTATTTCAGGAAAGGAATGACGCAGCCATGAATAAGACCACATTTTTAAAGGAACTGAGAAAAGAGCTGAGGTGCCTGAAGCCTTCAGAACTCCAGAAAAACATCAGCTATTATGATGAATTTTTATCCGATATGATGGAGCAGCAGCTTTCCGAGGAGGAAGCCGTGGCAAGACTTGGGGCTCCCCACGCAATTGCAGCCGAGATCCTTGAAAATACCTCGCCTCATAATTTCCGCAGAAAGGATATCCCGGGAACCATACTGGTCATTTTAAGCGCTGTTCTTTTACTGATCTGTCTGTTCTTCCTCTGGAAAACAACGCCATTTTGTGAAACCTCTGTTTCTATTATCGGCGGAGCCGATGGACCCACCAGTATCTTTATTGCAGGCAAAGTCAGTCAGCCGGTCCTGCTCTACGCAGTAACAGGAATCGTGATTATCATAACTGCAGTGTATAAGCTGTGGCGCAGAAGATAGAGCGACATATAATAATACAAACCTTCAAAAAGGACATTATGTTATGTATATGCTCCTGACACTCCTTCTTCTGCTCTGTGCCTTTCTCTCTGTCTGGTGCTTCAGGCGGAAAAAATATACCATACGCACAATCTGCTCCATGAGCAACTGCCGGAAGCGCAATCTGGCAGACGAACTGCTGACTCCCCTGGGGTTCTCCTACTATTCCCCGCAGGACATTGTCACCTCTGAACTGGATGCCTGGCAGAAGGAATTTGGCTACTGTGCTCAGTATGACAGAAGCGCCGTTCATTTTAGCATGGTATTCGACTGTGAACCCATATACTTTCCATGGCAGGGTCAGACCTGGCTGATTGAATTCTGGAAAGGACAATATGGAATGAATGCAGGCGGTGAGGTGGGGATCTACTGTGCCGACACGCTTCTCACGCCGAATCAGTATGATCGTACTCTTTTCCACGGAATATCCGGCTCCGGGCTTCTGCCCGTTTCCATTGAGCTTTATCACCGGGGATGCCGCCTGTTCAGCATAGAACAGCCTCACTGGTGGCTGACCGGATTCTGCCCCGGCACCTATTGCGAGCCGGAGGATCTGATCATGCAGGTCTCTCTCTCCTTCCCGGACTGCTACATGCTGCAGAGCTTCACAGACAGCCTGCTTAAAACCGGGTATCGAAGATGTGATCTGTTTATCTGCGGACTCACCGTCACCCTCACCTTTTCCGCACCTCATACTCCACAGCCGCGCAGCACGTTTTGGTTCACCGTCCGTTTCTCACAGTGGAAGAACCGGATATTCTGCAGATTATTTCTCCGGATCACACAGCCTCTCTGCTGTACGCTGGACCGTATCCTGTATCTCTATCTCTTCCTTCCGGCTCCGTTCCGCCGCCTGATATACTTCCGAAATCGTCATAGACAAAGATCCAGAAGAAAATACCGGAGAAGCTGATGTCCACCAGTTCCCGAATCGACCGGGCATTCCGGAATGCCTTATATCTTCCTCTGACCCGGCATTCCAGGTATATTCTCTTCAGTGACTGCCACCGCGGAACAGGCAGTGCCAACGATAATTTTCTGAAAAATGAATACCTTTATCTGGCTGCCCTGAAATATTATTTTCAATGGGATTTTACCTATCTGGAACTGGGAGACGGAGATGAGCTGTGGGAGAACCGCTCTGTCCGCCTCATCAAAGAAATGCATCGGGAAAGCTTTGAAATGCTGGCAGAATACTATCAGGATGACCGTATGTATGCACTGTACGGAAATCACGACCTTGTCAAGAAAAATCTTCATTTTCCGCAAAAGCATCTCTGCTCCTGTTATTGTGACCAAAGACTCTGTGAGCTTCCTCTGTTTCCCGGGATCACCTATTACTCCGGTATCATTCTTCAGGACCAGGAAAATCAGAAGGATATCTACCTGACCCATGGGCATCAGGCAGATCTGCTAAACAGCACCTTCTGGCGGCTTTCCCGCTTCCTTGTCCGTTATGTATGGAAACCGCTGGAATATCTGGGAATCCCAGATCCGACCAGTGCCGCCAAAAACAATACCCGTAAAAAGCAGTCTGAAAAGCGTCTGACTGCCTGGGCTGAAGAAAACGGGCATATCCTGATCACAGGACATACCCACCACCCCATGATCGGCACCCGGGAATCTCCTTACTTTAACGCCGGAAGCTGCATTCACCCATCCGGAATCACCGGTATCGAGATTGAGAACCGATGTATGACACTGGTCAAATGGAGCATCGGTTCCAGAGACAATATGACACTCTATGCCCAAAGGGAGATCCTGGGGGAAACTATCTGCATTGATGATTACTGATCCAGCCACTCAAAACTGAATCGTCAGAAAAACATAAATCAGGTCTTCTATGATAGGATAAAACCATAGAAAACCAATACCCTCAGTGTACACTGAGGGTATTGATACATCTTAATGATATTTAACGGTAGGAAGTTTGTGTCCCACATGTCCTATGTAGATAGTTTTGCTTTCCGGTCTGGGATGAAAGAAAATTCGCCCGGCATAACCACCCGTATACCGTGTGTGCCAGGAAAATATCTGTTCCCCGCCATCCGGAAGGCAGAAGGTATGTTCTTCCGAAAAACGCTCCAGGGTTGCTCCCGACTCAGGGGTTGCTTTTGTCAAACTATCTCTATCAAACTTATTTCCCATTGTCTCCGCAGCCCGCTGCAATTCCAATAAGCGCTTATAAACTTGCCCGGCTTCTGATACTCCCACATCTCTTCTGCAGCCCTGAATTGCATTTTCGCAGAACACCAGGTTCGGAAACACCGTTTCCGCAATTTTCAAGATATCCTGCCCCGATACAATATTCGTGTATCGCCACTCTTCTCTCTTTTTCTCATAATAACTTTTGAATAATTCCACATTCTCATCAAAGGATACATTGGGGATTTTAACCTGACACTGCTCTAATGTCCCATCATCAAGAAGTTCCAGATATTCACCTTCAATTTCCGGCAGCTTCCAGCACTCTCTGCTCAAAAAGCTTACTGCCACGCCATCCATTTCATAGACTAAAAGGCAGCCTTTTGATGAATGTCCATGACACTGAAATTCTGCTCCGAAATCACCATCCTTCTCAAATTCTTTGGAATTGTACACAACAGATTTATTTAAAAGAGTACGAAATTTCCTTTTACTTTCCACATCCACTGCGGGATCGTTTCTCCACTGCTCTATCCGGTATCCCTGTGCCAGCTCGAAGGACTGATAATCCCGATCCAGCAGAATACTGTCATTTTGTATGATCTTTTTTACCTCAAAGCATGTATTCAGAAAGTAAGTCATGATCCGCTTTCCTTCATCTTTTGTTGCTGTCGGAAAGCCAGCTGACAATTCATTTAAAATCATTTGCATTGTATTATCCCTCTAAAACAAATCGTCAATCGCTTTATCCCATTCATCAAAAAAGCCTTCCGGCCAGAAGCTCAGCCTTCCATCTTTGTTCAAAACAGGATTTTCCACTACAGGCACAATCCTGTCTTCTCCGCTTTCTCTCCGCTTTTCCCTTGTAAAATAATATAATTTCACAATATCCGGGTTAATTTCTCCCTTTTTTGCACACAAACGGATACCATTTAACACATGGTCACTATGCGTCTCTAAAATAATCTGTACGCCGCCCTGTGCTGCCCTTGCGATCAATTCGCCCATCTTTCTCTGTCCTTTCGGATGAAGATGCGCTTCTGGATTTTCTAAAATCAATAATTCTCCACTCTTTGCTTTTAATAAAGATAACACGATCGGAAGCACATAGGAGATTCCAAATCCCACATTTTGTGCGGTAAAATAATCTGCACCTATATTTCCTTCCTGATGTACCGTCAATCCAATTCGATTGCTGTGACCGTATTCTTCCATACGCAGCGAAATACCAGGTGTAATTTCTCCCATCCAGCACTCTACCTGCTTCAAAAGGCGTATATTTTCCTCTCCATCATACAACACTCTCTCATTTTCCACATCCTCCAGCTCATGCGTATGAAGATAATGCACCGCATACTCGCCATGGTTTCCAACCTGCTTGTTTTCCCATACTTCATAATATGACTTTTCATAACTGCTCTGTGGACCCAGCCGATCTGCCGCTATGTAATGAAAACCATTCCCAAATAAGTTTATATCCTTTACTTCATCCATCTGAACCGAACTTGTCAGTTTAAGGAAATCTGCTGCCCCATTATAATCATACTCGGTATACAACTGTCTCTGCTCATCTTCAATGGATATTCGGATCAAATTTTCTTTGGCATCTGTATACAAAACATCTCTTCCAATTCCAAGGTTCGTATATTTACCATTCAAATAAATTCCCTTTTCCAATGCATTCTGATCATAAGATTGCCTCAGCAAAAGCAGCATCTGAACCAGGGTAGACTTTCCCATACTGTTGATACCTGATAACAGATTCAATCCTGACAATTCCAGTGAGATATGCTCAAAACACTTAAAATTATCTGCTTTAATTTTTTGTATCATGTAAAACCTCCTTTATCATACCGTTCATACATGCAAAACGTATGGAAAAAGATTTCTTATCACTTGCCTTGATTGCCTGTAAAAATACCATATCGTTGCAAAGTTCCAAAAACCGATCGTAAACCTTGCTTTTACAATCCTCTAATACCTGAATCTCCAAATCATCCAGGAAAAACAAGCTCCTGCACCATGCTTCATAAATTGCTTTATTAACAGGACGGCGGATTCCATTTTCTCCCAGTTTTCTGAAGGCATATTTTCCCATAATATTTTTTGATGCAAGCATGACCCTTTTAAACTGTTCTTCCATTTCAGATTCAGGAACACAAATACTGGAATTCAAATATTCCATTGCTCCATTCAGATAGTTATCCGGAATCCCTTCATATTTATCAATTCCATAATAGCAGACAGCTACAAATCGAAGTACAAATTCCTGATCCATCATCCGGTCATCCCGAATACTATAGGTTGTCGCTACCTGAAACTCCGGAAGCTTTGCAAGCTTTTTACACAGCTTTGTTGCACTTCCCTGATATAATGCATGCCGAATCTCCTGTGGTTTTAATTCCAGGCCACCTGTATTAATTCTTTTGAAAATATTATATTTTACATTTGGAGGCGTCCCTCCTTTTACGATATAAGCAACGATATTCGTCTCCTCAATCCGCCTGGTAAAGGCACGGGGAAGTTCGGAGAATTTCATCCCCTCCAGATCATGGAAAAATTCAAGCCCCGTAAGCTCCAGTGTTTTATCCACCACAAATTCTTTTAACGCCGTAATTCGCTGCAAGCCGTCAATAATCAACCAATTATCTTTGACTCCTCCATCAAAGTAAAAAGCCGGAATCGGTATGCGAAGAAGCAGGGATTCTATTAGCTGACTTTTTTGTACATTTGTCCACAACCCGCTTTTTCTCTGAAAATCCGTATCCATATTGATCTCATTATATTCTAAACGTTTTATGATACTGGATAATTCCATCGTTTTCATATCTATATCAATTTTGCTTGGATCAAAAGGACGTATTTCCGGAACCGGAGTAGATTCATCTTCCTGTTCGATTTCCGAATCATCATCTATGATTTCAATCCCCGCCTGCTCTAAATATGTAATCATTTCATTGTATGTATTTTCCGTCTGCCTTTCGGACGGAAACCCTACAAAATAATTGGTTATAATCATAGAGCTGAGTTTATCTGCCTGCTTTTTGCCCATTTCTATTAATTTATTCAAATCATTTTTCTCATTCTCATTAAACATGCATAATCTCCTCACCCTATGTATATAATTAAATGGATACTCTGCCACAATTATACTTCATTGGAGGATCTTTGTAAAATGGAAGCTGAATATGCCATTAAAATATTACTTACAGAACATCCACACGATAACATAGACAAGCCTTACTATTGGAGCTTACTAAAATATGATAAACTCTGGCATCAAATTGCACTTGGATGGGAAAAATCCCCCGAAGAATGCTTCTCAGAAGGATTAAAATATTTTCGTGAACCAGGTAACCATCTTTAAAATCATCATTTATCACGCAAAAAACGAGGAACCTTACGTTCCTCATTTTTTTTCCATGATCTTACAGAACACCACCCCCACCGCCGTGCTTATGGCAGTCGCCACAATGGCCGGACCTACAATTGCAGTGGGATCCACGCTTCCGTACTGACTCCGGTATGCAATGATATTTACCGGGATCAGCTGCAGAGAGGAAATATTGAGCACCAGAAAGGCACACATTTCATAGCTGGCTGTACCGGTCGGACTGGGCTTCCCCGGAAGTCTCCCCTTCCGCCGGTCTTCCTCCAGCGCATTCAGCTCTTCCATTGCTTTCAGTCCCGCAGGAGTCGCCGCCCAGCCAAGTCCCAGGACATTGGCAATACAATTGACTGCGATCTGCTCCATCGCCGGATGGTTTTTTGGAATTCCCGGAAACAGCCATCCCAGAACCGGACGGATTCCGCGGGTCATCCTTCCTATAAGTCCCGCTGCGGTTCCGATCTGCATCAGTCCCATCCAAAAGGAAAGAATTCCAAGCATGGTAATACAAAGCGTGACCGCCTCCTTGGAAGAATCCAGCGCTGCCTGGGTCACCTCCGGAATGGTCCCGTGAATTGCCCCGTATACAATTGAGATCAGCATCATGCCTGCCCACAGATAATTCATAAAAAAACTCCCGTAAAATGTATCTCTACATTTTACGAGAGGTCTTAAAAATCCATTCTAACTATTTTCAGGTTTTACCACATCACACACAGTAAGCACCTGTCCTTCCACCCGGAACTTCACATCAAAACCGGCAAAGCCAAGTCCGTAGATACGCTCCGGATCCTGCACATAGGCAGGGCGGGGATCCTGAGCAAGCACCTTCTGGATCGTCTCCTGCTTCTCCCTTGGATACCGCTTCAGCAGTTCATCCGGAAATACCACCGTCAGCTCATGCTTCTTCGTCTCTTCCGTGTAACCCTCCAATGCCTCCGGATGACAATCTGACAGCGGAATATAAGGCTTAATATCATAGATGGGTGTACCGTCCAGCATATCTGCTCCGGTCACATAGAGGACCGGTCCTGCCCCTTCTTCCAGCTCCACCCGCTCCAGACGCACACAGGACAGACCAATATCATTGGGGCGATAAGGGGAACGGGTGGCAAATACCCCCATTCTTTTCTTCCCTCCCAGTCTTGGAGGCTTCACGGTTGCCGACCAGTTCTCCTTTTTCGATTCAGAAAACTGCCACAGAAGCCAGATATGAGAAAACTCCTCCAGCCCTCTTACGATTTCCGGATTTCTGAACTCCGGCTCAAATACGACCTTTCCCTTCAGCTCCTGCACCAGACCGCTCTGTCTGGGGATTCCGAACTTTTCCGGAAAGTCGGTATGAATACGCGCAATGATTTTCATCGTTATTCTCCTAGATCAGCTGGAAGGTCCGCAGGATGGTGATTCCAATGGTAAAGGTCACCACACTGAACAGCGTAGAGACAAACACGCAGTCTGCCGCCACATGTTCATCACAGCCCATGTTGCTTGCCATAGAATAGCTGGTAATCGCAGACGGAGAAGAGAACAGAATATACAATGCCATCAGCGCTTCTCCGCGAAGTCCCAGAAAAACTGCAGCAGGTACAAAGATCAGAGGCTCCACCAGAAGCTTCAGAACCGCTGAAGACACGGAATAACGATTGATACAGCTTCCCACCTGGATCTTGGAGCCCGCCGTCAGAAGCGCCACCGGAGTCGCCATATTTGCGATATGACCCAGAGTTGTCATGGCAAAATCCGGCATGGGAAGCTTCACCAGATTACAGCAAAGTCCAAGCAGGATGCCGATGATGATCGGGTTCTGAAAGGTTTTTTTCAGGATGGAAAACAGATTCAGCTTTCCGCCGCTTCCGCAGGTCGTCAGCACAAGAGTGGAGACGATGGTATATACCGGAATGACGATCGCCAGCATCAGGGTCGCCATACCGCTTCCGCCGTCATAGACCACATCCATAATGGCAGTTCCCATGATCACATAATTGCTTCGAAAGCTCGCCTGAACAAAGGAACCTCTCTTCTTTTTATCCTTGATCACAAAGGTACATATGATCCAGAGTCCAAGAGAAAATACCAGCACGACTCCCACTCCATAGACGAGCATGAGCGGATCAAAATCCGCTTCAAAGTCTGAAGTATACACGCTCCTGAACAGCATCACCGGCAGGATGATCTTAAAGCAGAACCAGTTCAGATCCGCAAACCCCTTCTCTGATATACAATTTTTATGCCTCAGTATATATCCCAGATATGCCAGTAAAAATATAGGCAGTATGGCATTCAGACCAAAAACCACATTTTCAAGCATTACACATTCCTCCCTCATTCCCGCCGTTTAATTTTCTCCGCCATACCACGGCAAGCATGGTGAAAAAGCTGGCGCATCCGCCAATCAGATTTGATACAGGCTCTGCCAGAAACACTCCGTACAGCCCTACTCCCGGCAGAAGCGGAAGCAGAAGAGTCAGCGGCACAACGATGACAACCTTTCGGAAGATAGAAAAGAAGATCGCATACTTTGCCTCACCCAGCGCCTGAAAGGTAGACTGTCCGGAAAACTGAAGCGCCATAAAACAAAATCCAAAAAAGTAAATATGTATGGCACCCACTCCTGCCGATACCAGTGCCTCTTCATCATTAAAGATACGGATGAACAGCTCCGGTTCCGCAAGCGTCAGGATCCACGCCGCACAGGTATACAAAATGCATGCGGTTGTCATAAACCGGATCCCCTGCTTGACCCGCCGGTATTCCTTCGCTCCGTAATTAAAGCCGATGACCGGCTGCGCTCCGTTGACCAGACCCATAACCGGCATGACCAGTACCTCCCGCACAGAATTCAAGATGGTCATAACTCCCACATAAAGGTCGCCTCCATAGATCTGAAGCTGCCGGTTGCAGACAACCTGGACGATACTGTTGGTAAAGCTCATGACAAAGGTTGCCGTTCCAAGGGATACGATCCTCTTTACGATCTGCCAGTCCACTCGGGGCTTCCCAAGCCTCAGCCTCAGAATCGCCTTCTTCCCGGTCAGGAACCACAGTACCCACAGCGCCGAGCACATCTGTGCAATGACCGTTGCCAGCGCTGCCCCCTGCACTCCCATATGAAGACCAAATATGAAGATCGGATCAAGAATAATATTGACTGCCGCTCCCATGGCAACGGTCACCATCCCCACCTTTCCGAAGCCCTGGGAGTTGATGAAGGGATTCATTCCAAGCCCCACCATTACAAAAATACTTCCCAACAGGTAAATGGTCAGATAGGCATCCGCATAGGGATACGTCTCATCACTTGCACCGAACGCATACATCAGCGGATGCCGCAGAAGAAGAAAGCCTGCCGTCAGAACAACACCGGTCATGAGAAGCATCCAGAATGCATTCTGCATGATCTTCTCGGCTTCCTCCAGCTTTCCCTCCCCCCGCGCAATGGAACACAGCGGCGCTCCTCCCATCCCGAACAGATTGGCAAATGCCATCACCATGCTTACGATGGGAAATGTCAGCCCTACTCCGGTCAACGCCAGCGAGGATGCCCCCGGAATATGCCCGATATACATCCGGTCCACCAGATTGTACAAAATATTTAATACCTGAGCAACGGTCATGGGAACCGCCATACTCATAATATTGGCAGCCATACTGCCCTTTCCAAAATCATTTTTCTGCTCTTTCATAACTCACATCTCAGTATCCGTATATATCATAGATCTCATCCATATATTTCCCCGGCTCTTTGTAGATGATCAGCGGCTTCTCCACCGTGATCCGGGGTCTTCCGCCCTTCAAAGCCTCCAGAAGCACCATATTCGGCTCCCGGTCCGCAAAGGGATATACAAGCCGCATCCTTTTAGGCTCCAGTCCGTGGGCACACAGCCCTGTCATGATCTCGGCCAGCCGGAAGGGACGGTGTACCATATAGAATCTGCCTCCCGGCATTAAAAGCCGGGAAGCCTGCCCGATCACATCCTCCAGTGTACAAAGCACCTCATGACGGGCGATCGCTTTGGGCTGCTCCGGATTCTGCAGCCCATGATTCGCGGTCATATAAGGAGGATTACAGGTCACTACATGACAGGAGGCGGCACCGAAGATACGGTCCGCCTCCTTGATATCTCCTGTCACAATACGGACTCTGTCCTCCAGATCATTCAGCCGGACGCTTCTCCTTGCCATATCTGCACTCTCCGGCTGGATCTCCAGCCCGGTAAAGGACTCTCCTTTGGTTCGCGCCTCCAGAAGTATGGGGATGATCCCTGTCCCCGTCCCCATATCCAGTACCCGCTCTCCCGGCTTCACCCGTGCAAAGCCGGACAGCAGCACGGCATCCATTCCAAAGCAGAAGCGATCCGGATCCTGTATGATCCGGTATCCGTTCCTGTGCAGCTCATCCAGCCGCTCTGTGCTTTTCAGCTCTATCTCCATATCCTGATCCCTTTTCCCTACGGTGTCTCACAAAGAAGCGCCTGATAAATCTCTCTCTTGCCGACTCCCCTGTCCTTCGCCACCTGTTTCATGGCTTCTTTTCTGTCCATTCCCTGATCCTCATAAAGCTTCATATGCTCCTGAAGAGACATCTCCTGAAAGCTTCTCTGCTTTTCTTCCTCCATGCTTTCCCGGGATCTGCCCTCCAGCACAAGGACACACTCTCCCTTCGGCTCCTGGTTCTCGTAAAATACCAGCGCATCCGCAAGCGTTGTCACAAAAGCAGTCTCATGCTTCTTTGTCAGCTCTCTGCAGATGGTCAGCCTTCGGTTTCCCAGCACGTCCAGAAGCTCCTGAAGGGTCTTCCGCAGCCGATGCGGCGCTTCATAGATGATCGTGGTCCGGGTCTCACTGAGAAGCTCCTCCAATATCATTCTCCGCTCCTTCCTGTCAGTCGGAAGAAATGCTTCAAAACAAAATCTTCTGGTAGGAAGACCGGATAAAGTCAAAGCCGTTACACAGGCGCAGGCTCCCGGAAGAGACGTCACTGTGATCCCCGCCTCCTGGCACATACGTACCAGATCCTCCCCGGGATCTGAGATTCCCGGTGTCCCGGCATCCGTGATCAGGGCTATGCTCTGCCCTTCCAGAAGCCGCTTCACCAGTGAACGGCCCTTTTCGATCTTATTATATTCATGATAACTGGTCATGGGCGTATGGATATCAAAATGGTTCAGAAGCTTAATACTGTTCCTTGTATCCTCCGCCGCGATCAGATCCACCTCCTGCAGTGTGCGCACCACCCGAAAGGTCATATCCTCCAGATTTCCAATGGGTGTTGCGCATAAATACAGAATCCCTTTTTTAGTTGTCATTTAACTTTGATTTTCCTTCCCTGCGTTCCAGTGCCTCTAACTGCTTTAACTCCTTGTCCTCGGAATGGTTCCGGTTGTTCTTTTCTTTTTTGCGGCGGGGCTTGAACCTTAACTCCTCCACCTTATATTCCCGGATCTCCTTCTCTTCATTTTCCAGAGTCACGATTACCTTTACCTGCTGCCGCAGCACATTCACAGAGCTTACCTCGCCCTTGCTTCCGTCTCTCGCCGTCACATAATCGCCCACATTGGGAAGCCTGCTGTTCAGCTCCTCATAGGTCTCTTCCTCATGCTTTAAACAGCACATGAGACGCCCGCATACCCCGGAGATCTTCGTCGGATTCAGAGACAGATTCTGCTCCTTCGCCATCTTAATGGACACCGGAAGGAACTCTGACTGATGGGTATGGCAGCACAGCGGTCTTCCGCAGATTCCGATGCCTCCCAGAATCTTGGTCTCATCTCTCACACCGATCTGACGCAGCTCAATACGGGTCTTGAAAACAGCCGCCAGATCCTTGACCAGCTCACGGAAATCAATCCTTCCGTCTGCGGTGAAATAAAACAGCACCTTATTATTGTCAAAGGTATACTCTGCATCGATCAGCTTCATCTCCAGATTATGCTTCCGGATCTTCTCCTGACATATCTTAAATGCCTCCTTCTCCTTTGCACGATTGGCGTCTGCCTGCTCATCATCCTGTACGGTTGCAAGCCGGATGACCGGCTTTAAGGGCTGTACTACCTTATCGTCCGTCACATCCCTGTTCCCTATGACCACATAGCCATATTCCACGCCCCGTGCCGTCTCCACGATCACATGGTCTCCTGTATGAATTTTCAGCTTCCCCGGGGAAAAATAGTAGATCTTTCCAGCATGACGGAAACGTACACCAATTACTTTTATCATGATTAATTCTCCTTCATTGTCAACAGTAGAAGCTCCAGCGCCATATCAAAATTCACATTGGCATTCAGCCGGACCTTCGCCTTATCCAATGCCTTGATGATCAGTTCCAGTCCCTCGTAGGAGCTGTTCTTTGCTTTCTCACGGATACTGATCAGTTCATCCGAGAAGATGAGGCTGTCCGCATCACGGGTCGCCTTGAACAGCAGTACATCCCTGTACCACAGCATCAGAAGATCCAGATAATCATCGATCTCCATTTTATAGGCATTGATCTTCTTCAGATCCTCGATCAGGTCACTGGTCTCCATCTCGGATATGTATTTCACCAGATGCAGCACATGCTCCAGCATCTCTCCAAAGCTTTCCGACAGTGCAAGCCTCTTTGCCTTTCCCACATTTCCCTGCGCAAAGGCAGTGCAGATATCCGCCCGATACTCCGGTATCTCAAGCTGCTCCATCAGATACTGCTTCACAAGCTCCGACTTTACCGGCTTCAGATCCAGCCTTACGCATCTGGACTGAATGGTTGGAAGCAGCATTCCCGCATTGGTGGTCAGAAGCAGGATCACCGCATATAACGGCGGCTCCTCAATGGTCTTCAGCAGTGCATTCTGTGCCTGCACCGTCAGCTTCTCCGCTTCATCCACAATATATATTTTATAAAGACTGCTGTATGGCTTGATCATAATATCGCCATTGATCTGCGCCCTGATGTCTTCCACACTGATTGTATTGGGCTTCTCATGGGTCACCCGGATGATATCCGGCTGATTCATGCTCACCGCCTGTCTGCAGGACTGGCACTTCATACAGGGCTCTGTCCCCTTTTCCTGACACTGCAGCGTCTGAGCGAAAATCCCTGCCAGAAGCTTCTTACCTGAACCTTTTTCTCCATTGATAATATAGGCATGAGATACTTTCCTCAAGTGGATCGCATGCTTCATATGTGCGATTGTCTGTTCATGTCCAAGAATATCAGCAAATCCCGCCATAACGCTCACCTCCGTCTGCCCACATGGCTTATCTTTTTAAGTATAGCACACTTGGTTCCATTTTCCTATCGTGTTATTTTTCCATAGAAACAGCCCACTGCAAACTTTCCCATTCCTGCTCTGTTAAATGCAGATTACCTTTTTCTAAATATGGTACAACATCTATTTTATACTTTGCCATCTCGATTATCAAGTCAAAGACTCCAGGATATATTTTTCTGTCATACTTTCCAATATCAATTTTTTGCAATAAGGCTTTTTCATCTTTAAATATTGGCAATGCAGTTCTGACAACCCAAGGATGCTCGTCTTCTAATGCCCATTGTAAATATTTTTTATATTTATCCACATATATAGGATTTTTGCAAAAGAAATCAAGCAATCCCATTTTTAATTCAACAAATGGCATATCACTTAACTGGAGCATATCCTCACCTGCTGTCTGATGATTTTTTAAATAATCCTCTAAATCAAGCTTCGTCTGATCTCTCCAATTTCCCTGTATAATTGATAATATCCATTTTTGAGATGTATTTTCCGGTAAACGTCCTCTCTTCTTAGCCTTAAATATATAGGATATAAAATCATTTATTGTCTCGCTATTTTCTACATAATAAATATATTTTTCAAAACCGGAGAGTACCTTTTCGCTTTCAGAATTTGCTTTAAACGCATTGAACTTTTCAGAAATAAGACAATTGACAGGCATTCTTTTCCACAAATCAATCATTCCCCAGGAACTCTTCATCAGATTTGTGGAAAAAATCTCAGAATAAGCAACATCCTTTCGGTCAAAAAAATATAAATTCGCCAGCCACACAATGTCCATACATCCAGTAATATTTTCCCGTTCTTTCTTTAACAATTTAAATACATCTTCATCCTTGTCATATTTAGCACCATTATATCCAATACATCGAACCATCCAGTTCTCAGAACTGCATATCCTGCTTAATAAATCTTTTGCTCTTTTTCTGTCTTTAATAGAACTAATAACACTGCCTACGGCTCTCCTGACAATCCAATGTGGTTCAGAAGAAATTTTTTTATTGTTAAAATAATATTCCAAAACCTCCAGTTTATATGAATCTGGAAGCTCCAAAATAGAATACCAGAATATTTCTCTCGTATCAAAATTCAGTCTTTCCAGACGATTTACAAACTCCTGTCCAAACTGTTGTACCTTTTGAGGATCTTTAAAGAATTTTTTTATTACGATACCAGTGCTACGTTCTCCCATTTTGACTTGCCCGGAAAAATTACACAGAGAACTCTTCATTACTTCAAAGATACTATTAATACTTATATCTTTTTGACTGTAATATAATTTTGAAAGCGTTTTACAAAATTCATTGGTAAATTCACTTCCCTCGCTGCTATATCCAGATATACGATATTCTGATGAAGAGGATAAAATCGTAATATTAGAGCTTCCATACCCCTCCTCCAGCGTGCTCAAATTGATACTTCTGCCAGAATAACAACAATCTAAAATTATAATTACTTTACAGGAAAATCGCCCAAGAACAGATATTAACTCCAACATACTCAAATTCCACCGGGCATAATTGTCATCTGAATTTCCCAAACACAGATCAAGAGTCTGTGCATTTATCTCCCCGTGCCCACTGAAGTAAAACACGAAAATGTCATTTGCATGAAGAATATTTTCATATGACACTAACAAGCTTCTAATCTCACTCACAGTAGTATTATGTATACAGATACTTGTATATTCAGAAAATTCTTCTTCCATTATCTTTTGAAAAATATCATAGACTCTTTGAGCATCCGCTTCAGCACATGGAATATTTCTGCTTTCATCATTATATTTTGATATTCCAATTGATAAAACTGATAACATATATCTGTTACTTGCTCATTACTTCATCTACCTCAACAGTAATGATCTTCTCTCCTTCTTTTATTGTAATTTTAGTATTTCTTTTCAATTCCTGAGAGTTTTTATATTTTTTTAAGATGCCTTTTAACATATCATATATAAAATTTATACCAATTCCTGTAGCCAGAGTAAAGCAGAGTTCTTCCACAAATATGCATTTTGTTTCCTTAATCTGCGTGCTATGTACCCGAACATTTTGGACTTTATCTTCATGTTCAAAAACCTCACACAACTCTTTCAGTATTACATTTATCATTTCATCCTGTTCTTTATTAATAATAGAAAATTCCATTTTACTCCTTTCCGGGAAAATTTATACCCCCTTGTACAATATAATTCTTTATCTCATCTTCTTTACATTCTCTTAGAGAAATTTTCATATTTTCAGTAAAATTGACAGATCTCATAAATAAGCTTCCATCAGGGACTAAAATCCAGTACCCGTTGTAATTATCAGAATACCTGGAAATAACGCTGCATATTTCACTATTTTCCATAAAACTTTCAGCAATATCCAAAATAGACTGAAATTGTTCTCTTGATATGCAAGTTTCTTTTAGATGTACATTTCCTGCCGCAGGATACATCTCTATCATACACCACTCCGCTGCTTCGGTTTTACGCATGTATGCTGCCATTTTAACAATTTCACATTTATTCAGCAGATATCTGGTTGCTACTGTATTTATTCTGACTTTCTTATATCCGTTCTTTATTAATCTCTGATGCAGATCTTTTGTTCTTTTTAAAATATTTTTTCCGCCACATATCATATCTTGAATATCCGCATCCATTATATCCATAGATAGAATAATGCGCGAAAATATATTTCTATTTTGTATCAGCCATTTAATACTTTTTTCTGTTCCAATACCAGTTGTGGTAAGCGTTAGTTGGAATCCTTCACTTTTAAGCCTTCCGCACAGCAGATCCAAATTATCAAATAACAAAGGCTCTCCACCTGATATGTCAATTTTTTGAATATTTAAATACCTGAATTTAGATATGTACATATCTAAATCACAAACATCAAACTCTGTTCCCGTCTTATCTGCGAAACAATAAAAGCAGCTTAAATGGCACTTGTCTGTAATATGCCATACAATCTGAGGTAACTGAAATTTTTCATTTAAATTTACTTTATAAAATACATTCTCCGTTTCATTATACTTATACATAACTATTTAAAATTTTTTCCATTACATATGAAGCAATCTCATCTATACTTTTAAAATTACCCTTATCATCCATACACGGAACAATAAAAATATTATCATATCTCCTTGCCTGACGCAAATATACATTTCTTGCCTGATTCATAATGTCCTGCGATTCTTCATAAACATCATATTTGCTCTTTAAATAACTTCTCTGCTCCTTTTGAGCTACATTTTTCTTTGACTGCTCTTCTGTTACATCAAAAATAAAATAAAGATCCGGTTTCCATATTCCCAATTTATCAAATTCCAGCTCAAACAGCCATTGAATAAATTCATCCCTTTTATCCTCTCCAATACGAATACTTTGATACACTGCACTGGATAATGTGGATCTATTGAATAAAACATAATCATAATCCATTTTATTTAAATTTTTTAAAGATTCATACCGATCAAGCGCATACCATAAGCTCATAGATTTCGGATCAACAATATCCGCACGGACGCTGTGTTCACCTGAAAGCATCTTTCCTATTTCTCTTCCAAAAAAACTGGAATATACAGGAAAATCCTGCACTAATACTTCATTTTTTAATTTCTTTAATCTCCTGGCGATTTCAGCAATCTGCACTCCTTTTCCACTTCCATCAATTCCCTCAAACGCAATCACTTTTCCATTCATATTTTTTTCCTTTCATCACTTTGATTTTTTTATTATTTATTCCATGTATTTCAAACCCATCTTCCCTGTACTGCATGATCCGTTCGGCGATTTTTCCGCTGATCCTCTCTCCCGGCGCAAGGATCGGGATCCCCGGCGGATACAGCGTCACAAAGTCCCCGCTGATCCTTCCCACCGCACATTCCAGAGCACATTCCTCCTTTTGGCTCTCCTCCGCTTCCAGAATCGTACAGACACCTTCTGCCGAAACTATCACATCCGACCTGTCGTCCCTTTCCCTTTCAGACTTCTGCTGCCCCGAAAGCCTCTTATCGATCTCCATAAATACCTGCAGCAGCCTTTCCAGATCCTCCTTCGTATCGCCGACCGACGTGATCGCACATACATAGGTACTGCATGCCATCTCCATTTCTACATGGAAGTTTTCTCGAAGCACCGTATCCAGCTCATGTCCGGTGATCCCTGCTCCGACAGTCGATACCAGGATCTTGGATTCATCCATTCCCGGAACCCTTATAAGCTCCAGGCAGTTCATATTCCGAAGCCCTTCTCTTAACCTCTGAAGCGCTCTCCAATAAACCTCGAACCTGTCTCCATGTTCCCTGATCCATGTCACACACGAATCCAGACTTGCCATCAGCACATAGGACGGACTGCTGGTCTGATAGATAGTCAGATACCTGCGGATCTTTTCCCTGTCGATTCTGGTGCCGTTCATATGGATCAGAGCGGTCTGGGTCAGCGTCGGAAGCGTCTTGTGCATACTGTGGATGACCACATCCGCGCCGCAGACTACCGAATCCTCCGGAAAATGCTCTGAAAACGGAAAATGCGCCCCATGGGCTTCATCCACGATCAGAGGTATCCCATATGCATGGACAATGCCGGCAATCTCTCTGATATCCGACACTACCCCGTCATAGGTAGGAGAAGTCACCATAACTGCCTGGATCTTTGAATCCTTTTTCAATGCCTTTTCCACATCTTCCGGTAAAATCGGACCGTTTATCCCCATACTGTCATCGGAATGTGGATAAAGATATTCCACCTGAAGCCCCCTAAGAAGTGCCGCATGGTAGGCAGATTTGTGACTGTTCCTTGCCAGCAGAAGCTTTCCTCCGAAAGCCACACACCCGGAAACAGCAGATAAGATTCCTGCCGTGCTTCCGTTGACCAGATAATGAGTCTCCTCCGAATGGTAAAGCGCAGCGGCGCGCTCCTGCGCCTCCAGAAGGATCCCTTCTGCATGATGCAGATTGTCAAAACCGCCGATCTCCGTTATATCAATAAAAAACGGATTGCCAATCTCTCCCATACGGCGCTTATGGCCTGGCATATGCATGGGCAGATAATCAGAATCCGCATATTCTATCAGTTTATTTAATAATTCACTCATTTTTATAAAGAAAATACAATGATTCCCACAACAGTTACGATAATCGACAGGATCCCGCGCTTTGTCGGTCTCTCACCCAGAAGAAAGACTGCCAGGATCGTCACCCAGATGATCCCTGTAGACTCGATCATGGGTGTTACCTTCAGCTCCACGCCCCGATAGGCAAATACATTGATGATCGTTGTTCCGAACATCAGCGCGTAACCTACAATTACCCGCCAGTTCAAAAATTTATAAATAATATTTTTATGCTCCATCTGCGCCGACTGCTTCAGCAGGATCTGTGACAGAGATGCCACAAATACCGCCAGAAAAGCCAGTACATAGCTAATGTTCATCCATTCCATGTATACTGATCCCCGCAATAATAATCATACTTCCGATAATGTTGTTCAGTGTCACCTGCTCTTTGAAAAGAATCACAGACCAGATGAGTATCAGGATATACAAAATCCCCTTTCTCAAATACGCCGTTGTCAGCGGGATCAGCTCCAGAAGAAGCTGCCACATAATTGCAAACACGCCAAGACATCCCACGGCAAGTATATAAAAGATGATAAATTCTCTGGACAAGGTCTCATATTGTCCCGCATACTTGATAAATACAGAGCTTAAGCTCTGTATCACCAGTGACAGGGACAGAAGGATCAGAATCTTTGTCCGGTTGGATTTTTTATTTTCTGTCATTCCAGCCCTTCCCTCTCTACATTATAAGTCTCCCTGATCACATACTGCGGCTCCCGGTTCATGCCAAGAAACATCCTTCCAAGATACTCTCCAATCATGCCAAGGAACATAAAATTCAATCCGAAGAAGAAGGAGATTGCACACATCAGGGACGGCCAGCCCATGGACATATCCGGTCTCACCAGCTTCATAATAAGTACCACAATTGCCGCTACCATTCCCACTCCTGCAAAGAAAAATCCGGCAATGGATGCCACTCTGAGCGGGATCACAGAAAATCCGATAATACTGGACCACAGGCGGATCAGCTGCTTCAGCGTATAATTTGACTCGCCTACCTCCCTGTCAAAATGCCTGATCGGCACACTTGTAATATTCTGGGTACAGCGCATAAACAGTCCCAGCAGATAGGTATAGGAGCCTGTATATTGAACGGCATAATCTCTTACAAATTTTCTCACAAGGAAATAACTGGAAGTCCGTACATCCTTCGGTTTTTTGATCATACTGTTGACTGTCAGATCATTAAACCGGCTTCCCAGATTCCGGAACCAGTTATGCTTTTTATCCGGATAATATCCATATACCAGATCATATCCCTGATCCAATGCTTCAAACAGCTTTCCAAGCTGGGATGGGTGAGTCTGCCCGTCATCATCCATACCGATGATGATATCTCCATCCGCATGACGCAGCGCTGCCATCAGCGCATTATGCTGTCCGGAATTCTTCGCCAGATCGATCACTTTCACATCTGCATGCTTTTCTGCCATCTCACGAAGCTTTGCAATGGTCTTTCCTCCATCCGGAGAACAATCATTGACCAGAACAAATTCCACATTTCCTCTTCCCAGTTTTATCATCTCTTCCCTGGTCATATCCACCACGTGTTCAATGGTCTGATCGGATTTATAACAGGGAATAATTACTGAATAAAGCATTGATATCCTCTTTTCTACTGCAAATCTCTCTTTATTATATAATACCCAAGCCTTGTGGAGCTATCCGACACATGTCCCAGATTAGACAGATCCAGTTCACTGATTCGATAGATCTCCTCTGGGTGGGATTTCTCATAAGCACGCATCTCATCAATATCCTCCATGGTAAAAAGAAATCGAATCTGCGCATATCCCGGCTTATGCTTTGGAACGATATTCGGTTCCCTGCCGCATGCCACATCTACCACCATCTCCATAAAATCATAGCCTGTAGATAATGGAACCAGGTCCGAACCAATACAGTCTCCCCCCATGCGGGACCCGATCTCAATGATACGGACATCTCCCTCCGGAGTGATCTTGAACTCCCCATGGGAAGCTCCATTCCTGATCTTCAGCGCATCCAGTGCCCGGTACATGGTGTTCTGCACCTTTTCCAGCATCTCTTCGGACAAGCCGCTTGGCTGACAGTGTCCGGTCTCAATAAAATGAGGTGCACCCGTCGTAAACTTCTTCGTCACTGCAAGATTTGCATGCTTTCCCTCATAGGAGATGGTCTCGTAGCTGTACTCATCTCCCTCAATATATTCCTCCACGATAGCCTTCTTCTCAAAGGACTGCTCTACCGCTTCCCGGATTGCCTGCTCCAGATCCTTAAAATCCGTCACCTTCGTAATTGCCCGGCTTCCGGAACGGTCGGTAGGTTTTACAATGATCGGCAGATTCATCCGAAGTAACTGCTCTTCCAGATGATCGACCTTATAGAATCCAGGTGTGGGGATCCCGTTCTTCATGAAAGCTTCTCTCATGGAATACTTATTGGTTGATATCTCTATACATTCAGAGCTGTTTCCCGGAAGCCCAAGCCCTTCTGCAACTTTACTGACCGTAATATTCGCCAGATCTGAAGCAATGGTTGCCACTGCATCCGGACGGATCTGCCTGCATATCTCCAGAATCTGATCAATTTCCACGATACTGACCGGGTAAAAATAATCCGCGGTCCGCTCTCCCACCGAACCGTCCTGCCATGCAAACACGTGGGTCTCAAAGCCCATCTCCTTTGCCTTCAGGATCAGCTGATTCTGAAAATCATTTGCTCCGATAATGACTATTTTCTTCATAACGTTCCTCTCAGTTACCTGTAAAATTCTGTAACCTTTTCTGCCACATAACGTACCTGCTCTTCCTTCAGACCATAGAACAGAGGCAGTCTTACAAGCCGCTCACTTTCCTTTGTGGTGTACACATCCTCCCCATGGAATCTTCCGAAACGGACTCCCGCAGGAGCGCTGTGCAGAGGAATATAATGAAATACTGCCTGGATGCCGTTTTCCTTCAGAAACTGGATAAGCGCTGTCCTCTCCTCCAGATTCTTTGCCTTTATATAGAACATATGAGCATTATGGGTACAATGCTCCGGAATAAACGGAAGCTCTGTCTTACCTGCATCTGCAAGAGGCTTTAAAAGCTCCCAATACAGATTCCAGGATCTCATACGGTTATCAAAGATCTCATCTGCCGCTTCCAGCTGCGCCAGAAGATATGCCGCATTCATATCTCCCGGAAGATATGAGGAGCCTGCATCCACCCAAGTATATTTATCGATCTGACCACGGAAAAATTTTGCGCGGTTCGTCCCCTTTTCACGGATGATCTCCGCTCTCTCCACATCACCGGCATTACGGATCAGAAGGGCTCCACCCTCACCCATGCTGTAATTCTTCGTCTCATGAAAGGAAAAGCATCCAAAGTCTCCCATCGTTCCAAGTGCTCTGCCCTTGTAGGTACTCATAATACCCTGCGCAGCGTCCTCGATCACTAACAGATGATACTTTTCTGCCAGTGCCATGATCACATCCATCTCACAGGACACTCCTGCATAATGCACCGGAACAATTGCTCTCGTCCTCTCTGTGATCGCTTCCTCTATTTTCTTCTCATCTATATTCATGGTATCCGGTCGAATATCCACAAATACCGGAACTGCTCCTCTGAGCACAAATGCATCTGCAGTCGATACAAAGGTATAGGATGGCATAATGATCTCATCCCCTTCCTTAATATCTGAAAGCAAAGCAGCCAGCTCTGTGGCATGGGTACAGGAGGTGGTCAGAAGTGCTCTTGTGGTTCCTGTCTTTTTCTCGATCCATTCATTACAGCGATGGGTAAAAGGACCGTCTCCACATATTTTATGGTTTACAGCAACTGCCTCTTCCACATATTTCAATTCCGTTCCTACATATGGCGGCACGTTAAAATCAATCATGTCTTATCCTCTCTTACCGGCGTTCCAGTACAATACCACGCCGCATAGCTGTGGGCTCATAACCCATATTTATAAAATTCTGTGCAAATTCTGTCTCCAGGATCTCCTGTTCATATTCATAACAGTAGATCACCGTAGGAAGCTTCTCCGGCCGGATCTCATAATAGACAGAGATCAATGGATCCGTCTCCAGCGTCTCCCAGGTAGAATACGCTCCGCACTCCGCCTCCGTGTTCAGGTACATCCAGGGTGCAATACCGATCACAAACAGCTTATCGTCTTCTGTAAGCCCAAGCTCCTGCATATCCTGAAGTACATCTGCATAAAGCTGCGCATTTTCCGCGGAAGTATGGATCCCCTTCATGGGACCCTCCGTCAATTCATATTCCAGATACTCCAGGTGCTCATCGCCCCACACATAGACCATTCTCTGCCAGAAACAGCCCAGAAGCTGCACCAGCATAAGCACGCCTGCCAGAATACCCAGCCATCTGATATTCCCCTGCTCCTTCACCACCTGCCAGATCAGAAGAACCGAAGCTGCACCTGCGATCATATAAGAAGCCGATACGGTAAGAATTCCTGTATTTGTTGCAAAATGCGCCAGCAGTGTATAGAGAAGTCCCGGCACATACCAGCCAAAGAACAGCCTTTTGTCCCGTTCCTTACTTACCATATATGCGATCACTCCGGGAAATGCCAGCGGAACCAGCATATAATTGATCCCTACCATCTCCCAGAAAAATCCATAATAAATAATATAAGGAACCGTCGCTGCCACATCCACTGCCAGATATATGGAAGACGCGATTTTTTTCCTGCGGTCTGCGATCCACAGAAGCATCAGAATACCCGTGGTATAGACCAGAAGCCGATAATAGCGATGAATACGTATAAAATACTTTGCAAATTTCTCCCAGAAGGATTTCTGACGCTCCGAATCCATAACAATATAGGTAAAGCTCTCCAGAATTTCCTCAAGACTTCCTCTGGAAAATACAAAGATAACAAACAATACAAAAATAAGAAAAGCGCCAATCCCCATCCAGATATAATTCCGAAGGGAAAGTACCGCAGGCGTCTTACGCTTTCTTCGTTTATCTGACACTGTACTGCATACGCAGGCCATTCCGTACCCTATAAAGAGCAGCACGGCATAAGGATTCGCCAGCACAGCTCCTGCAGTAAACACACCGCACAAAATGCAGTCTGTGATCTTCCATTCCTCTGCCGATGCAAGCGTCACCAAAGTCAGCAGCACAAAGCCTAAAGCAAGCGTATTATAAGACAGACTGTTGATATTATACGGCGTCGTCATAAAATAAAAGACAGCCGGCAAGATCCTCACCCATCCAAAACGCTTCATACGGCAGTAACAATAGACCGCAGTCCCTGCCTGAAATACCAGATAGGCTATCCGGAAAATAAGAACAATCCCATCATTGGAAGGATGGAACAGTCGAACCAGACAGTAAAGCGGATATGTGATAAATGCAAACAACTGCACGTTGTTCCACTCATCCACCAGCATGGCATCTCCCTGGAAAAACCGATAAACTGTACTGATGTAAAAAATCTCATCATTCTTATTAAAACCGTAAAATTGTCTCCATGCAAAAAGAAGGAAAAACAGTGCCAATAGCCCTGCAAATATCCATGATTCTTTTACAAAAGATCTCCTGTTTCTCATAATACGCCTTTAATTACCTCTACACAACCTTCAATTCCGAACACTCCGCTGTTCAGACACAGATCATAGTTGGAAGCCATACCCCACTCCTGATCCGTATAATATTTATAATGGTTATAACGTGCCTTATCTCTCTTCTTGAGAACTGCAGGCGCGTCCTTCTCGTCAATACCAAAATACTTCACCGCACGTGCAACCTTGCTCTTTTCATCCGCATGAATAAATACATTCAGGCAGTCCTCCCGTTCCCGGAGTACATAATCCGCACATCTTCCCACAATTACACAGGGTTCCTTCTCCGCAAGCTCTTTGATGATCCGATTCTGGATAAAATAGATCTCATCCTGTAAGGACATACCGTTGCCGGAAAATACATTGTTCGCAAAGGTGAGGCTGCTGGCAATATTAAATAAGAGACTGCCGGTGATCCGCTCTCCCTTTTCCTCAATAAACTCAGTGGCAAAACCACTCTCCTTTGCCACCATGTTGATGATATTCTCATCATAGCAGGGAACTCCCAGCTCCCTGGCAAGCTCTTTTCCAATATATCTTCCACCGCTTCCGTACTGCCTTCCGATGGTCACGATCCTTTTCTTCATATCTGATCCTCCTTGTCACAAAGATATTTATATTTTACTCTATTTTTTCTCATTTGTCACTTCGATTATCCTATATGCATGCAAAAAGAGGAAATATTGATCGCTCAACATTTCCTCTGTACTTATCTATGAGACATCGGGGATTCGAACCCCGGACAACTTGATTAAAAGTCAAGTGCTCTATTCATAAAATATGCTTATTTTAAAGCGCTTTTTATATTTCAGAG
>JAHABX010000007.1 GCA_018376135.1 Clostridiales bacterium | reverse complement strand
AAGGTTGCTTCTACTAAGTAAAAGCTGTTCTGAATAAATCTTTTTCAAAAGAATTTTCGAAGATTTTTCAAAGCACTATTTAATTATCAAGGTTCATCTTGTATCTCGCCGCTTCAACAGCGACTTGATTATCTTATCACTTCTCTTTCGCTTTGTCAACAACTTTTTTAACTTTTTTCGAGGTTTTTTTCAAGTTGTTTTCACTTCAAAAGAGAACGGAGAAAGAGGGATTTGAACCCTCGCGCCGGTCACCCGACCTACACCCTTAGCAGGGGCGCCTCTTCAGCCACTTGAGTATTTCTCCTGAAGCATTACTGCCTGCGTCATTTGTGACGCATGGGTTATTATACTAAACCGTATCATAAATGTCAATAGTTTTTTTAATACTTTTTGACACTATTTCTGCAATTTCTGTCGTCTTCATCATCTTGTAGTCTTCATAGCATAATGGCTCCAGATAATGTACCTGTACAACAACCTTTTCTATGGAATGTGTATCGAATGCTTTATAGGAATCTATAATTGCCACCGGTACAATCGGACACTTTGCTTTTACTGCTCCTTTAAAAGAGCCTCCCTTAAACTCCCCGATCTGATTTCCATTACGGGAACGGGTTCCTTCCGGAAATATTAAAAAGCTTTTTCCGTTGGAAACCTCCTGACTGACCTGCTGGATCACTTTCATGGACTGGCGCACATCTTCTCTGTCAATGGCATAGGCGCCCATAATCTGAAATACCTGTTTTAAAAAGAAAATATTCTGCAGCTCCTTTTTCATTACAACAGAAAAAAAGGACGGTGCTCCATCAATCATGGCAAGTACATCATACATTCCCTGATGATTCGGGAAAAACATAAAGCTTTGACCCTTTGGAATATTTTCAAGTCCATAGGACTGAATCTCCACATTTCCTCCTTTATTTGCATTTCGGACGATCTTTTTAAGAAGCGCCAGCTTTTTGTCCTCTGATATTTTCTGACTGTGCTTTGCATAATAGCATAGCTGCCAGAACCAATACGGAACAAATATGATATTTTTTAACACCATCAATATAATTCTTTTCATTCGTATCTCCCATATCCACAGTTTGAAGATTTTTTTACTGCGTTATCCACATTTTCCTGTGTTTCTGTTTATAAAAAAGGGGATGATGCAGCCCCATCCCCTTTTTTATACTTTATTCTTCTTCCTCTGCCTCAGCTTCTTCCGCCTGCTCATTTCTGACTTCTTCTCTTACCTTGGCAATATTTGCAACCTTGACACCTGCTTCATAGTCCACGTTCATGATCTTTACGCCTGATGTAATACGTTTCAGAACAGAAATATCCTGACATCCGGTTCTCATGATAATTCCCTCATTGGTAATCATCATGATCTCGTTATCCTCATTCACTGCTTTGGCGCCCATAACGCATCCGGTCTTATCTGTGATCTTATAACACTTCAGACCTTTACCGCCGCGGTTCTGTATATTGAACTCCGACATGAGTGTTCTCTTGCCAAGACCGTTCTCTGATACGATCAAAAGGAACTCTCCCTGTGTATTGAGCTGCATGGCAACAACCTCATCCTCTTTATCCAGGTTCATACCAATTACACCCATGGATACACGTCCGGTAGTACGAATATCCGTTTCACGGAAGCGGATGCTCATACCATTCCTGGTTATAAGAATGATATCCTTTTCCCCATCAGTCACCTTTACTTCAATCAGCTCATCCTCTTCCCGAAGACTGATCGCCTGGAGACCGTTTTTCCGGATATTCGAATATTCCGCCATGGAGGTTTTCTTAATGATTCCATTCCTGGTGGCCATGGTCAGGTAATTTTCGTCATTAAATTCCTTGATAGCGATCACTGCTGTGATATTTTCTCCCGGCTGGAGCTGGAGCAGGTTAATGATGGCAGTTCCCCTCGCAGTCCTTCCTGCCTCCGGAATCTCGTACGCTTTCAGACGATATACCCTTCCGTAATTCGTAAAGAACATAATATAGTGATGGGTCGTTGTCATAAAGATCTCTTCGATAAAATCTTCCTCGATCGTCTGCATTCCCTTGATTCCTTTTCCGCCGCGGTTCTGGCTGCGGAAATTATCAACGGTCATTCTCTTGATATATCCCAGATGAGTCATGGTAATAACCGTATCTTCTACCGGAATCAGATCTTCCATACTCAGATCAAATTCATCGTATCCGATGCTTGTCCGACGCTCATCTCCATATTTTTCAGATATCAGAAGGATCTCTTCACGGATCACTCCAAGCAGCTTTTTCTCATCTGCAAGAATTTCCTTCAGATACTGGATCCTTGCCATTAATTCCTCGTATTCCTTTTCTATCTTATCCCGTTCCAGACCGGTCAGTGTACGCAGACGCATATCTACAATTGCCTGTGCCTGAATATCATCCAGTCCGAACTCTTCCATAAGAGCTGCTTTGGCAATCTGTACCGTACGGGAACCACGGATAATCTGAATTACCCGGTCAATATGATCCAGCGCAATCAAAAGACCCTTTAAAATATGAGCCCGTTCCTCTGCTTTATTAAGCTCATATTTGGTTCTTCTGGTAATTACATCTTCCTGATGTGACAGATAGAATTTCAGCATATCCAGAAGATTCAGGACTCTCGGCTCATTATTGACCAGAGCGATCATAATAATTCCAAAAGTATCCTGAAGCTGCGTATGCTTATAGAGCTGATTCAGAAGAACATTTGGATTCACATCCTTACGAAGCTCTATATTAATACGCATACCTTCACGGCTGGATTCATCTGCTATATTTGTAATTCCGTCTACCTTTTTTTCCTTTACCAGATCTGCGATCTTCTCAATCAGACGTGCCTTATTTACCATATACGGAAGCTCGGTCACGATGATCCTGTTCTTACCGTTGGGCATGGACTCAATATTCGTAACGGCTCTGACACGGACCTTTCCACGTCCCGTCCGATATGCCTCATTAATTCCTGCAGTTCCGAGAATCTCCGCACCGGTAGGAAAATCCGGTCCTTTGATAATGCCAAGAATCTCTTCAATTACCGTATCTCTGTCTTCCTCAATCCGATTGTCAATAATTTTAACTACAGCTCCGATAACCTCTCTCAGGTTATGAGGCGGAATATTGGTAGCCATACCTACCGCTATACCGGAGGTTCCATTGACCAGAAGATTGGGATATCTGGCAGGCAATACAGATGGTTCTCTCTCTGTCTCATCAAAGTTCGGCACAAAATCAACCGTATCTTTATTAATGTCAGCCAGCATCTCCATGGAAATCTTACTGAGACGCGCTTCTGTATAACGCATTGCTGCAGCCCCGTCTCCATCTACAGAACCAAAATTGCCGTGCCCATCTACCAGCGGATAACGGGTTGACCACTCCTGTGCCATATTAACCAGCGCTCCGTAGATAGAGCTGTCTCCATGAGGATGATATTTACCCATGGTATCTCCGACAATACGCGCACATTTACGATGAGGCTTATCAGGTCCGTTATTCAATTCGATCATGGAGTAGAGAACGCGGCGCTGCACCGGCTTCAAACCATCTCTTACATCCGGCAGCGCTCTTGCTGCAATTACGCTCATGGCGTAATCAATATAAGAGGTCTCCATGGTCTTCTTCAGGTCCACCTCATGAATTTTATCAAAAATATTATCTTCCATCATCACCTATTCCCCATATCCGATTAAATATCCAGATTCTTCACATATTTTGCATTGGTTTCAATAAATTCCCGCCGCGGCTCTACCTTGTCTCCCATTAAAGTGGTAAAGGTCAGGTCGATCTCAGAAGATTCCTCTTCATTCATGATCACGCGCAGCAACACTCTTCTCTCAGGATCCATGGTCGTCTCCCAGAGCTGCTCTGCATCCATCTCTCCAAGTCCTTTATAACGCTGGATCTTATTATTCTGATCACGTCCTATATCTGTCAGAATCTTGTTCAGTTCCTCATCGCTGTAGGCATACCATACCTTTTTGTTCTTCTCCACCTTGTAAAGAGGAGGCTGCGCCAGATATACATATCCCTGTTTGATCAGTTCCGGCATAAAACGATAAAGGAAGGTCAATAATAACGTACTGATATGAGCACCATCCACATCCGCATCTGTCATGATGATGATCTTGTGGTAACGAAGCTTCTCAATATCAAAATCCTCATGGATTCCGGTGCCGAATGCAGTGATCATGGATTTGATCTCTTCGTTGGAATAGATCCGATCCAGTCTTGCCTTTTCCACATTCAGGATCTTTCCGCGCAGGGGAAGGATTGCCTGAGTCATACGGTTTCTTGCTGTTTTTGCTGATCCGCCTGCGGAATCACCCTCAACAATATAGATCTCGCAGTTTACCGGATCCTTATCCGAACAGTCTGCAAGCTTACCCGGCAGAGCAAAACCATCCAGCGCGGATTTTCTTCTGGTAAGATCTCTTGCTTTTCTGGCTGCCTCTCTTGCTCTCTGGGCGAGGATGGATTTTTCCAGAATGGTCTTCGCCACCTGAGGATTCTGCTCCAGGAAAATGGTCAGTCTGTCCGATACAATATTATCTACCGCACCCCGTGCTTCTGAATTGCCGAGCTTTTGCTTGGTCTGTCCTTCAAACTGCGGCTCCCCGATCTTCACGCTGATGATTGCAGTCAATCCCTCCCGGATATCATCTCCGGAAAGATTCACATCACTGTCCTTCAAAAGCTTGTTCTTTCTTGCATAATCATTAAAGGTCTTTGTGATTGCATTTTTAAAACCTGCAAGATGAGTACCGCCCTCCGGGGTATTGATATTATTTACAAAACTGTAGCAGTTCTCCGAATAAGAATCATTGTGCTGGAAGGCAACCTCCACATACACATCATCCTTTGTTCCTTCACAGTATATAATATCCTCATAGATGGGCGTCGTACTTCTGTTCAGATACTGAACAAATTCCTTGATACCGCCCTCATAGTGATAGGTCTTTACTCTTGCCGGCTCTTCCCTTTCATCAGTCAGAGTAATCTTCAATCCTTTGGTCAGGAAAGCCATCTCTCTTAACCGGGTCTGCAGGGTATTAAAATCAAATTCCGTTACTTCAAATATCTCCTTATCCGGAAGAAAAGTTACGCTGGTTCCTGTTTTACTTGGCATACAGGTTCCAATCACTTCCAGAGGGTAACACACATGTCCCCTCTCATAACGCTGCCTGTATATTTTTCCTTCCGAACAGATAGTAACCTCCAGCCACTCAGAAAGTGCATTTACAACAGATGCACCTACTCCATGAAGACCTCCGGATACCTTATATCCTCCACCGCCGAATTTACCTCCGGCATGAAGAATCGTAAATGCCACTTCAACTGCAGGCTTTCCTGCTTTATGATTGATGCCGGTTGGAATACCCCGCCCGTCATCCTCTACAGTCAGAGAATTATCTCCATGAACCGTCACCTGAATGTGTTTGCAATATCCCGCCAGTGCTTCATCAACGGAATTGTCCACAATCTCATATACCAGATGATGAAGGCCTCTGACAGATGTGGATCCTATATACATTCCCGGTCTCTTCCTGACTGCTTCTAATCCTTCCAAAATCTGAATTTGATCTGCTCCATATTCTGTACTCATCTATCCGCCTCCTGTTAATTCTCTACTGTTACCTTTCCATTCGTTACCCGGTATACCTTATGAAGCGCAAACCGGTGGTTTATCAGTTCATCCAGTCCCGTACAGGTAAGAAATGTCTGTATATTCCGGATGCTGTTTAATAAATAGTTTTGCCGGTTACTGTCCAGTTCAGACAGAACATCGTCCAGCAAAAGAACCGGCGTATCATGAATCGTCCGCTTTACAAGCTCTATTTCCGAAAGCTTCAGAGAAAGTGCCGCCGTCCGCTGCTGACCCTGTGAACCAAACCGGCGAATATCGATTCCGTTTACATAAAACGATAAGTCATCTCTGTGAGGTCCGGTAGTTGTCGTTTTCTGGCGCAGATCCTTCTCCAGATTCCTTTTCAGTAAATCAGAAAAATCCGCTTCCTCCGCATTCGCCTCATATGCCAGCCGTATCTCTTCCCGTCCGCCGGACAGCTGCTCATGGATCCTGCTGATGATCACATTCAGCTCCTCCGTAAAGCGTTTCCGCCTGTTAATGATCTGACTGCCATACTGAACAAGCTGAATGTCAAGAACCTCCAGCACCTCTCTGTAATCCGGACGCCAGGAAAGCTCCTTTAAAATCTTGTTTCTCTGCAGGACAATCTTATTATAGTTTGAAAGATTATATAAATAAATCTTATCAAGTTGACATAATTCCATATCCAGGAATCGTCTACGCTCAGACGGACCGCTTTTAATAATACTCAGATCTTCCGGCGAAAAGAATACAAAATGAATGATCCCAAAAAGCTCACTTGCTTTTTTGATCGGCATACCATCAATAGCAATTCCTTTTGTCCGATTCTTACGAAGATGCATATCGATCTTATGTACCATTCCTTTTTTCTCAACATAGGTACAAATATGAGCTTCTTCTTCTGCAAAATAGATCAGCTCTCTGTCCTTTGCACTTCGATGAGATCTGGTCGTCCCGCTTACATAGACTGCTTCCAGAATATTTGTCTTCCCCTGGGCATTATCACCATAAAATATATTCGTATCTGAATCAAAATCAAGGTTTAATGTCTTATAATTCCGATAATTCTGAAGACTCATAGATTTTATGACCATAATCGCACCAAATGTTTACTTTACGATCTTAACCGTCTCTCCGTCATAAGTGATCTGATCTCCATCGTAAAGCTTCTTCCCTCTCTGATATTCCGTCTCACCGTTTACTTTTACAAGCCCATCCTGTATCGCAAACTTTGCATCTACACCTGAGCCTGCAAGTCCGACAGCCTTTAAAGCCTGCCCAAGCTTAATATAATCATCTCTTAATTTAATAGTTAACATAATTCATCTCTCTTTTATCAATTAACTGCGGAATTAAAGTTTACCGGAAGGATCAGATAAATATATTTCTGCTCATCATCTCTGATATAGCAGGGAGCCTTCGGGTTCACCATATAAATGGTTACATTTTCATCATCAATGACACGCAGTGCATCTATGAGGAATTTGGGATTAAATCCAATCAGGATATCCTTTCCTTCCTTCTCAATATCAATATCCTCTTTCATGGAACCAAGCTGGGAATTGATATTGATCTCCATATTCTCATTGGTAATACGGAAGATGATCGGCTTTTTATCGCCTTCCTTTACCAGAAGAGTCGCACGGTCGATACAGCTTAACAGCTCCTTTTTATTGATCACAAACTTCGTCTCGTAATCACTGGATAACATCTGATTAATTTTGAAATACTCGCCTTCAATCAGACGTGACACGACCGTAGTTGTATCAAATTCAAATACAATATGATTGCCGGTGAAGAAAATACGAACTTCATCTTCTGTCTCACCTGACAGGATCTTACTGATCTCCTGAAGCGATTTTCCGGGAACGATCACCTTTCTGTCAGCATAACTGTCCTTTAATTCTATCTTTCTGATAGAAATACGGTGACCATCCAGAGAAATTACCTTCAGCTCATTATTATGTACCTCAAAAAGCTCTCCTGTCATCAATTTATTATTATCGTTGTCAGCAATAGAGAAAATCGTCTGACGGATCACTTCTTTTAATGTAAATTGAGAAAGAGAGATAAAATCTGTTTTTTCGATATATGGAAGATAGGAGAAATCTTCTCCTGATTTTCCTGAAATATTAAAATGTGCTTTTTCACAGGTTATGGATATCTGATAGTTACTGCTGCTTTCAATTGTTACTTCGTTATCCGGAAGCTTTCTTATGATTTCCGCAAATACCTTCGCATCTACAGCAATGATTCCCTTTTGAAGGATCTCCCCTTCAATACGGGTCTCGATGCCAAGCTCCATATCATTTGCAGTTAATTTAATTTCATTGGTAGAAGCATCGATTAGAATGCATTCCAGAATGGACATGGTCGTTTTAGATGGAACTGCTTTGGAAACAATGTTAACTCCTTTAAGGAGATTTGCTTTGGAACAGATTAACTTCATGTGAATAACTCCTTTCGTTGTGTTCAACTATTTTTTTATGGTGTAAATCAGTCTTCATAGTCGTAGGGGCTGTGGATTGGTGCATAAGTCCGAAAGGCCCCGTAGATAAAGGAAAAAGTGAATGGAAACAGATGTGGAAATGTCCCCGGAAGACGGTTCAAAAAAAGAAAGTTATGAACAGCCTCGAAAAAGTTCTCAACTTTTCCACATCTTGTCTACATGCTATAAACAGCAGAATGTTTATAACCTGAGAAGAATTCCTTCCTATTATATAGTAAGTTTAATTTGCACTCAGTTTTTTGCGGATGATATCGATGTTGTTTTTCAGCTTGGTGTCATCCGCCTGGAGCTTTTCACGTACCTTATTGTCTCCGCTGATGATCGTGGAGTGGTCCCGGTTGCCCAGTAAGATGCCGATGGCTTTGTAGGAAGTATCCGTTACTTCTCTGCAAAGATACATAACGATCTGACGGGGAACAACGATCTCTGCATTACGCTTTCCTCCGATAATATCGCTGGAAGAAACTCCGTAATGTTCAGCTACCACATCCAGAATGACTTGTGGAGTCACTTCCCTTTTATTATTCGGAGAAATAATATCCTTTAAAACTTCCTCTGCCATGGATATATTGATTTCTCTTTTTTCCAGATTGGAAAGTGCAACCAGCTTATTCAGGGCGCCTTCCAGCTCCCGAATATTGGATTTGATATTGGTTGCTATATAGCGGATGACCTCGTCATCAATATTATAACCGTCGATCTCTTCCTTTTTGCGCAGGATCGCCATTCGGGTTTCATAATCAGGAGAAGAGATATCTGCGATCAGTCCCCACTCAAATCGGGACTGAAGTCTTGCCTCCAGCGTCTCCATATCCTTTGGAGGGCGGTCACTGGAGATAATGATCTGCTTGTTTGCACTGTGAAGCGCATTAAATGTATGGAAAAATTCTTCCTGTGTACTTTCTTTACCAATGATGAACTGCACGTCATCGATCAGAAGCACGTCAATATTCCGGTATTTCTCACGGAATTTTGTCATACTTGTATTATTGCCGTTACGAATAGAATCAATCAGTTCGTTGGTAAATACCTCAGAGGTAACATAGAGTACCTTTTTACTGGGATCTTCCTGAAGGATATAATGGGCAACGGAATGCATCAGATGTGTTTTTCCGAGACCAACGCCTCCGTAAAGAAAAAGTGGATTATATTCCTTTCCGGGAGATTCTGCCACAGCCACAGAAGCAGCATGAGCAAAGCGGTTATTGCTTCCGATGACAAAGGTATCAAAGGTATATTTGGGATTCAGATTCGTTTTCTGGTCGTCAAGCTCTCTTTTTACCTGTGCTTTTTTGGGCTGGGGTATGAAAGGCTTCTCTTTCTCCGCCTCTTCCTCTGTAATGATCCTGATCTCATATTCCTCCCCCATGGCCTCTGCAACAGCCACATAGAGAAATGTCTTGTATTTATTTTCAATATAGGTAACGGCCTGTTCAAAAGGAGCTGTTATTTTTAAAACATGGTCTTCCATACGAAAAATCTTGAGTGGTAAGAGCCAGGTCTTAAACGCCACATCAGAAAGACCATTGTCCTGTCTGATGGTCTGAAGAATACCATTCCATTTTTCACTTAACAGTTCCAGTTGTGTATCCATATCCTTATCTCCTGAATTATTATAGTGCCATAAATATTCCATATATGGCTAGTCTCTCAAATTAAATAATACAATAAAATGGTGAAGATATCAACAATTATCTGTTTTATAAGTGAAAAGAACGTGGATATATTCACAAATTATCCACAAGTTATCCACAATAATGTGTATAACTTTTTTTGTTGAAAAAATGCCGGATTTGCTTGACTTATAGGGGTTGACTGCGTATAATTGAAATAGTGTTTTTTAACATATGGTAGTAATGAGAAGGTAAGGAGGTGCCTCAATTATGAAAATGACATTTCAGCCTAAGAAACGTTCCAGAGCGAAAGTTCATGGTTTCAGAGCTAGAATGAGTACTCCGGGCGGAAGAAAAGTTTTAGCAGCCAGAAGATTAAAAGGAAGAAAGAAATTATCAGCGTAGGCCGCATATATGTGGCCTTTTCTTCTAGGCTTTTATAAGGAGATTCAATGAAATTTTCAGAGTCCTTAAAGCATAATGCTGATTTTCAGAAGGTATACAGAGAGGGAAATTCCTATGCGAATCGATACCTTGTCATGTACGTACTGGAGAATCAGACAGAGCGGAACCGTTTGGGAATATCCGTCAGTAAGAAGGTCGGCAACAGTGTTGTAAGACACAGAGTGACCCGGTTGATCAGGGAAAGTTACAGACTACAGGAAGACATATTCAATAGTGGTTTGGATATGGTAGTAATCGCAAGGAACAGTGCAAAGGACAGATCCTGTCAGGAGATTGAAAGTGCACTGATTCATTTGGGAAAACTTCATGGAATATTAAAATGAAAATGATATTAATTTATCTGATAAAGTTCTATCAGAAATATTTATCACCGTTAAAAAGCACAAAATGCCCTTATTATCCAAGCTGCTCACAATATGGTCTGGAGGCAGTCCAGAAATATGGAGCAGTGAAGGGCGGTTTATTGGCAGTATGGAGGATCTTAAGGTGTAATCCGTTCTCAAAGGGAGGATATGATCCGGTTCCATAGTATAAGGAGGTTTACTTTGACAGGTATTTTATTTACCCAGAGCAGTACATTTATTATTGGGGATGTAGCAAGAATTCTTGGAGTAATCATGGATGTATTGTTCCGTTTTATGGACAATGTATTCGGAATCCAGAATATAGGTTTATCTATTATTTTATTTACGGTTATCGTTTATCTGCTTCTGACTCCTCTGACCATCAAACAGCAGAAGTTTTCCAAGCTTTCTGCAAAGATGAATCCGGAGATTCAGATGATTCAGAATAAGTATAAGAATAAAAGAGACAATGACTCTATGATGGCAATGAATGAGGAGACAAAGGCAGTCTATGCAAAATACGGCGTGTCTCCTACAGGAAGCTGTCTGCAGCTTTTGATTCAGATGCCGATCCTTTTTGCCATGTACCGTGTCATTATGAATGTACCGGCATATGTGGCAAGTGCGAAGGAAGTATTTATGGAGCTTGCCAACAGTATTCTGGCTGCACCGGGTGGTTCTGAGTTTATGCAGGAGCTGACTCTGAACGGCAGACTGTATATTGAAGGCAAGGATTTTTCCAATGTAAATACGATCATTGATGTACTTTACAAGCTTCAGGATTCAGGTACCGCAACCTGGCAGATGCTGATCGATAAATTCCCGGAGATGGAAAGTCTGATCGTAAGTACACAGGCTTCTATCAGCCATATGAATAATTTTGGTATCAATATTGCCAATTCTCCATGGAATATTGCAAAGACTGCAATTGCTACAGGTGCATTTGCCATGCTGGTCGGTGCAATCCTGATTCCGGTATTGTCCGGTCTGACTCAGTGGCTGAACGTGAAGATGATGCCGCAGCCGTCTACTGGTGATGACAACAGCACCATGAATTCTACCATGAAGACTATGAATATGATGATGCCTCTGATGTCTGTATGGTTCTGTTTCACACTTCCTGCAGGTATGGGTCTCTACTGGATCATGGGTGCAGTTGTGCGTGGTATTCAGCAGTTTGCGATCAACAAGTATATGGACAAGCTGGATCTGGATGAGATTGTCAAAAAGAATATTGAGAAAAACAATCGGATTCGTGAAAAGAAGGGACTTCCTCCTCAGAAGATCACCGATATTGCAAAGACCAACGTGAAGACGATTGATAACAGCAAGAAGAAAAAAGCCATGACAGAAGAAGAGAGACAGGAAGCGATGGAAGCTTCCACCAATTATTACAAAAATTCAGATAAGCAGGGAAGTCTCGCATCCAAGGCGGCTATGGTTGCAAAATATAACGAAAAGTCTAAGAAATAGGGGGTAAGACTTAGGATGGAGTACAGAGAATTCACGGGTAAGACAGTAGAAGATGCTAAGATGGAAGCAGCAATTCAGCTTGAGACTACTTCTGACAAGATGGAGTATGAGGTCATAGAAAAAGGAAGTAGCGGTTTTCTTGGAATCGGAAGCAAACCGGCAAAGATCCGTGCCCGTAAGATTCTGGATACCAGAGAAAAGACAGAAGAATTTCTCAAGGATGTATTTGCTGCGATGCAGATTCAGGTAAATGTCAATATTGAAGAAAATCCGGAAGAAAGAACAATGAATATCGATCTTTCCGGAGAGGATATGGGTGTATTGATCGGCAAGAGAGGACAGACACTGGATTCTCTGCAGTATCTGGTAAGCTTTGTAGTAAATAAGGATGTGGATGATTATATCCGCGTGAAGGTGGATACTGAGAATTATCGTCAGAGAAGAAAGGATACTCTTGAGAATCTTGCCAAGAATATTTCCTTTAAGGTCAAGAGAACCGGTAAACCGGTAACGCTGGAGCCGATGAATCCTTATGAGAGAAGAGTGATTCATTCTGCACTTCAGAATGACCGTTATGTGGAAACTCACAGTGAGGGAGAAGAGCCTTTCCGCCGTGTAGTTGTTACCTTAAAAGAAGGTGTTCGTGTAAGGGATAATAATAATCGCCGCCGTCCATACAACAATAATAGAAGCGGTAACAGAAATAACAGCAGAAGAGGTGGAGGACGCGAGTAAGCGTCCTTCTTTCTTTCTAAACAGACATGGATGTGACGGGACTTTCACAGAAAACGGAGCAGATGCAAAGATGAGAAAGAGTGATACAATCGCCGCAATTGCAACAGCCATGACCAGCTCGGGAATCGGGATCATCCGAATCAGCGGAGAGGATGCATTTGCCATTGCGGAAAAAATATTTAAGCCTCATGCAGCAGAGAAAAAACTGACAGAGCAGAAAACTTATACCATTCATTATGGAATGGTTGCAGACGGGGATGAGCTTCTGGACGAAGTAATTATTCTTCTGATGAGAGGACCTCACAGTTATACGGCAGAGGACACGGTGGAGATCGATTGTCACGGCGGTGTTCTGGTCATGAAGAAAATACTGGAGCTGGTGATTCGTCATGGGGCAAGACCTGCAGAACCAGGTGAATTTACAAAGAGAGCCTTTTTAAATGGAAGAATTGATCTGTCACAGGCAGAGGCAGTCATTGATGTGATTCAGGCAAAGAATGAATATGCATTAAAAAGTTCGGTACGTCAGTTAAAGGGATCCATTTTGCAGAAAATAAGAGCTATTCGGGAGAAGGTCCTGTATGAGATTGCATTCATTGAATCTGCCCTGGATGATCCGGAGCATATCAGTCTGGATGGTTATCCGGAAGAGCTTGGGGAAAAGGTGGATCATCTTCTTCTGGAAATCGATGACCTGTTGATAACTTCTGATCAGGGAAAGGTACTCAGAGAAGGAATTCGTACCGTCATTATTGGCAAACCCAATGCAGGAAAATCTTCTCTTTTGAATGTACTTGTGGGAGAGGATCGTGCAATTGTAACAGATATTGCCGGAACTACCAGAGATACACTGGAGGAACAGATTCAGATCAGAGGATTGAGTCTGAATATCGTGGATACAGCGGGAATTCGCCACACAGAGGATCTGGTGGAAAAGATTGGAGTTGACCGGGCGAAGGAAAATGCCCGTGATGCAGATTTGATTTTATATGTAGTTGACAGTTCCGCCGATCTGGATGAAAATGATGATGAAATTATTTCTCTTTTAAAGGATAAAAAAGTAATTGTTCTTTTAAATAAGACAGATCTTCAGTCTGTAACTACACAGGAAATGGTACAGAAGCGTCTGAATAAACCATGTGTCTGTGTTTCTGCGAAAACAGAAGATGGAATCCGGGAATTTGGAATGCTTTTGGAAAAAATGTTCCTGGCAGGGAAGGTCTCCTTCAATGATGAAGTATATCTGACAAATATTCGTCATAAAACGGCTATGAAAGAAGCGGGAGAGAGTCTCGAAAAAGTGAAGACAAGTATTTCTCTTGGAATGCCTGAGGATTTTTATTCTATCGATTTGATGGATGCCTATGAGGCGCTTGGAAGTATTCTTGGAGAATCCGTTGGAGAGGATCTGGTCAACGAAATTTTTGGCAAATTCTGTATGGGAAAATAGAGGAGAGAATCGAGAATGCCAGTTTTAGAAAAATATGTAGATGCAGTGGTAGTAGGAGCAGGGCATGCAGGCTGTGAAGCTGCCCTTGCATGTGCAAGGCTTGGTCTGGAAACGGTGGTTTTTACCGTCAGTGTGGACAGTATTGCACTTATGCCGTGCAATCCCAATATCGGCGGAAGCTCCAAAGGTCATCTGGTCCGGGAACTGGATGCACTTGGAGGTGAAATGGGAAAGGTCATAGACCAAACCTTTATTCAGTCTAAAATGTTAAATGTATCCAAGGGACCTGCTGTTCATTCTCTTCGGGCACAGGCAGATAAGGCGGAGTACAGCCGTGCCATGAGAAAAGTTCTGGAAAATACGGATCATCTTCAGATCGTACAGGCAGAGGTGACGGAAATTCTGTCAGAAAATGGACAGGTAACCGGAGTAAAACTGTATTCGGGTGCAGTTTATCATGCAAAAGCAGTCATTCTGTGTACCGGCACCTATCTGAAAGCAAGATGCATTTATGGTGATATCAGTAATGCAACCGGTCCCAATGGATTACAGGCTGCAAATTATCTGACGGATTCTCTGAAAAAGCTGGGAATTGAAATGTATCGTTTTAAAACCGGTACTCCTGCAAGGATCGACAGACGTTCTGTTGATTTCAGTAAAATGGAAGAGCAGTTTGGCGATCAGAGAGTTGTTCCTTTTTCCTTTACGACTGACCCGGAGGAGGTACAGATTGAGCAGGCTTCCTGCTGGCTGACCTATACCAATGAGAAAACACATGAGATCATCCGCGCAAATCTGGATCGTTCTCCTTTGTATTCCGGTGTCATAGAGGGAACCGGTCCCAGATATTGTCCGTCCATTGAAGATAAAGTGGTAAGATTTGCTGATAAAAACAGGCATCAGGTGTTCATTGAGCCGGAAGGACTTCATACCAATGAAATGTATGTGGGAGGTATGTCCAGTTCTCTTCCGGAGGATGTTCAGCATGAGATGTATCATTCGGTTCCCGGGCTGGAGCATGCCAACATTGTGAGAAATGCTTATGCAATTGAATATGACTGTATCAATCCACAGCAGCTGTATCCCACACTGGAATTCAAGAACATCCGCGGACTTTTCAGCGGCGGACAGTTTAACGGAAGCTCCGGATATGAAGAAGCAGCCGGGCAGGGACTGATTGCCGGAATCAACGCATCCATGGAAATACTTGGAAAAGAACAAATTGTCATCGATCGTTCTCAGGGATATATTGGAGTTTTGATCGATGATCTGGTTACAAAGGAAAATCATGAACCATACCGTATGATGACATCACGCTCAGAGTACAGATTACTGCTTCGACAGGATAATGCGGATCAGCGTCTGACTCCTGTTGGATATAAGGTGGGGCTTATTTCAGAAGAGCGGTATGAAAAGCTGCAGGAAAAGATGAAGTTGATCGAACGGGAAAAGGAGCGTCTGGAAAATACAATGGTAGGAGCTTCCGGGAATGTTCAGGAATTTTTAGAATCCCATGGCAGTGCCTCTCTGAAAACAGCCGCTTCTCTTGCAGAGATTTTGCGTCGGCCGGAGATGAAATATACATATCTGGCATCGATTGATCCGGATCGGCCTGAATTACCGGAAGATGTGACGGAACAGGTGGAAATCGATATCAAATATGACGGTTATATCAAAAGACAGCTAAAGCAGGTAGAACAGTTTAAAAAACTGGAGACAAAGAAAATACCTGAGGATATGGATTATGATGAAATCCCCAGTCTTAGAATAGAGGCAGTTCAAAAATTAAAGTTATGTAAACCAATTTCTATAGGACAGGCTTCCCGAATATCAGGAGTTTCTCCGGCAGATATTTCTGTGCTTCTGGTATATCTGGAGCAGAGAAAATTGCAGAGCAGATAGGATAGTGAGTATGGTACAAAAACTGGAATATATCAAAGAAAAAATAGGTGCGCTTGATCTGGAAATTACAGACAGACAGGCAGAACAGTTTTATCAGTATTTTGAGCTTTTGACAGAATGGAATCAATTCATGAATCTGACCGGAATTACCGAATTTGAGGAAGTAGTTCAGAAACATTTTGTGGATAGTCTGTCGATTACTTTCATCAAGGACATGAAAAATGTGAATAACCTGATCGATGTGGGAACCGGTGCCGGTTTTCCGGGACTGCCCTTGAAAATTGCATTTCCTCATATAAAAGTCACATTACTGGATTCGTTAAATAAGAGAATCCAGTTTCTTGATAAAGTAATATCGGTTACAGGACTTGAAGATATTGAAACCATACACGGCAGAGCGGAGGATTATGCAAAACCGGAACGGAAGAGGGAACACTTTGATCTCTGTGTATCCCGTGCGGTGGCAAACCTGGCAACTTTGAGTGAATATTGTCTTCCTTATGTACGTATAGGAGGAGAGTTTATTTCATATAAATCCGGTGAGATCCATGATGAGCTGAATGGGGCGAAGGGAGCGGTATTTTTACTTGGCGGGAAGCTGGAAGACTGTAAAAGCTTCTGCCTTCCAGAATCAGATATTCATCGTTCTCTTGTAAGAATTGCAAAGGTGAATGGATGTCCCAAAAAGTATCCTCGAAAATCCGGAATGCCTGCAAAATCTCCTCTTTGCTGATTAAAATTCCATATGAAGCAGAAAATCCTGAGCCTGTTACAATATACAGGTCTCAGGATTTTTTACATTATTGAAAATTCCGATTTTTATCATGTAATAACAGATGATGCTTCTAATTGCTGCAAAGATACAGATCAATGAGCTTCATAAGTTCATCAGGAGCTTCCAACTGAGGAAGCAGCTTCGTAAATTCAATGTATTCCACTTCAACTGCCGGATTATAGTATTGGTATTCCTTCATATCTGCTTCAATACCAGGAAGTTCATGTCCGGCTATAATATGAATATTTTTATTAATATTTTTTAATGTCCGGACAATATTTGCGTTAGAATATCGTCCAACCAGACTGGTGCATAGATTTTTGGCGCTTCCATCGGCAAGATGCGCAGATTCATAGTAGCACTCAATCAATGCTTCTGAAATATTTTCCGGGTCATAAAAGTATTTTTCGGTGAAATTCTGCTCTACCGTTTTCCGTGTTGTTATCAGATGATAGATAAAAGTACCAATGATCGGAGTTTTCAGGATTAGTTCTGCGGTTTTGGTTCTTTTGGATGGCGCTTTGTTCAGATTATGAATGCTTTCCGGGTTGATCAGAATCAATTCTTCAAAAGCATCCTCATTTACATCACATGCTCCGAGTAAAAAAGCAGAAGATTTGCCGGTGGCAATCACACTGGTCTTCCGTTTAATGACATTTCTGATAAAATCATTGATCAGCTGTGTATACATGTAACTGGTATAGGTAATACCTGGTCGATCGGACAGTCCGCAGCCTAAAAGATCGATGCTATATACGGTATTTGTCCTTGATAATCGTGATACAATCTCAGACCATTCAACAGAGGAGCTGTCTTCCTTTAAATTATGTATTAAAAGGACAGGTTTTCCTTCTCCAGCTGTTTTATAACTGATATCTCCAAATCTCCAGTGGTATATTTCCCTGTTTTTATTATCTAAAAGACCTTTTGCTGTTGCAAGCTTGTTGATTACCTTATTGATTGTAAAAAGTCCGGTCAATGCGGCACTGGTCAGCCCGATAATAGATAGTGTAATTGTAAGCTTTTTATTATTCAAGTTCGCACCTCTTTTCTTATTAATGATTGTATACTATATTGCAGACATGTTCAATAGAAAAATATTCAGATATTTTATCTGTAAAATGAATTTTAAATAGATCTGTAATCAGTATACTGAGAGTAATGTTTCACGTGAAACATGAAAAAATAATAAAAATTTTTATATGCATGTTTCACGTGAAACATAGGTGTGCTATAATACGAATAGAAAGTTAAATTTTTAAATATAGTTTAAGGAGAAAATTGTGGGAAGGATAATTGCAATAGCGAATCAGAAGGGCGGCGTTGGTAAAACTACCACAGCTATTAATCTGTCAGCCTGTTTGTCAGAAGTGGGACAAAAAGTATTGACGATTGATATTGACCCACAGGGAAATACCACCAGTGGTCTCGGCGTTGACAAAAATGAAGTAGATAACAATGTATATGATCTGATGCTGGGAGAATGCAGGATAGAAGATTGTATTATTGAAACAGAGATAGAGAATCAGTCGCTGATTGCTTCTAATGTGAATCTGGCAGGTGCAGAGATTGAATTGATCGGTATTGAAGAGAAGGAGTATATATTAAAGAAGGAAGTGGATAAGATCAGAGAACAGTATGATTTTATTATTATAGACTGTCCTCCTTCATTAAATATGCTGACGGTCAATGCATTGACTACGGCAGATACGATACTTGTGCCAATTCAATGCGAATATTATGCATTGGAAGGATTAAGCCAGTTGATTCATACTATTGAACTGGTACAGCAAAGACTAAATCCGAATCTGGAGATAGAAGGCATTGTATTTACCATGTATGATGCAAGAACGAATCTGTCTCTGCAGGTAGTGGAAAATGTAAAAGGATATCTGCATCAGAATATCTATAAGACAATTATTCCAAGAAATGTACGTTTGGCGGAAGCACCAAGTCACGGGCTTCCGATTAATTTGTATGATACAAGGTCGGCGGGTGCAGAGAGTTATCGGATGCTGGCACAGGAAGTATTGCATAAAGGAGAAGAAGAATGGCAGTAAGAAGAGGCGGACTCGGAAAAGGTCTGGACAGTCTTATACCGGATAATGGGAAAGTCCCTGAAAGTGAGAAGAAAGTAAAAGTAGTAGAAAAGGTAGTAGAAAAAATTGTAGAGAAGCCGGTTGAAGTAAAGCTGAAAATAAACAAGGTAGAGCCAAACCGGGAACAGCCAAGAAAAAAGTTCGATGAAAAAGCGCTGCAGGAGCTGGCAGAATCTATCCGACAGTTTGGCGTATTACAGCCGCTGATCGTACAGGAAAGAAAAGGCTACTATGAGATCATAGCCGGAGAGCGTCGGTGGAGAGCAGCAAAGCTTGCAGGACTAAAGGAAGTTCCGGTTATCATTCGCAAGATGACCGACCAGGAGATCGTGGAAATATCTTTGATTGAAAATATTCAGAGAGAAAATCTGAATCCAATTGAAGAAGCAATTGCGTATAAGCGTCTTCTGACAGAATTTCAGTTAAAACAGGAGGAAATTGCAGAGAGAGTTTCAAAAAGCAGAACTGCAGTGACAAACTCCATGCGCCTTCTGAAGCTGGACGAAAGAGTACAGCAGATGGTAGTGGATGAAATGCTGACTACCGGACATGCGAGGGCACTTCTTGCAATTGAAGATCCGGAGCTTCAATTCCAGACTGCAAACAAGATATTTAATGAAAAACTGAGTGTCAGAGATGTGGAAAAGCTGGTAAAAAATATAGGAAAAGAAAAACCGGTAAAAAGAGAGGAAGATTCGCAGCAAAAGGCAGTTTTTCAGGATTTGGAAGAAAAAATGAAAGCGGCACTCGGAACAAAAGTTTCCATAAACCGTAAAAATGACCAAAAGGGAAGGATTGAAATCGAATATTATTCGATTGAAGAGCTGGAACGTCTGATGGAAATACTGATGAAGTGACATAAAATTAGAAAACAAAGGAGAAATGAATATGAACAGTCCTATTTTAGAATATCTGGCAGCTTACGGAATTGATCCGGCTTACATAATAATTGGACTTTTTGTAGTAACTCTTGTATTGATTGTTCTGCATATTCGGACATTATGTAAGATGAAACAGCTGTATCGGGGATACGACCGTTTTATGAGAGGAAAAGATATGGAATCCATGGAGGATACCATATGGAAACAGTTTCAGCGTATCGAAAAGCTGGAAGCATCCGATGAAAAGAAGCAGAGGAAAATAGATGAGATATCAGAAAATCTCATGAGTGTATATCAGAAAACAGGATTGGTAAAATACGATGCATTCCGGGAAATGAGCGGAAAGCTAAGTTATGCGCTTGCGCTTTTGGATAAGAATAACAATGGTATTATGGTCAGCTCCATGTACAGCCGGGAAGGCTGTTATTCCTATATTAAGGAAATCATCCGGGGAGAATCCTATATCAATCTGTCGGAAGAGGAAGAAGAAGCGCTGAAAATAGCGGTAAATGGGGAAAAGATTGAGGAATAGGCTTAACAATCCTTGCAAAAATATGGATACTATTATATATTAATAAGAAATGTGAAATAACAGAAAACACAGGAGGACATTATGTTAGATCTGAAATTTGTCAGAGAAAATCCTGACATTGTGAAGCAGAATATTAAGAATAAATTCCAGGACAAAAAGCTGCCGTTAGTTGATGAGGTTATTGCACTGGATGCAGAAAAGAGAGCAACCCAGCAGGAGGCGGACAAGCTTCGTGCTGAGCGCAACAAGCTGTCCAAGCAGATCGGTGCGCTGATGGGACAGGGAAAAAGAGAAGAAGCAGAGGAAGTAAAAAAACAGGTTGCTGCAGATGCTGCCCGTTTGGAGGAGTTATCTGTAAAGGAAAAGGAACTGGATGAAAAAGTCACCAAAATCATGATGACGATCCCGAATATTATTGATCCCAGTGTTCCAATCGGAAAGGATGATACTGAAAATGTAGAGATCACCAGATATGGTGAGCCGGTAGTGCCGGATTTTGAAGTTCCGTATCATACAGAGATCATGGAGCGTTTCAGCGGTATTGATCTGGACAGCGCACGTAAGGTTGCAGGCAATGGTTTTTATTATCTTATGGGAGATATTGCAAGACTGCACTCCGCAGTGATTTCTTATGCGAGAGATTTTATGATCAATCGTGGTTTTACTTACTGTGTACCGCCGTTTATGATCCGCAGCAATGTAGTTACAGGCGTTATGAGTTTTGCGGAGATGGATGCTATGATGTACAAGATCGAGGGAGAGGATCTCTACTTGATCGGTACCAGCGAGCATTCTATGATCGGCAAGTTTATTGATACGATTATTCCGGAGGGAGAGCTTCCGAAAACTCTGACCAGCTATTCACCCTGTTTCCGTAAGGAAAAGGGCGCGCATGGTATTGAGGAGAGAGGTGTATACCGTATCCACCAGTTTGAAAAGCAGGAGATGATCGTTGTCTGCAGACCGGAAGAGAGCCCCATGTGGTTTGAAAAGCTGTGGCAGAATACGGTAGATCTGTTCCGTTCTCTGGATATTCCGGTACGTACTCTGGAATGCTGCTCCGGTGACCTGGCTGATCTGAAGGTAAAGTCTATCGATGTAGAAGCATGGTCTCCAAGACAGCAGAAGTATTTTGAAGTGGGAAGCTGCTCCAATCTGGGAGATGCGCAGGCAAGAAGATTAAAAATCCGTGTGGATGGTGAAAATGGGAAATACTTTGCGCATACATTAAATAATACAGTTGTCGCACCGCCCCGTATGCTCATTGCATTTTTGGAGAATAATCTTCAGGCGGACGGAAGCGTACGCATTCCGGAAGTGCTTCGTCCATACATGGGTGGCATGACAGAAATCAAATAGGAGGTATCCTTCTTGCATCGGTATTTAAGAGCAGTTGGTTTTAGTGGTATTCAGAAGAGGGAAGATTTTGATGAGCTTGTCAGATTTACTGCTGAATGCTATCAGACAGAAGAGACTGCAGTGACTGCAGAGGGGGAGGATTTTTCCGAGCGGAGGAAAGCATTTGCAGAGCAGATGGGGCTTCTTGTTCGGGGAACGTACAATGAAAATGATGAATACCAGGTAGAATACTGTGTCCCGTATTTTACAGGAAGAACAGAGCAGATGTATGAAGATATGGTCATCGAGAGACATGCGGAAAAGGAATCTTACGCAGGCGTCTGTGATGATATGAATCTGGGCGTTTCCCTGATCTTTTATCTTCAGAATGTAACAGAGTATCTGAACAGAAAGCGTTATGGCAGAATGGATCATGTATCTGCGGTACTTACGCTGTCCGGGCTGTCTGTAGAAGGAAAAGTATTGATGCCGGTCTATCAGAAGACGCCGGTAGTGTCGGAGATCAAGTCCACTCAGGAGCGTAATCGGATGATCCAGGCTGCCCGTGAAGGGGATGAGGCTGCCATTGAGAATCTGACGCTGGAGGATATGGATACCTATTCCATGATTTCCAGAAGAATTGCGGATGAAGATGTATTCTCTATTGTAACTACACATTTTATGCCCTGCGGTGTGGAATGTGATCATTACAATGTAATGGGAGATATCATAGATGTGGAGCTTCGGGAAAATAATAAGACCGGAGAAAAGATATATGTTCTTACCATCGAGACAAATGGAATCATCATGGATATTTGTATTAATCAGAAGGATCTTATGGGAGAACCTGTTTCCGGAAGAAGATTTCGTGGAATAATATGGCTTCAGGGTCTTGTGCGTTTTGAAGAAACGTGGTAAAGTAAAGAGGTTGCAGAAGACAGACACTTCAAAGGAAGTGTTTGTTTTCTACAACCATGATGTCGGTTTCCGTAGCTCAGCAGGATAGAGCGTCCGCCTCCTAAGCGGAAGGCCATGGGTTCGAATCCCGTCGGGAACGTTAATAAAAAAGCTGTAAATCTTTATTTGCGCGAGTAATAAGTCAAGAGGCTGCCATGTTTACATGAACAGCCATTTGATAAATACCGCGTAAATGAGAAACGATGTTTCTCATTTAAGGGTTTGCAGCTTATTTTGTTGTGCTGCGTACCATAGACAAAACCATCTGCCGATAGCCCTGGGGGTCTAACCATTCATCAAATGACTTTTTGGAAATTCGTATAGCGTTACCAACACGCACAGTTTTGAAATGTCCTCCTTAAATGAGAGAAATCATGCTACAATTCAGCAACTATTCTCTTATGGAGATCTGGCAAAACAATTACCCAGTTATAAGGATAAGCTTGAAGTGGATCATTTCCCTCATGTATGGGATAATTTGTCGGAAAAAACACGGGATATACTTGCAATGGCGGAATGCTTATATAGTGGGGTGTCAGCTTGTGAAACTGCAGATTATGCACCAATCTGTTTGGATACTGCCGAGCATTAGAGGTTGAGATGAATGAATTGATTTTTGACCCATTTAAGGCGACGTCAAATGTTAATTTGCTGGCTCAACGTAATTATTTTTACGATAAGCTGAAGGAATCGAGAGATATGACATTGGGCGAATGCGTATTCTTATTGGACAAGTGTTCTCATCGTACATACCCGATGGTTGAATTGCGTAGGAAATACAACGCGACATTAAGCATAACGCAAAACTATTAGGTGATGCGGTGGATATTTTAAGAGACTTAAATGAAACAATTCGGAGGTTATCAGCACATACTACCGTAATGTCATATGATGATTTAGTTATGACAAGGCAGCGGGTTTTGGGAATTGGAAATCTTAATCTGTTTTATGTATTACGGGATAGCAGATAGCTAACCGAAATGTGGTAAATCGCTTGAAAGAGGGAGATTTGGAAATGGCTGATACGTTTGATAAGGGTAAAAGATCTGCCATTATGAAAAGTGTTAAGTCTTCTGGAAACAAAAGTACGGAATTGAGACTAATAGCCTTTTTCAAGGAGAATAATATAAGCGGCTGGAGAAGAAATTATCCAGTAAAGGGTCATCCTGACTTTGTATTCATGGATAAGCAAATTGCTGTATTTGTGGACGGATGTTTTTGGCATGGGCATGACTGTAGAAACACCAGACCTAAGCAAAATGAAGATTATTGGACCCAAAAACGTATTCGCAATATCGCACATGATAAAAAAGTTAGCGAACTGTTTACAAACCGTGGATGGACAGTTATACGAATATGGGAGTGTGAATTGAAAAAGAAAAATGAAGAGGTTCTTATGGAGAAGCTTAAGCCTCTTCTTCGATAAGAGTGCTGTGGTTTATAGTATTAGCATTTTTAAATAAATAATAGGGGGAAGTTAAATGACAGTTTTAATGAAATTGATTCCTTACAGGCAGGTGGGAGATTTTGTATTTGGGATGGAACGGAGTCAGGCTGAAAAAATATGTGGAAAACGAATTTCAACATGTATGTATGGGTATCCCATTGAAGATCGATATTTGGATGATTATGGATACATGCATACGCTATGCAACAATAGACAACTTTTGGAGGCGGTTGAATTCTTTCCGGATATTTCGGCAGAAGAAATGTATTTGGAATATGATGGTGTAAAAGTTTGTTTGAGTAAGGATATACAGGTTATGCTTGAACAATTACATAGAATAACAGATGATTTGACAGAGGATGAGGATGGAGAAGGATATTCGAGTCAGAAACTTGGGTTAAAGGTGTATTGTCCAGACGAAGTTGTTGAGGATGTCTTGATACATGATCAGTATTGTTACGATGAAGAAAAAGCGTACATAGAAGAACAGAAACTGTAAATTGGAGGTAAGATAGAGTGATTGATTATTTAGATAAATTAAATCAAATGAGATTAGAAAAGCCTGTGAATGCGGATGAAATTTCTTTCGTAGAAAAGGGCTTTCATTTCACTTTTCCAAAGCAATATAAGGAATTTTTACTTTTACATAATGGTGGCGAAGGACCAGTCGGTGAATATGGTTATATTGCGATTTTTGGATTGGAGGAATTGATTAGTTCTAATGGTGAGGATAAGATTAACGATTATCATCCTGAATTATTTTATTTTGCCTCAGACCGTGGGGGAATGATTTATGCTTTTGATATGAGTGTAGATAAAAAACCAATCGTTGAATTGCCAGGTGATTCTGTTGATTATGATGATGTTGAGATTGTAGCAGGCAATTTTAATGATTTTGTAAACTATATTTATAACATAGACGACAGTGAGTTTGACTAAAGCGTTTTTGTATTGCGGTTGAATTCTTTCCGGATATTTCGACAGAAGAACTGTATTTGGAATATGATGGTGTTATACATGGCATCACAATCAAGAGGCAGGAAAGATGCAGCTTGTAAATAGAAAGATACATCGTAAAACAGGTCATGTAGGTGGATTTAGCATTTGGGGATCAGGAAATTAGAAAACGGAAGAGGAAATAGCAATGAATTGGAATTCTGAATCAAATATAATAACGGAAGATATAGTAGATCATGTAGAAAGTATTTTGAAAGTTGATTTTCCGGAAGATTTTTTATGTATTATAAAAAAATATGATGGTGGTTATCCGACACCGAATAAAATTACAATCAATGGAAATATTGAAGTTGTTAACAATCTGGTTAGTTTTTTGGAAGATGATGAAAGTTTCATACTCGATATTTTTGAGGAAACAGAATATTTAAAAAGTACGCATTTAATACCAATTGCAGAAGACCCGTTTGGAAATTTGTTTTGTTATGATTTTCAAGATGAGGAAAAAAGGATTGTATTTTGGAATCATGAGGATACTGATGTATCCCAATTTGTATGTGCCACTTTTACAGAATTTGTAGGAATGTTGCATGAGTAATAAAGTCGGTGAATTTGTGATTGTTGAAGATGTCATAATTCATGACCGGTATTGCCGCGATGAGGAGAAAAAATATATCAGATGTAAAAATGGAATTCACTGAGCCCCTGTAAAAGTAACTTACAGCAAAAAAGGCTATCCTGATTTTAGACCATATGCACATCCTAAATATTCGGAGCCTGTCAAAATACAATATTCTGGAGATAGAAATATTGATTATGGTCGTGCAAACCGGAAAATTGGATTATCGGGAAGAAAGGCTTCAAAGGGGTATATTTGGCATCAAATGGAAGATGGAGAGAGTATGCTTTTGGTACAGAAAAGTGTTCATGACGCAGGATTGGGCGGCTTTGCCCATACAGGCGGATTTTCTATTAATAAAATAGGGAGGAATGAATGTATTATGCAGATACAAGATTCGGGAAAACAATTAAGTCATGATGATATTGCAAAATTTGAAAAAGAGCTGGGTGTTAGTTTGCCGGAAGATTATAAAGAATTTATGCTGAAAAATAATGGGGGAATGTCGGAGCTGGATTGGGGCTTTGATTTTTTTGATGTAGCAGCCGAAGCAGAATCCAGTTCTATGATACAAGAATTTTTAGTGATATATGATGAAGAAACATATGAAGATGATGATTTGAAAAAAATATATCGCATACTTCGGGAGAATGGAGAAATTCCACCAAATATCTTGCCGATTGCAGATGATCCGAGTGGAAATCTTATATGTATGAGTGTTGCGGAAGAAAATTATGGCAGGATATTTTTCTGTGATCATGAATTAGAAGAACAGACGACGGGGTGTATGGTTATGAGTGTAGTTGCCAGGTCTTTTACGGAATTTGTTGAAAATTGTTATGAGTTGGCTTTTGAAGAATAAAGTCAGTGAGATTAGGAGGGGTTAGAATGTCCGATAATAAAGAAAAAGTATCACAGTTTCTCGCGGATTCGAGATTAGCCTTTATAAACCAACAGAATGAAGAGGCATTGAATCTGGCAACAGAAGCGATAAAACTGGAAATTAATAATCCGGAGGAATACAAATGTGCAGCAAATGCCTGTATGTCACTGGGACGTTATAATGAAGCTATAAGGCTTACAAGAGTGCCGTAAAGTGGGATTTAAATAATGGAAATCGATATTATGATCTCGGATTTGCTCTTGCGACCAATGACAAACTTTCCGATGCAATGAAGAACTTTGTAAAGGCGGAAGAATTGGGATGCATGTCGGAGAACCTTGTACAGTTATACACAGTGCTTGGGATTATCTGTTTTGACATTGGAAGATAGATGATGCACTTGTGAACCTTGAAAAAGCAGAGCAGCTGGTAGGTGTAGATATGGACATTCTACAGCGTAAGGCAGTTATTTATGGTATGAAAAATGATATCCGTAACGGACTTCTGACTGCCAATCAGATGAAGCTGATTGATCCATCAGAGTATAAGGGATATCAGATTGCATTTAAACTGCTGATTCAAGCAAAACGTCTGGAGACGGCAGAGAGAGAGTTGAAACGTGCAGAGAGATTTGCTTCTCCGACTATGGATTTTTACTTTGACAGTATGTCACTTGAATTGGAAAAATATCTAGAAGATCAGAACAAGGCACATTTTCATTCGGTTCTCGCATTGATTGAGAAAGCGTTAACTACATTAAAACCGGAAATAAAGGATGTAATGAAGCGTTACATAGATGCGGCAGAGATAAATCTGCAGCTTGAGAATCCGGATCAGGTCATTCATTGTCTGAATGCTGTACAGAGTCCGGCAGAGGCTTATAACAATGGATTCGAAGTGGAAGAAAAGATATTTGATTCTGTAGAACTGACGGAATATGATGTGGAAGTCATGATAGAAGAAGACAGGGTTAGAATTGAAGAAGAGTTTGGTGAATATGGTTTGGAAGAAATGGCAGAAAGTATTGAACTGGATGAAGATGGAAACAGAGAATATTTCACTGAAATTGACGATGAAGAAGAAACTGAAGATGTGTCTGCATATCGGTTGGCTGAAACAGAAAATGTAGAATATTCAGCGGATAATACAGATCAGATTAACAGATTGTACATTGGTGCATATACGTTGAAAAGGGATTTTAATAAGGTAATTGAGTACGCAAGGGTTTTACAGGCGAGTGAAAGCATTCAGAATTCTTATGTAGGAAAATATGCAGAAGCAAATGCCATGAAACAGTTAGGAGCGCCGGAAGCGACAGAAAAATATAGAGAATTAATCAAATATTTCCGGAATGCAATGATTAAAGATCCGACGGATCTTGCGGCAGTTACTTTCCGTATTCAGTGTTATGCAGATATAGAAGAATACGATGAGGCTGAGCAGTTATGTAATCTTTTGACATCAGAAATCAAAGAACCGCTGCTTGAAAAGATTCGTGAAGCAAGAGCTGGAGGTGCTGATATTGAGATTATCTCGTGATATAGTTCTTGATGATGCTGCTTTTACAACTGCATCATCAGATATTTCCTAAAAGTCCTGCCGAAGCGGCAAAAAGCTGGCAAGGTTCGGGAAAATATCCAGGAGTTGCATTGCAGAGCTTGTTGATCATACGGGGAGTACCATTGGCTGCATTCAGGATTGCTTCGAGTGCATTCTCCTCAAATACAGTCTGGGTACAGCCAGCACCTTTGAGCTTGGCGTTGATATAGGAATGCCCTTCTGATTTTGTCATGCCCTCAAGGTTATAGTTCATGACGATCCGCTGGCGAAAAGGTTCATGGATGCTCAAACGAAGGGTGCTGTTAAGCTGGGGTAAACCGGAAAGCAGAATGACAGCCCTGTCTCTGGAATCCATTTCAAAGTTGAACAGCATCTTCAAGTCGTTAAGCACAGCATTTCCGATATAATTCGCTTCATCGATGATAATGACCGGTGTCTGGCGCTTTTCGAGGACAGACCGTGTGATCTCATCCTGTATGATCCGGAAGTTGTCTGTTTTCCGGAAAGCAGGCTGTGCGCCCAGCTGTAATGCAAGGTTGCGATAGAAATCATTCACAGTCAGGGTGGAAAGGCTTGAGTAGACGACCTTATAAAGGGAAGTGTTGAGCCCGGAAGCCCAGCTGCGGACGGCAGTAGTCTTGCCTCTTCCTGCGCTGCCGGTAAGAAGCCCGAAGCCTTTTGTTGCAAGCAGATAGTTCAGACGGAACATGGCTTCCTTATATTCCTGCGTTTCCACGAGGACTTCTTTTGAGTTTTTTAAGAAAGGATTGAACTCCAACCCATATCTTGCCGTGTAATCCATGGTCAATCGTCTCCTTTGCATAAGCGAACTTTTTCGCGTTTGATTTCAGCATTCTCTGTTTTGTTGAGAAGGCGTATGGGTGTCAATGCCCCGCCAGTCTCCACGATGAAGAATTCCTTCATATCAGGGGAATAGCGAAGGCGGATGCGCTGGCGTGTGAACCGGTAATCCACTTCGTATTCGATCTGGTCGATGACGATGACACTGTCCGCAGAGACACGACGCTCGATTTCCAGAAGGAAGTCTTTGGCGATGTCATCATCGGAAAGGCGGCGGATCTGTTCCGGTTCTTTAAAGAACCTGTCCTGTGGTGAAATTCCATGAAGGGAGGAATGCGGGGACTGGTTGTACTGCTGTACAAAGGCAAACAGGCTGCCGCGCAGCTGATCAAGGGAATGGAAATCCCGCATATCAAGAGAAGCCATCCACTGGTCTTTCATGGTACGGAACCAGCGTTCAATCTTGGCTTTGCCGGTAGGGGTATAAGGCTGGCAGTAGCTGAGTGTGGAGCCGATCCTTGCGGCAAGCAGTTCCATCTGTTTGTTCTTGTAAGACTTGCCGTTATCAAAGTTGAATACTTTCGGGCGCCCATACTTGGCAACAGCCGATTTCATAACGGATAAAAGATTGATGAAGTTATCATTATAGAAGACATCAATTCCGGTGATGAACCTGCTGGCATCATCAATGAGTGCGATGATATAAACGCGGTGATTTTTGCCATCGGTATCTGTAAGCCGGGGACCGACACTGCTGTCCCCGCACCAGACCTCATTGATATGCGGACGTTCATAACGCCTCATGTCCTTATTGGGAGTCTGGCGTAATTCGTTCTGCAGCTGGTTCACAAACCGACAGACCGTAGATTCAGACACCTGTCCGTGAATCACGGAACCATCTGATTTCAGCTGTCTGTAGATGGCTGCTGCGGACATGCGTGGATAGTTGGACTTGAAGCAGCGGATCCTTTCCTGAAGTTCATCATCCAGCTTCCTGCTCATGCCTGCATCGGAACGACCTTTCGGGATAAGACCATCAAACCCGTGGTTCTGGTAGTCCAGATACCATTTTCGATGGTAGCGGGTGCATAATTGTGAAGCTGCCCATCGGGTCCGAGAATCCCTTTCGCAGAGGTTTCAGAGTAAAAAGCGGACTTGCTGGGATAGTTTTCATCAAGACCTGCGATAAGCGGAGCGATCGTCCTGTAGCGCATCAGAGCGATTTCCTGTTGTTTTTCCTGTTTCATAGTGTAAGACCTCCTTTTCCACAAGGATACCGGAAAGTACGAGGGCTGTCGTGTAAGGTTATGTGGGTGGAACAAAAAGTTTGTTTCTGGTAGTTTTAACCTGCATGAACTGCCTGGAAAAGTATGAGAAACATCCGGAAATCAGCTTGGACAGATCGGTCAGACAGATGAATGCTGTCCGTAACCGTTCCCGCCAGTGAAGTTGGTAGTTTCTGAGGATGGATTTCAGGTTATTTTCGTCAACACAGACCTGTCCGTCCAACAGAGAGTGTGATTACCGTATCAGCAAGCTGGATTCTGCGCTTATAAACTCCATGACGGATCAGGCACCCGGAATGTCCGCAGGTGCATGGAATGAGTGCCAGATCAAGAGAATGAATCGTATTATTATAAAAATCCTGAGAAATATGGTTGTAGTTTTCTGTTTCAACTGTTATCATAATCATGTGCATAGTGTGGCATGGCCAGAGCTATGTGTTGGTTGAAAGCAGAAGTCAAACTTTGGTCGGGGAGATTTCTGCTTTTTCATTTCAAGGCTGCAATGAAATATGATAACACAAGAAGTCTCAGGATAAAACAATCTGATGGAAAATACGTCAGATTCGTTTATGCTGGGACTTCTTTTATTGTGCTTGAAAAACAGAGAATGAGTTTGTTATAGAGTGCTTGATAATAGCGGTTCTGTTTTATCAAAATCAGAGCAGGTATTCAGGTCTGGATATTCGCGTGAAAAAGCTGTCTATCCAGGGTGTGGCAAGCCTGATATGCATTAGGGCTGAAGATCCGGATCGTACTGTCAGAGCAATATCCTCTGCTCTATTCCGCAGCAGGCGGAAAGGAAAACAGTATGTATTTTGACTCAAATGACTTTGCAACTTGCTTACAAACTCTCCGGAAAACTCAGGGAATGACTCAGGAGGAAATGGCTGAAGCTCTGAATATCAGTCTGGAGCATCTCAGCAAGATGGAACGCGGAAAGAGAAAGCCATCTATCGATCTGATTGTCGCCATGACCTGCTATTTTCATGTAAGCACGGACTACCTGCTTATGGGAAAGGATTGCGACATGGAGGACTATCGTACCAGGATCATGGATGTGGTGACTTAGCTGACGGAGATCGCAAAAAGCCTGTAGATTAATATAGCCAGTCAGTTGATGATTAACCATCAGCCGACTGGCTATTATTGTTGTTTACCTTAATCGAATATAAAAGGTTGCTTTACCAGAACCTTCTCGTTTTAATTCTCCTTCTTTAACCAATTTTCTGAGAGAACCTTCTATGGAACTGATGCTCAAGGATGGGCATAATTCTCGAATATCCTGCTTCGTGAATTTTCCAATCTTATTTTTTGATGCCTTTCTTACCAGCTCCACTGCCGGAAGCTTCGTTTCTACGATAGAAAACCTATCTTCGAAGTCTCTATATGCAGCCAGGATGATGCTGAGCAGATACTTGATGAATGGGATTGTATCTTCGCATCCTTCATGCCATTCGTCTTGTGATCTGGAAAGTGCATCATAATAAAGATCTTTTGCATTCGCAATTTTAGCTTCAAGAGAAATGTATTTTCCTACATAAAAACCGTTGCGGTACAACAGCAAGGTTGTGAGTAGGCGGCTCATTCTTCCATTACCATCGTTAAATGGATGAATACATAGAAAGTCATGAATAAAAATTGGAATTGCAATCAGCGGTTCTACTTCAAAGTTACCTATCACACGATTATATTCTTCGCAGATTTTATCCAGTGCCGCTGGTGTCTCAAATGGGGATAGCGGAGTGAAGAGTATTTCCGTATGTCCATCAAGATAGGTTGCACTGATATAGTTCTGGACGTTCTTGGTCTTCCCTGCGAGAGGGTTATTCATGTGACTGTACATGATTTTGTGCAATTGCAAAATGTAGTTTTGGGAGATAGGAATTGTATCAAAGCTGTCATGGATTATATTCAGCACATCACGGTAGCCGGCAATTTCCTGTTCATCACGATTTTTCGGTGTAGTCTTTTCTTCCACTAACTGCCTGATTCGGGTATTGGTCGTGATAATTCCCTCAATCGCATTAGACGCCTCAGTACTCTGTATTTTTGCGATTTCTACAAGTTTTTCCAGTTCTTCCGGGCGCTGTTTCAGATATTGTTCCTGCTTTCCGGCTTCTTTATATATTGCTGCAATGTATCCAAGAATCTCGGAATCCCATTTTTGATCTCTGATTTTTGAGTAATTGAATGTTCTCATTCCCTTAGTCTCCTTATGATTCCCTTAAAATATAACAAATAATAAGGGGAAAGTCAAACGATTAAATGAAAATTCCCTTAAATAGTCGAGTGAATTAAGGGATACTTATAGATGTTTAGTATATTCGAAATTCAGAACATTATGATGGAGAAGAATCCGGCAATTGATGCAACGGTACCAAAACACAAAGCACAGGCAAGAGAGATATGGACAGCGGAGATGTTGATGCAGGCTATAAATGCATGTGATATCAAATTGCTGAAAGTGGCATTTCATCTCTGTTTTGCAGCGACTCTCAGGCTTGGAGAGCTATTGGGGTTAACCTGGGACTGCATGGACATATCAGAAGAAGCGATTTCAGAGAACCGAGCCTATATTATCGTCAATAAGGAAGTGGAGCGTGTATCAAGGAAGCGCTCAATCCGGAGATGCATAATCAGGGGGCAGTCGGCAGGCAGGTGACAGGGGCGGAAAGCGTGAACTCAGAGTTGCTGGTAAAGTTATTGAGTAATCCGGAGGTAGCAGCATTGCTTACTTACTTGGCAAAGACGATGAAAATAGAATAAGTGCAAAATTATTGGCGACATTGTATGGATTCTGTACTATGTCGCTATTTTTGAATGCATCGAAAGCGAGCTGCTAAGGTAAAACTGGTCTGTCGGTTATCGAGTCAAAGGGAAGTTAAAAGATCCTAAAAGGAGCAAGCCCTAATTTTGTTGACTATTATTTGATAGAATAAAGGGGTATGTTAAGAGGGTATGTTAGAGGGGGATGTTAAAGGGATTGCTTTCTTAAACAATTGCCATAAAACATATCTGGAAAATATATGGCCATATCCTTGATGAGAACCGCAGGAAGAATGCAGAATGGATGGAGCGAGTATAGCGGCTTCATCCATTAATTTAACAGAGATATTTTTGAAAAGAATGTTGCAGCCAATCTGGTCAGGTGTAAGCGAATTGGCTTCTAAAGCAAAAAGATAGTTGAAATTATACAGAAAAGATAATAATTTATATTTGTAACATAAAATGAGTTACAAATATAAAAAGGAGATTTTATGAAAGATTTTTTAGAGAAAACATTACGTCAAAATGTTTCTATTAAAGAAAGCGAATATTTGCATGATAAGTTGCCTTTAGCTTTTCGGGAAAGATATACTTTTTATAAAGTCAAGACCAATGGATTATCCTGGATTGCAATTCAGCCAAAGAATGATGTGGGACTGGTAGCACTTAGAAAGGATCGGGCAAAGGTTGAAAAGGCGGCAGAACTGAACTGTGCCATTTTTTTAGATACAGCGACATTTTATATGAAAGAAAAGCTGGTGGAAGAGGGAATACCATTTGTGCTAAATGGTAAGCAGGTGTATTTGCCATTTAGCGGGTATCTTTTATCTAATGCGAACGAAAGAAATATTGCACAGGTTCATTTGATTTCTTACCTGACACAAAGATTGATATTTGTGGCAATTTATGAAAAGTGGAGAGAGGTAACCGTTTCAGAAGCAGCTGCTAAGCTTGGGGTTACGAAAATGTCAGTCAGCCGATGCTTTGATGAAATCGAATACCTAAATGTGGACATACTCGGCATGGCAGGCAGTTTGCGGCGGAATCCTGGGAGCGCCAGAAGGAGATCAAAAATGTGATGCTCTTTTTACAGGATCATGGTGTGAGCACATCCTTTGCGGCCAAGATATATAAGCAGTACGGTAATGACAGTATTCCAACAGTAAAAGAAAATCCTTATCGTCTGGCAGACGATATCTGGGGCATAGGCTTTAAAACAGCTGCCCAGATTGCAGAAAAGCTTGGATTTGAGAAAAATTCCTTTGTGCGTCTTCGAAGTGGGATTATGTACACCTTGTCGGAATTGAGTAATGATGGACATGTGTACGCAGAAAAGAAGCAGCTGATCAAGGAGGCTTCGGAGCTTCTGGAAGCAGAGGAAGAATATATCATCATGACTATGGATGAGATGCTTGTCAGAGAGGATCTTATTCAGGAAAAGACCATTCACAAAATGGATGCAGAAGGGAATGTGATTGAAGCAATTTATCTTCCTCCGTTTTATTATGCAGAAATCGGAGTGGCGGGAAAGCTTAAGAAATTGGCAGCTTTTCCTGCAACAGACAGGCTTTGGACGGGATTGATGAAGGCCCATGCTGAAAGTGATAATCAGAGTCTGTCTGTAGATGTGGGGGCAATCGAGAAAAAAGTGGGCATGACCTATGACGATGTACAACGCGATGCGATCCGGCGTGCGGCTGCTGCGAAGGTCATGGTTCTGACAGGCGGACCCGGTACCGGTAAGACCACTACAACACATGGCATTATTTCTGCCTATAAAGCATATGGGTTAAAAATATTGCTGGCGGCACCTACTGGCCGTGCAGCAAAGCGTATGACAGAAGCAACCGGTTTGGAAGCGAAAATCATTCACAGACTTTTGGAATGTAAGCCTCCGGAGGGTTATCAGAAAAACGAAGAGAATCCGCTGGAGGGTGATGTACTGATTGTAGATGAATGCTCCATGATAGACATTGTGCTGATGAATTCTCTTCTAAAGGCTATCCCCCAGAATATGCGCTTGATTATGGTTGGAGCAACAAATCTAAATCTTGCTTTACAGGAAGCCATTAATCCGACAGAGCATGAGATCTTTATGCGGGGAAGGGGAGCAGTTATGATGCCGAAAGAAACACTTCGCAGAAGTGGTTTTGCCTTTCGTGCGGAAGACAAGGTCATGCAGATAAAGAACAATTACGATAAAGAAGTGTTTAACGGTGATATCGGAATCATTGAGTCGGTAAATGCGGAGGATAGAACCTTAAAGGTAAATTTTGACAACAGGAGCATTGAGTATGACATTACAGAACTGGATGAGCTGGTACATGCTTATGCCATCACCATACATAAATCTCAGGGATCGGAATACCCAATCGTAGTGATCCCGGTACTCATGAATCATTATGTGATGCTGCAGCGCAACCTGATCTATACAGGTATTACCAGAGCAAAGAAAATCTTGGTGCTGGTAGGAACCAGGAAAGCATTAAGCTGCGCAGTTCGCAATGTGGCAGTTGTTAACAGAAATACCGTGCTTAAAGAAAGACTGACGGAGAAAATTACACCTGCTTAGAAGCCCGTGGCAGTTCAGCCTCGATATATACATAGGCATTGTCAGCCGCTATGTTTTCATCTTCAATGTGAACATTCTTCCAGGTCAAGCCGAGAATTTCACCCATCCTCAAAGAACACGCAAATGCAAGGTTCATAGCAACATACAATTTACTGTCGGTACACTGGTCCAGAGCGATACGGATGGTATCAGCGTTCCAGATGTCACGTTTCTTGTACTGGCATTCTTGTCTGTGATTGGGGAGTTGAGTGAAATCGCAAAGAATCTCCGTTGAGTTTTACATAAAAAATGTGTAGTTTTTGTATATGGTTTATACAGGGCCTTTATTGACAAATGGTCGGTACACCGATACAATATATTATTGGAAAGGGTGATGATTATGAATCTGCAAAGCTATATTGACAGTAGAAATATTACGAAGTACCATTTGTCGCAGATCAGCGGTGTTCCGAAGACGACTGTTTTAGATATTTGCTCCGGTAAAAGCTCCCTGCAAAAATGCTCTGCTCGCACAGTGTGGCAATTGGCGAAAGCTTTAGATTGCACGATGGAATTTATTATGTCTTTGGACACGAATAAAGGTTATGATAATGAAACCGGGCTTCCGCAAAGTAAAGCCTATCTTGAGTGTGGACTGCCATCTTATCTTCAATCCTCTTTGGAAAATATGATTGCTTCGTGGAAGATCGTAGACAGCGGCAAAAAGGATTATCATTGGGATATGTATTGGAGTGAACTGAATGCAGATATTAACTCCGCAGAGATTGAACAGGAAATCTCCTCGGAACAAGCGTGGTATTTGCGTGAGAAATATTTGAGAATGAAACGAGGTGATTAACTGATGATTGATTTTACCAACTTTCCTGTGAGAAACAAAACTTATGCTGGTGCAAATGGCAGCAAGATATCTGTGGTGTACGATGGTGAATTGTATATGCTGAAATTTCCAGCTGTTCCGGGCATCAATAAAAATATGAGTTATGCGAATGGTTGTATTTCCGAATATCTTGGTTGTCACATTTTTGAAAGTATTGGCATTCCTGTACAAAAGACGCTGCTCGGAACTTATACCAAGAACGGTAAAGAAAAAATCGTTGTTGCCTGCAAGGATTTTACAGCAGAGGGTCTTGTATTACAGGACTTTGCATCTTTGAAAAATACAATGATTGATTCTGCTCACAATGGTTATGGAACAGAACTGAGTGATATTGTAAGAACACTAGAGGAACAGGCAGCTATCGATCCCCAGGTGTTGAGTGATTGGTTTTGGGATATGTTTATTGTTGATGCCCTGATTGGCAATTGGGACAGACACAATGGCAACTGGGGTTTTCTTTATAACAGCACTACAGATGCCACTGCACAGTCGGCAGCGCTGACCAATGAAGGACTTAAAATCATTACCTTAGATGAGAACGATACTTTTACCGGAGATGAGGAAATGGTAAATGTATGTATTGCAACAAGAAAAGATGATACAGAGCTTCATGATAAGATACAGGCTGCCATGGATGCATTAAAGCTGATCGGAAAGAATATGCTGTTCTGCTTCCGACAGTCACAGCGTTTAATGAATTGGCAGATGAAGGAAAATATTATGATATTTATAAATGCATTGCAAGGTGTCCTGCAGAAAAAGACGCATTTGCTTCACATATGCTGACAGCAGAGCTTGCGAAACTTAATGATGAACTGGGTATCCCTGACTGCCTCCGCAAGGTGGGGGTAAAAGAGGAGGTATTTGAAGCAATGGCTGCAGATGCCATGAAAAGCGGTAACATTGCAGTAAATCCGCGCATTACAACAAAAGAAGATATTATTGCATTATATAAGAAAGCTTTTTAACGGACATTATGAAATGACCGCAGCCATAGCAGCTATTACCCTGCTGTTGGCTGCGGTTTTTGAGTGTTTTGGCTGGAAAGAAAATGAAACAACTCTGATTTTTGAGTAATTCAATGTTCTCATTCCCTTAAAATGTAAATAAATTAAGAGATATTTCACGGTTGTCCACGCTTATTTTTTGCGTTATACTCTGGATAAGGGAAATCCACAGGCATGTAATTATATAGGAAAGATCTATTGGAAACGAAATAGGCAAAAGATTGAGAGTTTGATAAGGATGTTATAAATGAAAAGCATAAAGATCAATACACTTTTATTTTATGAAGTTCATGCGAAGGATTTTTTTAGTTCTACAGTAGACGTAGAATTTTCTGACATACAGGAACGCTTTCTTGAGCTGCTGCCTGATCATGCATCTGTTTTGGATTTTGGCTGCGGTTCTGGTCGTGATACGAAGTATTTTCTGGAAAAAGGATACGTAGTTTCTGCTACGGATGGGTCTGAAGAGCTGTGTCAGCTGGCTTCTGAGTATACCGGAATTTCTGTACGCCACGAGTATTTTGAACAGTTAGACGAAGAAGAAGTTTACGATGGTATCTGGGCATGTTCTTCTATTCTGCATGTAAAAAAGAAGGATCTTCCGGATATCCTTTGCCGGATGGCGCGTGCGATAAAAGATAACGGGATCATTTATACTTCTTTCAAATATGGCGATTTTGAGGGTGAGCGAAACGGCAGGTACTTTTCGGATTTTACAGAAGAGTCCTTTACAAGATTGCTTGAACAGATTCCGTGTTTGAAAATACAGGATTTATTTATGACAGGTGATGTTCGTCCGGGAAGAGGGGATGAGAAATGGTTGAATTTGATTCTAAGAAAACAGAATATCCATTAAACATTGATGCCCAATACTACAGCACTCTGGACCTGTATAGTTTTACTCAAATGCTGAAGGATCCTTCCTACTGCTATAAGTTTTACTGGCTGGAGGCTATTGTCGATCTTATTTCAGAAAATGTTACGGACACCACTTTCGATGCAGTCATAGATGAAATGATTGCAAATGCATGGTATTCGGTGGTGGAATTTCACGTACACCTGAGCGGCACGATCAATGGAGAAGTTAAGGATGGACTGGAACGGGCTGTTTTAAAACTTCATGAACGAAGTGAACTTTCCGGCAATGCTTCAAAGGTTGAGATAAAAAACGCAATCAAAGAGCATAGCAATGTGATCGAAAGCGAAAAGAAGCAGCTTACCAATATGGTGCCATATCGTGCGCTGGCAGGCTTCTTCTCAGACGCAGATCGTATACCGGATTGGGGCAGCGTTCGCAGAATGGTGGGCTATATCGAATATATCAATAAAACAAAGGTCATTCTTCCATATACCCTGGGTGAAAGCAGTAAGCTGAATAAGGAGATTCATTTCCATCCGATTTGGGTACAGATGATTCAGAATCATACGGTGTCTATTTTAGGGTGGATACAGTATGAGAAAATAAAGTGGCTTCAGATGAATAACCCTGAGGTCCCGGGACTTGTATACAAACTGGCTCCGCTGGATGAGAGGATGCGTAAATTATCGAATGTCCGTAATCTTTGGGAAGCCGTTTTAGATACGACTCAGGTTATGGATGTATTTACCGGGAAATGGATTGAAAAAAACTCTTACGATGTGGATCATTTTATACCGTGGTCCTTTGTGATGAATGATGAACTGTGGAATCTGATGCCGATGGATTCTTTGCTGAATTCATCCAAAAGCAATCGACTGCCTAAATGGGATCCTTTTTTCACAGTATTTGCGAATAATCAGTATGTTCTTTACGAATTGATCCACAAAAGGGAGAGTATTCACCGGTTGTATGAGAAGTGTTATCGAGATAATCTTCATTCCATATGGGCAAATCAGGAACTGTACTGCAGGGGCAATTCACGTGAAGCGTTTATCAACATTCTGGATCGAAATATGCATCCTGTTTATGATTCGGCAAGGCGACAGGGATACGAAATTTGGAATCATTGATGATTTGGCGGAAGAGATTTTGAAAAAGGTAAGAAGATAGTAGAAATTTTTAAATCAGACTGTAAGTTATACAGAGATAAAATTTGTGACTGGCAAGAATGGTATATGGAGAAACTGGTTAAAGAGTATATTAAGCTGCTCAGTTCTCCGGGAAATGCATCAGGTCATTTTGGAGCATTACTTTACTTATCAAAAAGAAGGTCTATACAGGTATTGCCAGGTCAAAGGAAGAAAAAACGGAGGTGATAATAAATGGATTCAAAAACCATAAAAACCATGTTGAAAATAGGGGAAACGATAGCGGTCGAATTCAAACGCTGTGGAAACGGCATTGAAACGATGTATACGAGACAGTTTGCTCTTTCTTGAATCGTTTTGGCGGGGATATTTTCATGGGTGTGTTGGATGATGGAACAGTAAATGGTGTTCCGGAAAAAGCAGCTCCGGATATGGTAAAGAACTTTATCAGTTGTATCAGTAATCCGGCACTATTTTCACCGACGGTTTATCTTATGCCGGAAATCATTCAGTATGAGGGAAAAGTGATAATTCATGCGCATATTCCACCGAGTGCAGAAGTTCATAGCTATAAGAAAGTGATATATGACCGGGTAGACGATGCAGATGTTAAGGTGACGGCAACAACACAGATTGCACAGATGTATATCCGAAAACAGTCCATATTTACAGAGAAGAAGATATATCCTTATGTCAAATTAGAAGATTTACGAATCGACTTGCCGCCGCGTCTACGAAAAATGGCGACAAATAGCAATAACGGACATACGCATCCGTGGTTCGCTATGTCAGACGAGGAATTATTGAAAAGTGCAAGCTTGTATGGAACGGATTGTGCAACAGGAGAAGTTGGATATAATCTTGCTGCAGTTATGCTTCTTGGAAAAGATGATGTCATTATGGATATTGCACCGGCTTATGTGACAGATGCGTTGTTGCGTCGGATTAATGTAGATCGTTACGATGATCGTGAAATTATCAAAACAAACCTGATTGAAAGTTATGAACAGCTCATGGATTTTGGACGAAAGCACCTGCTGGACAAGTTCTTTTTGGATGGAGATCAGAGAAAGAGCCTGAGAAATATTATAACAAGAGAGATGATTGCAAATGTCTTAATCCATCGAGAATTTACCAGTTCGTATCAGGCAAAATTTGTAATTGAAAAAGATCGAATGTATGTAGAAAATGCCAATCGTGCAATGCAGGAAACGGTTCTGACACCGGATAATCTGGAACCGAATCCCAAGAATCCTATTATTGCATCCTTTTTCCGTAAAATTGGACTTGCAGATCAACTTGGTTCCGGTGTACGGAATTTGTTTAAATATAGTAAATTCTATTCCGAGCAGGAGCCGCAATTTGTCGAAGGAGATGTGTTTAAGATTATTGTGCCGCTGAATGATGCGTATTCCTGTGATTTTGGGATAAATGGACAGAGTTTCCAGCTTGATAGCACCACCCAAACTACCACCCAATCTAATGAAAGATTAAAAGAAGAATCGGTACAACAATCAATTATTCGTATATTACGCCAGTCACCGGAAGCAACACAGTCTATCATTGCAGAAAAACTCGAATTAAATGTAAATACAGTCAAATACCATCTTAGAACACTTCGGAAAAAAGGAACGATTGCACGGATTGGAACGGCACGTAGTGGATACTGGGTCGTAAAAGAGTGATTTTGAAATTGCGGATCAGTATGTTATAGAGTCTGACTGGAAAGTGCTTACAGCAATCCAACGACCATTTTATAGATTTATGTAAATGAATTAAGAGATATTTCACGGTTGTTCACGTTTATTTTTTACGTTATACCTTGAGAAAAGGAAATTTAAATTTCTTACGGGAGGAACTGAGATATGTACGTGATAACTATGTCAATATGCCGTCCTCAGTAAGATACGCCTACGGCACCTATATGCGCAAGGTACTTAGCGGGCTGTAAATCGACAGAAGGCTTGATTTGCGGGATGGCTGGCGCTGATTTGTGGTGAGGTAGTAACCCCAGCCCTGTTTTCCGCCGTTTCAAATACATTTGCTCTTTCCGGTGGTAACGGTATTTTCAAGGTAATGCCGACAGAGCGAGCGTATAATACACTACACTTTGCAAACATAGTCGTGTGCCAAGGGATAAGCCCTTTTGGAAACCTCTTGACAATATCACCCAGACAACAAAACAGGCTGAACACCTCGCACTTTTCAGTGCTTGATGTTCAGCCTGTTTTGTTGTCAGTAGTCCCCATTTCGTGGTCTGTGTGTAGTTCCTTGTAAACTGACCTAAGGCTCCCGAAAAGCTGATTACACCTGAAATTGTTCAGATGATAGAAAGCCTTCACGAGCATAAAGGTAAACAGGAACTTTTCCTTGTTTATCCCGGTTCCTGCTTTTCAAACAGCAGAAGCCATGGAAGAACTTTTAGAAATCTTTGCTCAGCAGGAAATCTGCGACGTGCATGCTTTTAATGCCTTCGTAATTTCCACCGGCGAAAGCATCCGTGCGAAGCACATACTTCGGATAGTTGTCATGGATTTCCAGCAGACGCTCGTATTCCCGCCGTTCTGTCTTCTCGGATTCGATACGCTGGGTCACCTGGACGTACAGCTTTTCATTCTGTCGGGCTGCCACAAAGTCAACCTCGCCATCTCCGTTCTTACCGATGTGAATGGTGTATCCACGGCGGCAAAGCTCCAAATAAACGATATTCTCCAGACTGGATGCCACGGTGTCATCGTTATAGCCCATAACGCTGTAACGTAGAGCCGTATCTGCCAGATAGAATTTTTCCTGCGTCTTTAGAATTTCCTTGCCCTGCAGATCATACCGGGAACAGCGATGAAGCAGATACGCTTTTTCCAGCTTTTCCAGATAGCTGTATACGGTTTCATTATCCAGCGAGCGGCGTTCCGCCTTCAGGTAATCTGAAATAGACTTGGCGGAGAAGGTGTTTCCTACATTGTTAAATGTGTATTTTACCACCCGTTCCAGTTGGTCGATCTTGCGGATCTGATTTCGTTTCACAATGTCGGAGAAAAGTGTGGAGTTGTAAATATCTCGAACGATGGTGTAAATCTCATCTTGACTGTAAGTCTGCAAATGCGTTGCGGGGAAACCTCCCAGGCGGATATAGTCTGCCAGCTCCGCTTTGGGGTCATCCACCTGTGCATAATGGCTCTTGAAATTCAGATACTCCTCAAAAGAAAGGGTGTAAATACGGAAAGCAACATAGCGTCCGGTAAGGTAAGTAGAAATCTCCGAGGACATCATCCGGGAATTGGAGCCAGTGACATAGAGATCTACATCATAATCAGACGCCAGGGAGTTGACTACCTTTTCCCAGCCTTGGATTTCCTGTACTTCATCCAAGAAGAAGTAGGTCTTGCCATTCTCGGACAGCCGTCCCTTCAGCTCTGTGTACATCTGCCTGGCTGTCAAGTCTTCATATTCCATGGAATCAAAACGGTAGCTGACAATTCGTTCAGCCGGAACCTGATATTCATGCTCCAGTCGATCCATAATCATTTTTAAAATTGTGGATTTGCCGCAGCGCCGAATACCAGTCAGTATTTTTACAAAAGGCGTACCCACATAGGGCATGATTTTATCCATATATAAGGGTCTGTCGATCATCGTAACCACCTCCATCTGCAATTAGTATACCGCAACAGTTCTGAGTTTTCAAGAAGTTTTGCGATTATAAATCGCAAAAAATTCTTCATTAAATAATAAATTCGGATTACATCCTTTCTTCGTTCGACAGTCTTTGTTTAGCAGCCCTGCGGGGACTACGGTAAATGGTGGATTTTTTTATAAAATTAATCATGCAAGGACGGACAAGTCCTGCATGAACCTTAGTTTGTGTCTGTTTTGGATTTGGATAGGATTCGGAGTATCCAAATATAACTATGCGAATCTAAGTTATTTTGTTAAAATAATAAAGTGAAAAGTATGCTTCAGGAAGGAGATCAGCTATGGATACGAGTCAGATGAAAATATGTTGGCAGGGAGAAGTGATTTCCGTTCAGCCGAGAAGTACGGTCTGGCGTTACATCACGGATAATCGCACACACCGCGAATGTGGATTTAATATATTTTTAAAGGGAAGGGTAACGGATCTTGATGGAAATGTTGTCACATTGAAATCAACATCTGGTCAATACGACTTCTGCATTGCTATTTCTGAGAAACAGGAAGAAAAGCTGCAAATTCGAATCGGAGATGTACTCAAAGGATCGGCATGGACGAAAAAATATCCGGAAATCGAATTTGCCGATTACTATCGTGCCGGAGCACTGAAGAAGGTGACCTCTTCTGGAGAAGAAAATATCCCGTTGCCTAACGTGATTATAGATAGGGATCATACCAGATACGATGGCATGCCTATACCTCGTGTAAATAGTGGAGAATACCCAGGACCGCCGTGGAAAATGACTGTCCCCCCGCTGGAAGTATATGCCTGGCGAGGGGAACGGATGTTGAGTAAGAGTTGTTGGAAAGGTAAGTGTTTTCAGTGTATTTGGGCAAATATGGCAAATGTAACAGTGCAGTATGATTTTGACCGCAATATTGTCAAGAATCGGTTTGAAACATTTTGTTATGGACCGTTGTCCTGTAAATACTATAAGATGGGTCCGGCACGTGCTGTGCCGTATAAGGGAATGAGCAGTGTGAAGGATGAAGGCTGGCTTGATGAGATTTGCGTTGAGTACCGTGATAATGAAGATGAGTAAATGTTCGCAGGTTCAGCATTGTCATTGCTGTGACCATAGCTGATTCGACCAGGGGTTCTGTTATTTCAGGTGAATCAGTTATGGTCTTTCTTATGTGAATATTTAAGCCGCAGCAGTCGGAAGCCAGCTCCTTAATGACAGTGTCTTTTGGTAGTGTGTGATATAACAAAAATGAAAGAATGTCCCCCAGTTTGAGAAATTACATAAGAGGGGAAAACAATCGTAAGATACATTGGCTGATCCGCAGAACCGCAGACCGTCCACATTTATATTGTTGGGTAACTTCCCGGCAGACCGGAAATGTATTATCAAAATCCATTTTAATATCCTGTATTGCACTGCAGCGGTATAAAAATACGCCGTTTTCAAAATGAAGATACAGACTGCGGTAATCCAGATTAATGGTACCCACAGTTGCCGTTTCGTCATCACAGACACATTGCTTGGTATGGATAAAGCCGGGACTGAATTCATAAATACGTACTCCCTGTCGGGCAAGACCTGCATAGTAGGATCTGGTTACATGAAATACGCCTTTTTTATCCGGAATACCAGGGGTAATAATGCGGACATCCACGCCGCGTTTGGCAGCAAGACCAAGTTCCCGATTCATTTCGTCACTGATAATCAGATAGGGGGTTGTAAAATAGACATATCTTTTGGCATTTTTAATGATATTCATATATACATTTTCTCCTACTGGTTCATCATCCAGGGGACTGTCTGCATAGGGCTGGACAAAACAAGTTTCAACTGCCTGACAGGGAAAAGCAGGAAGGTATCGGTCATAGTCGGTGTCTGTATCTTTCATGGCATTCCACATTTCAAGAAATAAAATGGTCAGACTGCGTACAGCATCCCCGGTTAAACGGACACCGCTGTCCTTCCATTGTCCATAGGGATGCGTGATGTTGAAATACTCGTCTGCCAGATTATAGCCTCCGGTAAATCCGACTTTCCCGTCGATTACGGTAATTTTACGATGATCCCTGTTATTCATAAAAACATTGAGAAGTGGGATCAGCGGATTAAATATTCGGCATTGGATACCGAAAGACTCCATTTGCCGGACGAAATCTTTGTTAATAAAGCCGATGCTTCCCACATCATCATATAGAATACGGACGTCTACACCCTGATTGACCTTTTCTATCAGAATTTCCTTCATCTGATGAAAAGAAACGGCATCCTCTATGGCATGGTATTCTAAAAAGATGAAATCTGTTGCCCGTTTTAAATCCCGAAGCTGTGCATGGAATCCATCGACAGCTTCCGCATAAAATATCACATCGGTATTCTGATAAACCGGAAAACCACTGAACTGTTCTATGTAGTGGCATTGGTTGGCAATGGCTTCATCATATTCCCGCAGATGATCCATCGCATTGTCTGCCGGATTGAGTTTTGGAAGAAGTTGTTTGTCAATCTGCTCAAAGCGATGTCTCATTTTGGCAGAGAGACCGGAACGGCCTAAGAGGAGATACAGGCATACCCCCATAACAGGGGAGATTAAGATCAACATGAGCCAGGGCATTTTAAATGCGGAATTTGTATGCATACTGTAGATGTGCAGAACTAAAAGCAGGGCAATGATGCTGATAGCCATATTAATTCCTGCAGAATATTCATTGAGCCAGACTGCCAGGAATACCAGCCAGATGATTTGAAGCAGTACGGAGATCCCTACAAATAAGAATCTTCCAATACTGTTCTGAGAGGATGCGTTTTTTTTTGTGTACATATTTTCCTCCTTTGTGTATTTACCTTTAGCATACTGCTTTTAAGCAGGAAGGGATATGGGCAAAAGAGTGTGAATGTCCCAAGATTGCATACGGTTAAGGCTGTTTTCCTCTTCCTGCTTACGGATGACAGCAACACCTGTGGTACAGCTGTTGCAGCCAACATTCATACCCTCAGTGTACAGAGATGTAATAGATTTTTCTTATAATCACGTCATATACAAATCACAGAATTTTTCTTATTTTTCAGCGCTTCAGCTGGTCTTTTTTGGGTTTTTTACAAACATTCTCAGTATGGGCACGGGCGTGATCCCTGCAAAGAGTTATTACTTATATAAAAAAGGTATGCCCGTGGGGTGCGCTGGTGGATGGTAATGGGGATTGTTGTAACGGCGGGTATTAATCTGCTGCTGGTGCTTTTGTGTACCTGGGAAAAATTCCAAACCTTCAGTTTTTATATTCTGGAAAAAATCTCATTTAAAGGGGAATGGAAACAGAAAAAAGAAACATGGAAAGAACAGATCGGTGAATTGTTCCGGGAATCCAAATCCGTCATGAAGAATAAGAAACTGGTTGTTCGAATGCTTATTCTGAATATGGTGAAGATTGCGGTTTTATACTTTATTCCATGGTTCTCTCTTATGGCAGTAGGAGAAGAGGGAGGATGCGGGCCTGGAAAAAGTTTTGTGCTGGCATCGCTTATGATTCTGATGACTAATGCGATTCCTCATATTGCAGGAATGGGACCGGCGGAGTTTATGTTTCTGTTCCTTTATGGATTCTATACGTCGGAAGCAGGTGCGGCTTCGGCAATGTTATTGTACCGGGCTGCCACATATTTTTTGCCCTTCGGAATCAGTATGTTAGTAGTTTTTTGTGGGAAAAGAGCTGAAATGGCAGGGAGAAGCAGAATGAAGAAAGAGAAATCAGAGGCAGAAAATAAAATAAAGAAATTCCGCGTCTTACTCCTGATTGCAGATATGGTCTGACAGAACAGCAGGTCCTGGAAAGGAGAGAGGCAGGATGGTGCAATACAGAGGTGGATGCAGTGGTCTGCTTTGGAGAAGTGCGGGTAAATGAGTCCCTGCTGACAGGAGAGTCAGAGGAGATATTGAAAAAGGAAGGGGATTTTCTGCTGTCCGGCAGCTTTGTTACAGCCGGAAAATGTCATGCGAAGTTGGAGAAGGTAGGAGATGAGTCTTATATCTCAAAGCTTACATTAAAAGCAAAAACCATGCGGGAGGGGGAGCAGTCGGAAATGATCCGTTCCCTGGACAGTGTGACAGCTATGGTAGCGGCGGTTATCGGTATGATCCCGGAGGGGCTGTATCTGCTGGCAACCATGGCGCTGACCGTCAGCAGTATCCGGCTGGCATCCGGCAGTGAGGCAGCCATGCAGGTATCCCAGGTAGTCCTCCTGGAATCGGATTTTTCCAGAATGCCTGAAGTGGTGGCTGAAGGGAGAAGGGTAGTCAATAACATTCAGCAGTCGGCAAGCCTGTTTCTGGTAAAGAATATATTTTCCTTTTTGCTGGCCTTAATTTCGATTGGATTTGTATTCAAGTATCCGCTGGAACCGTCTCAGATTTCACTTGTGGCGATGTTTACCATTGGGATACCGGGGTTCTTTTTGTCTCTGCAGCCGAATGAAAAGCGGATTACCGGGAACTTCCTTGCAAATGTGTTGTTAAAAGCGCTTCCGGCAGGAATCACAGATGCATTGCTGGTGGCATCCTTGTCCTACTTTGGAATTGTTTTTCAGGTGGGGGAAGCAGATATATCCACAGCGGCTACGATGCTTTTGGCAATTGTAGGCTTTATGATTCTGTATCAGATATGTAAACCGATGAATCCGGTTCGGGGTGGTATTTGTGCAGGATGCATCGTGGGGATCATAGGTACCAGCTTGTTGTTTCCATTGCTTTTGGGAATCAATGCCATGTCACAGAAGTGTATTATGCTGTTAATTTTGTTTTCTGTTGCAACAGAACCGGTACTGCGCTATTTGACAAGGCTGAATGAAGGAATACAGAGGTTATATAAGAAAAGAAGCAAGCAGAAGGCTATGTGTAATAAGTCAAAGAAGAGGAATATTAGATAACAAAACATTTAAACCTATTGTTTTAGGACAGAGAATCTGTGTTTGAACAATAGGTTTAAAGTAGTTATTTAGTATCACTTTCAGTTTCCAAGAGCGTATTTTCTGTTTTTAAATCCAAAAGCCATGGTTTGCAATATCATAAACGGATGTCCCTGCGGAAGAGAAAATACTTATTAAGTATGAGCCGAAAAACAGTGATACTGCAAATATCAGGGCAGAAGCAGTTCCTGCAGCATACCGGCAGCAGTAATCCATATTCCCAGTGCAGGACAAACCGCTGTGTCGGATAACCCAATTCCATTAAAAGCTCAGCCTCCGCAAATCCAGGCCTCTTTAAGCTGTCACGATGTCCTGTATCAGCCTTATCTTCCTCGCGAAAAGTAGTCAGCGTAATGCTGTTCTTCTCAACAAGCAGAGAAAATGCTTTTTTCCGATGCAATTCCGGACAGCGGAAACAGTATGGGACCCAACGCATATTTCTGCAGAGCGATATAGCGTTCTATGGAAGGAGGCGTTCCCTGATACAGAATCTCCATATTTCCGCTGGCACCTGTTGTAAAAATGTCAGAGGAAGAAAAGCCATTTTTTAAGTAAAATTTTTTGCGGGAGATTCGTTGTTCATAGTTTTCTGCATTTTCATCAATCTGCTCGATCAGAAGAAGGATCTTTTTACCGGAAAAACGCTGGCATACTTCCTGGAGCAGCCGGCTTCCGATTCCTTTGCTGCGGACTTTACTGGATATCGCCAGATAATCCACCATGACCATATCAAGATATGGGATCGCCATTATAAACCCTGAAAGTTTTCCCCTTTCTATTGCGGTAATGACCTGCAGTTTTCCTTTCCTGTGTGCATTTTTGATCACAAAGAAGGGTTTGCGTTCGTGTTTTGGGAAGGCTTCCAAATAGATTTCTTTTATTTCTTTCCAATATTCTTTTTTTACGTTTAAAAATTCCATAGGTATTCCTCCGTTAGATTGTATTTGTATGTTTCGTATGTTACTATAATCTATACAGTAACTGTAAAGTCAAGAGGTGATATGTGTGAAAAATCAGTATATCTATACTACGGGTCAATTTGCAAAAATGAATCAGATAAATAAGCGTACTCTGCATTATTATGATGAGATCGGTCTGTTTTGTCCGGAATATAAGACAGAAAACGGATATCGTTATTATACCTGTTTTCAGATTGTGCAGCTGGAGCTGATTCTTACACTCAGGAAGATCGGTATGTCGGTGGATGAAATAAAAAAGTACATGGAGTGTCCTTCCGGTGCATTCTTGTCTCAGATGATTGCAGACCAGAATGACCGGATTGAAAAAGCAATTCGGCAGCTGACAGAAGCCGGAGATTTTCTTAAGAAAAAATCTGAAAGACTTCAACAGGGAATGGAAGCTTATCATGGAAAAACAGAGCTTATCAGACTGCCGGAAAGGAAGATTTTACTAAGTGATCCAATCAAAGGAGCCTATGATGATGAAGATTTTTCCGTTGCAGCACAATTCTCAATGCGGCTTAAGAAGATATTTGGGTTATATGACAATTTTGGAAGCCGGATATCTTCGGAAAAGATCATGCAGAAGAAGTGGAATGAGTATGACTGCTTTTTTGCTTATGGTGATGAAAATGCAGGGGAATATGATGTTGTAATACCTGAAGGGATGTTTCTAAGAGCTTATTGTGTTGGAAGCTGGGAACGGATCAGGGAGATTTATCAGCAGATTCTGGAATATGCAGAAAGGAATCAGCTGGTATTGGCTGATTATGCCTATGAGGAAGGGTTAAATGAAATGTCTGTTCAGAGGAGCGAGGACTACATTACAATGATCACTGTTCCGGTCAGCAGTCTGAACTGAGAAATTATAAGATTTTCAACAGCATTGTTTTCTGATTCGGACATAAGAAAAAATGTATTGACAGATATTTTGGTATGTGGTATAAAAATAAAAAAACCATTGAAGAAGAGTAAGTAAGCGTCATTCGTTTTTCTACAGAGAGCGGCAGGTGATGAGATTGCCGTGTAAAGCATGAGGCTGAATGGACTTCCGAGGGCGAACAGAACAGGTGTCTGCAGGATGCCTCAGTATGTGAGACGGAGTATGACTCTCCGTGAAGAAAAGTCTGCATATGGTCGTATGCGTAAAGTGGGCGTGTTGAATACGTCAAGCCGGGTGGCACCGCAGGAGAATGATACTCTTGTCCCAGCAGATCGTTTATAATCTGGGACAGGAGTTTTTTTATTTCTATCCCCATAAGAGAAAGGAGACAAAAATAATGTCAGAAAAGAAAATCCCCTACAAAATCTATCTCGAAGAAAAAGAGATGCCAAAACAGTGGTATAATCTGCGTGCCGATATGAAGAATAAACCGGCGCCATTGTTGAATCCGGGAACCTTAAAGCCAATGACAGCAGAGGAATTGTCCGGCGTCTTTTGTGAGGAGCTGGTTCGTCAGGAGCTGGATCAGGATACTGCATATTTTGATATTCCGGAAGAAATCAGAGATTTCTATAAAATGTACCGTCCGTCGCCGCTTGTAAGGGCATACTGCCTTGAGAAGAAGCTGGGAACTCCCGCCAAAATCTATTATAAGTTCGAGGGTAATAACACAAGCGGAAGTCACAAGTTAAATTCAGCCATCGCACAGGCATATTATGCAAAGATGCAGGGGCTGAAGGGCGTGACAACGGAAACCGGAGCCGGGCAGTGGGGAACTGCACTTTCCATGGCGTGCTCTTACTTTGATCTTGACTGTAAGGTTTATATGGTAAAATGCTCTTATGAGCAGAAGCCGTTCCGCAGGGAAGTGATGAGAACCTACGGGGCGTCGGTAACCCCGTCTCCGTCTATGGAGACTCAGGTGGGAAGAAAGATTCTTGCGGAGCATCCGGGAACAACGGGAAGTCTTGGATGTGCCATTTCGGAAGCAGTAGAGAAAGCGGTCAGCAGTGAAGGATATCGGTATGTACTGGGCAGTGTGCTGAATCAGGTTCTTCTGCATCAGTCTGTCATTGGTCTGGAGGCGAAAGCTGCGCTTGATAAGTATGGAGTAAAGCCGGATGTGATCATTGGCTGTGCAGGAGGAGGTTCCAATCTGGGAGGACTGATTGCACCGTTTATGGGCGAGAAGTTAAGAGGAGAAGCGGATTATCAGTTTATTGCGGTGGAACCGGCATCCTGTCCAAGTCTGACCCGGGGAGTATATGCTTATGATTTCTGCGATACAGGAATGGTATGCCCGCTGGCGAAGATGTATACTCTGGGAAGTGATTTTATACCATCTGCAAATCATGCGGGAGGACTTCGTTACCACGGCATGAGCTCCACACTGTCCCAGTTATACGATGACGGTCTGATGGAAGCGGTATCGGTAAGACAGACAGAAGTATTTGAAGCGGCAGAGTATTTTGCCAGAGTCGAGGGCATCCTTCCGGCTCCGGAAAGCTCCCATGCAATTAAAGTGGCGATCGATGAAGCGAAAAAGTGTATCGAAACGGGAGAGGAAAAGACGATTGTTTTTGGACTTACGGGAACCGGATATTTCGATATGGTAGCGTATGAGAAGTTTCATGATGGAGATATGAGTGATTATATTCCAACGGATGAAGAACTGAAGATCTATGCAGATAAGCTGCCGAAGATCGGTTAGGAAACAGACAGGGCGGGAGAACCATTGGTTCTCCCGTTTTTCTTTGTGTAAATTTTAACAGGAATAACCTTGCCGGAACCATGGCAGAATTAATAATAGTATTATTTTTATGGTTGTACTATAATGAATTGGGACAGATTTCTGAAACTTTTTCCGGGTTTATGAAGTCTAATATGTATTACATAGGAAAAAGGAGAACGCGCGATGCTGTTTTCGAGCATTTCTTTTATATTTTTATTTCTTCCGGTATTTTTACTGGTTTATTATATTACGCCGGTTCGTTATCGGAATATTCCTTTATTTATAGGAAGCCTGTTATTTTACGCATTGGGAGAGCTGAAGTATTTTCCGCTGTTGATTGTGACCGTATTGTTGAACTATGCAGTGTCAGGACTTATCTGGGAGAACAGAGGGAGCAGCCGAAAGCTGTTTTTGTGGGGAATTGTTATCTATAATTTCTCGCTTTTGCTGGGATTCAAGTATTTTTCTGATATGATTCCGCTTGGGATCAGCTTTTATATTTTTCAGGTTACGGCATATGTGGCGGACGTATATCGGAGAAAGACACCGCCGGCCAGGAATCTCCTGGAGATGGGAGTATTTGTCTGTCTGTTTCCGCAGCTGATCGCGGGACCGATCATTTTATATTCGGATATTTCGGAGCAGATTCGGAAAAGACGTTATTGTATGGCAGACCTGGAGAATGGGCTGAAGCTTTTTGTACTGGGGTTAAGCTCCAAGATACTCATTGCGGATGTGATGGGAAAGCTTTGGAATGAGATTCAGGTGACCGGATTTGAAAGTATATCTACGCCGATGGCATGGCTTGGGGCGGCTGCGTTTTCCATGGAGATATTCTTTGATTTTAACGGGTATTCTCTGATGGCAGTGGGACTTGGAAAAATGTTTGGATTTTCGATTCCGAGAAATTTTGATAAGCCTTATCTGTCCCTGTCGGTCAGTGAGTTCTGGCGCAGATGGCATATTACGCTGGGAAGCTGGTTCCGGGAGTATGTGTATATTCCACTGGGAGGAAGCAGAGGCGGAAATTTAAAGACGGTCAGAAACCTTTTTATCGTCTGGATATTTACTGCCATGTGGCATGGAAGGGGATGGAATTTTATCCTGTGGGGCATGTCTGTTTTTGTTCTGGTGGTAATTGAAAAAGCCGGATTTGGAAAATTTCTTGCATCGCACAGGATCATTGCCCGTGTCTACATGCTGCTTTACATTCCTTTGAGCTGGATCGTTTTTGCGGTTGAGGATATCCGGGAGATCGGAATTTATTTTTCAAGGCTGTTTCCTTTTCTTCAGGGAGAGAGTCCTGTATATGTGAATCCGGGAGATGTGACAAGCGCGGTTATGAGATATGGTGTATTTTTGCTGGCTGCGTTGGTGCTGTGTATGAGATTTCCGTCCGGAATTTATGAGAAAAAGAAAGACCGGATGTGGATCTCGGGTCTGCTGGCGATTCTGTTTGTGCTGTCTGTTGTGAGTATGATACGTAATGCCAGCAATCCGTTTTTGTATTTCCGTTTTTAGGAGTAAGGTAAATGAGAAAAAAGAAGATAAAATACCCTTTTTCCTTGTTCATGCTTTTCAGTGTGATTTTATTCTGGGGAGCAGTCAGTGTGTCCGGGTATCAATTGAAGCTGGATGGCACTCTGGTAAAGGTGGAGACTGCTCCGGAGGAGGCTTCGCAGGAGCCGGATCGTTCGGAGTCTGAAGCTGCAGAGACCGGGGATGCAGAGACAGGAAATGCGGAGACCGGGGATGCAGAAAACGGGAGCGCAGAGCCTGAGTATACAGAGCCTGAATATGCAGAATCGGAAGCTCCGGAAGTGATTCAGGAAGAGAGGGCTTTTGTTCAGGTAGGAGCCGATTATCTGGACGGAGCATTGTTTATCGGAGATTCCAGAGTTGCCACATTGTATGAGTATGCAGGATGGGAAAAGACACATTTCTTTGTGGAATATGGGCTGTCCGTCTGGGATGTGATGGATAAAAAGCTGGGTGTCGATAAGGAGACCGGAGGGAAGATCACGGTTCGGGAAGCGCTTGGCAGAGAGACCTATGAGAAGATCTATATTCAGCTGGGCATCAATGAGCTTGGAAGGGGAACTGCGGATTCCTTTTATATGCAGTACAAGGCAGTGGTGGACGAGATCCGGACACTGCAGCCGGATGCGGTGATCTTCGTCCAGAGTATTATGCATGTAACGGATAAGAAGGACCGTCAGGGAACCTATATCAATAATGCAGAGATCGATGCGAGAAACGCAAAGCTAAAGACGCTGGCGGACAACCGGTATGTGTTCTGGCTGGATGAGAATGAGGTATTCGATCTGGAGGGAACCGGTAAATTAAATCCGGACTACAGCTCTGACGGTGTGCACCTGAAAGCAAAATATATTGATATCTGGACAGAGTTTCTTCTGGCTCATGGGATTGAGACAGGGGGAGCTGCGGAAGGATAAAAAAGAGGCTTCGCAATTCGGAAATGGACTGCGAAGCCTCTTTTTATCCTTAACTTTGTAATTTGGACCAGGTGTCCACGGAATCTGTGATCACCTTCTCGATACGGGCATAATCCTTGTTCTCAATAACCTCCATAATATCTTTGTGTACCTGATATACGATCTCACCCTTCTGGTTGCGATGGGTGATGGAAATCGAAGGCTCCATGAACTCGATCACAATATGGTAGACCCGTTCGATCAGCGGATTCTTGGTGCAGGCACCCATCAGACGATGGAATTCAAGATCATTTTCCTTCTGCTGCCTGCTGGAGGCACCCTGCTTCAATAACATTTCCAGACGGTTCAGGTTATCCTTCATTGCCTGGCGTTCTTCTTTATTATCATCATAATGCTTCAAGATCAGATCCAGTACATCAATTTCAATGACGTGCCGGAATTCATAGAGATTCTCAATATCCGGATTGGTGACAAAAAAACTGAACAGAAGAGAATCCATCAGGGAATCGCCGGGGGATTCGCAGACGTAGGTGCCGTTTCCTACGCGGATATCGATCAGTCCGAAGGCGGAGAGGATCTTCATGGCTTCTCTGACAGAGCCGCGGCTGACTCCCATTCCTTCTGATATTTCCAGTTCATTTGGAAGACGGTCGCCCGGCTGCAGCTTACGTTCGATCAATAACTGCTTAATATTATTAACGACCAGATCAACAGCGGATTCCCGCTTGCTCGCTTTAAAGAGTTCGTTTACCTCCATAACACAACCTCCAACCTCATTATATGAACATCTTACCATAGAGAAAGTTATAACGTCAAACATTTGTTAAGAAATTTATTGGGAATATTTAACAAGAGCAAACGATGCAATTTGTCGGGTTTTAACAAAAAAGATTGTTAAAAAAGTAATTAATGTGTTTAGTGTTGACAAATGAATAAATAAATGATATACATTAAACATCAGATGATTGATGAATGAACGATCGATCATCAAATCAAACAAAAAAAGGAGAGAAGATGATGAAAAGAAAAATCACAGCATTATTAGTAGGAGCCAGCCTTGTGATGTCACTGACTGCATGTGGAGGAAATACCACAGAGAATGCACAGTCCACAGCGCCGGCACCGGCAGCTACTGAGAGCGCTTCCGAGGATACCCTGATGGGATCTGAAGCAGCTACGGTTCGTTTTAAAGTAGGAACGACCACTGCTCCGGAAGGACATTATGTAAAGGGTCTGATCGAGATGCAGTCCTTACTGGAAGAGTACAGTGATGGTACGATGACTCTGGATATCTACCCGAACTCCCAGCTCGGCAACGAGAGAGATATGATGGAGAACGTAGGCATGGGCGTGCAGGAAATGTGCCTTGTATCCACCGGACCGATTCCAAACTTTGTACCGGATTTCGCAGTGCTTGACCTTCCGTATCTGTTTGAGACTGCAGAGGACGCATATGCGGTTCTTGACGGCGAGATCGGAACCTCCCTTCTGGCACAGCTCGATACCCAGGGAATCAAAGGACTTGGTTTCTGGGAGAACGGATTCCGTGATGTGACCAATGATTCCAAAGAGATCAAGACTCCGGCAGATTTAAGCGGTATGAAGATCCGTACCATGGAGAACAACGTACATATCGCAACCTACGAAGCACTTGGTGCTACCGCAACTCCCATGGCATGGGGCGAGATCTTTACAGCTCTGCAGCAGGGTACCGTAGACGGACAGGAGAATCCGATCGCAATCATCGAGTCTGCAAAGGTATATGAAGTACAGAAATATTGTTCTCTGATCGACCTGTTCTATTCTCCGTGTGTACTGATGATCAGCCAGACGGTATATGACGGACTGGATGACACTCAGAAGGCAGCACTTGATAAGGCAGCAGAGGAAGCAAAAGATTTCCAGAGATCCTACAGCCAGAGCTACAATGAAGATGCAATTAAGATCATGGAAGAAGCAGGCGTAACGGTAACAGAAGTAGATAAGGCAGAGTGGAAAGCTGCGATCAACTATGATGATATCATCAGCAATTCTGGACTGAAGGTAGATCAGGCATTACTGGATCAGCTTGTTAAATAGTGATTGAATACCCGAAAGGAAATGGAAAATGAAGAAATTTTTTGATGGGCTTAAAAAAGCAGAAGAGATTTTGATGGTTATTCTGATGATCATAATGTGCGTCATTATCTTCGTAGCAACAGTAGCCCGCTTCACAAATCTGTTTATTATAAGCTGGGCAGAAGAGCTTGCAAGATACTGCATGATCTGGATCATCTTCCTTGGAGTTGGTGTTGCTGCTCAGAACGGAGAGCATTTCTGTGTGGAAGCGCTCAACCTGTTCCTTCCGAAGAAGGTTTTGAATGCGATCAGCGTACTGAATGCGGTTCTGGTCATGGGATTTAACTTTGTAGCTGCGTATTTTGGAATTACCATTGTACAGCGCCAGATGGCAGGCGGACAGATCACCCCCAGCCTGAACTGGCCCATGTGGATCATCTATCTGGCGATCCCGGTTGGTCTGGTACTGATGGCAGTGTCCTACGCATATCACACCTATAAGAAATTAACAGACAAAGACGAGAAAGATGAGGAGGTGCTGGACGTATGATAGGAATTTTATTCGGTGTTTTATTCCTGATGCTGGTTCTTGGAGTACCGATCGCAACCTGCCTTGGAATTGCAGTCTGCGTGGCGATCCTGGCAAGCGGTAACCTGAACCTGTTCCCGGCAGTTGCACAGAGAATGTTTACACAGGCAGATAACTTTACATTGATGGCAGTACCGTTCTTCATCCTTGCCGGAAACATTATGGAGAAGGGTGGTATTTCCGAGAGACTGATCAACTTTATTGAGATTTTACTTCGTAAATTACCCGGACGTCTTTCCTGTATCACGGTTGTTGCTTCTGCATTCTTCGGAGCAATCTCCGGTTCCAATCCGGCAACGGTAGCTGCGATTGGTGGAATTACGGTTCCGAGAATGAAGCAGAAAGGTTATCCGGATGATGTGGCAGCAGCGGTTGCAGCATCCGCAGGAACGCTGGGAGTTGTTATCCCGCCAAGTATCCCGATGGTAACTTACGCGGTAACCGCATCTGTATCTGTAGGAACCATGTTCCTGGCAGGTGTTGTTCCCGGAATCCTTCTGGCAATTGTGCTGGTGGCAACCAACATCTTTATCTGCCGGAAATATGACTCCGCAGAGACCGGAAGAGTCAGCGCAAAGCAGGTACTGGTTTCCTTTAAAGAGGCGCTCCTGGCGATCTTCATGCCGGTCATCATCCTTGGAGGAATCTACGGAGGTCTGTTCACACCTACCGAGTCCGCAGCAGTTGCATGTGTGTACGCATTCATCATCAGTGTATTCGTATACAAGGAGCTGACGGTAAAACAGGTGTATGAGATCTTTAAGAAATCTGCTGTAAGCTCCGCAGTTGTACTGTTTGTAGTAAGCTTGTCTGCACCATTTGCATGGTTCATGACCAACCAGAACATCCCGTCAACCATCGCAACCAGCGTACTGGGACTGTTCAGCAGCAAGGTGGCTTTACTGCTTATGATCAATGTGATCCTGCTGTTCCTTGGATGCTTCCTTGAGACACAGTCCATTATCCTTCTGGTGACCCCGATCCTGCTTCCGATCGCAGTATCCCTGGGACTGTCACCGATTGCATTAGGTATCATTATTATTATCAATACATCCATTGGAATGATCACACCGCCTATGGCTGTTAACCTGTTCGTAGCAGCAGGTATTGCCCAGACATCCATTGGTAAGATCAGTAAACGGATTCTGATCTATCTGGCAGTTGAGGTTGCAGCGCTTCTGGTGATGACCTTCATTCCGGGCATCATCACCTGGCTTCCAACCATGGCAGGTTCTATGTAAAAAACATATTATCAGGAGGTTAAACATGAACACAACAGAATTAAAACAAATGGCAAACCATCTGCGCTTCAGAGCTGTAGACATGGTATATAAGGGAAAAGACGGACATCCGGGTCCGGCTCTGTCTATCGCAGATATCGTAACCACACTTTACTTTGACGAGATGAGAATCGATCCGCAGAATCCGGATTGGGAAGACAGAGACAGATTCATTCTTTCCAAAGGTCATGCATGCCCGATCTGGTACGCAGCACTGGCAGAAAAAGGATATTTCGGAGAAGGCTTTGATGATTTCCAGTTAAGAGCACTGGGAAGTAAATTCCAGGGACATCCGGTTATGAATAAGACCAAGGGTGTAGATATGACATCCGGTTCTCTTGGAAATGGTATCGCAATTGGAAGCGGTATGGCAATTGCCGGAAAGCATCTGAAAAAAGACTATAATGTATTCGTAATCGTTGGTGACGGCGAGCTTCAGGAAGGTATCTGCTGGGAAGGCATTAACTCCGCAGCGGCACACAAGCTGGACAATCTGATCGTATTTGTTGACAGAAACGGCTGGCAGAGCGGCGGCTCCCTTCAGGAGGTACAGGGATCCAATAATGTAAGAGATCGTTTTGACGCATTCAAATGGCATACGCAGGAGATCGACGGTCATGATATCGATGCGATCAAAGAGGCGATCGCAAAGGCAAAAGAAGTAAAGGGACAGCCAAGCGTTATCGTATGCAACTGCGTAAAAGGAAAAGGATTATCCTACATGGAGAATAACAATGCATGGCACAAGGGTGTTCCGACAGATGAGCAGTATGAGATTGCCAGGAAAGAATTAGGAGGTGCTCAGTAATGGCAGATTTTAAAGGAACCAGAGAAGCATTTGCACAGGCTATGATCGACATGGCTGCAGATGACAATAAGATTATGTTTGTTTCCCCGGATTCATTAAAGGCAATGAGAGCGACCAAGTTCGCAGAGCTTCATCCGGATCAGTATGTAGAAGTTGGTATTGCAGAGCAGGATGCGGTTGCTACAGCAGCAGGTCTGGCAGCAGCAGGACTGACGCCTTTCGTAGGAACGTATGCAGGATTCATGACCATGAGAGCATGTGAGCAGATGCGTACCTTCGTGGCATATCCGAATCTGAACGTAAAATTTGTTGGTATCAACTCCGGTCTTCTTGGAGGAGAGCGTGAGGGTGTTACGCATCAGTTCTATGAGGATCTTGGAATTCTTTCCAACATTCCGAACTTTACCGTATTTACACCGGCTGACGGTCCGCAGACCTATCATGCAGTAAAAGCAGCAGCAGAGATCAACGGACCTGTATATGTCAGAGCAGGAAGCGGAAGAGAAGCAGATGTATACGAGAAGGATGTACCGTTCACGATGGATGGTATCCGTATTCTGAAAGAGTATGGCGATGATGTACTTCTTCTTTCCAGCGGTTTTGTACTGGATCGTGTTCTTGCAGCAGCAGAGCTGTTAAAAGAGCAGGGCGTAGGCGTAACCGTAGGTGATGTAAATATCATCAACGCAAAGGATCCGTCCAAGGTTGTAGAAGCGATCAAGAAGGCAAAGAAGATCGTGACGGTGGAGGATCACAACGTAAACGGCGGTCTTGGCGCATACATCAGCAAGCTGGTAGTTGAAAACGATCCGAAACAGGTAAAACGTATCGGACTTACTACCTTTGGAGAGTCCGGACCGGCAAATACTCTGGCAGATCTTTACGGATTCTCTCCGGAGAACATTGCAAAAGTTGCAAAAGAAATGTAATTATCTGATAGGAATCATACATAGAAAAGGAGAATATCGTCATGAGCAAAATTAGTGTAGCAGTTATCGGCGCTGGCGGAAAAATGGGAACCCGTACCAGCAGAAACCTTGCAAAAAATACCGGCAAATATGATCTGATGCTGGTAGAGAATGCACCAAGAGGAATTGAGAGCATCCATGAGCGCGGACTGGAAGTAACTCCGATCGAGGAAGCACTGGAAAGAGCACAGGTTGTGATCTTTGCAGTACCGGATACTCTGATTAAGAAATTATCTGCAATCTATGTTCCGCAGTTAAAGCCAGGAACAGGTTTCCTGATCCTTGACCCGGCAGCAGCAGTTGCAAAAGAGCTGACTTTAAGAGATGACTGTACCTTCGGTGTTGCTCATCCGTGTCATCCATCCTACTTCCTGGATCAGGATACATTAGAGGCACGTATGGACCGTTTCGGCGGCGACGGCGGAAAACAGGATATCGTTATGAGTATGATCAACGGCGATGATGAGGTATTCGCACTGATGCAGGAGACTGCAAGGGATATGTACGCAGCAGAGCATGCATATGTTATGACTTCCGAGCAGATCGCATTCCTGGAGCCGACACTGGTAGAGCTTCTTGGAGCTACCTGCCTGTATGCAATGGCTGAGACCGTAGATGAAGCTGAGAGACGCGGAATCAACCGTGACGCAGCAGTATCCTTCCTGACCGGACATATCTACAATCTGAGTGCAAACTTCCTTGGCTATATTCCGGGTAAGCCGCCAGTATCTGATGCATGTAAGGTTGCAATCGGTCTTGGTAACAGACTGGTACTCCGTGATGACTGGAAAGAGATCTGGAAGGATGAGGTTCTGGATAAGGTAATCGCAACCATGCTCCATCCGGAAGATCCGCAGATCTAATCTGTAAAAAATGTAATTATGTAAAACCCGTTTTGCTATAAAATTCACTGCCATGAATTTTCAAGGAGAGAAGCGCCTGCAAGGGCGCTTCTCTCCATTTATTCTATTTATTCAGAATTTTTTTGAGATCCTCTTCCGGTGTACTGATTGGTGAGATCCGGAAGTTCTCAACCAGGTAGTTCAGCACATTTGGAGAAACAAATGCCGGAAGGGTCGGTCCGAGATAGATATTCTTAATTCCCAGATGAAGCAGTGTGAGGAGAATACATACTGCCTTCTGCTCATACCAGGACAGGACCAGAGTCAGCGGCAGATCGTTGACGCCGCAGTCAAAGGCTTCCGCCAGTGCGACCGCAACCTTGATGGCACTGTAGGCATCGTTGCATTGTCCCATGTCCATAAGGCGGGGGAGTCCGCCGATGGTTCCGAGGTCCAGATCGTTGAAGCGGTATTTTCCGCAGGCAAGTGTCAGGATAACGGAATCCTTTGGAGTCTGTTTTACAAATTCGGTATAGTAATTTCTTCCTGGTCTTGCTCCGTCGCAGCCGCCTACCAGGAAGAAGTGGCTGATGTCTCCGGATTTGACTGCTTCGATCACTTTGTCAGCCACGGACAGTACGGTTCCATGGGCAAAGCCGGTCGTTACCTCATGCCCGCCGTTGATTCCGGTGAGATGCTGAGCCTCTGAGTAACCGCCCAGCTCCAGTGCCTTTTCAATGACCGGAGTAAAATCCTTTTCGTCTCCGATGTGAATCATTTCCGGATAGGATACGACGGCAGTAGTGAATACCCGGTCTTTGTAGCTTTCCTTAACCGGCATCAGGCAGTTGGTGGTGTAGAGAATCGGAGCAGGAATATGGTCAAATTCCTTCTGCTGATTCTGCCATGCAGTACCGAAGTTGCCTTTTAAGTGGGCATATTTTTTCAGTTCCGGATAAGCGTGTGCAGGAAGCATTTCGCCGTGGGTATAGATATGGATTCCCTTTCCTTCAGTCTGCTCCAGCAGAAGCTTCAGGTCGTGCAGATCATGTCCGGTGACAACGATAAATGGTCCCGCCTCTATGGTAAGAGGAACCGTCACAGGAGAGGGAGTGCCATAGGTAGTGGTATTGGCGCGGTCCAGAAGCTCCATGCAGGTCAGATTTACGGCGCCTGTTTCCATGACGATGGGAAGCAGTTCGTCCATGCCATAATCTTCTCCGATCGCAAACAGTGCTTTGTAGAAAAAGCGGTTGACAGATGCATCCTCATATCCCAGCTGTAATGCGTGATACGCATAGGCTGCCATACCACGGATTCCGAAGAGAATCAGAGATTTCAGGGAGCGGATGTCTTCCTGGGCGTTCCACAGTTCTTTCATATCATAACGATCGGTTCCGCCGCATTTAGAGGCACAGCCGGAGGAGAGTATCCGTTTTTCCTGCTCTATTTTCTCAATCAGGCTGCGGATGGTCTCATCATTGAAATTCACATTGGTGACGGTTGTGAAAAGTCCCTCCAGAAGCAGGCGGTCGGTCTTCTTCCTGGGTACATTGCTGTTGGCGGTTCTGGCAAGACCGATGAGAGCACCGGTCAGTTCATCCTGAAGTCCGGCAGTCTCAGCGGTTTTTCCGCATACACCTCTTGTGCCGGTACATCCGCTGCATCCGGCAGTCTGTTCACACTGATAACAAAACATTTTTTCGTTCATAGCAAAAGCTCCTTTCAAAGCGTATGGTTGTTTTGATGGTTGAAGTATATTATAATAACGGAAATGATTCTGTTGTTTTTGCAACGAAAGGAAAAGAAAATGAATTTATTTCAGGAAATCAGTGAGAAGGATAGAGAGATCATGCTGTCCTGCCTGGATGCAAAGAAGAAGAACTATGTGAAGGGAAGCGTTGTCTGCCACCGGGGAGATGTCCTGCCTTATATGGGAATGGTATTAACCGGACTGGTCCACATGGTAAAGGATGATGTGTGGGGAGAGAGAACCATTATAGGAATGGCGTCCGCGGGAAAGATTTTCGGAGAGACCTATGCATGTATACCCGAGAAGAGGCTGGAGGTGGATGTGATCGCGGCAGAGGATACGGAGGTGCTTTTTCTGGATATCCGGCGGGTGCTGAAGACCTGCTCCTCTGCCTGCGAATTTCATACGAAGCTGATACGGAATCTGCTGTCTGTTATGGCAGAGAAGAATCTGATGCTGACACAGAAGATGGAGCATATGTCGAAGAAAAACACGAGAGAAAAGCTGTTGTCCTATCTGTCAATGGAGGCACACAGGGCAGAGAGCATGGAATTTCAGATTCCCTTCAATCGTCAGCAGATGGCAGATTATCTGGCAGTAGACAGAAGCGCCATGTCCAGAGAGCTGTGCAGAATGCAGGAGGAGGGACTTTTGGAATTCAAAAAGAACCGGTTCCGCCTGTACGGAGGAACCGGTTCTGCAGATGCTTAATGTCTGCGGCGTTTTCTGCGCTTTCTGCTTTGATATCTTCTGCGTTTCTGATTGGAGAAGGAATTCCAGTCGGATTTTCCGCTTTTCCATCTGCGGATAAAGCTCAGATCCACAGCGTAATCGGTTACAAACTTACGGAACAGCAGGAAGCCTGCGAGAAGCAATAGCAGGACACACAGGATAATGCCGACAATACGGAGATTGACCTTGATCAGGTTGGTCTGTTCATTGGCGGCAGGTACTTCTTCAGATACAGAAGCTTCCGGAGACGCGGCTTCGTCCTGACTGTCTGTCTTCTGAAAATGAAACTCCTGAAGGCTGCTGTCGGATAACAGAAGCCGGGTGGAGCCCACCTGCTGACCTGCATAGGTGTAGCTCAGTGCTGCGATGGCATTGGAGCCTTCCGTCTGCTCCAGAAATTCCAGCTTTGGTGATGCTGCAGAGAAATCGGTGTTTACCGGCAGGATGATATAGCCGTCGGTATCCATCTCGATCATAGGAGCAGTGGAGCCGAAGATGGAGCTTCCGGTATCGAACAGTTCATTCTGCCCGATGGTGAAATTCGTCTCGTTCTCTGAGATGTTGACCTTGTGGAAGTTCTCGCCTGCATAGTTCAAAAGGTTGGCAGTGTCCGGATAGACAGGGACACCGCGTTGACCGGAGCCCTGAGTCTTCATGGTGACAACGATCAGATCCATGCCGTTCCTCGTTCCGCAGGTGACCAGTGTATTGAGCGCTACGGAGGTGTATCCGGTCTTGCCCGCAAATACGGTGTCATCCAGAAATTTGGAGGTCTTATAATTGGAGATCATATAATGATGATTGTTCATTAACAGTTCTTCGGACTTTTTGTTGGTGGCACGGAGCGTATATCTGGGTGTACTGCTGATCCGCCGGAACTCTTCGTGCTTGATGGCTTCTCTGGTGATCAGAGCCATATCGCGGGCAGTTGTGTAATGGTTATCGTCCGGAAGTCCGTGGGGATTGACAAAATTTGTGTTGGTGCAGCCAAGCTCTGCAGCCCGTGTGTTCATCAGCTCCGCAAAGGCTTCCGTTGTGCCGGAGATCTTCTCGGCGATGGCATTGCTGCATTCGTTGGCGGATTCCAGCATAATCGCATAAAGACATTCTTCTACTGTGAGGATCTCACCCTCATCCCGGGCAATATGGCTGCTGTCATAGTCGATAGAATAGACTGCATTGTGGGAGAAGGTCACTTCCTCGTTCATATCCAGATTCTCCAGCGCAAGCAGTACCGTCATGATCTTGGTGATGCTTGCCGGATACCGCTGGGTATCGATATCCTTGGAATAGAGAATGGTTCCGGTGGACGCCTCCATAACAATGGCGGATTCCGCATAGACCTGGGGGCCGGAGGGCCAGTTTTCCCAATCGTTGGAATCAATTCCTTGATAGTAGCTGCTTTCCGCTTCCAGGGCAGCTTCCTCTGCGGCAAATGCCGTAGAAGAGAAAATAGTGCACATACAGAGCACGGATGTCAGAAGGGAGCGTTTCCATTTATATATAAATCTCATCATTTACCTCTTATTCATTCAGAAAATACAGTTCCGTCCTGCTTTTGAGGCGCGGACGTTGGTACTATTATAGAATATTTGTATGTCTGACGCAAGGGAAGAACCCAAAAGTTTAGAAAGATTAAGAAAACGGCGAAAAACCTTGACAAACCAGCAAATTCGACTTTATAATGGCAGATGTAAAACTGAGAAAAAGGCTTTGACGAAGACAGTAGAAGACAGAGGAAATTATCAGCGAGCCGGAGTTGGTGTGAGTCCGGTAAAAGTACAGGTCTTTGAAGATCACTTCCGAGCTGCGGGCTGAAAGCAGAAGCGAGTAGGTTCCGACGGCATTTCCTCCGTTACAGGAAACGCATATGCTGGTATGACGTAAGAGGTGGTTTGTAAACGAGTTCATTTTGGCTTCGTCCTGTTACAGGGGCGGAGCTTTTTTTCACAGGAAAATGTGTTCTGTGACATCAAAAATTTGTTTACGCAATAATGAGTAAGGAGGTTTTCGAGAGATGTATAACAAAGTCAACACAGACATGAATTTTGTAGAGCGTGAAAAAGAAGTTGAAAAGTTCTGGAAAGAAAATGATACCTTCAGAAAAAGTATGGAGAGCCGCAGAGAGGGACCTACGTATACTTTCTATGACGGTCCGCCTACCGCCAATGGAAAACCACACATTGGCCATGTACTGACCCGTGTAATCAAGGATATGATTCCGAGATACCGCACGATGAAGGGTTATATGGTTCCGAGAAAGGCAGGATGGGATACCCATGGTCTTCCGGTGGAGCTGGAGGTGGAGAAGCTTCTGGGTCTGGACGGAAAGGAACAGATCGAGGAGTATGGTCTGGATCCGTTCATCACGAAGTGTAAGGAAAGTGTCTGGAAGTACAAGGGGATGTGGGAGGATTTCTCCAGCACCGTTGGATTCTGGGCAGATATGGATGACCCGTACGTTACCTATCACGATGACTTTATCGAATCCGAGTGGTGGGCACTGAAGACGATCTGGGACAAGGGACTTCTGTATAAGGGCTTTAAGATCGTGCCGTACTGTCCGCGTTGCGGAACTCCGCTGTCCTCCCATGAGGTGGCGCAGGGCTACAAGGATGTGAAGGAACGTTCTGCAATCGCACGTTTCCGGGTAAAAGACGAGGATGCATATATTCTTGCATGGACCACGACTCCATGGACTCTGCCTTCCAATGTGGCACTCTGTGTGAATCCGGTTGAGACCTATGTGAAGGTCAAAGCGGCAGACGGAAATGTCTACTATATGGCAGAGGCGCTTCTTGACAAGGTTCTTGGAAAGCTTGGAACGGAGGAGACTCCGGCTTATGAGGTGCTGGAGACCTATGTGGGTAAGGATCTGGAGTACAAGGAGTATGAGCCGCTCTACGAGTGCGCGGCTGCAGTTGCAAAGAAGCAGAACAAGAAGGGGCACTATGTAGTATGTGACAGCTATGTTACGCTGACGGATGGTACCGGTATCGTACACATTGCACCGGCGTTCGGTGAAGATGATGCCCAGGTTGGACGTAAGTATGACCTTCCTTTTGTACAGCTGGTAGACGGTAAGGGTGACATGACGGAGGAGACTCCGTTTGCAGGACTGTTTGTGAAAAAGGCAGATCCGGAGGTTCTGAAGGATCTGGATGCAAGAGGACTGCTGTTTGATGCTCCAAAGTTTGAACACAGCTACCCGCACTGCTGGAGATGCGATACTCCGCTGATCTATTATGCAAGAGAATCCTGGTTCATCAAGATGACTGCCGTGAAGGAAGACCTGATCCGTAATAATAATACGATCAACTGGATTCCGGAGAGCATCGGCAAGGGACGTTTTGGCGACTGGCTGGAAAATGTACAGGACTGGGGCGTGAGCCGTAACCGTTACTGGGGTACTCCGCTGAATATCTGGGAGTGTGAAGAGTGCGGTCATATGGAAAGCATCGGCTCCCGTGAAGAATTAAAGGAAAAGAGCGGCAATGAGGCGGCGCTGACCGTAGAGCTTCATCGTCCGTACATTGATGAGATCACACTGACCTGTCCGCACTGCGGCAAGGTGATGAAAAGGGTGCCGGAGGTGATCGACTGCTGGTTTGATTCAGGAGCCATGCCTTTTGCACAGCATCATTATCCCTTTGAGAATAAGGAAAAGTTTGAGCAGCAGTTCCCTGCGCAGTTTATCTCAGAGGCAGTAGACCAGACCCGCGGATGGTTCTATTCCCTGCTGGCAGAATCTACCTTATTATTTAATAAGGCGCCGTATGAGAACGTAATCGTCCTTGGTCATGTACAGGATGAGAACGGACAGAAGATGAGCAAGTCCAAAGGAAATGCCGTGGATCCCTTTGACGCCCTGAAGACCTATGGTGCAGACGCCATCCGCTGGTATTTCTATGTGAACAGCGCACCATGGCTTCCGAACCGTTTCCATGGAAAAGCGGTGCAGGAGGGACAGCGTAAGTTCATGGGTACTCTGTGGAACACCTATGCATTTTTCGTGCTGTACGCAAATATAGATGAATTCGATGCAACGAAATATACGCTGGATCATGCGTCCCTGTCCGTTATGGACAGATGGCTGTTGTCCAAGCTGAATACGGTTGTGGGAGATGTGGATGATCATCTGAACAGCTACCGCATTCCGGAGGCTGCAAGAGCGCTTCAGGAATTTGTGGATGAGATGAGCAACTGGTATGTAAGAAGAAGCAGAGAGCGTTTCTGGGCAAAGGGCATGGAGCAGGATAAGATCAATGCTTACATGACGCTGTATACTGCGCTTGTGACGATTGCAAAGGCAGCAGCACCGATGATTCCGTTTATGACGGAGGATATCTACCGCAATCTGGTATGCAGCATTGATAAGAATGCACCGGAGAGCGTGCATCTGTGCGACTTCCCGGCAGTGGATCAGAAGATGATCGACAAAGAGCTGGAGGCAGCGATGGAAGAGATCCTGGATATCGTTGTAATGGGTCGTGCAGCCCGCAATACAGCCAATATGAAGAACCGTCAGCCCATCGGCACCATGTATGTGCGTGCGGACAAGGAACTGAGCGAGATGTACAGAAGCATCATCGCAGATGAGCTGAATATAAAACAGATTGTGTTTAAGGAAGATCTGAGCGACTTTACCAGCTATACCTTCAAGCCGCAGCTGAAAACAGTGGGACCGAAATACGGAAAGCTTCTGAACGGTATCCGTCAGTATCTGGCGGAGGTCAACGGAAGAGAAGCAATGAACCGTCTGGAAGAGACCGGCAGCCTGTCGTTTGACATTGCCGGAGAGAACGTGGTATTATCAAAAGAGGATCTGCTCATTGATACTGCCCAGACGGAAGGCTATGTAACTGAGGCTGACAATAAGGTGACGGTCGTATTGGATACGAATCTGAGTGAGGATCTGGTAGAGGAAGGATTTGTCCGCGAGATCATCAGCAAGGTTCAGACCATGCGTAAGGAAGCCGGATTTGAGGTTATGGATAAGATCGTTGTCTACAGCACCGGCAACGGCAAGATCGCGAAATTCATGGAGATCTACCGTGATCAGATCCAGAATGACGTTATGGCAGCAGATATCCGCTTTGAGGAAGCAAAGGGATATGTCAAAGAGTGGAATATTAATGGAGAAACGGTGACTCTTGGTGTGGAGAAGCAGTAAAGGAGGCGTAAAATGTCTAAAAGAATCTTTAACAAAGAATTTTTTATCAGAAGCGTAAAATATAACGTTCGTACACTTTTCCGTAAGGAGATTGAGGAGGCTACTGAACAGCAGATCTTTCAGGCAGTCGGATATGCGGTAAAGGATGCGATCATGGATGCGTGGATCGCTACTCAGAAGGAGTATGAGAAAAAGGATCCGAAAATCGTATATTATATGTCCATGGAGTTCCTGATGGGTCGTGCCCTTGGCAACAACCTGATCAACCTGACTTTCTACGATGAGGTGAAGGAAGCACTGGCAGAGATCGGTCTGGATCTGAATATGATCGAAGATCAGGAGCCGGATGCAGCGCTTGGAAACGGTGGTCTTGGAAGACTTGCAGCATGCTTCCTGGATTCTCTGGCAAGTCTTGGATATGCAGCATACGGCTGCGGTATCCGTTATCGTTATGGTATGTTCAAGCAGCAGATCGTAGACGGATATCAGGTGGAGATACCGGATATGTGGCTGAAGAACGGCAATCCCTTCGAGCTTCGCCGTCCGGAGTATGCAAAGACGGTCAAGTTTGGCGGATATGTAAGAATCGAAAACAAAAACGGCAAGAACCATTTTATCCAGGAAGGCTATCAGACTGTACTGGCTGTTCCGGTGGATCTGCCGATCGTAGGCTATGGCAACAATGTGATCAATACCCTTCGTATCTGGGATGCAGAGGCAGTCAACTCCTTCCAGCTTGACCGTTTTGACAAGGGAGAGTATGAGAAGGCTGTTGAGCAGGAGAACCTTGCACGTAATCTGGTAGAGGTACTCTATCCCAACGACAATCATATGGCAGGTAAGGAGCTGCGTCTGAAACAGCAGTATTTCTTCGTATCTGCAAGTGTACAGGCAGCAGTGGAAAGATATAAGAGATCTCACAGCGATATCCGCAAGTTCTATGAGAAGGCAACCTTCCAGCTGAACGATACCCATCCGACCGTAGCAGTGGCAGAGCTGATGCGTATTCTTATGGATGAGGAAGGTCTGGAATGGGATGAGGCATGGGAGGTTACCACCAGGACCTGTGCTTACACCAACCATACCATCATGGCTGAGGCACTGGAAAAATGGCCGATCGAGCTGTTCTCCAGACTGCTTCCGCGTATCTATCAGATCGTGGAGGAGATCAACCGCAGATTTGTACTGAAGATCCAGGAGAACTACCCGAACAACTATGAGAAGGTCAAGAAGATGGCGATCATCATGGATGGACAGGTAAAGATGGCTCATCTGGCGATCGCAGCAGGCTACTCCGTGAACGGTGTTGCAAGACTGCATACGGAGATCCTGAAGAATCAGGAGCTGAAGGATTTCTACGAAATGATGCCGGAGAAGTTCAACAACAAGACCAATGGTATTACACAGAGACGTTTCCTGCTCCACGGCAATCCGTTGCTGGCAAAATGGGTAACGGATCATGTGGGAGACGAGTGGGTCACGGATCTTCCTGTGATCAAAAAGCTGGCGCTTTACGCAGATGATGAAAAGGCACAGCATGAGTTTATGAATATCAAGTACCAGAACAAGGTGCGTCTGGCAAAATATATCAAAGAGCACAATGGAGTAGAGGTAGATCCCCGTTCTATCTTTGACGTACAGGTAAAGAGACTTCATGAGTACAAACGTCAGCTGATGAACATTCTGCACGTGATGTATCTGTACAACCAGATCAAAGAGCATCCGGAGATGGAGTTCTATCCGAGAACCTTTATCTTTGGTGCAAAAGCAGCAGCAGGCTATATGCGTGCGAAGCTGACCATTAAGCTGATCAACTCCGTTGCAGATGTGGTCAACAATGATCCGTCTATCAATGGCAAGCTGAAGGTTGTATTTATCGAGGATTACCGTGTGTCCAATGCAGAGTGGATCTTTGCGGCAGCAGATGTATCCGAGCAGATCTCGACTGCATCCAAGGAGGCATCCGGAACCGGTAATATGAAGTTCATGCTGAACGGCGCTGTAACGCTTGGAACCATGGACGGTGCGAATGTGGAGATCGTAGAGGAAGTGGGCGAAGAGAATGCATTTATCTTCGGCATGAGCTCTGACGAAGTCATCGCACTGGAGAAGCAGGGAGGATACGATCCGTCCCAGTTATTCAACACCGATCAGGATATCCGCCAGGTGCTGATGCAGCTCATCAACGGACAGTTCTCCCCGAATGAGCCGGAGAGATTCCGCGAGCTGTACAATGCGCTGCTGGTTGACGGCGGATACAACAGACCGGACCCGTACTTCATCCTGAAGGATTTCCGCTCCTATGCAGAAGCACAGAAGCGTGTGGAAGCAGCTTACAGAGATGAGAAGGGCTGGGCGAAGAAAGCAATCTTAAATGTAGCATGTTCTGGCAAGTTCACTTCCGACCGTACCATTCAGGAATACGTGGATGAGATCTGGAAGCTGGATAAAGTAACCGTAGAGCTGGCAGAGAATTAATATCAGAGGCTGCGCGAAACTTTTTGCGCAGCCTTTTTGTGTGTATATGCATGCCCTTTTTTTCATAGACTTGGAAGAGGGCTTGCTATGAAAAAATGGTTGAAGAATATCATGGCAGTCGCATTTCTGATATCCTTCCTTCCCTATACAGTGACTCTGCTCATGAACGGAAGAGAGGGAATCCATCAGGAAGAGCGGCTGTCCGAACTGGAATACCGGGTGTTGTATGAGCTGCTTAAGGAGGATTATTCCTGGATGGCAGATGGAACGCTGGAGCTGATGGCGATACTGTATCGGACAGAATGTGTCCGGACTCAGACAGACGAAGAGCTTCAGGAGATTTCAGAATCTCTGTATGCGGACAGCTATGAACGGCTGTATCAGGCGGTGGAACGTACCCGAGGTCAGGTCATTACCATAGGCGGTGAGTACCGGGAGCTTCCCTATCATGGGATCAGTGCCGGAGTGACAAGAAACGGTACTTTGCTTGGGGAAGAGTTTTCCTATGTAAATGCAGTGGAATGCCCCAGAGACCGGGAGTCCGGCTCCTGGCTCCAAAGATGCAGACTGACGGAGGAGGAGCTGGAAAAGGCACTGGGGAAGGGCGTTTCGGCAGAAGGATTCACCCTGGAAAGAGACAGTGCCGATTATGTGACCCGTGTCACCTGCATGGACAGAACCTGGCAGGGAGAAAATATCCGATCACTGCTTCACCTTAATTCAAGCTGTTTCTGGCTGGAGCCGGAGGAGGGCGCGGTTTGGATCACGGTCAAGGGAAGCGGCCACGGATTCGGGATCAGTCTGTATACCGCTGACTGTATGATACAGGAGGGCGCAGGCATTACGGAGATCATTCAAAAATTCTATCAGGATGCAGAGTGTATAACCATTCCCTGATCTGGTAAAAATATGACCAGAGGTGATGTTATGCATAAAAATCAAAAAGGATTTTTGATTGCGCTGTGCCTTTGCATGCTTTCTGTATCTGGAATATACGGGGTGTATCAGTACCGGAACGGGCAGGACCAGGAACCGGATAAGCAGGTTCCCAGGGAGAGTGCCCAGGTAGAGGAGACACAGGAACCGGAGAGAGAAGCGGCAAATTCAGAGGGTACAGTCGGCAGGGCTGAGACAAAGGACAAAGGAACAGAACAGGCAAAAATTGATACCGAAGAGGATATTCAGAAGATCGGGGAGGCAGAGCTTGCCCAGGCAGAGGAGAAGACAGAAGAGGAAGTACCTGAAGGGGAAACGCCTGAAGCGGAGGAAGCTCCTGTTGAGGAGGAGAAGCCGGTGGAAACAGCGGTGGAGGAACCAGAAGCAGAGAGCTTTGCATTCGCAGATGACAGCAGTCTTCTCTGGCCGGTGGATGGAGATGTGATCCTGAATTACAGTATGGATAAGAGCATCTATTTTTCTACCCTGAATCAGTACAAATATCATCCCGCAATTGTGATCAGTGCTTCTGTAGGCAGTGAGGTGCAGTGTGCGGCAAGAGGAAAGATCAGTAAGATTACCGTAGACGAGGAGACCGGAACCACACTTTATATGGAACTGGGAGACGGTTATGAAGCGGTCTACGGACAGCTGAAAGAAGTAGCGGTGGAAGAAGGAGATATCGTGGAAGCCGGAGAGCTTCTGGGATATGTCAGCGAACCTACCAAGTATTACACACTGGAAGGAAGCAATCTGTATTTTCAGCTGCTGAAGGATGGAAAGCCACAGAATCCCTTGAGTTATATCGAGTAAGGAAAAAGTTCAGAAGTCATATAAAATGCAGCACTGCAGTCCTTTGGGAGATGACTCCCCCTGGACTGCAGCGTGTGTTTTTGTGTGTGAATGGAAGCTGCTACATACAGGCGATATAGAACATGGTCACATAGTGACAGAGGCTTCCTGCCATGACGAACAGATGGAAGATCTCATGAGATCCGAAGAAATGGTGTCTGGCATTGAAGATCGGAAGCTTCAGTGCGTAGATGATGCCTCCGATGGTGTAGATCACACCGCCTGCGACCAGCCATGCAAAGGCAGCAGCAGGAAGGGACTGTACCAGAGGAACCATAGCAAGAACACACAGCCATCCCATGGAGATATAGATCAGGGAGGAAAACCATTTGGGGCAGGTGATCCAGAATGCCTTGATCAGGATGCCGATTACGGCGACGCTCCAGACCAGAAGGAGAAGCGGGATGCCGATCGTGTCGCGCAGCGGAATGATGCAGACCGGCGTGTAGCTTCCTGCAATCAGGATAAAGATCATCATATGGTCCACCTTGCGCAGGATCCGGTTTGCTTTTTCTGAAATATTGAAGGTATGATAAGTAGCGCTTGCGCCGTAGAGCAGGATCATGCTTGCGGCAAAGACGGCGAGGGCAAGGACGGTATATTTGTCGCTGTGTGAAGCGGCGAGTGCCAGAAGCGGTGTTGCAGCGATTCCGGCAAGAAGCATTCCGATGAAATGAGTGATTGCACTGCCGGGATCTTTGATTGATAATGTCATAGTGTTACCTCCTGAAATATTAAATATATATGATGTAGTATTGAAAACTATGTATTGATTTATTCATATTATAACGCACTGAGCAGAAAATGCAAGTGAATTTTAAATAAAGAGAGGATTTTAATTATTATATGGAAACATTAAGATTTGAGGAACTGGAAATTCATCCGGAAATTATCCGTGCAGTGGAGGATATGGGATTTGAGGAAGCCACACCGATTCAGTCCCAGGCGATCCCGGTCATGATGTCCGGTGTGGATATGATCGGACAGGCACAGACGGGAACCGGAAAGACGGCTGCCTTTGGTATTCCGCTTCTGGAAAAGGTAGATCCGGAGAACCGGAAGCTGCAGGCGATCGTTCTGTGTCCGACCAGAGAGCTGGCGATCCAGGTGGCGGAGGAGCTGCGCGGGCTTGCAAAATATATGCATGGAGTGAAGATGCTTCCCATCTATGGAGGACAGGATATCGGAAAACAGATCCGTTCTCTGAAAGGAGGCGTGCAGATCATTATCGGAACGCCGGGACGAGTGATGGATCATATGCGCCGTCATACGATCCGCATGGGAGATATTCATACCGTCGTTCTGGACGAAGCGGATGAGATGCTGAATATGGGCTTCCGTGAAGATATCGAGACGATTCTGAAGGACACGCCGGAAGAACGTCAGACGGTACTTTTCTCTGCAACCATGCCGCAGGCGATCATGGAGATCGCCCGTACTTATCAGAAAAATGCAGCGCATGTGAAGGTGGTCAAGAAGGAGCTGACCGTTCCGAATATTGAGCAGTATTATTATGAGGTACGCCCCAAGAATAAGGACGAGGTTCTCTGCCGTCTTCTGGATCTGTATTCTCCAAAGCTGTCTTTGATCTTCTGTAATACGAAGAAGAAGGTGGATGAGCTGGTACTGGAGCTTCAGAATCGTGGATATTTTGCGGAAGGGCTTCACGGTGATTTGAAGCAGATGCAGAGAGACCGGGTGATGCAGGGCTTCCGTGACGGAAACACGGATATTCTGGTGGCAACGGATGTGGCTGCCCGCGGTATTGATGTGGATGACGTGGAGGCGGTGTTCAATTATGATCTGCCTCAGGATGACGAGTATTATGTACATCGTATCGGAAGGACCGGACGTGCGGGACGTACCGGAAAGTCCTTTACCTTTATTGTAGGAAAGGAAGTATATAAGCTGAAGGATATTCAGCGTTACTGTAAGACCAGGATCAAGGCACAGCCGATCCCTTCTCTGGATGATGTGGCGAATATGAAGGTGGAGCATGTCTTCCGCCGTCTGGAGCGGACGCTTCAGGAAGAGGAGCTGGCTTCCAGTGTTCGTGCCATTGAGGAATACCTGAACCAGAGTGATTATACCGCCATGGATCTTGCAGCAGCTTTCCTGAAGGCAGAGCTGGGAGATTCTCTGGAGGAGCAGACGGATCATCTGGCACAGGAGCAGTACAGCTGGGAATCTTCGCGCCGGGAAAAGGGCAGAAAAGACAGAGAGGATATGGTGCGTCTGTTCCTGAATATCGGCAGGAAGCAGAAGGTAAAGCCGGGAGATATTCTGGGAGCAGTTGCAGGAGAGTCCGGGATGCCGGGCAAGGCAGTGGGTTCCATTGATATGTTTGATAAGTATACTTTTGTGGATGTGCCCCGGAAATATTATAAGCAGATCTTAAAGTCCATGAAGAATACCAAGATCAAAGGAAATCGTGTAAGAGTCGAGAAAGCAGAGCATAAATAAGAAGAGTCAGAAAGGGGCGTTGCAAAATAGGCGAGTACTCACCTATTTTGCAACGCCCTCTTAAAATCCTTTATGATCATTTAGAAGATACGGCGTACTGCAAGTACGTTCTTATAATTTGCCGGAGAGGTGAACTTGATACCGGTCTTAGCGGTGCTGGCATGTACGATGGTATTGTTGCCTACATAGATTGCAACATGTCCGCTGTAGCAGATAATGTCGCCGGGCTGTGCTTCCGCAAGGCTGACTCCGTATCCGACACTGCGAAGTGCGCTGGAGCTGTGCGGAAGACCTACACCAAAGTTTGCATAGACACTCATAACGAAACCGGAACAGTCGGCGCCGTTCGTCAGGCTTGTACCGCCGTATACATACGGATTGCCAACGAACTGGGAAGCAAAGCTTGCCACTGCATTGCCGGAAGCGCTGCCTCCGCCGTTGCCTACCACAACAGGAGCGTCAGAGCCGGACTGCTTTTTCGCTTTGGCTGCAGCTGCCTGCTGAGCCGCATTTCTTGCTTCTTCTTCCTTTGCCAGACGAGCAGCTTCCTCTTCTCTGGACTCTGCAAATACATAATCGGTTCTAAGCTCTACATAATCTTTGGAAACCCATCCGTCACCTTCTTCGATGGATACTTTTACAAAATCATCGGTCTCTTCTGTAACGACCAGCTCCTCGCCCAGAGGAATCAGTCCCAGAATAGAAGAGTCAACGGTTGCTTCGTTACGTACTCTGAGGGTTTCGGTAGTAACGGTTGCCATTCTTGTGCCGACCTCAGCTGCAAGTGCTTCTGCGTCGGAGCCGATCACAACATATTCTGCTTTTACATATCCATGGACATTACCGGAGGTGATGAGATACCAGCCGTTCTCTTCGCCTTCTACAGTTCCCACGGATTTATCAAAGAGCTTTCCAAGGACTTCTGCTTCTTCATTGGACTCGCTGCGGACATTCACGTAATCGGTAACCTTTGCCACACATAGACCAGTGTAATTATTTTTTACAACTTCGTCTAATACCTCTGCCATCTCACCGTCAGATGCAGTGGATTCATTCAGAGATGTGGAAATGCCTCCGGTGAGTGCCAGGCTGATCTGAGCAGCATCTGCAGTCAGAGGACTTACCATAAATACCCCGGCAGCCAGACAAATCATCAATCCTTTTTTTAATCTCATATGTACCCCCCATAGTATATTTTACAATTTTGTATTAAATATTACGAATTTGTTACACGAACCTTTGTAATTATAACAATACATTACAGATTTGTCAATGAAATTGATGATTTTATACTGGAAATATAAGGGATTTTAGGGATTTTTAAAAGTTTTTAGCGAAACGTGACTTCATAATAAATAAGTGTTGACATCAGCAGAGTATTTTTATAAAATGATTATAATAATTGTTATTAATATTAAGATAGGAGGGAATGCGGGATGGCAGTTCTGAAGTACAGCAGACAGCGAGAATCGATCAAGAATTATCTTTGCAGCAGAGAAGATCATCCTACTGCAGATATGATCTATACCAGCATCCGTGAGGAGTTCCCGAACATCAGCCTGGGTACGGTGTATCGGAATCTTTCCTTATTAACAGAGCTTGGGGAGATTCAGAAGATCACCACAGACGGAGCCGACCGTTTTGATGCAAGAGCAGCTGCCCATAATCATTTTATCTGCCGGAGGTGCGGACGTGTTCTGGACGTTATGGTTCCGGTGGAGAGTCCCGTGGACAGCGTGAATGCGCGGTGGGATCTGGGAGAGGTGGATGAATGCAGGCTGGAGTTTTATGGAACCTGTAATGAATGCAAAAAAAATTTAAGTTCATGTTGACAAGCGGAGAGAATTCTGCTATATTAACAATAACAGGAATCATTACTGTTATTAAAACCGAAACAAAATAATTTAAGATAAGAAAAGGAGAAAAGAAAATGGCAAAATTTGTATGTACTGTATGTGGTTATGTTCATGAAGGAGATGCAGCACCGGAGAAATGTCCGCAATGTGGAGTACCGGCAAGCAAGTTCAACAAGCAGGACGAAGGAATGAGCTGGGCAGCTGAGCACGTAGTAGGCGTAGCACAGGGCGTAAGCGAAGACATCATTGAAGATTTAAGAGCAAACTTCAACGGTGAGTGCTCCGAGGTTGGTATGTATCTTGCAATGGCACGTGTCGCTCATAGAGAAGGATATCCGGAGATCGGTCTTTACTGGGAGAAAGCAGCTTACGAAGAGGCTGAGCATGCAGCTAAATTTGCAGAGCTTCTGGGCGAAGTAGTAACTGACAGCACCAAGAAGAATCTGGAGATGAGAGTAGCAGCAGAGAACGGAGCTACTGCTGGTAAGTTTGATCTTGCAAAACGTGCAAAAGCAGCAAACCTTGACGCAATCCATGATACCGTTCATGAGATGGCAAGAGATGAGGCAAGACACGGCAAAGCATTCGAAGGACTGTTAAAGAGATACTTTGGCTAAGCTACAAGCCGAGTAAGGATAAAAATAGAAGAGCCGGGAGAACATTTATGTTCTCCCGGCTCTTCTATTTTTAGACTTATTGGGCGCCAGCCCAACAGCGAGATGGAGCATGAGCGGAAGCGAGCTGGCTCGGCACAGTGTGTGAAGGCGGCGCCAGCCGTCCATGAAATAGCCCGCTAGGGTTATGAATGGAGCATGGCTTGTAAAGCAGTCAGGGCGCCAGCCCAACAGCGAGATGGAGCATGAGCGGAAGCGAGCTGGCTCGGCGCAGTGTGCGAAAGTGGCGCTTCTTCCATATACAAATTGATAATTTTACAAAAAATATACATACTTCTTACATGACTGCGCTATCTAAAATTTTAAAAGAAATGTAGGATGAAATTGAAAGTATTATGGCAGTATTATACTTTTAATATTTTGGATAAGGGAGAATGCGGATGAAAAAAATATATGTCGTGGATACCAATATATTAATTCATGCTCCGGAAGCAATCTTGAATTTTGAAGATAATGAAGTAGTTCTTCCAATAGCAGTATTAGAAGAGCTTGATGGATTGAAAAATGCCGAACAGGAAAAAGGCAGGAATGCGAGAGAGGCAATCAGATGTCTGGAAAAATTACGCGAGCAGGGAAATCTGCTCGAAGGCGTTTCTACCCAGACGGGTGGGATCATTCGTGTGGAAAAGAATTATGTAGATGTGGAACTGCCGCAGGATATGCCGGAAGGAAAAATGGATAACCGTATTTTAAAGGTTTGTTTAGGACTTCATCATGACCATCCGTCTGAAACAATTATCTTGGTGACAAAAGATATCATGCTTAGAATTAAGGCGCAGATGTTATCGATCGTTTCACAGGATTATACAACAGACAGAAGCATACGTGAAGAAGAGCAGTATAGCGGCAGAGATACCGTCTATGTAGAAGAGGAACATTTTAGAGACTTAAAAAAGACCGGAATTAAACCGGAGTATATCTATCAGATGAGTGAAGACGGTATTCACCGTCCGGTAATCCCACAGATAAACCAGTTTCTTATTTTATGTGCCGATCAGTCAACAAAAAAGACACAGCTGGGTCGTTTTGACGGAAATCGTATCGTTCCGTTGAAATATAAGAAAAGTAAGCCCTATGGAGTATCTCCGAGAAATGTTGGTCAGTATTTTTTGCAGGAGGCACTGATGGCATCCCCTGAGGAGGCACCGCTTGTGATCGTCAAGGGAATGGCAGGAACAGCCAAAACTTTTTACAGTGTGGCAGTAGGACTGGAAAAGGTATTCAATGCGGAACAGAAAGAGTACAGGAAAATACTGATAAGCCGTCCCAATGCACAGTTTGATGATGACATAGGTTTCCTGCCGGGAACGGAACAGGAAAAAATTTCTCCGTTGATGAGACCCATCATAGATAATCTGGAACAGTTAATTGATTCTAATGAGGAAGAAAGATATAAAAATGAAGACGAGCTTCATTTCAAAATTGATGAGCTGTTTATGAGGGGAATTATTGAAACTGAGGCATTGAATTTTATCAGAGGAAGATCCTTTGTTAAGACCTATCTGATTATAGATGAAGCTCAGAACATGACGCCCAAGCAGGTGACCGGCATTATTACCCGTGCAGGAAAAGGAACAAAGGTTATCTTACTGGGAGATCCCAAACAGATCGACAATCCATATCTGGATGAAAGAACAAACGGACTAAGCTATGCATCTGAGCGTATGAAAGGAAGTCCGCTATGCTATCAGATAACACTCAGTGCGGAAGAATGTGAACGATCGGAACTTGCCATGGATGCGATCCAAAGGCTGTAATGATATAACAATGGTGTAATACAGGAGGAAATTATTTTGAAACAGAAGATATTGCCATACTTAAATCGTGAATTATCGTGGTTAAAATTTAATGAAAGAGTATTGGAGGAAGCAGAAGACAAGTCCGTTCCATTGTGTGAACGCCTTACATTTTTGTCTATTTTCCAGAGTAATCTGGATGAATTTATTCGTGTGCGTGTTGGAAGTCTGGCAGACCAGATGGTATTACAGCCGGAAATGTGTGATAATAAAACAGGCATGACTTCAAAAGAGCAGTTAGAGGCAGTTTTTAGCGATATGAGAAAACTTCTTCAGAGAAAAGACTATACATATAAGCTCTTAATGAATGAACTGAAAACAGAGAATATTAGTATTGTGAATTTTAATATGCTTTCACAGGAAGAATCTGATTATCTGGAGCAGTATTTTAATTCGGAAATTGCCCCTTTGCTGTCCCCTATGTTAATTTCTAAAAGTGCGCCGTTTCCTTTCCTGAAAAATAATGACATTTATGCAGCCGTTCTGCTTGGAAACAAGAATAAAAAAGACAAGGTCGGTATTATTCCGTGCAGCAATAATGTGTTTCAGCGGTTGATAAAAAGTCCGTTCCGAAAGGGAACGTTTATTCTCAGTGAAGAGCTGATCCTGCATTTTGTGGAGAAGGTTTATCCTCATTATGTGGTAAAGTCAAAAACATTGCTGAAAATCACCAGAAATGCAGATATAGATGCAGATGATTTATATGACGATGAACTTGACTATAGAGATATTATGACAGAACTCATTAAAAGAAGAAAAAAATTAAGTCCTTTGACCATGAGCATGACAAGAAATGTGGACGAGCAGGTGGTTGTAACGCTGTGCGAAAATCTTGGTCTGCAAAAGGAAAATATTTTTTACAGTGAGTCTCCGCTGGACTTTCGATATGTATTTCAAATTCAGGATGAACTAAGGAAAAAAGCAGAATTATTTTATCAAAAGCGAATACCTCAGGCAAGTCCGATGTTTGATATGAAAAAGAGCATCATGGAACAGATTGCGGAAAGGGACAGAATGCTGTCTTTTCCATATGAAAGTATTCGCCCTTTTATCGCATTACTAAGAGAAGCGGCAATTGATCCGGAGGTACTGTCTGTTAAAATGACTCTTTACCGGGTTGCAAGAAATTCAAAGATAGTAGAAGCGCTGGTTGAGGCGGCAGAGAATGGAAAGGAAGTCACGGTTCTGGTGGAACTGAGGGCAAGATTCGACGAAGAAAATAATATAGAATGGTCCAGACGCCTGGAGCATGCAGGATGCAATGTGATTTATGGACTTCCAGGATACAAAGTGCATTCAAAATTGTGCCTCATAACAAGAAAACATAATAATGAAATTCAGTATTTCACCCAGGTCGGAACAGGTAATTACAATGAAAAAACCGCGGAGCTTTACACGGATTTGATGGTAATGACTGCCAATCAGGAAATTGGTGAAAATGCCGGAAGTGTTTTTCAGGCGCTGATCCTGGGAGAGGTAGTTGAAAAATCAGAAAAATTACTGGTTGCGCCCAAATGCCTTCAGAATAAAGTGCTGGAGATGATAGATGAAGAGATCATGCATGCAAAGCAGGGAGAAGGTGCATATATAGGTCTCAAAATGAATTCTCTGACGGATAAGAAAATAATAGATAAATTAATCGAAGCTTCACAGGCAGGCGTAAAGATCGATATGGTGATCAGAGGAATCTGCTGTCTGGCGGCAGGGGTTCCGGGATACACAGAGAACATACAAATAAGAAGTATTGTCGGACGTTTTCTGGAGCATTCCAGAATATATATGTTTGGAACCCCTGAACGGAGAAAAATGTATATTGCATCAGCAGATTTTATGACCAGAAACACGGTAAAAAGAGTGGAAGTGGCAGTTCCGGTTGAGACAGAGGAATTACGTATGCGTCTGGAATGGATATTTGTAACCATGCTGTCGGATAATGTAAAGACCCGAATTATGAAACCGGATGGCTTGTACGAGAAGCTTCCGATTGAAAATGCAGCATTGAATTCACAGGAATTGTTTTTCCAGGAGGCATACAGAGAAAATATGAAATCGAATTAACGGAACAGCAGGCAATCCACAGATATTGACAGCTGACAGCAACAGCCGAAACCATATAAGTATCCGAACTGATTATCTTTTGAAAATAATTGTATTTTTTTTCGAGGAAATGTGCTATAGTAAATGTGGCAGAGTATTCAAATTTGCAAAAGGTTGGTATATATATGGAAAGAAAAATTGGTACTGTTTCAAGGGGCGTACGTTGCCCGATTATCCGTGAGGGAGACGATCTTGTCGAAATCGTAGTAAATAGTGTTATGGAAGCGGCGGACAGCGAAGGATTCCAGCTCAGAGACCGTGATGTTGTGGGCATTACAGAATCTATCGTGGCGCGTGCACAGGGGAATTATGTCTCTGTTCAGGACATTGCTGCTGATGTTAAGGCAAAAACAGGTGGAGAAACGGTGGGAGTTATTTTCCCGATCCTCTCCAGGAACCGTTTTGCCATCAACTTAAAGGGTATTGCCATGGGCTGCAGAAAAGTGGTTCTGATGCTGAGCTATCCAAGTGACGAGGTGGGCAATGCGCTTCTGACCTATGATCAGCTGGATGAGGCAGGTATCAATCCTTATTCAGATGTGTTATCCCTTGAGAAATACCGTGAGCTTTTCGGTGAAAATAAGCATGAGTTTACGGGTGTGGATTATGTAGATTATTATGGAAGCATTATCCGTGATGCAGGAGCTGATGTGGAGATCGTATTTGCAAATCAGGCAAAGACGATCCTGAACTACACAGACTGCATTATTAATTGTGATATTCATACAAGAGCGCGCACCAAGCGTATTCTGAAGGCTGCAGGTGCGAAGGTGGTCTGTGGACTTGATGATATTATGAATGCTCCGATCAATGGAAGCGGCTACAATGCAAGATATGGTCTTCTTGGCTCCAATAAGTCAACGGAAGATACCATTAAGCTTTTCCCGAAGGAATGTAAGGGGCTGGTGGAGGATATTCAGGCTTCTTTCCTTGAAAAGACCGGCAGGCATATTGAGGTTATGGTATATGGCGACGGTGCGTTCAAGGATCCTCAGGGTAAGATCTGGGAGCTTGCTGACCCGGTAGTATCTCCTGCATTTACAGATGGTCTGGTAGGTACTCCGAACGAGCTGAAGCTGAAATATCTTGCGGACAATGATTTTGCGGCGTTGAGCGGTGCAGAGTTAAAGGAAGCGATTTCCAACAGTATTAAAGAAAAGCAGGATAACCTGGTGGGTAATATGGCTTCTCAGGGTACAACTCCAAGACAGCTGACAGACCTTATCGGTTCACTCTGTGACCTGACCTCCGGGTCCGGTGATAAGGGAACGCCGATCATCCTTATTCAGGGATATTTTGACAACTTTGCAACAGACTGAATATAATATGAGAATGATTTCGGATAACGCCCGGCAGGCTTTGACTGTCAGGGCGTTATTTTTCTGCCGCAGTATCGTTGGAGTTGTTGGCGGATATTCAGAATTTACTGAAAATTGTCTGCTAATATATTTTCGGATATACCGTACATACAGGTGTTTGGCTGGTCATAATGCACAAAAAAACGAGATTGCTGGAAAACAGGCAAAAGTTATCAAAAGTTTCCCCCACATTATCAGAAAGATATCCACATTTTCAAAGCCTTGAAATATGGACAAAATGGAGTTGTTCACAAAGTTATCCACATTATCCACATTTTTGGGGTGTAAAAGCAGTTTTATACACCGGTAAAAATAAAACAAATGTTTTGTGATTATGTTATAAAATAAGGTGGTTCGGAAAAAAACTGAAAATTCCGCTTGACATTTGAAATGTCTAATATTCTATTTTATTGTCTGAAAATAAGGGGTTTTTCGGCAAACATCTTTTCAGGCAGAGGATAATCGTGTACAATGGAAACGATAAAAGAAACAGACAGGAGATAACAAGGTGCGTTTAAGAAATATAAGAGGTTCCAGAGAAGTAATAGCAGAGAGTGGATATGTAGTGCACGAGGAAGAGACCAGGGCAGGAAGCTGGCATGAGATTTTTGGAAATGACCATCCCATTCATATTGAGGTTGGTATGGGAAAGGGAAAATTTATGATGGCGCTGGCAAAGGCGAATCCCGGGATCAATTATGTGGGGATCGAAAAATACTCCAGCGTTTTGATCCGTGCGCTGGAGAAGATGGAGCAGGAAGAGCAGCCGCTTGAAAATCTGTGTTTCATCCGGATGGATGCGGAAAATATTACAAAGGTATTTGCAAAGGATGAGGTTGAGAGGATCTATCTGAATTTTTCTGATCCGTGGCCAAAGGACAGGCATGCGAAGCGGCGTCTGACCAGCAGGGAATTTTTTGCACGATATGATCAGATTCTGAGACCGGACGGAAGAGTGGAATTTAAGACGGATAATCGACTGTTGTTTGATTTTTCGGTAGAGTCCGTGAAGGAAGCCGGATGGAATCTGGATATTGTCACCTATGATCTCCATCATGATACAGAGCTGGTAAAGGGAAATGTGATGACAGAATATGAAGAACGTTTTTCTGCTATGGGGAATCCGATCCATAAGCTTGCAGCCAGCCGCAGAAAACAGTAAGGAAGAGAGCAGGAATGAAAAAACTGGGGATTAGGGATACACTTTTGGTGGGAATTACGTTGTTTTCCATGTTTTTTGGGGCGGGAAATCTGATTTTTCCACCGTATATGGCAAATCAGGCAGGGACACATGCGTGGCTTGCATTTGCCGGATTTGCGCTCAGTGCGATCGGACTTCCTATATTAGGGGTTATTGCAGTGACCCGGGAGGGCGGACTGCCAAAGCTGACGGGGAAGGTGCATCCTTTTTTCTCGGAGATCTATATTTTGATCCTGTATTTATCCATCGGTCCCTGTCTGGCAATCCCCAGAACTGCCAGCACATCTTTTGAGATGGCGGTTCTTCCTTTTTATCAGGATCATACGGCTGTGATACGTTTTGTGTATTCGGCAGTGTTTTTTTGCGCAGCCATGCTGATCGCCCGGCATCCGGAGAAGCTGACAGAGTATCTGGGAAAGCGGATGACCCCCTGCCTTCTGCTGCTGATCATTACGTTGTTTGCAGCGTCCTGGTTCAGTGATTTTGGGTCAGTCGAAGCGGCACAGGAGGCATATAAAGCGAATGGAGCGGTACGTGGGTTTCTGGATGGATATCAGACCATGGATACGCTGGCAGGTCTGAATTTTGGAATGATCATTGCGTTGAATATCCGGGCTAAGGGCGTGCAGGAGGAGAAGCAGGTGATCCGTGAGACTGCAAAGGCAGGATGGATCGCAGGCGGCTGTCTTCTGGCTGTCTATGGAATGCTGACCTATATCGGCTTTCTGACCAGCGGGGAATCGCAGTCCTTTCCCAATGGGGCAAAGGTGCTGACTTACGTGGTGTCATCTGTCTTTGGAAGATTTGGTCTTTTGCTGCTGGCAGTGATCTTTGTGATCGCATGCCTTAATACCTGTATTGGCCTTCTGAGCTGCTGCGGTGAGTATTTTCATCAGAAATGGCCGGCTGTGAGCCGGAGGAACTGGATTCTTTTGTTTGGAGCAGTGTCCTTTCTGATTTCCAACGCAGGACTGGATCAGATTCTGAAGCTGTCTGTTCCGGTGCTGGATGCGATCTATCCGGCAGCGATCACGTTGATCCTGCTGTCCTGTCTGGGAAGCCGGGAGGAGAAAACGAGACTGGTATATCCCCTGACCGTGGGTGTCTGTACGGTGGTAAGCGTGCTGATCGTTCTCACACGTCATGGTATCCTGATTCCGGGTATCACGCAGGTGATACAGGGCGTCCCCTTCCTTGAATCCGGCTTTGGCTGGCTGGTTCCGACCCTTCTTGCCTGGATGTTCAGTATGGTGATTACCGGCGGAAAAAAGGGAAATCTAAGATTTGGTGAAAAAATATAAAAGTTTTTTGAAAAAATTTTTGAAAAAAATATAAAAAAGGGGTTGCAATTTTGAAAAGCATCGATTATAATATGTCTTGTTGTTGAACAACACAGGACATGCGTCTTTAGCTCAGTTGGTAGAGCACCTGACTCTTAATCAGGGTGTCCAGGGTTCGAGCCCCTGAAGACGCACTTAGGAGCACTGTTTTTGGGACGTGGAGCCCGGGGGCGGTGTTCTTTTTTGTGCAAAGACCGGAAAGTAAATGAAAAATGAAATCTTGACATTCTAAAGGTGGCTTGATATTATAAGAATATAAAAGGGCTGTCGATAGACGGTTAGCCTCTAAATACTGTTAAATAACCGTATCCGTGGCTGGGGCGGTTATTTTTTTGTCATTGTATAAACAAGACTGATAATTGCAACAATTAATATACCGAACTGGAAAAGCTCATTATATGTAACCATAGCAATCGCCCTCCTTTCGTAAGATCGGAGGGTTTTTTGCCCTCCGAAGAGAGCTAACCGCCTACCGTTTTTGACAGCACCTTTTATGAGTGAAATATAGCATATGAGAATACAAAAAGCAAGTATAAAAAAAGCATAACTTTTAAAACGGGTGTTGAGCGTCCAAGTCTATGAAGGAGCATTGTTTTTTGGGATGTGAAGCCAGAGGGTGGCGTTTTTGTGTGTAAAGCCCGAAAAGTAAATGAAAAATGAAATCTTGACATTCTAAAGGTGGCTTGATATTATAAGAATATAAAAAGGCTGTCGATAGACGGTTAGCCTCTGAATAAAGTAAAATAACCGTATCCGTTGGCGTGGGCGGTTATTTTTTTGTCACTTTATAGGAAATTCCGATTTTTATTGTATAAACAAGACTGATAATTGCAACAATCTGTAAAGGATGCTGCATAATCCGGAAAAAAGTCAAAAAATATTTTGCCAATTTTTGTAAAATATCTGGACAATTACTTATTTGTATAATATGATGAATTAACTAAGAACGTATGAACAGGAGGGAGATTCTGATGGTTCGTTTGAGACCGTTTAAACGTCAGGACGTGAAGAAGATCCTTCCGTGGCTGGCAGACGAGCGTACCATGGCAATGTGGGGCGGAGGAGATTTTGTTCATCCGCTGACAGAGGAGCAGCTTCTGGCGCGTATGGATGAGTCAGAACGCACAGAGAATGAGTGGATCATGGCGGCGCTGGATGAACAGGGACAGGTCGTGGGTCATCTGTACATGCGGAACGCGGATTACGAGAGGAACAGCCTGCATCTGGGGATGATCGTTGTGGATGATACCCGGCGTGGGCAGGGAATCGGGAGACAGATGGTGGAGAAAGCGGTGCAGTATGCTTTCGAGATCCTGGGAGCCCGCAGAGTGACGATCGGGGTTTTTGACTGTAATCCACGGGCACATACCTGTTATGAGAGAGTGGGATTCCGGGATGAGTTCGTAGAGGCGGATGCCATGGAATTTTATGGTGAGAGCTGGAGCCGATTTCATATGTCTCTGGAGAGACAGAGCTGATGGCGTATATCTACATGCTGCGCTGTGAGGATGGTTCTCTTTATACAGGAATTACGAAGAATATGAGACGCCGGATGAGGGAACATTATTATAAGAAGAAATCCGGTGCAAAATATACCAGGAGCCGACAGATACAGTCCCTGGAAATGGTCTGGGAGACAGAAGAGTGGTCTTACGCAGCGAAGCTGGAGTTTCGGATCAAACAGCTGGACAGACCCCATAAGGAAGAACTGATCGCTGATCCGCAGCGGGTCAGGGAGATTGCAGGGCTTTGTGAGGAGAGCATTTCTTATGAGCCGCACCCGGAATGGGAGCTGCATATGTATCTTGAGGATGAACAGGAACAAGAAGTTTGATGGAAAGGGATGACCCCCATGAACAGATTGGAGCAGCAGCTTTCTTTTTTGATGGAGATAGACCGGCAGAAGGAGATCATCCGGCAGACCTATCTGGCAGATGGAAGCCGGAAGGAGACAGATGCAGAGCATGCTTGGCATATGGCAGTCATGTGCGCGGTGCTCAGTGAATATGCCAATGAACCCATTGATGTGGCAAAGACGGTGCTGATGCTGCTGACGCATGATCTGGTCGAGATTGATGCAGGGGATACCTATGCATATGATACACAGGGCAATGCAACCAAGCAGGACCGTGAGTTAAAGGCGGCAGACAGGATCTATGGGTTGCTTCCGGCAGATCAGAAAGCGTATTTCCGGGCACTGTGGGATGAGTTTGAAGCTATGGAGACCCCGGAAGCGAAGTTTGCCAATACCCTGGACAAGATACAGCCGGTGCTGTTGACCGACCATGCAGAGGGAAAGTCCTGGAAGGAGCATGGGGTACGCAGAGAGCAGATCATGAACCGGAATGCCAGAACGCATGAGGGTTCTGAGACGCTGTGGAATTATATCAGGGAAATCATTGAAAAGAATGTGGATTCAGGTTTTATAAGAGGAGAAGGCTACGGAGAATAGTCTTCTCCTTTACAAAACCCTTCTGGGATAATCTATATACAAATGTGAGACGAAGGCAATAATGGTAAATATATCTGGAATTCCGTGCCTTTTCCGACGGTGGATTTCAGATGAATGGTTCCGTTGTGTGCCTCTATAATACGGCGGACGATGGAAAGACCCAGCCCGGTTCCGTTTTCCTTGTAGGTAACGAATGGGCGGAAGATGGTCTGCTGCTGCTCAGGAGGGATCCCGCAGCCGTTATCCCTGACGGCGATCATCAGACGCTTGTCGTGGGTAAATACTTTCAGCGTAATACGTCCCCGTTCCGTAATGGACTCCATGGAGTTGCGAAGCAGATTGATAAATACCTGCTTTAGCCGGACGGGATCGCCATAAAATTCCGGATAGGTATCATCCAGCTTGATCAGAAGCGGGATGTGTTTTGCAAGAAGTTCCGGGAGGAGGGTATCCTTCAGATCACATGCAAATACCTTTGGATCGATCAGGCTGATGTTCAGTTGTTCTCCGTTATTAAATGCGGAAATATCGTCCAGAAGTATTTTTAAATAATCCAGATCATGTTTCATCTGATCCCAGAACTCGAAGCTTTCGACTTCAGGATGCATTTTCTGGATCCATTGGACGGAGCTGTTCACATAGGTCAGCGGATTTCGGATCTCATGTGAGATCTGGGATAAAGTAAGATGGTAATCGTTTTTGATGGCAGTAATTATTTCGTGGAAATTTTCGTCCTTTGCCATCAGAAGTTCCATTTTTTCCTGTTCGTTGTATGTCAGCATGTCATCACTCCCTGAGTCACAATATAGCAGAAATGTCAAAAATTGGCAAATAAATTCGTTCGACATGTCTCGACATAATATGACAATTTGATATGAAAAGAAACTTTAAAGTTTATATAGAAACTATCAGGAGGAGTATTATGAAAGATTGTAATTGTATTTTCTGTAAGATCGCAAACGGAGAGATCCCATCTACCACTCTGTACGAAGACAAAGATTTCCGGGTAATCCTGGATCTGGGACCGGCAGCAAGAGGACATGCACTTCTGATTCCCAAGGAGCATTATGCAAATCTTTTCGAGCTGGACGATGAGCTGGCGGCGAAGGCGCTGGTGACAGCGAAGAAGATTGGCGCCAGAATGATGAAGGCGCTGGGGGCAGACGGCTTCAACGTGGTTCAGAATAATGGAGAGGCAGCAGGACAGACGGTCTTTCACTTTCATATGCATCTGATTCCCAGATATGTGGGAGATCAGGCAGGTATTCTCTGGGAGCCGGGGACGACAACACCTGAGGATATGGCGGAAGTAAAAAGGCTGATCGATGCTCAGTGAGAGGATGTCGGTAGAAACATATGGACAAGAAGAATCATCGGCTGGATGATTACTTTCTGAAATATTATGAGCTGGTGACTCGTAATGCTTACTGGTATCTACGGGATTATTATGCGGCTGAAGATATCTGTCAGGAAACATTTATCCGTTTTTCAAAGCATATGGATGACATACCGCCGGAGAAGGTGAAGACGTGGCTTCTTGCTGTATCAGGTCGTCTGGCGCTGGATTACAAGAAAAAGGGCGGAAAATATAAGACAATTGTGGGACTGCCTCTGGTAGAGGAGGTCCCGGAAGATACATATACAGATCTGAGTCTTTTGTTGGTCCGGAGGGAAGAAGAGGAAAAAGGGATTCGGGTTCTGAAGCGTCTTGCCAGAGAAAAGCCAAGATGGTATGAGGCTGTTCTGATGAGCTATCTGGAGGAGATGGACAATCCTTCTATCGGTAAAATACTGGGAGTGAGAGCACAGGTGATCTGTATGTGGAAGAATCGTGCAATTAAATGGCTTCGGGATGCATATAGAATAGAAGAAGCAGAAAGGGACAGATAACTGCCCCTTTTTATACAACTTATTTTGTTGTTTCTTCAAGGATGCCCATGATCGTATCAATGGCATCGGACTGGGGACATTCTTCCATGGCGCGGATGTAGTCCTGACGGTGTTTGGCCAGCCGGTTCACAGCAGCCAGAAATGTCTCCCGGGTCAGTCCTTCCTCTTCGATGACCATGGAGAAGCCCTGCTGTTCAAAGGACCGGGCATTCAGGAGCTGATCTCCCCGGCTTGATCTGGCAGGCAGCGGAATCAGAAGCGTGGGCTTGCGAAGGGCAAGGAGCTCGCAGATAGCATTGGCTCCGGCGCGGGAGACCACAATATCACAGAGCGCAAAAAGGTCGGCAAGCTCTTTTTGTACATATTCATATTGAATATAACCTTTGGTTCCGCGCAGAGATTCATCCAGCTTGCCTTTGCCGCACAGGTGGATGATCTGCCATTTCTCCAGAAGCTGCGGGAGTGCATCCCGGACAGCCTGGTTGACAGCGGCAGCCCCAAGGCTTCCGCCCATGACCATCAGTACCGGTTTGTCAGGAGAGAAGCCGGTCATGGAAAGTGCATTCAGCCGGCTGCCCTGCATCAGCTCCTTACGGATGGGACACCCGGTCAGGACTGCTTTTCCTTTCGGCAGGTATTGAAGTGTTTCCGGGAAATTACAGCAGACCTTCGTGGCGGACGGCATACTCAGCTTGTTGGCAAGTCCGGGGGTTAAGTCGGATTCGTGGCAGACCACGGGGATATGGTGCTTTCGCGCAGCCATAACCACCGGCACGGAGACAAAGCCTCCTTTGGAAAATACTACGTCCGGTTTCAGCTCTTTCATGAGTCTGGATGCCTCTGCAAAGCCTTTGAGGACCCGGAACGGATCCGTAAAATTTTTCAGATCAAAATAACGGCGGAGTTTCCCGGAGGAAATTCCGTAATAAGGGACTCCCTGTGCCTGGATCAGTTTTTTCTCGATCCCGTCCATGGAGCCGATATAAGATATCTCATAATCTGCGGAGCGCAGACGTGGAAGCAGGGCGATGTTCGGAGTGACATGTCCGGCAGTGCCCCCGCCTGTAAGTACGATTCGTTTCATAATAATTGACCTCCCGGCGTAGTAGTAAAAGTCTATGCTTTGATTATGATGATACCAGGGTCTCAAGGTTAAATGCAGTTGTGCTTGCACAAGACGGCATTTAACCTTGGGACCCGCTCCAAACATGAGGAAGCAGTGATTTACATCGTAAATCAACGAATTCCGAATGTTTGCAGGATTGCGGGAATTGCGTAGCAATGAAGCAATCCGTGGTATCATATCAGGGTCAAAATACCTTTTGACCCTGACATCATTATGATGTGACAGCGGAAAAAAGTCAACGGGCATTCAAAAGATTGGACGGTAGTGAAAGATGAAGCAGGAAATGGATGACTGGTTAAAACAGAAGATAGATGAGGATCTGATCGCCATGACCGAGGAGCGGGAACAGCAGCTGATGGAGCTGGAAGCGTTTCAGAAAAGCAGAACGCGGGAACAGAGGCTTGAGGAGCTTCATCGTGCGCTGAAGGCAGAGGAAGCCAGAGTCTTCCCCAAGAGGGTCCGTGCCCGGAGATGGATCGCCGTGGCTGCGGTTATGGTTCTCTGCATTGGAGCAGGTGTTGTGGGCAGTGGACATAAGCTGTATGTGCCGGAGATCTTTCAGAGAGAACGGGGCGGAGAGGTTACTACGAAGATTAATAACGCGGAAGCTGTTCCGAGAGAATATGATGAGGAATCGGTCTGTCAGGAAATAGAGGAGAAGCTGGGGGTTGTACCGATTCGGTTTGGGTATCGACCGGATGGAATGAAGCTAATAGGGTATGAACTGAATGAAGAATCAGGTGAAGCAATTATGAAATATGAATATGAAGAGGCACATATCCATGTTTATGTGAGTAAAGATTACGAGGATGCCAGTATCGGACATCAGGTGGATGGGGAGGAATTGGAGCAGCTTATATTAGAATCCTACGGTATGAAAATACCCATTTACCAATACGAGGATCCTGATGGACAGACCTATTTTGAGGCTTCCTTTGAGTTTTTAAATACCTATTATTCTATCAGTGGAATGATGAAAAAGGGAGAGTTTATAAAAATTTTAGAAAATATTGCAATAAAAAATGCTTAAAATTGTGAATAATTGGAGTTTCAATCGTTTATATATTGTAGGCCTACAAATACGAACGAAAGGAGGAAGGTTATGAAAAGGACTTGGAAGACAAAAGGAGCCTTTGCTCTGGCAGGAATACTGATGCTCGGATCTGGTCTGACCGTATGCGCGGAGGAAGTGACCCCTGCTGGATACCACGTGTACGATGTACAGGAGGATCAGGCACAGGATACCTGGTACGGAATCAGCAGGGGGTCCTATTTGAAATCTGGAACCGCAAAACTGAAAAAGGATGATTCCACCCATGCCATTTGCACCGGAAATACGCTCGCGCAGAAAAGCTGTGACCGGGTGTATGTAAGGATCTATCTGGATCAGAGTGATACAGGAACCGGAGGCTGGGGAACCATTGATTACTGGACAGGAATTACCAACGAGGATTCGGTTGCAACAGCAAGCAGCGGTTCCTACAGAGTGACAAAGAACAAATACTATAGTGTAACAGGTGTACACACAGTAACTGAGGGTGATAAGGTAGAGTCGACAACGACTTATTCCGATGCATTATTATTTAATTGATGATTGTTTAACAGCATCCTGACAATCTAAAGAAACGGTAACAAACTGACGCAGTAAACAAAATCTGGCAAAAAAATTTAATACTGAAGAAAAACTGAATATGGAACCGGATTCAAACCGAATCCAAAAAAACAAAACAAGATTTAAGTAAACAAAAAAATACAAAAAGAATAAACCATGATATTGGTTTCCAGCAGTATACGAACAAAGTTTACAAAAATCAAAGCTCACACAAAAAAGGAGGAACCTTCCCGAAAGCCATGTGGCTCAGGGAGGGTTCCTCCTTTTTATAAAGATGCTGAATTTATGCCTGACTGGTCTTGAGCTGCTTCAGGGCTTTGGCAAGCTGATCCGGACAGGAAGTGGGGCGCATGCCGCAGGTGGTCCCTTCCAGAAGGGTGATGACATCGTCTACCTTCATGCCTTTTACAAGTCTGGAGATGCCGTCTGTATTTCCGGCGCAGCCGCCGACGAACCGGACGGAAGTGATGATGCCGTTTTCAGCTTCCACATCAATTGCCTGAGAACAGGTTCCTTTGGTCTTATATACCATTTATCTTACCTCCTTTGGATAGCTGTATCTTAATTTGCAGAATCAGTATAGCAGAAAAAGTTTGTTTTTTCTAGCCAAATGAAGGAAAGTTCGATATACTTATTATGAAAGTTCCGTTGAAAGCTGTGGGAGCACGAAGTGCGGGACTGCGTGGATGTATAACTTGAAAAAATGGATGGAGGTCTGTGAAATGATAAAGAGGATAGGTATTATTGGAGCAATGGAAGAGGAGGTATCTGCACTTCGCGGGAAGCTTGAGAATCCGGAGAAGCTTCAGAAAGCATCCATGGATTTTTATTCGGGTAAGCTGGGCGGCATGGACGTGGTGATCGTGCGCAGCGGAATCGGTAAGGTGAATGCAGGAATCTGTACACAGATCCTTGCGGATGTTTTTCAGGTGGATGCAGTGATCAATACCGGAATTGCCGGATCTTTAATGGCAGAGATCAATATTGGAGATATCGTTATTTCCACAGATGCACTGCAGCATGATGTAGATGCCACTGGTTTTGGATATGAGCTGGGTGTGATTCCGAGAATGGAGACCAGCTGTTTTGCTGCGGATCAGAGACTTCTGGAGGCTGCGAAGGCGGCATGTGAGGAAGCAGTGCCGGAGATTCAGGTATTTACCGGAAGGGTCGTGAGCGGGGATCAGTTTATCTCTGACCGTGGAGTAAAGGATCGGATCACTCGGTTATTCGGTGGTATGTGCACCGAGATGGAAGGTGCGGCGATCGCGCAGGCGGCGTACCTGAACCACATTCCGTTTGTTATTATCCGTGCGATCTCTGATAAGGCAGATGACAGTGCGACGGTGGATTATCCGACCTTTGAGCGTCAGGCAATTGCACACAGTGTGGCACTGGTGGAGAATTTTGTCCGCAGGATGGTATAGGCGAGTCCAAAAGCGGTTAAGCATAGACTTAACACAGCAATCAGACCTTCCATAGTAATCATGGCAATCCCTCCTTATTTTTGATTTCCGTTCGGATTTCTATGTAATCAGAGGGTCACAGTCCCTCTGGTGAGGGACAACCGCCTGCCGTTATGAAATTGCCGAATCTGGTCGATAAGATATGCCTCCTTTACAGGGATAGTCTGGTATACTTGGATTATCCAAAAAAGGAGGCGTTTTTATATGTATGATGCATGGCTTTACTACGGAGAATATCTGGTGCTGGGATGCTGGGGGCTGTTGCTCACGCTGGTACGGAGAATACTGTTTGGAGGACTTTGTAAGGAGGCGGCGCTTGGCAGCAACGGAAAGGGAAAGATGCTCAGGGCGATGACGCTGAAATTCGAGAAGAGCTACGAGGTAAATGTGGGGATCTATGATATCCCGGTATTTGTGCAGAAATATCTGTGCCAGGAGCGAAGGCTGGGGGTTCGCCTGGGCAGATGGCGGCGTCTGCCGGAGCGGTGGACAGGCATCATTCTTGGAGTTGGTTTTGTGGAAGCCATGGTGCTGCGATATCTGGGGTATGGGGATCTTTTCTGTCTGAATCGTTTCCTGGCGGCGGCAACAGCGGCAGTTGTGGTACGGATTGCCGTGCTTTGGTTTGAAACGGACAGTCTGTGGGAGCGGGCGCAGATATGTCTGCTGGATTATGTGTCCAATACCCTGTATCCGAGACAGATACATATTTATGAGGGATTTGAGGCGGAAGAGGCTGCTGCGGCAGAAAAAGCGGAGGAGGCAGGAGCGATTAAGCAGGCGGATACGGAGTCGGGAGCGGTGCAGAAGGTGCCGGCAGCAGATATGAAGACCGGAGGCGGAAAGAAGGACAGGGGTTCTTTGCTCAAGAAGGAAGAGGAGCAGATATTTCAGGAGGTTCTTTCGGACTTTTTGGGCTCGTCCACTTGATTTTTACTGTGCCACAGGCTACAATATTCTTATATGCGGGTGAAAACCGAATAGAAAGGGAGTATACATACTATGGCAAAAGTTACGTTTGACTATTCAAAAGCGGCACAGTTTATTCGTGCGGATGAAGTGAAGAGCATGGAAGCGCAGGCGGAAGCAGCAAAGGATGTTCTCGTGAAGAAGAGCGGAGCAGGCAATGATTTTCTTGGCTGGGTCGATCTTCCAGTGGACTATGACAAGGAAGAGTTTGCAAGGATCCAGAAGGCAGCCGAGAAGATCAAGAGTGATTCTGAGGTACTGCTGGTCATCGGTATCGGAGGCTCTTATCTTGGAGCGCGGGCGGCAATTGAATTTCTGAGACACAGCTTTTACAATAATGTGTCCAGGGAGATCCGCAAGACTCCGGAGATCTATTTTGTGGGCAACAGTATTTCTACCCGTTACATCAGCCACCTGATCGAGGTAGTTGGCGATCGTGATTTCTCTATCAATATGATCTCCAAATCCGGTACGACCACAGAGCCGGCAATCGCGTTCCGCGTATTCAAGGAGCTGCTGGAGAAGAAGTACGGCAAGGAAGAGGCTGCAAAGAGAATCTATGCGACTACGGATAAAGCAAGAGGAGCGCTTAAGAATCTGGCGACAGAGGAAGGCTATGAGAGCTTTGTTGTGCCGGATGATGTGGGAGGACGTTTCTCCGTGCTGACTGCAGTGGGACTGCTTCCGATCGCTGTCAGCGGTGCAGATATTGTGAAATTAATGGAGGGTGCTGCAAGCGGAAGAGAGCTGGCGCTGAATGCACCATTTGAAGAAAATGATGCGGTAAAATATGCGGCAATCCGTAATATCCTTCATCGCAAGGGTAAATCCACAGAGATCCTGGCAAATTATGAGCCAAGCCTTCATTATATCTCGGAGTGGTGGAAGCAGCTTTACGGAGAGTCCGAGGGTAAGGATCAGAAGGGTATTTTCCCGGCTTCCGTTGACCTGACGACAGATCTTCATTCTATGGGGCAGTTCATTCAGGACGGCGCAAGGATCATGTTCGAGACAGTTCTTGAAGTGGAAGAGTGCGAGCAGGAGATCATCATGGGCAAAGAGCCGGTAGATCTGGACGGTCTGAACTATCTGGCAGGCAAGAATGTGGATTTCATCAATAAGAGTGCAATGAACGGAACGATTCTTGCACATACGGATGGCAGTGTGCCGAACCTGATGATCCGGATTCCGAAGCAGGACGAGTTCTATCTTGGACAGTTGTTCTATCTGTTTGAGTTTGCATGCGGTGTCAGCGGATATATGCTGGGCGTGAATCCGTTCAATCAGCCGGGCGTGGAGAGCTACAAGAAAAATATGTTTGCGCTGCTTGGCAAACCGGGATATGAGACAGAGAGAGAAGAGCTGCTGAAGAGACTGTAAGGGATTTGAACCGTTATTTTATGAATGCGTGAGAGGGGGTGTCGCCGGACGGCGGCGCCCTTTTTTCCTGAGTGCTACCGAAAGGAACCATATATGGCAGTGAAAAAATACAGGATTTTATATGAGGATAAGGATGTACTGGTGGTCTGTAAGCCATCCGGGCTCGCAACCCAGAGCGCCCGTCCATCTGTGCCGGATCTTATGAGCCAGCTTCGGAATGAGCTTATGGAGCGTGGAGAGAGAAATCCCTTTCTGGGTCTGGTGAATCGTCTGGATCAGCCGGTGGAAGGCATTCTTCTGATTGGAAGAAATCAGAAGGCGACGGCGGAGCTGAATCGTCAGGTCAGCGATCATGTCCACATGGAAAAGTGGTATCAGGCGCTGGTCTGTGGAAAACTCCCGGAAAAGGAGGGGGTATTGGTGGATTATCTGGTAAAGGACGGACGGACCAACCGGTCTGAAGTGGCGGCGCCGGATTCGCCGGAGGCGAAGCGCAGTGAGCTTTGGTACCGGGTGCTGCAGGAATGGGAGGATCGAAGTCTTTTGGAGATCCGTCTGATGACCGGACGGCATCATCAGATTCGGGTGCAGCTTGCCCATGCGGGTGCGCCGATCGTGGGTGACACCAAGTACGGCAAAGCAGACGCAGGCTTTGTGCGGCTGGCACTATGTTCTTTTAAGACGACCTTTCTTCATCCCCGGACGAAGAAGCCCATGACCTTTCAGGTGGAGCCGGGTTTTCCAGTTCCGCCCATAATTCCCGGATAAGCAGGACGCCGAAGGGACCGGCAAATAATCCCAGGATACCGAAGAGCCGAAGTCCGATGGCGACGGACATGAGGAAGCAGACCGGCAGAAGCCCCAGACCGTCTCCCAGAAGCTTTGGCTCCAGAAGTTCTCTGGTAAGCCAGGTCAGCAGGTAGAGGAGCGCAAGCCAGAGAGCAAAGGAAACATGTCTCTGCAAAAGGACGAGAGCGATCCATGGAAGGAAGATGGTTCCGGTTCCAAAGACCGGGAGGGCATCTACGATGCCGGTCAGCACAGCCCAGAAAAGAAATCCGGGAATGTTAAGCAGGTAATAACCCACGGCACATTCTATGGTTATGACAAGTATGATACGGCACTGTGCCTTCACCCAGCCCTTTAAGGACTGGGTGATTCTTTTTCCGGCACGGGAAACAGGGGCGGAAAAGGGGAGCTTTTCTAACAGAAGGCAAAAACGTTCCCAGTCTTTGGCGAAGAGCATGGTGGACAGGATGTACAGAAAGATACCGAACAGGCAGGCAAGCGCGGATGGCATGGCGCTTGAAACATACCCGGACAGAGCCTGCAGCGGCACGGAGAGATATTCCGAAAAACGTTCCAGGTAGTCCATGCAGAGGGGGATCAGATCCTGGCATGGCTCATACAGAAGACAGCAGCAGCACACCACCGCGACACCGGCAAGACCGAGAATCAGAAAAAGATACAGTACAGACAGAGGCAGCAGCCGGATGTGGAGCTTTCTGTGGAGAACGGACAGAAGGCAGACAGTCAGCCAGGCAAGAAAAAAGGGCAGGACTATGGGAAGCAGGTATCGCAGCACTGCATATACTGCCAAAAGGATCGCTGTTTTTTGAAAATAAAGCTTGATCTGTGGATTCATCTGTTCGCACCTCCAAGATAAGTATCTGCAAAAGAAGATGAGATATGGCAGATAAGAAATGGAAAAAACCTTTTCATTGACAGACTTTAAATAGACTGGTATTACAAATACATATCGTCGTTATATATAACACATATCGTTTCGTATTTCACGAATATTTCCTGACAATTTAGAATTTAATTAAATATCTGTGTATTGCACAGAATATAACGAATATGTTATAAAAGAGGGGGAATGTATAAAATTATTTTTATGGAAAGGAAGTATAAAAATGGAAAAGACATGGAAAGAGGTGCGTCAGACGTTTGATCTGACGGAGGAGGATAAAGCAGCAATTGAACTGCAAAAGGAATTAATCCGTACAATTATCCATATACGTGAGGAAAAGGGGCTGACGCAGGCACAATTGGCAGAGCTCTGCCATGTGCAGCAGCCGCTCATTGCAAGACTGGAGAGAGCATCCCACTCCCCGAGAGTAGACAGTATTCTGAAGCTGTTGGTCCCTATGGGATATAAGTTGAAAATCGTTCCCATGGAACACCATGGAATGTGATCGCGGTGTATACAATTTTATTGACAGATGTGCATAAAAGAGGTATGTTATAGTTAGGATTTTGTAAATATGCACAAAATTTTAAAAATAATCTGAACAGGAGTGGTCAAAATGTATCAGGATGATTACAAACGCTGGCTTGCTGCGGATCTGGAGGATGCGGATCTGAATCCGGAGCTGGCAAGGATTGAGGGAAATGACGAAGAGATTAAGGATCGCTTTGCGGTCTCATTAAAATTTGGAACCGCAGGTCTTCGCGGTGTGTTGGGCGCAGGTACGAACCGTATGAATATTCATGTGGTACGTCAGGCGACCCAGGGTCTTGCAAACTGGGTGAAGACGCAGGGAGGAAATCAGACAGTGGCGATCAGCTACGACAGCCGCCTGAAGAGTGATGTATTTGCCAAGACGGCAGCAGGCGTTCTGGCTGCCAACGGAATCAAGGTAAGAATCTATGATGCACTGATGCCGGTACCGGCATTGTCCTTTGCGACCCGTTATTATGAGTGTAATGCAGGTATTATGGTAACTGCATCTCATAATCCGGCAAAATACAATGGCTATAAGGCATATGGTCCGGATGGCTGCCAGATGACTGATGATGCGGCTGCAATCGTATATGACGAGATCCAGAAGACGGATGTTCTGGAAGGTGCAAAGCACATTTCCTTTGCAGAAGGTGTGGAGCAGGGACTGATCCGTTTTGTGGGCGATGACTGTAAGAAGGCATTCTATGAGGCAATCGAGTCCCGTCAGGTTCGTCCGGGTCTGTGTAAGACTGCAGGACTGAAGCTGGTATACAGTCCTCTGAACGGTTCCGGTCTGGTTCCGGTCACTCAGGTTCTGCAGGATATTGGTATCACAGATATTACCATCGTTCCGGAGCAGGAATATCCCAACGGTTATTTTACGACCTGCAGTTACCCGAACCCGGAGATTTTTGCGGCACTGGAACAGGGATTGAAGCTTGCTGAGGAGACCGGAGCAGATCTGATGCTTGCAACTGACCCGGATGCAGACCGTGTAGGCGTTGCCATGAAGTGCCCGGACGGTTCCTATGAGCTGGTAAGCGGTAACGAGATGGGTGTTCTTCTTCTGGATTATATCTGCGCAGGTCGTATTGAGAAGGGAACCATGCCTGAGAAGGCAGTGGCGGTGAAATCTATCGTATCTACTCCGCTGGCAGACGCTGTGGCAGCGCATTATGGCGTGGAGATGAGAAATGTTCTGACCGGATTCAAGTGGATCGGTGATCAGATCGCAGGTCTGGAGGCAGCCGGTGAGGTAGACCGCTTTATCTTCGGTTTTGAGGAGAGCTACGGATATCTGGCAGGACCGTATGTACGTGACAAGGATGCGGTCATCGGTTCCATGCTGATCTGTGAGATGGCTGCTTATTATAGAAGTATCGGAAGTTCCCTGAAGCAGAGAATGGAAGAAATCTATGCAGAGTACGGACGTTACCTGAATAAGGTAGACAGCTTCGAGTTCCCGGGTCTTACCGGTATGGACAAGATGGCTGGCATTATGCAGAGCCTGAGAGAAAATCCGCCGGCTGAGTTTGCAGGCATTAAGATCGTGAAGGCTGTAGATTACAAGAAGCCGGAAGAGACCGGACTTCCTGCAGCGGATGTACTGATCTATTCTCTGGAGAATGGTGCGACGGCGGTGGTTCGTCCGTCCGGTACAGAGCCGAAGATCAAGACCTATTTTACGACTCTGGGCAAGGATCTTGCAGAAGCACAGGCACAGAAGGATCAGCTTGCAGAAGCATTAAAGCCGATCTTCGCTTAAAGGGTGAACTTCATAAGATGAATACAGGGTTCCGTGGAAGCGTGCTTTCACGGAACCTTTTTACGTGGCATCACGGAGGGATAAAATACTGTTTTCCCACGGTATCATGTGGATAAGAGCGCCAAAAAAAGGGAAACCAGTTGACAAAAACAGCAATCCTTTTTACAATAAAAATCAGTGTTATATAGTAATAAGAAGGAGAATTCACAGATATGGCAAAAGAAAAGAAGCTCGTAGAAGGCATTACTTCTATGGACGTGGACTTCGCCCAGTGGTATACCGATGTGGTGAAGAAGGCAGAACTGATTGATTATACAAGTGTAAAGGGCTGCATGGTGATCAAGCCGGCAGGCTACGCGATCTGGGAAAATATTCAGAAGGAACTGGACCGCAGATTTAAGGAGACCGGTGTACAGAATGTATATCTTCCGATGTTTATTCCGGAGAGTCTGCTTCAGAAGGAAAAGGATCATGTGGAAGGCTTTGCACCGGAGGTTGCATGGGTGACCCATGGAGGGCTGGAGCCGCTGCAGGAGCGTCTGTGCGTGCGCCCTACTTCAGAGACTCTGTTCTGTGATTTTTATGCAAATGAGATCCATTCTTACCGGGATCTTCCGAAGGTGTATAACCAGTGGTGTTCGGTTGTCCGCTGGGAAAAGACAACCAGACCGTTCCTGCGTTCCAGAGAATTCCTGTGGCAGGAGGGACATACGGCACATGCCACGGCGGAAGAGGCTGAGGCAAGGACTGTACAGATGCTGAATGTGTATGCGGATTTCTGTGAGCAGGTGCTGGCAATTCCGGTTGTGAAAGGACAGAAGACAGAGAAAGAGAAGTTTGCAGGTGCGGAAGCGACTTATACGATCGAGTCCCTGATGCACGACGGAAAAGCGCTGCAGTCCGGTACCAGTCACAATTTCGGTGACGGATTTGCAAAAGCATTTGACATTCAGTATACAGACAAGGATAATCAGTTGAAGCATGTACATCAGACCTCATGGGGTATGACGACCCGTATGATCGGTGCGATCATCATGGTACATGGTGATGACTCCGGTCTGGTCCTGCCGCCGAGGATCGCTCCGATCCAGACTGCGATCATCCCGATCGCACAGCACAAGGAAGGCGTTCTGGATAAAGCATATGAGCTGAGAGACCGTCTGTCCTCCGGCTTTAAGGTGAAGGTGGATGATACGGACAAGAGCCCGGGCTGGAAGTTTGCAGAGCAGGAGATCAAGGGTATCCCGACCCGTATTGAGATCGGTCCGAAGGATATCGAGGCAAATCAGGCAGTGATCGTGCGTCGTGACACAAGAGAGAAGATCGTGGTATCGCTGGATGAGCTGGAGACAAAGCTTGCCGAGGTGCTGGAGACCATGCAGTCCGATATGCTGGAGAGGGCGCGCGCTCACAGAGAGGCTCATACCTATGATGCGTTGACCTATGACGAATTTGTAGAAACTGTTAACACAAAACCAGGCTTCGTAAGAGCAATGTGGTGCGGTGATCAGGCTTGTGAAGACAAGATCAAAGAGGATACGACCGCAACCAGCCGTTGTATGCCGTTTGAGCAGCATTCACTTTCTGACAGGTGCGTCTGCTGTGGAAGACCTGCGAAGAAACTGGTCTACTGGGGAAAAGCATATTAAGATATGATTCAGATTCAGATTCCTGAAAAAGTGAACAGAATTATCCGTACACTCGCCGCGGCAGGGCATGAAGCCTATGCCGTCGGCGGGTGTGTTCGTGATGCGGTTCTTGGCAGAGAGCCGGCTGACTGGGATATTACCACATCGGCATCGCCCTCTGAAGTGAAGGCGCTTTTTTACAGAACGGTTGACACCGGCATTCAGCATGGAACGGTGACGGTCATGCTGGGAAGAGAAGGCTTTGAGGTGACCACCTACCGGGTGGACGGTGAGTATGAGGACTGCCGTCATCCGAAGGAAGTGCAGTTTACGAAAAGCCTGTCGGAAGACCTGAAGAGACGGGACTTTACCATTAATGCCATGGCATATAATGAGGAAGAAGGACTGGTGGATGAGTTCGATGGCGTTGGAGATCTGAAAAGAGGGATCATCCGCTGTGTGGGGAATGCAGAAGAGCGTTTTACAGAAGATGCGCTTCGTATGCTCCGCGCCGTGCGGTTCAGCGCCCAGCTTGGATTTGTACTGGAAGAGGAGACAAAAGCGGCAATACGCAGGCTCTGCGGGAATCTTCAGAAGGTCAGTGCGGAACGGATCCAGGTGGAGCTGGTGAAGCTTCTGGTGTCGCCGCATCCGGAGAAGCTTCTGGATGCATGGGAGACAGGCATGACGGCGGTGGTGCTTCCGGAGTTTGATGCGTGTATGGCGTGTGGGCAGAACAACCCGCATCATGTGGGGACCGTGGGAGAACATACGGTGCTTTCCCTTCAGAAGGTGGAAGCAGACAGGGTGCTTCGTCTCGCCATGCTGTTTCACGATTTCGGAAAACCCAAAGCGAAGAGCACCGATTCGTGGGGGGTGGATCACTTCTATGGACATCAGGCGGACAGTGAGGAGCTGGCAGGACGGATCCTGAGGCGGCTGCGGTTTGACAACGAGACGACCCGTCAGGTAAAGAAGCTGGTGTATTATCATGATTACCATCCGGCAAGGACTCCGGCAGGAGTGCGCCGGGCGGCAAATAAGATCGGAGAAGAACTGTTTCCGTTGTACCTGAAGGTGCAGAAGGCGGATATTCTTGCCCAGAGTCCCGATACGCAGCCGGAGAAGCTTGCGGCACTGGACGAGGTAAGACAGCTCTATGAACAGATCCTGGAAGAGAAAAACTGTTTTTCCTTAAAGCAGCTTGCGGTTACGGGAAGAGATCTGATGGGTGCAGGCGTTCCGGCAGGACCGGTGCTGGGAGAGATCCTGAACCGGCTTCTTGATCTGGTCATAGAGGATCCGGATCAGAATCAGAAGGAAGTGCTTCTTAGAGAAGCAGCAGATATCTATCAGAATATGAAATAAGATATGGCAGCAGTCCGGATGTGTCCGGGCTGCATTTTTCTTTTCTGAAAGGTGCTATTTCTGATCTGCCCTACATAAGATAAAAGGTACGAGACGACCGAGGTGTGGGGGGATTCTATGAATGAGAGAGATTTACAGGTACTGGAGCAGTACCCGTTTACCGTAAACGGAAGCTGGCGCACCAGAGGGGCTTTTCTTCTGGATACCAGCGTGGGCAGACGCCTGATACGGGAGTTTTCCGGAAGCGCATACAAGCTTGAGAAGGAGCAGGAGCTGCTGGTCCATCTGAAAAAGTGCGGCTATCTGGTGGATCAGGTGGAACCGGATAAGGAAGGAAGATTAGCGACGGTATACCGGGAGTATTACCGGTTCGTTGTGAAGGAATCCCTGGACGGAAGAGAATGTGATACCAGGAGTGAAAGTGAGATCCTGAAAGCAGCCTCTCTTCTGGCAGGGATGCACAGGGAAATGAGAGGATTTATGGAAGTGGGAGAGGAAGAGCGTGTGCGTCTGGCGGCTCCCGATGCGGTGGAGGAGCTGGGGCGGCATAACCGGGAGCTTCGGAAGATCTATGCGTTTATCCGCAGAAAAAATCGAAAAAATGAATTTGAGTCGGCTTATCTTCACTGCTTTCCCGGAATTCTGGAGGAGGCGCAGGAAATGGAGCGGCGCCTGAGCGAATCCTCTTACAGGAAGCTGCGGGAACGGGCGATGTCAGAGGGACATTTCTGCCATGGGGAATATATTCATCACAATATTCTGGTTGGGGGCGGTCAGATGGCAGTCATCAATTTTGAAAAGTTCGCACTGGATGTGCAGGTGACGGACCTGTATCAGTTCCTTCGGAAGATTCTGGAGAAGCAGAATTATGACCTGCGGCTTGGCAGCAGGATTCTGCAGGCGTATGAGAAGGTTCTGCCTCTTTCAGAAGGGGAAAGGGAGTATCTGGGGATCCGTCTGTGCTATCCGGAGAAATTCTGGAAGCTGGCGAATTATTATTATAATACCAATAAGGCCTGGATTCCCGGCAAGCATATGGAGAAGCTGGAACGATTCCTTGCGCAGCAGGAAAAAAGAGTTTCCTTTTCCAGGGAGGTAAGGTATAATTTTAGATAAAGCACACAAAGGCAGGAGATCACGGGGATGCAGGGGCGTCCCCTTTTTGCAGACGCCGACAGAGAAGGAGGAAGAATATGTACAGCTATCAGGAACTGCTGGATATTATTGCCGAGCTGCGAAGCGACCATGGCTGCCCATGGGACAGAGCGCAGACTCACGAGAGTATGATCCCGTGTCTTCGGGATGAGTGCGAGGAGGTTGTACAGGCAATTGGGCAGAAGGATGATGAGAATCTTTGCGAAGAACTGGGGGATGTACTGCTTCAGGTGCTTCTGCATGCACAGATCGCAAAGGAAGAAGGACGCTTTACCATGGATGACGTGGTAAATGGTCTGGCAGAGAAGATGATCAGGCGTCATCCCCATGTATTCGGAGAGGAAGAGTTCGGGTCACCGGAACAGAACAGGCTCCGCTGGGAAGAGATCAAGCGCGCGGAAAAAGAAGCAAAAAAGAAGCATAAAATGGGGCAAATCTAAGCAATACAGCTTGACAAACAGAATGAAAAAAGTTATAACTAATGATACGTGATTAGTAACTATACATCTACGAAAGTTTTCAGGAGGAAAATAAACTATGAATAAGGCGGAATTAATCGCAGCAATCGCAGAGAATGCGGATATGACCAAAAAGGATGCTGAGAAGGCAGTAAAGGCATTTATCGATGTTGTTACAGAAGAATTAAAGAAAGGTGAGAAGGTTCAGGTAGTCGGATTCGGTACTTTTGAGGTATCCGCAAGAGGCGAGAGAGAAGGAAGAAATCCGCACACTGGCGAGCCGATGAAGATCGCAGCTTCCAAAGCTCCGAAATTCAAAGCAGGTAAGGCTTTAAAGGACGCTCTGAACTAAGATAGACATGAGACTGGACAAGTTTCTGAAGGTTTCCCGTCTGATCAAAAGGCGTACAGTTGCCAATGAGGCATGTGACGCCGGCAGAGTGCTGGTGAATGACAAGGTGGCTAAGGCATCCCTGAATGTGAAAGAGGGAGATGTCATCGAGATCCAGTTCGGAACAAGAGCCGTAAAGGTAGAGGTTCTGGATGTACAGGAGACCGTCAAAAAGGATGAAGCGAAAGAGCTGTATAAGTATTTATAAGGTATAATTAAAAGGACCTCCTAATATATTTTAAAAGAATATATAGGAGGTCTTTTCTATGGTAAAGATGGGAACCGCAGAAGAACACCCGCAGAGCAGAGGGGCGCACAAGATCGCTATGATGAACCGGCGTACCGGAAATATTACCGGCGTATCGGATGTTATTTCTTTTGATATATCGGAAGTCCTTCTGGAGACGGAGATGGGAATGCTGCAGATCAAAGGAGCGGATCTGCATGTAAACCGTCTGTCTCTGGAGAAGGGGGAGATCGACCTGGAGGGAAGGATCGACAGTATCCAGTATTCGGAGATCTCTGATTTCAAAAAAGGCGGAGAATCTCTGCTGAACCGGCTGTTCCGGTGAGCCCATGAGTCCGGGGATTTTAAGGGAGCTGCAGTTTTTCGGACTTGCAGTTCTGCGGGGCGTGTGTATTCTGATTCTCTATGATCTGCTCCGGATCTTCAGGAGGATCGTGCCGCACAGCACGTGGGCAGTGGCGGTGGAGGATGTGGTCTACTGGCTGGGGACGGCATTTCTGGTCTTCCAGCTTCTGTACAGGGAGAATGACGGGGCCGTGCGGGGATATGCGCTGCTTGCAGTGGCAGTGGGGATGCTGCTCTATCACCAGACGTTCAGCAACTGGCTGGTCAGTCATATTGCGGGAGTGCTTTCCCGGCTTCTGGAGCTGATTCTGAAGCCGTTTGGGATCGTGTTTGGGAAAATTGTACAGGCAGTGCGTATGGTGTTCCGGTTCTATAAAAAGAAATTGAAAAAACAGTTGAAAGAGTTTATAATATTCTTATTCTCTTAATAAAGGAGACGGGTATGTCAGAGAAGACAAAGAGCAGAAGGATTCGTGAAAAGAGAAAGCATCTGGGAGCGTGGGGGATCATCCTGATCGTTCTGGCTGTTTTCGGTGTCAGCGCCATCGGCGGGATCCGGCTCAGGCAGAAGAACCGTGCCTATCAGGTGAGAGAGGAAGCGCTGGAGAAGTCCATTGAAGAGGAAGAGGCAAGAGCAGCGGAGATCGAGGAGTTGGAAGCATACACGAAGACCAAGAAGTATGTGGAGGATGTGGCAAAAGACAAGCTGGGGCTTGTTTATGAGGATGAGATCATTTTTAAGGCAAGCGAATAGACAGGAAGAAGGATGAGCAGGAAGCTCATCTTTTTTTCTGTCGAAAAATTCTTTGTTCGAGCCACTTCCAAATGACAAAGATTGCAGAATCCGCTTTCTATAATTCCCATACAAAATCGGAGGAGGGACAATACAATGGAATGGACGAAGTATATCCTGTCAATGATCGTTGGCTGGTGTTTGCTGATCCTGTTTGGGAAAAAGGGAGACGGAAGAGATAAGTGGCTTATGGGAGCCGGAGCGGGGACAAGCCTGGCGGCTATGGAGCTTACCATAGAATACATGCTGAATAAAGCCGCCTGGGAAATGGCACTGAGTATTATGAAGGGCGGAACTCTGATGTCGGCAGTGGTTTTAATGGGATATGCCTGGGAATGGATCCGGGACAGAAACAAAAGAACAGATGAAAAGGAGGTCGTTCATCCGATCAGGCAGTGGATGGATGAATACCAGGAAAGCTTTGCCCAGTTATCCAGAAGCTTCTGTATGGTACCCCAGGTGGCGGAGGGGCAGAGCCGGGGGGACCGGATTATGCAGAACCGGCTCATGGAGAACCGCATGGCCGCGGCAGGGCAGCTCAGGGAGATGAGTCAGATCCTGGTGGGGACGATGGAGCGTATCTACAGCACCAGAGAGGATGAGGGGCTGGAGCAGGAGATCGGAAACAGGCTGCGGCTGCTGGGTATTCAGGTACATAAGGCATTTTTCTATGGACCCAAGGGGAAGAAAAGGCAGGTCTATATTACCATGAGGACAAGGCGGAAGATCTGCGTTCCGGTCAAGAAGATCGCCGCGACGCTGTCTGATCTGATGGAATGTGAAATGACGCCGGCGAGAGACAGCAGATCCTTTGTGAGCCAGGAACGGGTGACGGTCCTGTTTGTGGAGGGAACGGCATATAACGTTCTGTATGGGATGAAGAAGGCGACCCGGCAGAATGAAGCGGTATCCGGTGACAACTTTTCCGTCTTCTGGCTTCCGGAGGGACGGTTCTATGCGGGGCTTTCGGACGGCATGGGATCCGGCATCCAGGCATGCGCCCAGAGTGAGCTGGTACTGGATCTTCTGGAACAGTTCCTGGAGGCGGGCTTTTCCAAGGAGACGGCAGTGCGCATGATCAATTCGTCCATTGTTCTGCAGCCGGATGCCCCGGTATTTTCCACCGTGGATCTGGCATCGGTAGATCTGTATACGGGAGTGTGTGATTTTCTGAAGGTAGGTGCGGCGGCAAGCTTTTTGAGAAAGGAGAACGGTGTGGAATGTATCCATGGAACCGGACTGCCCGCCGGAGTCAGCAGTCAGCTGGTGCTGGAGCCTTACCGTCTGCGCATGTACGACGGAAATCTTCTGTTTCTGGTGACGGACGGGATCATCAGCGCCCTTCCGCCTGGGCAGGAGGAGGAGATCCTGAAAAAGCTGATCTGGGAGCTGCCTGCCGGGACGCCGTCCGAGATGGCGGAGCGCCTGATGGAGCAGGTGCGCTCTTATGGAGGGGCAGTGGACGATATGACCATTCTGGTGGTAGGTATCTGGAAAAGATAGGATGAAAAGCATTTGCATTTTCGGCGGTCATTCTTTATAGTTATAGAAGGATAACAGGAGTGAAAAGATGCAGAAAAAAGTATTTGCTTATCTGGAAAAATGGAATATGGTCAGTCCCGGCATGAGGATCCTGACAGGTTTCTCCGGCGGAGCGGACTCTGCCGCGCTGCTTCAGATCCTCTGGGAGTATGGCAGGGGGCACGGGATACAGGTGCGGGCGCTGCATGTGAATCACGGGATCCGGGGAGCGGAGGCAGACCGGGATCAGGCTTTCTGCGAGCATTTCTGTCAGGAAAGAAAGATCCCTCTTCGCATCGTCCGGGAGGATGTGGGGGCGTATGCCCGCAGAGAGAGGATCAGTATGGAGGAAGCGGGAAGGAAGGTGCGTTATGATGCCTTCGAACAGGAGCTTTCTCAGGGACTGGCAGACCGGGTTGCACTTGCACACCATCAGAATGATCAGGCAGAGACCATGCTTTTCCACCTGATGCGGGGAACGGGGCTTCGCGGGCTTCGCGGTATGGAGCCGGTACGGATGCCTTATATCCGTCCCTTTTTGTGTGTGACAAGGCGGGAGATCGAGGATTGGCTGATTCGGAAGGGAATTTCCTGGGTGGAGGACGGGACGAATCAGGAGCTTGATTATACCCGGAACCGGATCCGCCATCAGGTGCTTGCCCCTATGGAGCAGATCCGTCCGGGAACGGCAGTGCATATGTCTGAGGCGGCGGAACGTCTTCTGGAGATGGAGGATTATCTGGAGCAGGAGCTTGATAAGATATGGGAATCGGATGTCCGGAAACAGGGAGAGGTTTATGGGATCTCTCTGGAGGCGTTTGAACGGATCCATCCGGTCATGCAGAAGCTGACGGTGCTCCGCTGTCTGGAAAGACTGGGCGGAGGAAGGAGTCCGGAGGCGGTTCATGCGGAGCAGATCTTACGGCTTGCGAAGGGGCGAAGAGGCAGCAGGATCACGCTGCCGGGCGGCTGCTGTGCGGTGCTTGGATACGACGAGATCCTGCTGAAGCAGGGATATGGAATAAAAAGGACAGAAGAACCGGTATATTGTGTGCCGGGCAGGGAATATCTTTATATGGGAGAGATATTTCGCTTTACACTTGAAAACAGGGATAAAAATAAGGAAATTCCTGTAAATCGCTATACGAAGTGGTTTGATTATGATAAAATTAAAAACAGCGTGATTTTGCGTACAAGGCAGCCGGGAGATTATCTGGAGCTTGCAGGAGGCACGCATAAAAAATTAAAGGACTATCTGATTGACTGTAAGGTGCCAAGAGAAGAAAGGGATGCCTGTATCCTGCTGGCTGACGGCAGCCATATTATCTGGGTGGCAGGTATGCGGATCAGCGAGGGATACAAGGTGACAGAAGAGACCCGGCGGATATTAAAGGTACAGAAGATTGAGGTGGGAGGAACAGAGGATGGAGAAACATCATATTGAGATCATGCTTCCGGAGGAAGCTGTGGATGCAAGGATCAAGGAACTGGGAGAACAGATCAGCCGTGATTATGCGGGAAAGAGCGTTCATCTGATCTGCATTTTAAAGGGAAGTGTATATTTTACCTGTGAGCTGGCAAAAAGAATAACTGTACCGGTTACGATGGATTTTATGCAGTGCTCCAGCTACGGCGCGGATACCAAATCCAGCGGCGTCGTAAAGCTTGCGAAGGATCTGGATGAATCAATTACGGACCGGGAGGTTCTTATTATTGAAGATATCATCGATTCCGGCAGGACACTCAGCCATCTGAAGAAGCTGCTCGCCCAGAGAGAGCCGGCGAGTCTGAAGCTGTGTACACTTCTGGATAAACCTGACAGAAGGGTCGTGGATGTGGACGTGGAATATGTCGGATTCCAGATTGAAGATAAATTTGTAGTCGGATACGGGCTGGATTATGATCAGCAGTACCGGAATCTGCCATACATCGGTGTGGTGGAATTTGATTAAACAGGAGGATAAGATATTTTGAACAGACAATGGAAGGGAGTCAGCACCTATCTGGTATTTCTGGCGCTGATCTGCCTGATGCTGGTGTTTTTTGAAGGGAAGCTGCAGGATAATACCACGTATACGTACCAGCAGTTTGAGAGCATGCTGGAAAATGAAGAGATCATAAGCGCAGAGATACAGCCCAATCAGGAGACGCCTACAGGTGCAGTTATTTATAACATGAAGGATGGTACCATAGGAACCACCTATATTCTGGATACCGGTGATGCGAAGGAAGCGCTGAAGCTGGCGAATGTTCCGTACAATGTGGCGCAGATCAAGCAGCCGGGATTTTTTGAGACCTATGGGATGTCGCTGATCCTGTGCGGACTGATGCTGTTCTTCATCGTCATGACCATGGGCAGGAGCGGAGGCGGAAGCAATGCGCGGATGCTGGATTTTGGCAAGAGCCGTGCCCAGATGACAGGGAATGGAGAGACGAAGACCGGTTTTAAGGATGTGGCAGGTCTGGAAGAGGAAAAGGGAGAGCTGGAGGAGATCGTGGATTTCCTGCGCAATCCCGGACGTTATACCAGAGTTGGCGCAAGGATTCCCAAGGGAGTTCTTCTGGTGGGACCTCCGGGAACCGGTAAGACGCTGATCGCAAAGGCGGTTGCAGGAGAGGCGGGAGTGCCGTTCTTCAGTATCTCCGGTTCTGACTTTGTGGAGATGTTCGTGGGTGTGGGTGCATCCCGTGTCCGCGACCTGTTTGCCAGCGCGAAGAAGAATGCACCGTGTATCGTGTTTATCGACGAGATCGACGCGGTGGCAAGACGCCGGGGAACCGGTATGGGCGGCGGACATGACGAGCGTGAGCAGACATTGAACCAGCTCCTTGTGGAGATGGATGGATTTGGAATCAATGAAGGAATCATTGTTATGGCGGCGACGAACCGCGTGGATATTCTGGATCCTGCGATCCTTCGTCCGGGACGCTTTGACCGTAAGATCGGTGTGGGAAGACCGGATGTAAAGGGCAGGGAAGAGATCCTCAGGGTTCACGCCAAGAACAAGCCGCTGGGAGACGACGTGGATCTGCATCAGATCGCCCAGACCACCGCAGGCTTTACCGGCGCGGATCTGGAGAACCTTCTGAATGAGGCGGCGATCGTGGCAGCCAAGAATGATCGCGCGTATATGCTTCAGGAGGATATCCGGGGCGCCTTTATCAAGGTTGGGATCGGCGCGGAGAAGAAGAGCCGTGTCATTTCCGAGAAGGAAAAGCGGATCACTGCTTATCATGAGGCGGGTCATGCGATCCTGTTCCATCTGCTTCCGGATGTGGGACCGGTCTATACCGTTTCTATTATTCCGACCGGGATTGGAGCTGCAGGCTATACCATGCCGCTGCCGGAGCGGGACGATATGTTCAATACGAGAGGGAAAATGCTTCAGGATATCATCGTTGACCTGGGCGGACGCGTAGCGGAGGAGCTGATCTTTGATGATATTACCACGGGTGCTTCGCAGGATATCAAGCAGGCGACTTCGCTTGCCAGAGCTATGGTGACCAAATACGGCATGTCCGAGAAGCTTGGACTGATCCACTATGGAGACGACAGCGAAGAGGTGTTCATCGGACGGGATCTGGCGCATACAAGAAGCTACGGAGAGCAGGTTGCCGGAGAGATCGATCAGGAAGTGAAGCGGATCGTAGATGAGTGCTATGGAAAAGCAAGAGAGATCATTACCGGACATCGTTCGGTGCTGGATGCATGTGCAGAGCTTCTTCTTGAGAAGGAGAAGATCACCAGAGACGAGTTTGAAGCGCTGTTTGTGCAGAATTGCTAAAAACCGGTATTCATTTTTGTGATGTTTGTGCACACTTAAATGGGGAGATGTGATACTATAATTTATGTAAAAACCCCCAATACATTATATAGTTTTTGCTACACCCCATAAGAAATAAGAAATACCTTCTCCTAAAAAAGACAGCACAACCCCCGCTGTCTTTTTTACTACCCGTTTTTACTTTGAAAGACTCGCCACGCGCTGCCAGTGAGCCGTACATGTCTGTATAGAAAAGCTTGTCTAAGAGCCGGGACTGGTATATGATAGAAGTGCAGCAGGAGCTGCTGAAGGGATGGGATTATGAACTGGAATGAGATTGCACAGGCAAAGCGTACGCAGCAGTATGCTTTGAATATGAGACCTGTTTTGAATAAGGAAGCGCTGTTCAGCGATGAGAGTGAGAATTACCGAACTCCTTTTGAGGCGGAGCCGGGAGACCGGGTGACCATTAAGTTCCGTACGGCGAAGGACAATGTGGATTATGTGTTCTTTATCTGCGGAAGCAATAAGGTGGCAATGGAGAAGTCTTACACCAGAGGAGATTTTGATTACTATGTATTCACAACACCGCCTCTTGATGAAGAGCCTCTCCACTATTTTTTTGAGATCCAGACGGGGAATCAGAAGTGTTTCTACAACAGTCTGGGAGTATCCAAGAATCTGCGGGAGTATAATTCCTTTGGTATTGTGCCGGGCTTTAAGACGCCGGACTGGGCAAAGGGTGCGATCATGTATCAGATATTTACCGATCGTTTCTGCAACGGGGATCCGTCCAATGATGTGGAGGACCGGGAGTATATCTACATTAACGAGGGTGTGAACCGGGTAAGAGACTGGGACAAATGTCCGGATGCCATGGATGTGCGGGCGTTTTACGGCGGAGATATTCAGGGAATCTGGGATAAGCTGGATTATCTGCAGGATCTGGGGATTGAGGTGCTGTATCTGAATCCGATCTTTGTCTCTCCGTCCAATCATAAGTATGACAGCCAGGACTATGATTATATAGATCCCCATTATGGGGTGATCGTAGAGGATGGAGGAGAGCGCCTTCCTTCCTGGGACAATGATAATTCCCATGCAAGCAAATATATCCAGCGTGTGGTCAATAAGAAGAATCTGGAGGCAAGCAATGCCTTTTTCGCCAGATTTGTGGAAGAGGTACACCGCCGCGGGATGCGGATCATTCTGGACGGCGTATTCAATCATTGTGGTTCCTTTAATAAGTGGCTGGACCGGGAGCGTCTGTATGAATGCTCTGACAGCTATGAGAAGGGGGCGTATATTTCCGAGAACAGTCCTTACCGGGATTTCTTCCGTTTCAATTATGAGCATGGCTGGCCGTATAATGAGTTTTATGATGGCTGGTGGGGACATAATACGCTTCCGAAGCTGAATTACGAAAAGTCTCCGAAGCTGAAGGAATATATTCTGAATATTGCGAAGAAATGGCTGGAGCCGCCTTATTCGGTGGACGGCTGGCGGCTGGATGTGGCTGCGGATCTGGGACATACAGAGGAATATAATCATGAGTTCTGGCGGGATTTCCGCAAGGCGGTCAAGGAGACCAATCCGGATGCACTGATCCTGGCGGAGCATTACGGCAATGCCAACCGCTGGCTTCAGGGGGATCAGTGGGATACGCTGATGAACTATGATGCGTTTATGGAGCCGCTGACCTGGTTCCTGACCGGGATGGAGAAGCACAGTGACCAGTACCGGGAGGATATGTACGGGAATGCGGAGGCGTTTAAAAATGCCATGATGCATCATATGGCGAATTTTTATGCACCTTCTCTTCTGACGGCAATGAACGAGCTTTCCAATCATGATCATTCCCGGTTTCTGACCAGGACCAATCATCGGGTAGGACGTGTGGGTGAGCTTGGCTCCGACGCGGCATCTCAGGGCGTGGATAAGGGCGTCATGCGCGAGGCAGTTGTGATCCAGATGACCTGGGTGGGCGCGCCGACGATCTACTACGGAGATGAGGCAGGGGTGTGCGGATTTACAGACCCGGATAACCGAAGAACCTATCCCTGGGGCAGAGAGGATCAGGAGCTTTTGTCCTTCCATAAGGAGGTGATCTGTATCCGCAAGGAGAATCCGGTGCTGACGTATGGCTCAACCCGGTTCCTGACAACAGATTATCAGTTCCTGAGCTATGGACGTTTCAATGAGGAGGACCAGATCATCGTTGTTGTAAATAACGGGGAAAAGGAGAAGCTGGTTGATATTCCTGTATGGAAAGCGGGTGTTCCGAAGGGAGCCGTGATGGAGCGGCTGATCCTTACTCTGAGAAATGGTTTCAGTACGGAGGATGAAGTGTATCAGGTGGAAAAGGGTATCCTTTCCCTGAAGGTTCCGCCGGTCTGCTCCATGATTTTGCGCCGGATATAAAAATTGGTTGCATTTTAAGGATGAGTGTGATATAAATAATGAGGAAAAAGCGTGCGCTTTTTCCTCACATAAGGATGGATTCCCGAGTGGCCAAAGGGGACAGACTGTAAATCTGCTGCAAAATGCTTCGGTGGTTCGAATCCACCTCCATCCATTCATAGTTGCATGAGAGACTGTAAGGTGAGAATCTTACAGTTTTTTTGTGTGAAAATTATATAGAACAAGAGAAGAGAGAGTTATGAAAAGAGAATTTCAATGTGGATTAAAGGACGGGATTCCCATTGCGCTGGGGTATTTTTCCGTAAGCTTCAGTTTTGGCATCCTTGCCCTTGGAGGAGGGGTCACGGTATTTCAGGCGGCGCTGATGAGTCTGACCAATATGACCAGTGCGGGACAGTTTGCGGGGCTGCAGATCATCATTGCAGGAGGCGCGCTTCTGGAGATGGCGGTGACGCAGTTCATCATTAATCTCAGGTATGCGCTCATGAGCCTGTCTTTGTCTCAGAAGCTCTCCGGTGAGATCACATTCTGGCAGAGACTGGTGATTGCATTTGCCAATACGGATGAGATTTTTGCGGTGGCGATGGGACGCCAGAAGAGCCTGACCTTTCCCTATATGGTGGGGCTGCAGATCCTGCCCATTATCGGATGGACCGGGGGAACGGTGGCAGGCGGGCTGGCCGGAGCGGTGCTTCCCAGAGCACTGGGCAGTGCGCTGAGTGTGGCGCTGTACGGAATGTTTATTGCAATCGTGGTGCCTGCCGCAAGAAAAGCGTATCCGGTACTGGCAGCGGCACTTCTGGCAATGCTTTTAAGCTGTGTGCTTTATTATGTGCCGGCATTTTCCGGGATCTCTGACGGAACATCTATTATTATCTGCACACTTGCTGCTTCGGCAGTCTGTGCATTCCGATATCCGCTGGACGAGAAAGGAGATGGTGAGTAATGGTATATGTATATATTGCGGTGATGGCGCTGGTGACTTATCTGATTCGTGTGATACCGCTGACCGTTTTCAGGGGGAAGATCGAGAACCGTTATATAAGGTCCTTTCTGTATTATGTGCCCTATACCTGTCTGACGGCGATGACCTTTCCGGCGATCCTGTATGCAACAGAAAGTATTTGGAGCGCGCTGGCGGGAGTTTTTGTGGCGGGAGTTCTGGCATTTTATAACAAGGGACTTGTGATGGTGGCGGCAGCTGCCTGTCTTGCAGTGTTCCTGGCGGAACAGGTACTGACTTTTCTGTAGATCAACAGGTTTGCAGGATTGCGGGAATCGCGCAGCAGCGAAGAGGTCCGCGGCGTCCTGCTATTTAAAAATACATCTTTGACATGAATTTGTTGAAGATGTATTCTTTTTGTCTAAAAAATGTGCATAGTTGGTTAAAATGCCTCAAAATAGCTTTGAAATCTACCTTTGGTCACGGTATAATATCAGTAGTATACATGCAGGAGGGAAAATATTCATGAGCGATGTGAAGAATACGATTTTAAGTGGAAATGCTGTGCTGGGTATTGAGTTTGGATCTACCAGGATCAAGGCGGTGCTGGTAGATGAGAACAATACTCCCATTGCATCCGGAGCACATGACTGGGAGAACCGTCTGGAAAATGGAATCTGGACCTATTCTCTGGAAGATATCTGGACAGGTCTTAGGGACTGCTATCGGAAGATGACGGAGGATGTGCAGGAGAAGTATCAGGTGGCAGTTGAGAAGCTGGGAGCCATCGGCTTCAGTGCCATGATGCATGGCTATCTGGCATTTGATCAGGATGGAAAGCTTCTGGTTCCGTTCCGTACCTGGAGAAATACGATCACACAGGAGGCTTCCGAGGCGCTGACGGATGCGTTCCGGTTCCATATCCCGCAGAGATGGAGCATTGCCCATCTGTATCAGGCGATTCTGAACGGAGAAGCACATGTGCCGGACGTGGACTTTTTCACGACTCTGGATGGATATATCCACTGGCAGCTCACCGGAGAAAAGGTACTGGGTGTGGGCAGTGCATCCGGTATGTTCCCGATTGATCCGAATACGAAGACCTATTATACCTCTATGATCGAGAAATTTGATGAGCTGGTCGCTGAAAAAGGAATTTCCTGGAAGGTGGAGAATCTGCTTCCGAAGGTATTGGTGGCTGGCGATCAGGCAGGAGTGCTGACCGCGGAGGGTGCAAAGCTTCTGGATCCGACGGGAACTCTGCAGCCGGGATGTCCGCTCTGTCCGCCGGAGGGAGACGCAGGAACCGGTATGGCAGCAACCAACAGCGTGAAGCAGCGCACGGGTAATGTGTCTGCGGGGACTTCGGTATTTGCCATGATCGTTCTGGAGAAGGAGCTTCAGAAGGTTTATGAAGAGATCGATATGGTAACGACTCCCAGCGGCGACCTGGTGGCTATGGTCCACTGTAATAACTGTACCTCTGATCTGAATGCATGGGTAAATATTTTCAAAGAGTTTGCGGAAAGCTTCGGAATGGAAGTGGATATGAACAGGCTGTTTGGAACCCTGTACAATAAGGCGCTGGAGGGAGACAAGGACTGCGGAGGACTTCTTGCATATAATTACTTCTCCGGTGAGCATATTACCGGATTTGAGGAAGGACGTCCCATGTTTGTCCGCACACCGGACAGCAGATTCAATCTGGCAAACTTTATGCGTGCGAATCTTTATACCTCACTTGGTGCGCTGAAGGTTGGTCTTGATATTCTGATGAAGGGTGAGAAGGTGGCTGTGGATCGTATTACCGGACATGGCGGTCTGTTCAAGACGAAAGGTGTGGGACAGAAGATCCTTGCGGGAGCCATGGATGCGACGGTATCTGTTATGAAGACGGCAGGAGAAGGCGGCGCATGGGGAATCGCGCTTCTGGCTTCCTATATGATCCAGAAGGATGAGAATGAGACATTGGAGGATTATCTGCAGAACAAGGTATTTGGCGGAGACGAGGGCGAGAAGATGGATCCGGATCCGGCGGATGTGAAGGGCTTTGATGAGTTCATCACACGTTACAGGGCTGGTTTCCCGATTGAGAGAGCGGCTATTGACTCCTTAAAATAATCATGAGATAATGCGTAAGAGGATGCTGTATTTTACAGTATCCTCTTTTGAACTTTTGGGAATCCTATCACAGAGTTGATGAGTGAGCCTGTACATGGGCGGAAGGAGAAAATGCATGGAGACAGTAAGAGTGGCTGTTCTGCCGCCCTGCGATCCGGCGCAGCAGGAGCTGCTGCGGACGGCGGGAGGAGAACGCTGTGAATTTATTTATATAGATCCGAAAATGACAAGGGAGGAGAGACTTCCTCTTTTACAGAAGGCGGAAGTGATCTTCGGGGAACCGGGACTTCGGGAGATCCGGCAGTGTCCGGAGCTTCGCTGGATACAGATGAGCTGGGCGGGTACGGATATATATACCATGAGGGAAGGATTTCCGGAGGGAGTCTGCCTGACAAATGCAAGGGGAAGCTTTCAGACAGTGATCTCAGAGTATATTCTGGCAGTCCTTCTGGAGCTGTGCAGGAATCTGAAGCTCTATGCCCTGCAGCAGCAGAAGCAGATATGGAAGCCTCTGGGAGCAGAGACGCTGCTTGGCGGAAAGCGGGCGCTGATCCTGGGCGCCGGAGATATCGGGACAGGGACCGCAAAGCGGCTGCAGGCTTTTGGGATCCATGTGACAGGAATGCGCAGGACGGAGCGCAATTATCCGGACTGTTATGATGCCATGATTACGCCGGAGGAGCTGGACCAGGCACTGCCCCAGGCGGATATTGTGATCGGGTGTCTTCCCAGTACACCAAAGACGAAGGGGCTTCTGGACGAGAGAAGACTCCGGCTGATGAAGAGAGAAGCATTTCTGATCAATGTGGGACGGGGAAACCTGATCCATACGGATGCGCTGGTAAAGGTGCTGAAGGAAGGGCATCTGGCAGGTGTGGCGCTGGATGTGGTTTCTCCGGAGCCTCTGCCGGAGGGACATCCTCTCTGGAATATGGAACGGGTGATCCTGACGCCTCATATTGCCGGACTGAGCTTTGGACATTCCAAGGATACCGAGAACCGGATCATCCATATTTTCTGTCAGAACCTTGGACGGTATCTGAATCGGGATCCGCTGGTGAATCAGGTGAGCTTCGAGACCGGGTATGTATCGGAATAAGAATATACGAAGGAAGAGAAAGATAGCATGCGTGTTGAAAACGATCTTGGAAGAGATTCTGTGGGAAGGCTTGTCTGGCGGATCGCCCTCCCCAGTATGCTTGCACAGTTCGTCAGTGTACTCTACAGCATTATTGACCGGATATATGTGGGAAATATCCCGGAGGTGGGAGATGTGGCGCTGGCAGGAGTGGGGGTGTGCGGACCGATTGTAACGATGGTCGGATCCGCAGCATTTCTGATTGGTGTGGGCGGTGCGCCCATGCTGAGCATCCGTATGGGAGAAGGGCGGATAAAGGAAGCGGAGCGGATATTGTCCAACTGCTTCCTGATGCTCTGTGTGGCGGCAGTGGTGCTGACGGCAGTGGTTATTCCGCTTCGCAGACCGATGCTGTATCTGTTTGGAGCCAGCGGGGTGACCTATCCCTATGCGGAGGCATATTTTACGGTCTACGTGAGCGGAACGGTCTTTGCACTGCTGGCAGTTGGCATGAATCAGTTTGTGATCTGCCAGGGCTTTGCGAAGGTGGGCATGAAGTCTGTGGTGCTGGGAGCGGTGCTGAATATTGTCCTGGACCCGGTCTTTATCTTTGGATTTCGTATGGGAGTCCGTGGTGCGGCGCTGGCAACGGTGATCAGTCAGGCGGCAAGCGCGGTATATGTGCTCCGGTTTCTGTGGGGCAGCCGTACTTCTGTACATATTACCTTCGGCGGATATCAGCTCCGGCTTATGGGCAAGGTGCTGATCATGGGATTTACACCGTTTCTGATCATTGCGCTGGACAATGTGATGATCATCGTTATGAATGCAGTGCTTCAAAAGTATGGAGGACCATCCAGAGGAGATGCGCTGATCACCTGTAATACCATTGTGCAGAGCTTTATGCTTGTTCTGACCATGCCGCTGGGCGGTATCAGCAGCGGGACTCAGGGAATACTGAGTTATAATTATGGGGCACGGAGAGCAGATCGTGTACTGGGAGCACAGAAACAGATTGCAGCCCTGTGCGCGGGCTTTACAGCGATCATGTTCATCCTGGCATGGACTGCAGGACCACTCTTTGTTTCTCTGTTTACAAAGAGTCCGGAGCTGATCCGGCAGTCCGGCAGGGCGATCCGTATCTGCACACTTGCAGCGGTGCCTCTGGGGATTCAGTATGCGATCGTGGACGGCTTTACTGCCATGGGGCAGGTGCAGCTGGCGCTGCCTCTGTCCTTCTGGAGAAAAACGGTATATTTCGTGTCCGTATTTGCGCTTCCTGCGCTTTTTGGAGTGGATCAGGTCTTTTTTGCGGAGACGCTGTCCGATCTGCTGGGACCTCTGGTGAGTGTGACTGTTTATTTCTTTATGATCCGAAAAGTTCTCCGCAGACGCACCGGAGAAGAAGCGGAAAAAATAGCGGAAAAAATAATTTAAAAAATTTTTAAAAAATTGCTTGACATTTTAAATGCCTTATAGTAGAATGACCATTGTTGTGAGACGGGAGATCCGTGACAGAGGCCCAGATAGCTCAGTTGGTAGAGCAGAGGACTGAAAATCCTCGTGTCGCTGGTTCGATTCCGGCTCTGGGCATTTAAAATGCAAACAACCCGAAAGGGTTTTTACATATAACAATTAACCCGAAAGGGTTTCACATATATGCGGGTGTAGTTCAATGGTAGAACACTAGCCTTCCAAGCTAGATACGTGGGTTCGATTCCCATCACCCGCTTTACCCGAAAGGGTTTTACATATATGCACGAGTGGCTCAGTGGTGGAGTATCGCCTTGCCAAGGCGAGGGTCGCGGGTTCGAATCCCGTCTCGTGCTCTTGTGAAAGGATTTCCGTTCATGCGGGGATCCTTTTTTGTGTGATTTTGAGTTCATCAGGAAACAGAGGAAAAGCAATGACAATGAGGAGATATAAAGGCATGAAAGAGAAGATATCTGTATTTATGGTGCTGGCAGCGGCAGCTTTGTGGGGCTGCATCGGTATTTTTGTCCGGCACTTAAATGAATTCGGGCTGGACGCCATGCAGATCACGGCATCCAAGTGTCTGGTAAATGGGGGCATGATGCTTTTGCTTCTTCTTGTGACGGACAGAGAGAAGCTGAAGATACAGAAGAGGGATGCGGGATGGTTCCTTGCAAATGGAATTTTAAGTATCTATGTATTTAATACGGCATATCATGCGGCGATTTCCCTCATCCCCATGTCGACGGCAGTGGTCCTTTTATACACAGCTCCGGCATTTGTCATGCTTCTGTCGGTGGTTTTCTTTGGAGAACGGTTCACGTGGATGAAAGGGCTGTGTCTTGTGCTGTGCGTGGGAGGCAGTGCTCTTGTGTCCGGGCTGGGGACTGCAGCCGGCGGACTGAGTGGTCCGGGGCTGCTTCTGGGACTGGTGTCCGGCATTGGTTATGCGCTGTATAGTATTTTCAGCGGTGTGATCGTGCGGAAATATCATCCGTTTACAAATGTATGCTACACCTTTCTGATCGCAGGAACAGCGGCGGCGCTGAGCTGTGATATGGGGGAGGCGCTTGGAATTGCATCGGGGTCAGGGGAGGCAATGTGCTGGATGCTCCTGAACGGTATCCTTACCAGCTTTATCCCCTATATTTCCTATACGACAGCGCTTCGGTATATGAATCCGAGCAAAGCGGCGATTCTTGCCACCCTTGAACCGGTGGTGGCAACGCTTGCAGGAATTCTCCTGTATGGGGAAAGCATGACCTTCATGAGCGGAGTTGGCGTCTTCATGGTATTTGTGGCACTGGTACTGTCTAATCTTCCTCCAAGGACTGCATAAAAGCTTAATTTTACAGAAAATTTACATGAAGAGGGTTATGGATTTTACATAAGTTGGGTATACTTTCCTTGTCGAAAAGTATTACGACTTTCTTTTTCATATCGGACTTGGATAAGTCCCCTCCCTTTGAATGGGCTGTCGGAGTTCCGGCAGCCATTTTTTAAGTGAAAATGTATGGAACACGTTCTTTTGGAAGAAGCGAACATAGAAAGGATATGATCATGAAAAAAACGAAAATTATCTGTACCATGGGACCGAATGCGGATAACCGGGAACTGCTGACCCAGCTTGCGCTGCATGGCATGGATGTGGCTAGATTTAACTTTTCTCATGGAGACCATGAGGAGCAGAAAGAGCGCCTGGAGCTGTTAAAGAGTGTGCGGGAGGATCTGGATCTGCCTGTGGCAGCACTTCTGGATACAAAAGGACCGGAGATTCGTACCGGGCTTCTGAAGGATGGAAAAAAGGTGCAGCTGGCAGACGGTATGCCCTATGTATTGACAACCCGCCCGGTGGAGGGTGATGAACAGATCTGTCATGTGAATTATGAAGGGCTGCCGGGCTGCGTAAAGCCGGGGACCCATATTCTGATCGATGATGGATTGATCGATCTGGAAGTGGTGAAGACGGATGCAACCGAGATCAACTGCCGCGTGGTGAGCGGCGGAGAACTGGGACAGAGGAAGGGGATCAATGTACCAAAGACAAAAATTGATCTTCCGGGGCTGACCGAGAAGGATAAGGATGACATCCGGTTTGGAATTGAGCAGGAATTTGATTTTATTGCGGCATCTTTTGTACGGAGTGCGGATGTGATCCGGGAGATCCGTCAGATGCTGAAGGAAGCGGATTCGCATATTAAGATCATTGCAAAGGTTGAGAATGAAGAGGGCATTGAAAATCTGGATGAGATCATCCGGGAAAGTGATGGGATTATGGTGGCAAGAGGAGATCTGGGAGTAGAGATCCCGCCGCAGATGCTTCCTCACATTCAGAAGACCATGATTCGGAAGTGCAACCAGGCATGTAAAACGGTTATCGTTGCAACGCAGATGCTGGATTCGATGATCCGTAATCCCCGTCCGACCCGGGCGGAGGTGACAGATGTGGCAAATGCGGTATATGAAGGTGCGGATGCGGTCATGCTGTCAGGCGAGACTGCCATGGGAAAATATCCCATCGAGGCGCTGAAGATGATGGCTCAGATCTGCCGGGATACAGAGGTGCACCTGGATACCTGTTTTTATAAGAAGAGAAGGGTCAGCCAGGAGAAGCAGAGTGTATCCAACTCCGTGTGCTATTCTTCTGTTTCTACTGCCCATGATCTGCATGCAAAGGCAATCGTGGCTCCCAGTATGAGCGGCTTTACTGCATGGATGCTTTCCAAATGGAGACCGGAGACGCCGATCATTGGATTGTCCCCGGATGCTCAGGTGGTACGGCAGATGCAGCTCTATTGGGGAGTGCTTCCTTTCCAGGCGAAAAGAGCAGAATCTACGGATATCCTGATCTATTCTTCTCTGGAGCTGTTGAAAGAGAAGAAGGTCATCGGTGAAGGAGACCTGATCGTGGCAACGGCGGGAATCGTACGTGATCTGAGTATTTCAGAATCACCAAGACATACAAATATTATGCGTGTGGTGGAAGTGGATTAAAGAGCTTCGTTGGTGAAAAACTGCCGGTGACCATAAAGGTCCCGGCAGTTTTTGTGTAAGTTCAGAGCGATCAGTCATCGCTTGTGTCATCGCTGCTGTCCTCATTAGAGGGCGTGGGCGCAGGCTCGGGTTCGGGAGTCACGGGAATGATCACAGGCTGGTTTTCCGGCGGATCCGTCTTTGGTTCGGAATCTTCTTCCTGCGGGGTGATAGAGATGATTCGAATATCCTGCGGGAGATGAACTTCAAGTTCCAGAACCAGCAGTTCTTCGGTTGCAGTCTTCCATTTTGCATTGGCTGAATCAATGGTAAGGGTAATTTCTCCTTCTTCCTTCAGATAGCCCATTTCAACCGCCCGATCAGCCAGTTCATCTGACAAAGCGTCTACTTTTTTCCCGAGAATACGTACACCGTCAGCGAGAGCCTGACCGTCTTCATTGAGTCCTTTCATTTTTGTCACGTAGTTCAGGCGGTTTACAGATATGAGAATATCTGGATTGATCTGCATGCGGACCGTTCCCACGGGAGAGAGTATGTAGTGCCATGAACCAAGAAATACAAGACAGAAGCAGGCTGCGATCGTCATGATCCGGGTAAGCTGTCCCGGATGAAAGCGAGTGACCTTATCAGGTTCCTGCAGCAGGATGATCTCATCCACATACTGTCCTTCCGTATACCCCAGATTGGCGGCTTTCAGAAACCGTCCCTGCTGATCCAGAGCGACTACGTAGCTCGGGTGGCATTCCATTATGAGATAGCGCATGTAGGAGCTCCTCCTTTCTGGGGATGGATCTGGCTTAAATGTCCCCGGATAATTTCAAAGCCATTTGTATAGGCAAGTAAGATGGCAACCATATATTTACGGTGGCGTTCCAGGGTCTTGAGAGCGACACCGGATCCGGCGGCAAGCTGAGACAAAGGCAGCCGCCGGGTTTCTGTCAGAGAGCGGATGATTTCAGGATGCGTTTTGGCATAGGCGAGCGCCTGATGGCAGGCGGCAAGGGTGCGTTCCTGCCGGGGACAGTTATCTGCAATGTCTGTCAGACTCAGTCCATAGGAGGAAAGCACCCGGGAAAAGTCAGAGATCTCGCTTTGAGCGGCAGTGCGCTCGGTAAGCTCTTCCATATCGTCTTTTCCGGAGCCCAGCTGCTCCAGTAAAGATCGGTTGTCCTCGTCTTCCGGATTTGTCCGGTCAAGAGAGATCGAACCGGTGTGTCGTTGTTCGCGGCGGCTGTGGTCGATCAGCCGGTTGCGGATGGCGGTTGCTGCAAAGGGAAGAAATGCACCTCTGCCACGTCGGTATGCCAGTGCAGCTTCATGAAATGCAAGCATGGCAATGGACAGTTCGTCATCCTGTCCCTCTATGGGGTTCCTGTGTATGTATTTGGCTGTTTCTGACCGAATAAAGGGGAGATACTGTCTCACCAGCCGGTCAGCGGCGGTGCTGCTTTTCTGGGCAGCAAGAACCTGCGCGACAATTTCATGTTCGTGGTTCATGATAGAAATACTCCTGTTAAAGATAGATTACGAAGATGAATGGGTGTTTTCGGGGTCCTGGCAAGAGGATTGCTTTTATAATAACTGAAAAATGAGAAATATTCTATAGATATTGTAGAAGTGGATATATTTCCGGATTGAAATGATTTCTGTGCGGGGAAGTTGGGTGACGGCTCATGCAAAATGGCTGCATGAGCTGCCTGGTGCATCACACAGCCATTTGAAGCATAGAGAAAAAGGGTTAAACTTTCAGAGTTCCGAAGTCGATAGAAAAACCGGGATAAATGATTGCGGGTACGGTATCGGTAAAACTGTATTCGTGTATGTCTTCATGATCCAGATCGTGAACGGTGATCCTCTTTTTCTCCGGGTCAACAATCCAATATTCCCGTACACCAGCGGTGCGGTACCTGAATAGCTTTATGGAATAATCCATTCTTCTGCTGCTGGGAGATACGATCTCTATGATCCAGTCGGGCGCGCCGATACAGCCTTTTTCATTGATTTTATCAGGGCTGCAGACAACGGAAATATCAGGCTCTACATA
>JAHABX010000034.1 GCA_018376135.1 Clostridiales bacterium | reverse complement strand
TTTTGAGAACTTCCAGTATTTCGGAGGTGATACATAAATGGAAAATAAGAGGAAAGGAACATAAGATGTGGAAACCATAGTCGGTGTAGCTGGTATTGTCGTTACGGTTATCAGTATTGTTGTAACCGTAATCAGTATCGTGCAGACCGCCAGGAAAGATAAGCATCAAAAAAGCAACCGCGCTCCCCAAAAGTGATGGTTGCTTTTTTGATACGTAACCATTAACCAAGGCGAACCGTTTCCGGCAGCACCTTTTTCTATGTTCATAATAACAAAAGGCTAAAGTGTTGTCAATGAATTGCAAATACTTTTATAAAATCTTCTATACTCAACTAAATGTAGCAAAGAGATAGAAGAAACTTGAAAAATGTGGTATGCTGAAAGTGCTGTCGAACCTCCAGCAGAAAGGGGGTGAGCCATATGGATCTGTTAATCGGATTTGTTGTTTCTGTCGTAGCAGGCATTGTTAGCTACTATGTCTGCAAATGGCTGGACGGAGACGAATAGGCAGCGACAGCCTGACGGTATAAGCCACCGTACATATAAGGAATAGAAAACCCCAGAGGGCACCACCTCTGGGGTTTTCGTCTGTCCATATGGACACTAATCGGATTTGTTAGCTATAGTTATGATATATCAAAAAAAGAGAACTGTCAAGCTGAAGTAAATGGAACCTTGCTCAAGGTTTTAGGTAAAGTTACTGTTCAGAGGCGGTAACAGAAAATGTGGCGGAAGAAAATTTATTAAAAATAATTAATGGAAATTATGGGATAATAGTGGTATAATAAAGCCATGGTTAAGGAGGTGCATATTATGCCGCAGATTATTCCAATTAAAGATTTAAAAAATACTTCAGAAATATCAGAAATGTGTCACAAAGCTGAGGAACCAATTTATATAACTAAAAATGGATATGGGGATATGGTTATTATGAGCATGGAGAATTATGAAGAAATGATTCACAGACTAAATGTTTATAGAGAACTTGAAATATCAGAACAGCAAATTGCAGAAGGAAGAACAAAGGATGCAAGAAGTTCATTAAGTTCTATGAGGGCAAAATATGGCTTATAGACTTATTATTACTGACAGGGCGGAAGAATTACTTGACCAACTGGTAAATTATATTTTGTTTAAATTTCGGAATGAACCGGCAGCGAAACGCTTGCTGGATGGTATTGAACAATTGTATGACCGTTTGGAGTATAATCCGTATCAATTTGCAGATTGCAGAGATTCTTTTCTAAAGAGTAAAGGGTATAAGGAAGCTGTAGTAAAGGGTATGAATTATATCTTGATTTTTCGGATTGATGGAAATGATGTATATGTACTTGGAATCTTTCATCAGCTGGAAAATTATAAAGTGAAATTATAAAGTAAAGGGTTTCGCTCTGCTGGGTGAAACCCTTCTGCAAGAATAGATCAAAAAGGCTATTTAAAGGCTGAAAGCAAAAAGCTTATGCCGAATGAAAGTGTCACCAGCCTACAATACCTTATGATTCCGAAGCAGAAGCAACACATCCTGCTTCGCTCTCTCGTCCGCAGTCCGCGATTCTTTCACAAGCTCCAGCTCGTATCCGGACAGGCTGGCAGACTCGATCTCATGATTCCCGATTATAAAATCAACAGAAACATCCAGGATCTTCGACAGACCGATCAGCACATCGATGGAAGGCTGGCGTTCTCCCCGCTCGTATCTGGAATATACATTTGCAGAGCAGCCGAGACGTGAAGCTACGTCACCCTGAGAAAGTCCTCTTTTTTGTCGAATTTCCTTTAGATTCATGGTAATACCTCCATGCTTATTATATATCCATTTTGGAGCATATTTTATACCCGTATCGGGTATTAAAATGTTGACGTATACCCAATACGGACATATAATATACCCGATAAATAGTTCTTGCATTGAAAAAAGCTATGAGGTATTATGTTACTAGGTATCTTTATGCATTTATGTTCACGTAAAATGCAGGAAAAATGTTGATTCTTAAAATGTAGATTTGAGGAAGATCGTTATGAACAAAAAATTTATGGTTATTCTGTTACTGTTGGGAGTCCTGACTACAATGACGTTCGCCGGCTTTGGTATCTGGCATTCGACCAGTACTGCGTCGACCTTTGAGACAGGAGGCTATATTCTCCAGGGAGAGGAGGAAGAGCTGAAGTGGATCGCCTTTCAGGCGGAGGAAGCTTACTCGCCGAATCTGTCCGGAACCATCAGCTTTGACAGCACGGAGGATGGTCGTATTTCTGTGCCGCGCGAAAGCTTTGTCCATTATGACAATGGCAACGTAATGGCATTCAGCGACGGCGTGCTGCTGGATTTCAACGATCTTTCTGAGAATTTTATCAATAATTATTATATCAGCGCCGGTCTCCCGATCATGGAGGCGGGTGACGGGTATACAGCGGAGACGGAGACCGGCTCCCTGAAGTTCGGTGAGCATCTCTGGAAGCTTTCTGATCGGAAATATATGGTGGAATCTCCCACCTTGTCGGTTCATTTTTCTGAGGACGATGTGCGTGAGGTCAGCAGATATGTGCAGGTAGTTGTGACGGAGGATCAGGTGGTGCATCTTCTGACCCCGGAGAATCTGTGGATGACTATCTCGGAGAACTGTTACATAGAGACGGCGGGCGGAGTGAAGATCTACCCGGTATCTCAGCTGATCGACAATGGCTCCTATAAGCTTTCTCTGGCGAAGCTGTCTGTCAGCACCGATGATTCCATCGTACTGACTGCGGATGAGACCCGGCGTCAGATCGTACCGGAGCTGAATATTGAAGCGATTGACGGAGAAGATGGTGAGGACGGCGAGGACGGTCAGGCAGGACAGACCGGAAAAGCCGGAGAAGCCGGAGTAGATGGCACGGACGGCGAAGACGGAGCGGACGGAGAGACCGGAGCGGACGGCTCTGACGGTCAGAGCGGCTCCTCCGGATCGGCAGGCGCCAACGGTTCCGGCGGTGACGGCGGCAAGAACGGCGGTACCGGCTCCAGCGGTAAGGACGCTGTGGTGGAAAGTACGACGAACAGTGCGCTGCCGACCATGACCATTACGGACTGGCAGGTATCCGCCACCGGTCTTAAGGGCTGCATCACGGTAACGGATAGTGCCGGATTCCTGCAGGCCGTGGAGGATTATAACAAATATCCCGGACAGGTTACGATCACCAAGGTGAGCACCGGGGAGGTCGTATACTGCTATCAGGTGGAAGATAATTATTCCCTTGATTCCGTGGAGCCTTCAAACCATAGCTTTGATCATTTTTACCAGCGTGAGGAGGTCTACTTCTCCACGCTGAAGGATGTGCTGGAAGCAGATACGGAGTACCGTCTGTCTGTGACCGCATACTATAAGACGAACGATCCGGCGAACCTTGTCTATTCCCGTGAGTTCATCAGCCGGAGCTTCTACACCGATTCTACAGGTGCGATGCTTGCTTATAAGGAGGCTGAGACGGATAAGATCACCTTCTCGGCGTCGGTATCCTCAAGCTACAGCGGAAGCATCGCCAGCGCGAAGGTATATCTGCTGACACCGGAACAGAATAAGAGCTTTTCTGCCGCTTCTATGGGTGACGCAGGAAATTATACGGCGGTTCAGGATGTGAACTTTAACGGAGGACTGTCGGCGGATGTGACCTTTGACGGTCTGACACATAATACCCGGTACATTGCCCGGATCTATGTGGAGACCACAGAAGGACTGCAGTCGCTGACCCGTCAGGAGCTGGAGGCTATGACGCTCAAGGAGACGCCGACCACAGAGTCGGCTGACGTTCCCAGGGCATCTTATAACCGGCTGACCGGCGCCTTTGAGGTATGGCGTCCGGTGGTGACCGATCCGGACGGCGGTGCGGTAAGCTATACCTATACGGCATACCGTCTGAACAGCGAGGGAAAATGGGAAGAGGACTCTGTCCGTACCATTACCGCTTCCGAGGGTGAGCCGGTGGAATTCCGCCTCAGCTCCGGAGAGACCTATAAGTTTGGCGTGGAGATGAAGTTCCATGACAATGAGAAGGTCGTCTACTATGATCTGAAGGAAAGTGAAACGATACAGTCCGAGGGCGATACCATGCCCCGGATCACGCTGACACCGGAGACGGCGGGAGCGGAATATAATAAATATAACGGTAAGCTTACGATCAGTCTGGGAGCAAAGAGCTCTATCGAAGAGGTTAGTCCCAATACGCCTATGCGGCTGGAGATCTATGCAGATCAGATTCAGGACAGCAGTGTGGAGCTGACAGCGGAAGGTACGCCGGTTAACGTCAGCGGCGGCGACACAAAGACGCTTGGAAGCGTGACCCTGAATCCGATGACGAATACAAATGAGGTCACCCTGTTACTGGCTCTTGACAACCTGTATAAGAATACCAACTATTCCATTACCGTGTACGGATACCTGGATCTGGGAGATGGGAATGGTTCGAGCAATCGTGCCATCGGAACGGTCAGCTTCCGTACTTATGATACGGTGACCCTGAATGCCAGCTGGCAGACTCCGGCGGATATCTCTACTGCATTTGCCCGTACCCTCAGACTGGAGGTAAAGGACAGTACGGCTGCGGATGACAGAAAGAATTATGCGGCTGACGAGCTTAAGAGCGGACAGGTGACGGTGGATCTGTACAGCGGCACCGGTACCGGCAAGCTGCAGATCGCACAGAAGAATTTCAATACGGAGGATATCCTCAGCCAGCTTTACAGCCCGAATGGTTATATCATTACGGAAACGGACTTTGGAAGCCCTGTACTGGATCCGTCCGGCAACTACACCCTGACTATCAGCTCCGTGGCAGATAACAGCTACGAGCTGGATCTGGGTTATATCAATCAGTTTGAGAATGTATTGAATCCCTCGGAGGTAGTGTCCGCGGAGCCGACTCCGCCGGATCTGCTTACAGATCCGTCCAAGGGTGTGCTGGCGAATCCGATCTACAATAAGGATGCGGCCCGCTATGGAGCTTTTGAAGTTAAGACGCTGCCGGAGGATGCGATCATTGGCTATACACTGGAAGCTACCTATGATAATGTACAGCGTATCGGCAAGACCGTTACCTATTATGCATATGAGTACAAGACATTCTTTAATGCCCTGAAGAATAAAGATCCTCTTGAAGCAGCGACTCCGCTGATGAAGATGACCCATAACATAGACAACGGAAGCGACAAGGTGCCCAAGGTGGCGGTGCTTTTTGGCGGTCAATATACAGGAAGTTCTGAGTACAAGAACGGTTATCAGGTGTATTATGCAGGAGAGGCAAACGATGCAGGCGGTTCTCTTGTGAACGGTATGGGACGCGGTTTCCGCTATATCTTCGCTTATACGGTAGAATATGCGGGAAGCAGCAGCGATTCGGAGGCAGTGCGTACCTACCCCTACGACCATAAGGAGTACAGCCTCTATAACCAGCAGCACGGAGGCGTGAAGGAGAATAACGTGGAGATTGGAAAGGGTGTGGCCTACATCCTGAACTCCGGTATGTGCAGTGCGCCCCGTGTAATGCCTGACTTCCATTCTTATGTATTTCAATCCACTCCTGACTCGTTGGCGAGTGCTTCAGCAACAAGTGCTACAGGGGAAATAGAACTCCACTATACCTGGAGGGATCCGGATGGTCTGATTGTTATCGATGAGTCGGATAATAATACAAAGGTTTCATATCCGACGGGAGACGGACAGAATACGGTGACTGAAAATATTCAGAAGGAGCCCTTAGAGGGTGCTGACAAGTGGTATAGGGTTACGGTTCCCTACCAGGTAACGAAATCTGATCCCAAGATACTGACACCGCAGGTCAATGTCTCTGCCTACAAGATCGAGTATAACGAGATCCTGAAAAGGTTTAGCCTGGAGGAGGACAGCACCTCCTGCCCGCTTTCCTCTGTTCCGGTGGAGTGGCCATGGGATGAGCAGTTTAAACATGGGGCATATAACAATATCATAGTTACCATGGATACCGGACATCTGGATCAAAATTATATTGATTTTCAGCTGAACAGCAATGATCTTGGAGTGACCGATCTTGCAAAGCGTGCTGCAGCCATGAAGCTGAAAATTCAGGTGCTTAATAACCCCGGCAGTGAAAAGACCTTCTATCTGCCGATGGTTTCTGACGTGAGCGGTATCTATGCCAGACTGGCCACCGGTCGTCTGGGAACAGAGTATCTGAATAAGGAATTTGAGGTGACAGAAGCATCGATCCTGTACGATACGGGGCAGCAGGGCTGGAATATTGCAGAAAATGATGAGATGTTCACTCTTCAGTATACCAATGAGACCGGCGGTGACTTCGGCTTCTCGGATTATGTAGGAGCTTCCGGCAGTGCGTCTCTGCCTGCAAATGGCGCGTTGTTGAATAATAATAATGCGTTTAAGATTGGAAATCTGCGCAATACGATCCAACTCGATGATCCGGAGCAGGATACCAAGGTGAGCTTTTGGGTGAATCCGGTGCTGCCCAACAAGTCCGGCTCCACCACCTACCTGTATCCCGCCTCCATGGGTGTGGATGCCCACCACAGCAGTACGGCGGCGCAGCTCAGCGGCAGATATCTTACCGCAAAAAGGATCGGCACCCATAAGCTGGTGTTTGAGAATGGTAAAGACACAGGGACACTGGATGCGATGACTCCGACCATGACCCACACCGGCTTCCATTCCAGTACCAACACTGTGGAAGTGACCGGTCTGGAAGTAAACGGATTCGAAAATGACGGCACCATCTATATGGCGGCATATGCGAACTATGATGATGCGAAGCAGCTTAATACGCAATATGGGGGTACCAGTCCGGTTACGATCCAGATTGGCGTGGGCGGCAAGCCTGTGCTTATAGATGAAAAGATGCCTGCCATTGAAGGTCTGGATGCCAGGAAAAAATATTACGTTGCTTTCTGGTATAAGAAAGGAGAGGATGATGTACTGCTTCTCCGTTCCGACAATGCAGAGCCTGCCATCTATGAGGTGACGACCAGTCCGGATGCAGTGATCGATGTTACCACGATCGAATATCGGAATGACAGTTATTTTGACAAGTCGATGGATATAGTGTTCAACATCAGCCGTACCTTCAACCTTTCGCTGCGCTATGATATCTTTGCCAGCCGGGAGGAGGCTGAGAAAGCCGATGGAGAACCGCTGTTATCTCATGAGACAATGAATGCCGGGACGGCGGATATTCTCTTTGAGCCCGAGGTGATCATGACAAACAACAACAAGCTGAAGATCAATCTGAAGCCGGATCTTGCCCGCCAGAAGCTGGAACCAGGTAAGACCTATTATCTTAAGATCAGTGCGCAGGAGAACAATAACGGCGCGGCTGCAGGAAGCACCATAGAGGAGTTCACCATAACGGCAATCGGTAATTACGGTGCGCTCATCTATGTCAGTAAAGCTACAAGGGACAGCATTACCTATCAGGTGACGATCAATGACCCACAGTATACCTTTATGACGGTAGATTCAGAAGATGGAAAGACCGCCGGAGGTCTCTATACGGTTCGGTTTACGGATGATCAGGGACATCTGCTGAATACCACATATGACGACAAGGTCTATCCTATGTCCGCCCCGCGTAAAGTATTTGTTTTGGATGATGATGCACTTATCAATGATAAGATGAATCTCAAGGAAAATGCGATCATGGAAGCCGGAAAAACCTACCTGCTCAATATCTACGCGGTGCCTGACGATAACCATGACGGGCAGATCACACTTAATGGAGATACGAATCCAAGCACATGGGCGGACTTCTTTGATAAGCAGGGGTCTCAGATCGAAGACTGCGGAAACAAGTTCATAGAGATTGTTAAGAGATTCTGGACAGAGAATACCATGCCGAACCCGGCAACAGCTGCAGTAGAGAAGCAGCTTGGGGTTGCAAGCAAGAGCCAGAGCACCACAACAAAGGATGACTGGCTTCTGAATGAGAATGGAATCTATGCCACCCGTCAGGATTCGGATACCATCCGGATTGTATTCGAGGAAAGCTTTGGATTGATCAAGGATGATGAGCCGCTGTTTAAACGAATTGACTGGTCTGTGTATGGTAAGGCAGCCGACGGTACGCCGGTTGATGTCTCCGGAGTACAGCGGCGTTCCCAGCAGGATGAACTGTTGAAGAAGGGCAAGGATTCCGGCGGATATCCGATTTATTACTTTGATTTGCCTTATACGGTAGGTCAGGGAAGATATACGATCGTGCTCCAGTTCCGGACGGCGGAAACGGAGCCTGCACCTACGAAGTCAGTTACGGTTCGAGGCGGTGTGTAAGAAGCAGGAGGAAATCTGATGAAACGTATACGAACATTTAAAAAGGGAACCTGGTTCATCTTCTCCCTGCTGGCGGTGGTAGTTATTGCCGTGTTCTGCGCCATGGGCGTTGTGTCCTGGCGCACGGCGGCACAGAAATCGCCGGGGACGGAGCTGGCAGCGGGGACGGTGGTCTATGACAATACCTGTACGCCGATCCAGCTGTCGGAGCCGGCATGGGTGACACGGGAAGGAGACAGCTATTATCTGGGAAAGGACAGCACCAATATTCCGCTGGGCGCACATACGCTGGCTTATAACGGCAGCAGTGTGCAGGTGTTCGGCGGCGGCTATCGGATCGAGGAGGACGGCTCTGTCTACTCCGTATCCGATGAGGATGTGTTCTCGGAGCTGGATTCCGGCGCCATCTTCAAGCTGTGCGACCGGCGTTATGCCATCGCCCATTCCCTGATCTCTGACAGCAATGAGGTCTTTTCCACAGAGGGATACTTGTTTATTTCCATGGATGTGGTAGGCAATGCCCGGCTCTATTCCAATAATATGAGCCTGAAGACCACACAGCCTACGACGATCCATGCAGGCACCTTTGTATTTGATATTGCGAATGAGCTGCTGACTCTGGGAGGACAGGATCTGGATCTTGCCCGGCTGATCGGAAGCACCAATACCTATGATTCGGGGATCTACAAGACCATCGATGATCCGCAGACGCCGGATTCCATTGACCTGACCATCAGGGGCGGAGCCGGAGGAAAAGGCGGAGCCGGAGGCACCGGCGGTGCAGGAGGCGACGGAGGAACCGGAGGACTTGGCGGTATCGGCGGTATGGGCGGAGCCGGAGGAACCGGCGGCACAGGCGGAACCGGAGGAGCCGGAGGACTTGGCGGCGCAGGCGGCGCAGGAGGCATCGGAGGCGACGGAGGAGCAGGCGGAACCGGAGGAACCGGCGGCGCTGGCGGTATCGGTGAGGACCAGGATGTGGTGCAGATCGTGATGATCCGCTCGGTCAAATCCGAGAGCAGCACCAGTCTGACCGCAGATTATTACTTCGTGGATCCCTTTGGTACACTGGGTATGGTCTATCTGGAGCTGCATCAGGCAGATCAGCTTCCCACTACCAATATGCAGGCGCTCTACGAAAATGAAGGCGGACAATATGATGCCTACTGGGATGGGGATACCTACCGCCGTGTATCGGTCAGTGCCTACGAGACCAGCTACACCTTCAACGACCTGACACCGGGTACCACATACTATGTGGTGATGGGGCATGTGGCGGCAAATGCGGAGACGGATGCGGTGGAGCGGACCCTGGATGACTATTTCAAGACCTCCACCCGGGCAGTCAAGGATAAGCTGTCCATCTCCACGGTCAGCGGCTCCTCCATAGGCTTCGTTCTGGAGCTGGAGTCTCTGAACAGTCAGGCGGCAAAGATTGTGGTCAAGGACGGAGGAAATGAAGTAACACTTGATGCAGGGAACATCAAAGAGGCAGTCGAGACGGGATATGAAGGCGTTATTATGGTAGCCCCGGATTGGCTGAAGAAAGTGCAGTCCATCTATCTGCTGGTACAGGATAAGAACGGAAATACGCTGTTCAGCGCAAGCTGCTCCAACAGCTTCTATGATGCCTCATCCGGAGGCGGTACGACCCAGTCTGAGGAAGTCCCGGCAGCGGATGCGGTGCAGAACGGAGCGGAGGAAGTCCCGGCAGCGGACGCGGTGCAGAACGGAGCGGAGGAAGCCCCGGCGGCGGACGCGGTGCAGAACGGAGCAGAAGAGGCTCCGACGGCGGAAGCCGAGGTAGCCGCGCAGAGCGCAGAGGAAGCTTTGGCAGCGGACGCGGTGCAGGACGGAGCAGAAGAGGCTCCGGCAGCAGAAGCGGAAGTATCCGCGCAGAGCGCGGAGAAAGCGGAAGTACCGGCGCAGTAAAGACAACTTAAAATATATCACACAATACGCCTGCAGATACGGGCGGGAAAAGAGGGAAAGTTATGGAAAGTTTATATGCATCGGTGCTTAGCGCCATCGGCTGGATGATAGGACTCGCTTTTTTGGGAATCGGGATCGGACTGGGACTTCTCGGCTCAAAGGTGGCCGAGGCAGTGGGCAGAAATCCGGAGACCAAGGATGATGTGGTGCGCAGCGCTATGACGGTCGTGCTTGCCATCGTGATCCTGTTTGTGATCCTGCTGGCATTTGTATTTGTACTGTTGTATTTTAATCCTTTTATAACGGTCTGACAGAAGACGGAGAAAGGAGGTCGGCAGTATGGTTTACGCGATCTATATTGCCGCGGCTGCGGTCATAGGGCTGCTGATCGGCTTTGTGGCGCTGGCTGTGGGCTGGCTGAGAAAGACTGTGCTGCGCAATGTCCGCAGCAAGACAGTGGGACTTTTGTCAGTCTATGATGAATTGCTGGAGGACAGGAGCAGGAAGCTTCGGGAAATGCAGGAAGCGCTGGAGGTCTCTTCGGAAAAGCCGGAGGCTTCGGACCGGAAGCAGACAGAGAAAAGGCCGGCGGAGGAGACCCCGGTCCGGACAGCCGCAGGGACGCTGGGCATGGCGGAGCGTGCAGGCGCGGCGGTGTACCGGGACCGGACCGTGGGAGGTCTGTACCGGATGATCCGTCAGAATTTTTCATTCCGGGTAGAGGAGCTTCTTCCGGGGCTTGATCATATGAAAGCTGCCGGGACCGGACCGGCAGGCAGACTTTTGAAGGAGCTGGACTGGGATACCATGTACCGCCTGTCCACGCTCTCTCCGGAGGATCAGCTGGCGGTGCTGTACGGCACTCTGCCGGCAGAGGGTCTGGAGCTTTTGAAGACCTATACCGGACGGAACAGACAGTTTGGCGCGCTGGCATTTTATGATCATCTGCGGGATCTGGCGGATGCAGAGCCAAAACCGGCCTGCCTGAGAGTTCCTGCAGACCTGGCTTCGGATGTCCGGTACTGGGGAGAGGTGAAGATCCAGCCGGATGAGGAGATCTGCGAGGGATTTCAGATGGAGGCGGATAACTGCCTGTACGACTATTGTATCAAAGCGAGGGAGATGAGCTGATGGAGCATACGATCAATTCCGTGATAGAAGAAAAAATTGCAGGCATTAAGGCGGGCGCCAATGCCTATGCCACAGGACGGGTACGTCTGGTGCGGGAGTATATTGTAGAGATTACAGGTCTGGATGGAGCGGCGTATTTTGAACGCGTCCTCATCGGAGATCATGCTGAGGGCTATGTGGACGCGGTGCGTCAGGACTGCGTGCTGGTGGCGCTGACCCGTATGGAGGGAAAGGTACATATCGGTGACCGGGCGGTTGCCACGGGAAAGGAATTTGCTGCCCAGTATTCTCCGTATTCTCTGGGACATATTGTGGACATTTTCGGAGAAGACAAACTGGCAGGCAAGCGTCTGGACGGACTGTATGACATCCCCATCGAGGAGGAGCCGATCCCGATCATGGATCGTACCACCGTCAATCGTCCGCTTCACACAGGCATTACCGGTATCGACATGCTCTATCCCATCGGAAGGGGACAGCGTCAGCTGATCATCGGAGACAAGAAGACCGGAAAGACCCAGATCGCACTGGATACCATCTATAATCAGCGGGGCGGTGACGTGACCTGCATCTATGTGGCGATCGGCAAGACGAAAAAGGACGTAAAGGATATTTACAGCCAGCTTCTGAGCCGGGGCGTCATGGACTATACGATCATTCTCGCCGCATTTAACGATGACTGTGCACCGGTGCTTCAGAATACACCCTATGCGGCAATGTCCATTGCCCGCAGCTTTCTGAAGGAGGGAAAGGACGTACTGGTGGTGCTGGACGATCTGAAGCGTCATGCGGATGTGTGCCGTGAGATCGCACTGCTCATGGGCAAGACCCCCGGTCGTGATGCGTATCCGCCGGATATCTTTTATGCCCATTCCCGCATGCTGGAGCTGGGTTGTCAGCATAAGAACGGCGGCTCGATCACGGTCCTGCCGATCTGCGAGACCAAGAGCGGGGATATTACGGATTTTATTTCCACCAATATCATATCGATCACAGACGGACAGATTGTGCTGTCCGCAAAGAACTTTGAAAAGGGTCAGAAGCCGGCGATCAACTACGGTCTGTCGGTCTCCCGTCTGGGCGGCGCCGTACAGACTCCGGAGATGAAAAAGGCAGGTCCGCCCATCAGAAGAGAGCTGCTTTCCTATCTGGAACAGAAGGAGATCTTCGAGCTTGCCAATGCAGATGAGATGAGCGAGTCTCTGCGCAGACGGATGCGCCGGGGCGCAGTCATCCTGCAGCTTTTAAAGCAGCCGAAGTTCGCTGTACGCAGTCCGGAAGCCATGCTGGAGCTTTGCAGGAGACTGGAGGAAGGAGACGGAGAATGAATGTAAAGGCTGTCGTTAAGGTCATGAATTTTCATGCACTGCTGCGGGTAGAGTCCTCCGGCCGTCAGGCGCTGATGTATTCCGCCATGGAGGAAGAGCTTTCTGCCATGATGCGGGTCATTCAGTCCAACCGGAACCTTCAGCTGGACAAACGCATTTTGCTTCCCGATGAGAGCCTGCCGGTCCTGCGGATCTACATGGGTTCGGACCTGGGCTTCTGCGGCAGCGTGAATACCTCCGTATCCTCCGTGCTTATGAAGGATGACCGGAACGAGAAGATCGTGGTCGGTCGCAAGCTGCGCCGTCCGCCGGAGGTCTCTCTGCTCCTGACACGGGAGGAATACGAGAAGGATTTTGACAAGGTGCGCGCATATCTGGAGCGCGCCGTGCGGGAACGCTGCTGGTCGGCAGTGGAGCTGGTGTATAACCATTATTACAATGTCAGCTCTGTGAAGCAGGAGATCAAACGGATCTATCCGCTCAGCCTGCAGCCGGAGGAAGAACTGAAAAATCAATGGGATGATTTTGAAATTGAAGGTGACGCACAGAAACTGCTGGAGGACATGACGGTTTCCTGTCTTGTTTATGAGGTGCGTATTGCGGCTGCCAGCGCTTACGCCGCAGAGAATATCATGCGGCAGAATGCTACTTCAGAATCACTGAAGAAGCTGGATGAAATGGAAGCGGAGGAATTGCGTCAGACACGAAAGGAAAAGAACCAGAGCTCCTTCCGCAAAACCATAGACAGCTATGTGAAGCAGAAATCACTCAGGAGGTGAAGCACATAAAATGAATAGACAGGAAGAGTTTGTAAATCATAGGGCTGCAGGAACGGATATGCCGGTATCACCGCTGGCTGAGGCTTTCCTGAAGAATCAGAAGAAGGCAGGGAATGCAGAAGAGACCGGGCAGGCGGACAGAGATGACAGCGTAGGACGCATCATATCTGTTTCCAACCTGAAGGTGGAGATCTTTTTGAAGGATGCTCCGGTGGGCGTCCGGGATCTTGTATATACCGTGCAGGACGGTCGGAAATATCTGTTTGAGATCGCGGAGATCAGCGGCTCCGTGGCGGCTGCTATCTGCTGCGGTCAGACCCGCGGACTGAAAAGGGGCATGAAGGTGTATCTGCAGGAGGGAGGTCTTCGGATCGCCTATGACGAGCAGATTCTGGGGCATGTATTTAATCCCTACGGCCAGACCATCGACGGTACGGCTCTGGATGCGCCCAGAACCCGCAACATCTACGACAAATCTCTCGCCATGAGCGAGATCGTCATCGACGGTGATATTCTCTGGACAGGGATCAAGGTGCTGGACTTTTTTGCTCCCATGCGCAAGGGCTTCAAGATGGGACTGCTGGGCGGCGCAGGCGTGGGCAAGACGGTGCTGATCAAGGAGCTGATCCACAACGTATATCATGGCTTACAGTCCAACTCGGTATTCGTGGGCGTCGGAGAGAGAAGCCGTGAGGGACGGGATCTCTACGATGAGATGCTGGAAGCCAATCTGCTGGATAAGATCTCCATGGCATTTGGTCAGATGGGTGATAATGCCATGAGCCGGAGCCGTGCCATGTATGCCGGTCTTACGCTGGCGGAGTATCTGCGTGACGAGAAGAAGCAGGATGTGCTGCTGTTTATTGACAATATATACCGGATGGTGCAGGCGGGAGCGGAGATATCCACAGAGCTTGCCCGTATGCCCATCGACAACGGATATTCTCCTGCCCTGCTGACGGAGATCAGCGAGGTGGAGGAGCGTATCAATTCCACCGCGGACGGCTCCATCACATCCTTCCAGGCGATCTTTATCCCTGCCGATGATATGGATGACGGAGCGGTGCATGCCATCAGCCAGCATCTGGACGGTCAGGTGGTGCTTGACCGAAAGGTGGCGGAGAAGGGACTGTATCCGGCGATCAATGTATTTGCGACCAACTCCAGGATCATCGATCCGGATGTGGTGGGACAGCGGCATTTTGATCTGGTGGAGCGTTCTCTGGCATGTCTGTCCCGGTACGAGGAGCTGGAGCAGATCGTGGCAGTGCTGGGTATCGACGATCTCTCGGAGGACGACCGGAATATCTTCTTCCGTGCCCGGAAGCTGCGCAATTATTTCTCACAGCCCATGTATGTTGCGGAGCAGTATACCGGTATTCCCGGTCAGTTCGTGGCGATCGGGGATGTGCTGAACGACGTGAGCGCCATTCTGGACGGGCGGCTTGACAGCGTGGATGAGCAGGACTTTACCTATATCGGCGCCTATCTGAGAGCTTACGGGGAATAAGGAGAGCAGAGCATGGCAAAGCGCGAAGAAGCTACATATGAGGAATTGAAAAATGACGGGCGGATCATCGCCCGGATCATCGACGCGAGGGTCGGTCTGAAGGTACTGGACGGCGTGTACGCTGTGCGGATCCACAGCAGAGATTTCTACGCGCTGATCATGAACGATTATCTGCCTACACTGGGAAAGGTGGAGGGAGATGTGATTTTTCTGAACCGGGAGGGTGAACATCCTTATCGTGGGATGCGGGGCTTCTACAAGCATCAGCATAACGAGTTTACTCTGCTGGTAGAGGAAATTGATGCAAAAAGTGAGGGCGAAGCATGAGTATCACAGAATTGCTGTTCAGACTGCTGGCAGCGCTGCGCCCCATGCTGCCCGGCATGATCGCCGCAGTGGCGGCAACGCTGGCGGCGCTTGTTATATTATATGTTTTATGCAGGACAGCCTGGGTGCCGGACAAAGGCTTCCGGCTTGCAGGTCTCTTTTTCGGACTGGACGGAAGAGGAGCCGTGCAGCTGGCATGCGCATGGCTGAAGCTGATCTTTCTGATCGTGTTTGTAGTGGGATTTCAGAAGCTGGAGCTTCTGAATTATCTGATGCTGCTTCTGCCGGGGCTTGTGCTGGCACTGAGTGACCGGGGAGTCTCCAGGCAGGGGGGCAGCCTTCTGTGGCTGCTTCTGCAGATGGTGGGACTGGTATCTGCCAATCTGATCTGCGGTTATATCCGGGATATGTCAGGCGGACTGGGCTTCATCCTGCTCTATGTGGCGATGGGGCTGTTTCTGATCCTGTTTTCCGTCTATCTGTTCCTGAATGATCTGGCAGGTATCTCGGAGGGCAGAGATGTGGACGCCCGGCAGATCTGGGAATAGAAGAAAATGAAGCGCGGGAGTGTCTGCGGGAATATGGCAATGTGGAGGTACAGGATGAACATCGGGTTAAAGCTTAAAAAAGAGAGAAAAGAACAGTCTGAGACCGGAACGCAGACACGGGAGCGTTATACGCCAAGCCGCCTCAGAAGGCACAGAAGGCTGAGCCGGAGAGAGTGGCTGGTACTGCTGATCCCGGCGCTGGCTGCCATAGCGGCGGTGGTGATCGTCCTGCTTGTCTTCCAGCGGGGATCCAGCTACGAGTTTCAGAGCGCCGGTACGCAGTATTATGGCGGGACCGCTGGAAGAGTGGAGGAGGGCGCTGTACTCAGTCTGGAGCGCTCGGGAGCAGTCAGACTGGAACAGAAGGGGCAGGACAGTGAAGCGACGCTGCCCATATATATTGACGATACCCGCAAGGTGGTGATACCTGTGGATATGATCTATTATGTGCCCAGGTCAGGAACTTATGACCGTGTGGCAGGACTCAGTGAAATCGAATGCAAGGCAAACGGCACCATTACCGTGAAGCGCGGAGGCAAAAGCGCACAGCCGGAACAGGGCTTTCTCTATGACGGGGGTAATTTCTATCTCTTCCTGGAGCCCATGACGGTGAGCTTTAACGGCTATACGGTGGAAGTACCCGCCCTTTCCTATGTGGAAGCGACCTACGGCGGATACATGATGCTGTTTAATTATGATACAAAGGAATTTATAATGGAACTTTCCGACGGTACCGGAACGGCGCAGCCTGCCTCCGGTGACTATGTGATCTCCCTGATGGGCGATTCCATGACGAAGTATGACGGAAGCAGGTCTCTGCTGGTGACCCAGCCGGAGCTGTTTGACCCGCTGGTCTGACCAGATCCATTATGTGAGGGTGGGAAATGCAGAAAAAGGAGGAACCTGACCCATGAAGAAATTTTTCATTGCTGCTATATTGGCGATGTGCTGTGTGACAGCAGCCGTGCTGGGCGCCGGCAGTGTATTCAGTACGATCGAAGACGAGGGATATGCAGTGCCTGCCTCGGCAGGCGTGCAGAAGGCTCTCGCCGGTGATGACGGCGCGCCTGTTTCTCTGGTGAAGGTTCAGTACGAGGATACGGTATATGAGACCCTCAGCGGTTATTATGTGGGAAAGGACAGAACGAAGATCGATCTGACCTATCCGCTCTATGTCAACGGAGGCACGGGACTGCGTTTTCTGGGAGAAGAGAACTGGCTTGTCACTCCGGAGGTGGATCTGTACCAGACCTTTGAGGGACTCTATCTCAGCGAGGGCATTTCCTATAATGTGGATATGACACAGGCGGATGAGGGTGAATTTATTCTGCTCACGCTTTCCAACGGTCTGTATATGAACGCGCAGCAGGCGGTGCTGGAGGGGCCTCTCGGCAGCATCGTGATCCCTGCCAACAGCATCCTCTCTCTGAGCGAGACTGCCATGCACTGGTATGGGCAGAAGGACGGGTCCCTTGCCTACGGCAGCGAGGAGGCCCTGTTTGACGCTGTGATCACCATCGGACGCTACCGTTATAACTACGTGGATCTGCTGGATGCCCTGGGGCTGATACAGAAGGCGATCGAGGAAGGAGAGGGATCCAGACCGGATCCGGATCTCCTTCAGGATGCGGAGGAGATCCTGAACTCCAAAGAAGGCAGCAATAACAAAAATCCCGGCACAGACCAGAGTGTGACGGAAGCGGATACGGAAGCGGCAGAGGAGGTTCCCGAGCAGCAGACCGGCGGTGCGGATACGGGTGCCGGTCAGGGCGGAGCGGCTTCGGCTGCCGGCGGAAGCGGCGATCAGGGACAGACCGGTCAGGAAGGCAGCCAGAACGGGGACAGCGGTTCCTCCGGCAGTGATGACGGCGGCAGTCAGGAAGATACGGATCAGGGTGACGGCTCTGACGGCGACAGCAGCGGAAGCTCCGGCGGAAGCGGAGACGGTGACGAGGGAGACCAGGATCCGAAGCCCGGCGAGGGCGGTTCCGGTGATGCAGAGGGCGGTAAGCCCGGCGACGGAACCGGCGGAGAAGGCGGAAGCGGAGCCGATGAGGATGACGATCAGGATCATGAGCCCGGCGGGGGTGATCCGGACGATTCCACCGACGGTAAGCCCGGTGAGGGCAGCGGCGGAGACGGCGGAAGCGGAGACGGCGGAGAAGGAACCGGGGATTCGGATCCGGGCGAAGGCGATCCGGAGGACGGAGGAGAATCCGAGCCGATCCCGTATCAGGAGCCGGTCGTGACGGTGTCCGGCCTTCAGCCCTGGAGCTATGCGCTCGGTCTGGATCTGGAGGTGGAGGACCCCAGCGGAGCCATCATGAGAGGCGTCAGCTTTACCGCTTACAAATCTCTGAAGGGAAGCGGTGAGACGTCCACCAATGAGGAGGGCTTTCAGACCTACTCCAGCGAGAGCTATGAAGGCAAGTCTGTCATGCTGCGCAAGAGCCGCACAGGCAGCCAGTCCTTTGCTCTGTCCACGCTGCAACCGGGCGAGAAGGTCTATCTGCAGTACAGCTACCGTTATAACGCGGAGGAGACAAGCGAGGCTTTAGATCCTGCCACCGGTGAGCTGACTCAGGTGACGACCATCGTTCGTAAATACTATTATTCGGATTACATAGAGATCCCCATGCCCACAGTGGAAGAGGGAAAGGTGCAGGCAGCCGGCGCAAGCTGGACCACGGACTTTGCCGCGCACCCCAATGCACTGGAGCTTGACGGACTTACGCTGGCAAATACCTCTGCCTATGATGCGGAGGCGGACTACAGCTTTGAAAACTTTAAACTGAATACCATGCCCTATGTGAGCCGGATGGAGCTGAAGCTGAAGCCGCAGGACGGCGGCGATGAGGTGACGGTCATTGTGGGAAGCAGTGTGCTTGCCCGGGCACAGCAGGAGGAGTCTGTCTTCATATCCACGACTCCAAAGCTGCGCTCCAACATGGCATATACCTATACGGCAGTGGCCAAAGACCGCTGGGGCAATGAGATCCCTCTGATCGCAAACGGCTCGGAGGCTTATTCCGGTACGCTCTATACCCGGAAGGCGACCCCGGTGGTCACCATCACAGAGGTGGAGAATGAGACGGATTATCTGGTGCTGAAGGTACAGGTCTCTGATCCGGACAGCGCGCTTACGGATGGACAGCCGCTTAAGCTGGCGGTGAAGGACAGCAGATCCGGAATCGCTGCTGCCCTGTATGGGGAATGGGATACCGGTAAGATCTCTCCGGGCGGAGAGGATGTCTATGCCCTGGAGTTGAAGGATGCAAAGGACGGAAGCGAGTATGAGCTGAGGCTGAACAGCCTTGCCTTCTCCACTCTTTATTCCGCAGAGGTCACAGGTGACTGTGAGCCGCAGCCTGACGGCAGGGATCTGCCGGGCACGCTTCCGAAGGAGGAGAACGTGAAGCTCGGCTCCCTGTCGGTCTATACAGCGGCGCTTTCCAGCGGTCTGATCAGCTTCAGCACCGGTGTGTCGGATCTTCTGGATACCTCGGCTTCCATGGAGTTTATCATGACATCTGCAACTACGCTGGATATGCTCCCGCTGGTGGATGAGTTCCGTATCGAGCTGAAGGATGAAAGCGGCAGGGTAGTCAATGAAGTGTCTCTTTCTCAGGAGGAGCTTTCCGCCGGGGAATATGAATATATTGACAGCGAAGCGGTGCTGGAGCTGGATCCGGGCAATCATGTGAGACCCCGGCTGGTGCTCTATGGTACAAAGGATCAGATCCGCAACAACAATCCATGGGACAGCTTCTGTATGGCGGAGGTGCTTCCGACGGAGGATCCGGATACGGGCGAAGTGACTCCGGGCGGCTTTACCAGGCCCATGAAGCTGAGAGTCCTTATGCCGGAAAACAGTCTGAGCCATTTTACAAAATATACCTTTTCCATTCAGGCGGTGGTGAAGAAGAGCGGACAGGAGTATTTTATTCCGGTCAGCATGACGACCAACCGCTTCACCACCAAGAAGACCCTGCCGGAGGTGCAGTACAGCGATCTGTTCCTGGCAGCGGACGTGGCGGAGTTCCTGGATCTGAAGGTCTATGACCCGGACGGAACGATCCTGAATGACGGCGAGGTTTCCATCCACCTGTATTATGGGGGAAGCCTGTTAAATGTACAAAAGATCACGGCAGACAAGACCGGAAAGGCGGAGGGCGTGGATCTGCGCTTCGACGGTCTGATCGCCGGAGGAGAATATACACTGAAGTTCGTAGCTGCCGCTTATAATGACGCGGAGGGCTACGGAAGCTACCAGACCAACTATGTGCTGGAGAGCTACAATATCGTGGCAGGCAGCGCCCTTACGGGAGCGCTGACTCTGGACAGTCTGTCTGCTGCTGCCGACGGAACCTTTGAGGCGAAGCTTGACGTGGATGTCAGCGACCTGAAGGGTTATCTGGCGCGGGAGGGAGAAAAGGCGCAGGTGACCATGACGCTGGAGCGCTCCGACAGTATGGAGCTGCCGGAGTATGTGCCCTATGAGACCATGGTCTTCCCCCTTGTGAAAAATGCCGACGGCACCCTTTCGCTGGACCACACGGAGGCGTTAAGCAGTCTGTCTGCCGGTGACGGCTGGAGGGCTACTCTGACGGCGGTGTACCAGGGCAGTGAAGTGCTGCTGGATCAGATCACCTTCCGGACAGATGCGGACTATGTGACCGTGTCTACCCATGCGGAGCTTCTGGAAGCTCAGGACAAGAATCGATATGCCAATATTCTGGTGGACAGTGATTTTGAACAGGATCAGAATCGGAGTGTAGATTTTTACGGCACCATTGACTTCCAGGGGCATACGGTCACCAAAGGGGAAAATATTACTGCATATTTTCTGAAACCTGGACGGGGCAGCCATATCCGCAATCTGGTGTACCAGTACCCGGAGCAGGCATATTATGTGAATCCGGCGCCTATCTTTGGCAACGTGTACGGAACCGTGGACAATCTGATCGTCCATACACAGGGACAGGTGGAGATCTCAAAATGGACAGCACCTTTAATTGCATATACGTTGAATACCGACGGTGCGCTGCGGAACTTTATCCTGCACCTGAGCGGGGATGTGTCTGTGTCCTGCGCGGAAAATTATGTTACAGGTGTCCTGTGCTACTCCACGAACGGACTGGTGGAAAACGGCTATGTGTACAGCACCGGAGGAGCGGGACTGGTATTCCGGGACAGTCCGGCTACCATGGATCTGTTCGGTAATATAAGGTATGCCACGGTAAGGCATCTCTATGTGGTGTCCGACAGCTGGTATCAGCAGGGAAATTCGGCGGCATTGCTGAACAGCTATCGGCATGTTTCCGGCAAAAATCTGCAGGATATCTATGCGGTGGGCGACTACTACTCGGTGGATCCGGGAGCCAGCAAGAACTGGCTGCTGCCCCTGACCGAGTCCCGCCTGATCTTTGGTGAGGCAGAAGCTTCCGCCTACATGAATCTGTGGGAGCTGACTGCCCGGACCTATACGGAGGAGCCGAAGATCCAGCAGGGCGTGGTGGAAAAGCTCTATGACACCCAGTGGCAGTCGGAGATCCTGGGCGAGGGCTTTGACGCGGAGGGCTGTGTGCCCATGGGCTTCTACCCCAGGCTGAAGCTGTCCCCGGAGATGCAGAAGCATCAGGGCTATCTGCCTCTGCCCATAGCGGGACAGGGGACGGCGCCGAAGCCGGTCAGCGACGGCTGGGGCGAGGGAGAGATCTACGGACAGCACGATCTGGACAGCGGGTATATCCGCCTGCGCTTTAAGAACGACAACAATTATCTGATCAACAGCATCACCCTGGAGGGGCTCCTTACGGAGATCGTCAGCCAGAAGACGGCATCTGACGGCTTCTATGATGTGATCCTGAATGTGGAGGTGGACCCTGCTGCGGCGAAGTACAGCGATGCCTATACACTGACGGAGCTTACCTACACGGTGGGCAGCGTGGTCCGGTCCGACCGTCCGGAATATGTGACCTCCGGCATCGAGTTCTGGAAGGCGGTGGCGTCTCCGCAGGACTGGGCGGCGATCAACGACCATATGGACTGGAATTATAAGCTGACGGCAGACATTGATTTTGCAGGCTCCGGTCTGACTCCCAATGAGATCGTGATCAACGGAACCCGGGTGGATTTCACCCAGACCACCAGCTTTACCGGAAAGCTGGACGGACAGGAGCATATCCTGAAGAACATTACGCTGGAGAATATGACCAACCCCTATGTGATCTTTCAGGCGAATGGAAGCACGATCACCAATCTTCTGGTGGAGGGTCTGCACATTACTGCGTCGGAATCTGTAAGAAACAGCTATACCGGCTTCCTGGGCAGAAGTGAGAACAGTACGCTGGACAATGTGCGGCTGAAGGGCTGTACCGTGGGCGGAGGCGGCTATCTGGGACTTCTGGCTGGTTATGTGAATAGAAGCACGATCATGAACTGCTCGGCAGTGGAGAGCACCCTTTATGATATCGACAGCGGCACGCCCCTCCGGGCAGGTGGTCTGATGGGGTATGCTACCAATGACAGGGTGTCCGGCTGCTATACCAGAGACGTGGACATCCGGATCACCGATACCCTGATCGCCAACTGCGTGGGCGGTCTGGCAGGATCTATTGGGTCCAGTGGGTTAGAGAACAGCTATGCCCATGGCACCATACATGCAGCAGCCACCTATGTGGGCGGCATAAACGGACAGATGACCACCGGTGACAGTACAAACATATGGAACAGCTGGAGCTATGTGGATATCCTGCAGACCTCAGGCAGCTATGCGGGAGGCATGGCGGGGCATTCGTATGGCAACGCCTATATTAAGAATGGTCTTGCTCTGGGCAATGTGGAGGGCTCCGGCACATCCGACCGGATCGCAGGAACGGGAACCAACGGCAGCAGGTTCTCCAGCAGCTATGCCTATGCGGGACAGACGGTGACGGGGCTGAAGCCGGAGGAGCCTGGTTTTGCGGCAGATCTGCTGGACGGAACGGAGCTGGGACGGGCGGATACCTGGCAGGATGTGATCCTTCTGGGCAGCCGATGGAATTACAGCCCGGTATCCCAGGGCTGTGCACCGATCCTGAATGCAGACTGTGCCCGTGAGGGCTGGCAGCAGGAGGCGGTTCCGCTGCCGGGACAGTCCAGTGACCCCAGCCTTACCATCGACAATGCACAGCATTTTGACAATCAGGAGTATACCTATTCTCTGGTGGCTCTGCTGGAGCATCCGGGGCTGGAAAGCAGTGCAGTCATCGAGATGTATAAGAACAAGGAGCTGTCCATTACCCTGGACGGCATGGATCTGACCGAGGCGGCTCAGGATGCAGGCGCTGCCAGGATCACGCTGGGAGCCGGTGGGCAGGAGATTACGAATATCCAGATCGACACGAAGGGCTTTGTAAAGGCGCTGGATTCCTACGCGCTGACAGTCAAATACACAGAGCCCTCCGGCAGAGAGCGGGAGCTGACGACAGTGGTCAAATATCTGGAGGAGGATGGATCTCCCCATATTGCCTACTGGGAAGTTCCTAATCTTGAAAAGTGGAATGAGGTGGTAAGCACACACGGAACTACCGGAGAAAATATCCAGATCACCGGTCTGGTGGATTTTGACAACAGAACTACAGGTTATAATAAACTCTCCTTTAACCGGCTGGAGGGGAAGGGAGAGGACGCAGGATTTGCCAATCTGGCATACAACGGCGGACTGCCCGGAGATCCGTGGATCGAGCGGATTGCCATGTCTCTGAGTGATCTTAGCTTTACGAATATGAGATTCGACTTCACTTCTGCCACGCAGACTCGGAACATGACGGGAGCCATCATCAGTCTCGGAGGCGGTAAGAAGCTGAAGCTTCAGGATATTCATATCAAAAACAACCAGTATACCAGAAATTATCTGGGCTTTATCTCCAATCTGTCCGGTGTTCTGGAGGATGTGGAGATGAAGAGTGTGCAGATCGAGGAGCAGGATAGAACCACAGGGAACTTCAAAAATTACTGCGGCGGACTGGTGGCTTATTCCCAGAATACGGTTCGGAATGTAACAGCGGATACGATCACTATCTACAGTCCGAGAACCAGCAATGTGGGTGGAATTGTGGGCAATACCGGTCCTTACGGAGCCAGCACCTTTGAGAACATCCGTGCTAACCATGTAACGATTGCGGGCGGATCTGTTGTAGGAGGACTTGCTGGTTATGCTACTCCCGGCAGCCGAAGCGAGCTTCATCTGGAAGAGGGAACGGTAACAGGAAGCAGCGCAGTGGGCGGTCTGATCGGAACATACGGCACTGGAGGAGGCTTATCCAACGGAAAGAACTGGAGTGTGAAAGACGTTATTGTCACTGCCACCGGCGGCGCTGCAGGCGGCGCTGCCGGAAACTGCTGGCACAGCAGTGTTTGGGGTGTGGTGGTGGAAGACTGTACGGTGACGGGAACCGGCAATGTAGGCGGATATTCCAGTCAGGTGACAGGAGTCACTCTGCAGCTTTTGAATATTGAGATCATTGATACCACGGTTACCAGCACCGGAGCGGAGACGAGTCCGAACAGCGTTGCCACCGGCGGCGTACTGGGAATGGCAACTTCAGATAGTACATTTACCCTTGCAGGCATGGCAGTACGAGGCTGCCGGATCGAAGGAACCGCCAATGTGGGCGGCGCAGTGGGAATCATCTCCCGTGAGGCTTCGTCAGGAAGTATCGACCGTGTCTATGTGGCAGAGGACGTGGAGGTCACGGCAAGCAAGGAGACGGCAGGAGGTCTGATCGGTACGGCGAACTGGCTGAAGCTGACGGACAGCGCCTGCGGCGCCACGGTCACAGCCGGCCAAACGGAAGCGGGCGGCATCGTGGGCAGGGCGGAGATCCGGTCCGATGCCATCCAGACGGTGCTGGAGCGCGTCTATTATAAAGGAAGCGTATCCGCAGGCTCGGATTATGCAGGAGGTCTGATCGGCAAGCTGAATTCCGGTGTCCATAAGTTTACGGATACCGAGGCGAAGAATCTGCTGGTTGCGGCAGATGTGCGGGGCGGCGGAGAGAATATTTCCCTGTGGATCAATGACACCGCATCCACCGGTGATGCAGGTACGGGTACCATCTACATCTGCGAAGACTCTCTGCTGAACGGACAGACGGCAAAGGCGGTCATCGAAGCGGCTGCGGCTGCAGGCAAGACCGTGTATGTGATTCCGAAGCGGCTGGACAACAAGCAGCTTCTGGTCACCGCGGCTGACTTTGGCACTCAGAAGTTGTATAGGGAGACCCTGGGCTACGGGAACTCCTGGAGCCTGGATCATATCGGAACGACTGACAACCACTTTATGCCCTATACCTTGGATTACGATAAGAAAGAAATCCTTGGAGCGGTAAATACGGATTCCGAAGATAATCCGGCGGGTATTCTGCTGCCGGAGGCTGCACCGCTCGGTCAGGAGACCGTTGCCTATGCATCCGGGGTGAATACCGTTAATATTGAGGCAAAGGTACCGGAGGGCGCTGCCGAAGCCACTGTTTGGGTGAATGGCGATTCCTATACCACGGATGCCAACGGTGTGGTTACGCTGTACTATGATTTTAAGACACCTTTGACCATTGGTGAGAAATCTTATGGCGCAGGAAATCTTTTCCGTCAGGTCATGACCTATGGGGACTACTGGTATTATATTAAGGACGGTTCGATCCATTACGGAGAGGCAGTCGGCGACAGCACCGAGGAGATGCAGGAGGCTGGTACGGTCACAGGTATTTCCGGTGCGGTCCATCTCTGGCAGGGCTATGCCATGGATGGAAGCGGCAAGGTTTATCAGCTTAATGGCGGAACAGCGGCGGATGCGGCCGGGTATGAAACGGTAACGGCAGACAAGAATCTGACAAAGCTGCCCAATGCCAGACCTTTCTGGACGGACAAAGATACGGAGGTATATTATTACTTCAGTCAGTATGCAGGGCAGAAGATTCCTTACCGGGTATTCCTGATGGATGATACGGCTTATACCGTAGCGCCGGGACAGGGTGTCCTCTATGACGGAGTGGTGCTCAGTAAAAATACAAGCTACGGTGTCACAAGCAGATATTTTGCACTATTGAGTGAAAAGGAGCAGTCATTTACCGCATACCTGAGTGATATGAAGTTCAAGTCGAATGACTTTTCCATGAGCAACAGCGGTATTTGGCACAGCTCCAATAATATGGGCTACAATGGAACGGTGCTGCTGGCTTACTACGGACCGGGCATTATCGAGGGCGTGGATTATACCACCGGAGAGAAGATCTGTTCTACACGGACTACCACGCAAAGCTTTTTCACCTATGCATTTCATTCCATTGCGGGGCTGTTCCCGGGTGGAAATGACAACGATCTGCTGCTGTCGGATGGCAGTTATCAGCAGGGAGAGGACCAGCGGGGCGAGCTGACCGAGGATGGAGTGATCCGGGCAGATCCTGACGGCGCGGAGCCGGAAGGCGGCAAGGGCGAGGGCGGCAGCGCTGTACCGGATGAACCTTCCGGCATACCGGAGGGATCGGCGGGTATTTCCGCAGAGGAAGGCAGTGCCGGAGTCGACGGAAGTGCCAACGGAACGGGAGGCATTGTTTCCGGTCCCGGCGGAGCCGTAACAGATGGTTCTGCTCAGTCCGGCGGCAGTGTCTACAGCCGGAATGAAGGAGCGCCGGGAAGTGCCGGAGGCTCCATGGGAGCCTTGGAAAGCACGGAAAGCAGCCTGCAGGAAGGTACAGGAACCGGCGGCGACAGGATCGCTGACGGAGAGATCCCCTTAGAGGGAGAACTGTCTTCCGGTGCCGGTATGGCATCCGAGGGTGATACCGCATCCGGTGAAAGCGGACTGGCCGCGGAGCACGGCAGTGCATGGGCACTTGCCGAGGGCGGCGGTGGAGCCGAAGCAGCAGGCGGTACGGGCAGCGTATCCGGACAGGAATCTGCAGCAGGCGGCATGGGAAGTGTATCCGGACAGGAGTCCACTGCGGGCGGTACGGGAAATGTATCCGGACAGGAGTCCATTGCGGGCGGCAACACGACAGTGCCGGGCGGCGATGGAGCCGAAGCAGCAGATATCGCGGGCGGTTCGTCCGAGGCAGAGGGTGCATCCTGGCAGACGCCGGAGGAAGCGGCAAGAGAGCTGTTTGGCGAGTCCGTGATCGCTTACTCAGAGGTTACCGGGCAGTATGAGCTGCTGGAGACCGCCAGCGCAGTAAACGGAGATCCGGTTAAGATGGCAGATGCCATTGCCGCGAGAGAAGAGAAGACCGAAGAAAAGACAGAGGATGAGGATGCAGAAAAGAAAGCTCAGGAAGAGGACAGCAGCTTTGCTGTTGCCTGGGGCATCAACCGAAGTCTGTATACCGGTGAGAAACAGGGCTTCCTGCTCATTTCTCTGGCAGCAGGCGCAGGTATTATCATTCTGTTCGTCATCTACTGGAAGGTGATCCGCAAGCGGAAGCATTAAAGAAAGGAAAGTAAGGGCACCCCGTGAAAGGGGTGCCATTCCTGAAATGAAGGGAGTACATACATGAGAGAAGAAATGGAATCTTTGTGGAATGCCATGAAGAGAAGCCACTACAAGAGGACGATGGAGCAGCTGACCCGGAGTATTCAGGATACCAAGAATCTGGAGGATGCTCTGCGCGCCGCACTGGAGACCGTGGTAAATGCAGTTCATGCCGAGACGGGAACCTTATGGTTCTATGAACGTTTCCGGGACGGAAAAATATATCCGAGAGCTCAGTACGGCGATGCGGATATGTCCGGGATCTCGCTGTTTCCCGGAGAGGGAATTGCCGGTCAGGTGGTAGAGCGGGGCAAAGCGGTGATCATTCAGGACTGTCAGTCAGACCCCCGCTGGGCAAGCAGGGTAGACAAGAAGACCGGATTTACGACCAGAACCATGATCTGTGTGCCGCTTAAGCTGGAGGATGCGGTATTTGGAAGCATTCAGATTATCAATAAGACGGATGGAGTGGCGTTTGACGAGAAGGATCTGGATTTTACCCAGCGGCTGGCAGAGGAGATCGCGCTGCTGCTGAAATATCAGGGGCTTCTGGAAGAATATACGGCTGCGGCTCCCACAGAAAGCAGGAACGCAGGACCGCTCTTTACCGAAGTGGTCTGTGCCCAGAGTGAGAGAGAGCTGGAGTACAACGTACGGAGCATCACTGCCTTTGCGCGGCTCCACCGGAATGAACAGCAGGAGGTGCTGCGGCTTCTGAAGGAGGCACGCAGACTGCTGAAAAAGGCAGAGCAGTAAGGGACCCTGTACACAGGGCAGACCTGTAAATAAAAATGGATATCAGAGAAGCAGCCGTCGATCGTCAAAGTGATGGCTGCTTTTTGATAAAAGTTACTATATCTATACTGTATGTTAAAAAGTCATTGACAAAATACATTTTGTATATTAAAATAATATATAAGATGTTGAGGTTAAAAGGTATTTTACCCCTGGCATCATATATAAAGAAATCTGTAATTCATTTGCAAATGCAGTCTGGCGATTCGCCGTGTTTTCAGAAGAAAAAATTAAATACAGGCGGAATC
>JAHABX010000033.1 GCA_018376135.1 Clostridiales bacterium | reverse complement strand
GATTTTTGATTTATGTGTTGCCGGAAAAGGACCTATGCAGATAGCAAAAATTCTGACTGCTGACAAGGTGCTTACTACCAAAGCCCACTATGCAAAGCAAAAAGGCAAGGTGCTTCCGGAAAATCCGTATAGTTGGAATGAAAGCACGATTGTAGGGGTTTTAGAGCGTATGGATTACTGCGGACATACTGTAAACTTCAAAAGCTATTCAAAATCTCACAAGCTGAAAAAGCGTATTCCTACCACAAAAGAACAACAGGCGATTTTCCGCAATACCCATGAAGCGATTGTGGAAGAAGCTGTCTTTGAACGGGTACAGGAATTGAGAACGCATAAACGCCGCCCCACAAAGGCAGAGCGACAGGGAATGTTCTCCGGCTTGGTGTTCTGTGCCGACTGCGGAAGTAAACTGCATTTTGCCACCTGCAAGAGTTTTAATGGCTCGCAAGACCATTACCGCTGTGCAAGGTACAAAAGCAATACGGGAGATTGTACCGCACACTTCATCAGAGAGGAAACGTTACAGCAGATTATCCGACAGAGGATATTTGCCGTAACTGCACTGTTCTTTGACGATATAACCTCTTTTATGGATTTGATACGCAGGCAGCGGTATGATGAAGCGGAAAAAGAGATGAAGCGCAAGCAGCGTGAGGTCGGACAGGCAAAGAAACGGATTGCAGAACTTGACCGGATTTTCAAACGGATTTATGAAGACGATATAAACGGCACAATCAGCCATGAGAGGTTTTTGAAGCTGTCCGCAGAATATGAAGCAGAACAACGAGAACTGACGGAAAAGGTAAATGCCGAACAAAGAGAAGTCGATACCTACGAACAGGACAAAAGCGACTTTGACAGCTTCGCCGCCGTTATCCGCAAGTATGTCGGGATAACAGAATTAACGCCTACAATCGTCAATGAATTTGTAAAGAAAATCGTTGTCCATGCGCCGGAGAAGATAGACGGCAAGCGTTTTCAGAAAGTGGATATTGTCTTTAACTTTGTTGGAGAAATCCATTTTCCTACTGAATCGCAGACAGAAACAAAAGATACCGAAAAACAGGAAAAGACGGCATAGCCCTTGTAGGGGGCTATACCGCCTAATCGGAAGATATACTTCCTTGTAACCCGAAAACCTTCCTCTTCCGGGCTGCCCCAAATCTCATATCTAATATTTACAGATCCTTATAGATCTTTCCGCTCTTCATGACAAAACGCACATCCTTCAGAGTGTTGATCTGCTCCAACGGATTCTCATCCACTGCAATGATATCTGCCTTCAGACCTTTTGCAAGCTGTCCGGTCTTCTTCTCCAGACCGCACATCTTCGCCGCATTGACCGTCACACCCTTCAGGGCATCCAGTGCAGACGCACCGCCTTCACATGCATATTCCAGCTCCTTATACAGAAGACCATGGTTCGCATCGGTACCGATGGTATACCGGATCTTTCCGCTCTGGTAGATCTGGTTCATGCACTGTCTGGAATACTCTCTTGCCGCACGCACCTTCTTCACAGATGCAGGAGGACAATAAGGCTCTCTCTCCGGATCAAGCACAATGCCGGAGGTCATATCGATCCATCCCTTATGTTCTTCCTCCACCAGCTTCACCTGCTCCGGTGTGATGCTGTATACATGCTCGATTACATCCACACCAGCCTTGACACAGTAGTCCAGACCTTTTCCGCCGATACAGTGAGCTGCGGTCTTAATGTTCAGTGCCTTTGCCTCTTCCACTACCGTACGGATCTCGTCATAGGAGATAAAGCAGGGAATGAATTCATCCAAAGCTGCCGCAGGCGCGCCCGGAGTCACGAAGATCTTCAGCACATCCACACCGCGGAACATATTCTCCCTTGCGGTCCGTCTGAACTCCTCTACACCGGAATGGGGCATTCCCACATAACCGTGACCATGACGTCCCTTCATGCCAATGCCGCAGACCAGAAGATCCGGTCCCGTCACCTTGCCTTCACGGATCTTGTCTCGTAAAACCACATCGATATAATTGCGGTCACCAAGACATCTTGCCGTAGTCACGCCGGACATCAGATCGTCCTTCAGTCCGGTCAGTGCAAGCAGCGTATGCTCACACTCGCTCTGGGTCATCATATCCAGATGTCCCGGGAGACGCGCATCCAGAGCCAGATGATTGTGGCACTCGAACATGCCCGGAAGCACGGTCTTGTCGCCCAGATAGATCACTGCCGCTTCCCTGCCGGAGTTTTCAAACTCCGTACGGGTCGTCACTTCCACAATTGTTTCATTTTCTATCAGAATGCAGGCATTTTCCAGAACCTGCAGTTCTTCTCCAACTAAAGCTTTCTTTGCATAAACAGCTGTTAAAGACATAGATTTATCTCCTTCCAAATCTGTCAGCTATGCCTGCTCCGCCTTTGCCTTCTTTTTCTTATCCCGTGCGATTTTTACCAGCGGGAATACAAAGGAGAATACGGTGAAGATCGCAAGCGCTGCTGCCAGCGGTCTTGTAAATACCATATAAAGCTCTCCTTCATACATGGTACGGGTCAGGGACATGGATTTCTCCATATTCGTACCAAGCAGAAGTGCCAGCGCAACCGGAGAGGTCGGGAAATCATTCCTCAGCATGATGTATCCGATGATACCTGCACCAAACATTACAAATACATCAAACATATTCTTATTGGTCGCAAAGGTACCAACCACTGCAAGCACAACAATTACTGTTGCAAGAATAGACTTTGGAATGACCAGGATCAGGCTTCCGCATTTACAGAAGAACATGCCGACAAAATACATCAGCAGGTTGATCAGCGCAAAACCAATGATCATGGTGTAAACAGTCTCCGCATGCTGCGTAAACAGGGTTGGGCCCGGACGCACTCCATGGATGATCATGGCTCCGAGGAAGATTGCTGCCGGAGCACTTCCCGGAATACCAAGGGTCAGAAGCGGGATCAGCGAACCACCGGTAACACCGTTGTTGCCTGCCTCAGCTGCCACGATACCCTCTGCACTTCCGTTTCCGAACTCTTCCGGATGCTTGGATGCTTTCTTTGCCTCATTATAAGCAAGGAATGCGGCAATATCAGGACCTGCTGCAGGAACGATACCGATCACAACGCCAATGATGGTGGAGCGGATCGCATTAAACGTATTATTAGTAATATCTGTCAGTTTCAGTTTCATGGAACCGACTTTTCCGGATTCCGCCATCTTACCCAGCGGGTCCTCCAGCATCTTGAATACCTCCGGAAGGGAGAACAGACCGATCAGCACCGGTACAACAGAGAAACCGCCGGTCAGCTGGGACAGTCCATATGTAAAGCGTGGGAAGCCCTCTACCGGATCCTGTCCGAAGGTAGCCAGCAGGAGGCTGATAAATGCCACCATAAGACCTTTGAACAGATTATCCTGAGACAGCATAACCACTACGGAAAGACCGAAGATTGCTACGAACATCTGCTCCGGCTGACCTACCATCTTTGCGATCTTCGCAAGAAGCGGCGCGCACACAAGCAGTGCTACAGAGCTGACAAAGCCACCGAAACAGGATGCGGAAGTAACCAGGTTCAGCGCACGTCCCGCCTCACCCTTTTTCACAAGAGCCTTTCCTTCCAGAGCCGTCGGAGCGGAAGCAGGTGTTCCCGGGATACCAACCAGTACCGCCGGAATGGAACCGCCGAATACACCGCCGCAGTACAGTGCACTTAACAGAAGAAGTGCAGCGCCGGGCTCCATGACATAGGTAAACGGCACGAAGATTGCTACCGCCATCGTTGCGGAGAATCCGGGGAGCGCACCAAAGAGTACGCCTATAAACAAACCACCAATGCAGACAAGGAGATTACTCAGCTGAAATACATTGGCAAAACCAAGCATAATATTTTCCATAAAGCTCTATCTCCTTCCTGCTAAAATGCAATATTGAACCAGCTTCCTCTTGGGAGGATAACGGTCAGGAAGTTCGTGAATACGAAATACAGTACGATCGTCATTACCACACTGAGTACGATCATCACGACTTTGTTTTTCAGTTTCAGATAAAGTAAAGATGCGATCATGAATACAACTGTAGATGCAATGTATCCGATCTTGCTCATAAGAACCAGATAAAGGGTGATCATCAGGCAGTACGGCACGATGATCTTCACCTGCTCCACAACCTTTGTCTCCTGTTTCTCTTCTTTTTTCAGTTTCAGCATGCTGGTGATCAGCAGATAAATAGTCATAATATAGGAAATAACTAACAGTACCAACGGATACCCTTTGGATACTTCCGGGATTGCCGGAACCTGTACCGCAAGGGAGGTCAGGAATGCAAGCAGCACGATACTGATAATCATATCCGGTAAGCTTTTCTTCAAAACGATCCCTCCTGTCTTGTGCAGATAGGTTTTAGATAACCGGGCAGAATATACCGCCCGGTCACCTTAAACAAATCCAGATTGATTTCAGTAGATTACATGTCTGCGTTTGCTTCGTAGTAAGCTTTTACAGACTCATGATTCTCAAGATAGAACTCCTGGAAAGCATCAAAGTCAGTGTAGTCAACGGTAACACCGGACTGAACTGCTGCTGCTATGAACTCCTCGTTCTCACATACAGTTCCAACTGCCTCTGCAAACTCTCTCATAGCCTCTTCCGGAGTTCCTACAGGAGCTACGAAACCTCTCCACATGGTAGACTCAAATCCTTCATAGCCAAGCTCTGCTACAGTCGGGATATCCGGGCATGCTTCATTTCTCTCTGCACTGGTGATCGCGATCGGCACTGCCTCACCTGCATCGATAGCGGAAAGAGCCTCAGATACGAACGGAGTACCTACGGTACAGTCACCATTCATGATATCAGTAATAACGGATGCGCCTCCATCATAGGTAAGGCGCTTGTAGCTGGTTCCGGTCGCTTCCTCGAACTCCAGCTTCAGGAAATCCCAGTGAGTCCATGCTCCGCCGATTCCCCATAAGGTCTTGCCGTCAGCGCCTGCTGCAACCAGTCCGTCCAGATCCGTGATACCGGATGCATTGGATGCAAGGATGATGTGCGGGTCAGCTGCAAATTTACATACCGGTGCAAAATCATCTACGGTGTAAGGAACACCCTCCAGCATGATATCGCCGTTGGAATCCGTGTTTGCGAAGTATGCATAGGTAAGTCCGTCTGCATTGGCATCTACCAGCTGTGCAAGTCCGATACTTCCGCCGCCGCCGGTAATGTTGTTGATCACGATCGTGCAGCCCAGTTCTTTCTCAATGTAAGAACAGATCAGACGGCATGCGGTATCTGCTCCGCCGCCTGCTCCCCACGGAACGATCATCTCTACCGTCTTGCCTGCGTAGAATCCGTCTCCGCCGGTCGGTGCTTCTGCGGACTCAGCGCCTTCCTCTGCCGGTGCCTCAGTCTCTGCTGCCGGTGCATCTGCAGGAGCTTCTTCTTTTGCTCCGCATCCAGCCATGCCCAGCGCCATCACTGCTGCCATCAGTAATGCCAAACTTTTTCTTTTCATTTTTCATACCCTCCATGAAATTTTCATTTATTTGGTTGTCCTATTATAGAGCAAACCTTATGCCAACTTTGCCCGGAGGGCCTCTCTTTTTTTCACCTTCCTTCTGAAAATGCTGAATATACGGCACTTTTCAGAGTTTATAATTTTTTAACAAATACTTAGCGCTTTTATAGGTATTTCTTTATGCAAATTTTACATTTGTATTTCATTGCACATTTCATTGCATTTTATTGCATTTTATCACTCTATGCAATGGTCTTTTTCTTGTCCCTTGCCATCTTTACCAGCGGGAATACAAAGGAGAAGACGGTAAATAATGCAAGTCCGGTGGTCAGCGGTCTTGTGAAGATCATGTACAGCTCGCCCTCATACATGGTACGGGTCAGGGACATTGCCTTTTCCATGGTCGTACCGAGAAGAAGAGCCAGCGCGATCGGCGCGATCGGGAAATCATTTCTCAGCATGATGTAAGCGATAATACCTGCAACGAACATCACATATACATCAAACATATTCTTATTGGTTGCAAAGGTACCTACGGATGCAAGAACCACGATTACCGTTGCCAGAATGGACTTCGGAATGACCAGGATCAGACTTCCGCATTTGCAGAACAGCATACCTACAAAATACATCAGAATATTGATCAGTGCAAAACCGATGATCATGGTATACACCGCATCCGCGTGCTGGGTAAACATGGTTGGACCAGGACGCATACCGTGAATGATCATGGCTCCCAGGAAGATCGCTGCCGGAGCACTTCCCGGAATACCAAGGGTCAGAAGAGGGATCAGGGAACCGCCGGTAACCGCGTTATTGCCGCACTCCGCTGCAATGATACCCTCTGCGCTTCCGTTTCCAAACTCCTCCGGATGTTTGGATGCTTTCTTTGCCTCGTTGTAGCATAAGAATGCCGCAATATCCGGTCCTGCCGCCGGGATGATACCGACGATCACACCCATGATCGTAGAACGCCATGCATTGATCCAGTTATTTTTAACAATTCCCTTTTCCAGCTTCATAGATCCGACCTTACCGGATTCGGACATCTTGCCAAAAGGATCCTCCAGCATCCGGAACACCTCCGGAAGAGAGAAGATACCGATCAGCACCGGAACGACCGAGAAGCCTCCGGTCAGCTCAGACAATCCGTAAGTAAAACGCGGAAAGCCCTCCACCGGATCCTGACCAAAGGTAGCAAGCAGAAGACTGACAAACGCTACCATGAGTCCTTTGAACAGGTTATCCTGAGACAGCATAACAACCACGGAAAGACCGAAGATCGCCACAAACATCTGCTCCGGCTGTCCTACCATCTTTGCGATCTTCGCCAGCAGAGGCGCACAGATGAGCAGTGCCACAGAGCTGACAAAGCCTCCAAAGCAGGAGCCCAGCGTTACCAGATTCAGTGCCTGTCCTGCCTTGCCCTTTCTTACAAGAGCCTTTCCCTCCAGAGCTGTCGGCGCAGATGCCGGAGTTCCGGGAATACCCACCAGCACGGCAGGGATCGAACCGCCATACACACCTCCGCAGTACAGAGCACTCAGAAGCAGAAGCGCGGGTCCCGGCTCCATTACATAGGTAAACGGCACAAAGACTGCCACCGCCATGGTTGCCGAGAAGCCCGGCAGCGCACCGAACAGTACGCCCACGAACAGACCGCCAATGCAGATAAAAAGATTACTGATCTGAAACACATTGGCAAAACCAATTAAAATATTTTCCATAACTCACTCGCTCCTTTCTGTCAGAATCCAAGATTAAACCAGCTTGCTCTCGGCAGGATCACACCAAGGAAATTCGAGAACATGAGGTAAATAAGAATGGTCGTGATGACACTGATCAGTACCATTAATACTTTATTCTTTAATTTCAGGTAGATCAGAGAAGCGATCATAAATACAATCGTGGAAATAATGTATCCGATCCTGCTCATCAGGAACAGATACACGGCGATCATCACACAGTAAGGCAGGATGATCCGCGTCTGTGCCGCAACCTCTGTCGGCTGCTTTTCTTCTCCCTTCAGCTTTCCAAGGCTTCTGAACAGCAGCCAGAAGCTCATGATATAGGCAACTGCCAGAAGGAAAATCGGATATGTTCTGGACACCTCAGGAATCTCCGGAACCTGCAGTGCAAGGGTTGTCAGAAATACCAGCAGCACCAGAGAACAGATCACATCAGGCATACTCTTCTTCAAAATAATCCCTCCTATCTTCTATGTATCTTTTACATACCTGCATTTGCTTCATAATAAGCCTTTACAGATTCATGATTCTCCCAGTAGAAATCCTGGAACTCATCATAACCGGTAAAGTCAACCGTTACACCGGACTGAGTTGCTGCCGCCTGGAATTCCTCGTTGGCGCACACTGCTTCTACTGCATCCGCAAACTCTCTTAACACATCCTCCGGAGTTCCTGCCGGTGCCACAAAGCCTCTCCACATGGTAGAATCAAAGCCCTCATAGCCAAGCTCCGCTACGGTCGGAATATCCGGACAGGAAGGATTTCTCTCTGCACTGGTAACAGCGATGGGCACTGCCTCACCTGCATCGATGGATGTCAGTGCTTCTGATACAAAAGGAGTTGCCACGGTACAGTCACCGCTCATGACATCTGTCATGGCAGTTGCTCCTCCGTCATACACAAGACGCTTATAGCTGGCTCCGGTTGCTTCCTCAAATTCCAGCTTCAGGAAATCCCAGTGAGACCAGGCTCCTCCGATTCCCCACATGGTCTTGCCGTCCGCACCTGCTGCGATCAGGCTCTCCATATCCGCGATACCGGATGCATTGGATGCAAGGATAATATGGGGATCTGCAGCAAACTTACATACCGGTGCAAAATCCTCTGCCGTATAGGGAACACCCTCCAGCATGATGTCACCGTTGGAGTCCGTATTTGCAAAATATGCAAATGCCGATCCGTCCGGCTCCATGTCTGTAAGCTGAGCCAGACCGATGCTTCCGCCGCCTCCTGCCACATTGTTGATCACAATGGTGCAGCCCAGCTCTCTCTCCACATATGCACAGATCAGACGGCATGCCGTGTCCGCTCCGCCTCCGGCTGCCCACGGTACGATCATCTCCACCGTCTTGCCGGAAAAGTATCCGTCTCCTCCCGCTGCCGGTGCCTCGCTGTCCGTCTCTGTTCCTGCTGCCGGTGTCTCGGTCTCTTCTGCCGGTTTGCTTCCGCAGCCGACTGCTCCCACAGCCATCATGGCTGCCATCAGTAATGCAATGTTTCTTTTCTTCATAAAAAAGTCCTCCATTCTGCTTTTTTCTGCCATTTTTCTGATGCCTTTTTATAAAGCAATCGGCATGCCATCTGTTTTTTCTGCAAAAATCCGGTTTTTTTGCAAAAACCCTGGTTTTTCCTCTTGTTTTTCCGCTTCAGATATTTGCATTTCTTTGCATTGTCATGTATTATAATTGCAGATACTATACCAACCGCAACCTTTTGCAATATGAAAAATACAGGTTTCCGGCACAGTTTTACGCATCCTTAACAGCCCGCACACATGCTTTAACAGCATTTGAATCTGCCGGAACCGATCATCCCATACACGGAGGATACTTCATGATACGACTGGTTTTCTTCGCCCCATATCCGGAGATGGTCCCTACCATCCATCAGGTCTTTTCCGAGCGTCCCGACCATGATGATTTTCAATATGAGGTGATACAGGACTTTTTCAACAATCCCGTAGACAATATCAATGCAGACGTGGCGATCGCCCGGGGCTTCACCGCCCACAGCATGCAGAATAAGGGCATTCTCTGCGCGGAGCTGAAGGTATCCGGCTACGACGTCATTGCCGCCATTGACAAATGCCGTCTCCTTACATCGGATAAGCGCATTGCCCTGGTAGGCGCATTCAACATGGTCTACGGCTCTGAAAATGCCGTTGCCATCTATCCCGATATTGAGATCACCGTCTATCCCATCGTAGATGAGACACAGCTGGAGGAAAAGATCCGACAGGCGATCGCAGACGGGAACAGCGCCATCGTAGGCGGCTATACCACCGTCATGATCGCCGGAAAATATCAGGTTCCGGCAGTCATGATCGAGACCGGAAGAGAGTCCATTAACAATGCCATTGCAGAGGCAAAGGTGGCGGCAGAGATCTCCTTCCGGGAAAAGGAACGCAGCAATGAGATCGCCAATATTATGAACTATTCCTTCCAGGGGATCATGTCCGCCAACCGGCAGGGCTATATCACCTTTGCCAATACCTGCTGTCACTCTCTTTTGAAGGATGTGAAGACCTCCTTTATCGGACACCCGATCCAGGAATATTTCCCCGACATCCCGGTGGAGAAGGTCATTTCCAACGGAAAGAAGGTACTGTCCGAGCTGCATTACTGCCGGGACCTTCCCTTCGTAGTGAACTGCGTTCCCATAGAGGGGGAATACGACAACGCAGGCTGTGTGCTGACCTTCCAGAATGCCGCGCAGATACAGGCGGAGGAAGGGCAGATCCGTAAGAAGATGCACCAGTCCGGCTTCAAAGCAAAATACCATTTCTCCCAGATCATCCACAACAGCCCGATCATGGATTCGGTCATCTCTGATGCCGTCAATTTCAGCTATTCCGATTCCAATATCCTGATCTACGGTGAGACCGGTACCGGAAAGGAGCTGTTTGCCCAGAGCATCCACAGCAGCAGTCCCAGAAGGAACAATCCCTTTGTGGCGATCAACTGCTCCGCTCTCCCGGAGAATCTGCTGGAAAGCGAGCTGTTCGGCTACGTGGAGGGCGCCTTCACCGGAGCTGCAAAGGGCGGTAAGATGGGCTTTTTCGAGATGGCTCACCGGGGAACTATTTTCCTGGATGAGATCGGAGATATCTCCCCCAAGCTCCAGAGCCGTCTTCTGCGTGTCCTTCAGGAAAAAGAGATCATCCGGCTGGGCAATGACACGGTCATTCCTGTGGATGTGCGGGTCATCTCCGCCACCAACCGGAATCTGAAGGAAGCAGTGGCAAAAGGAGAGTTTCGGCAGGATCTTCTGTACCGTCTGGATGTGCTGGAGCTGAATCTTCCGCCCCTCAGAAAAAGAGATGCCGATATCTCCCTTCTGCTGAACCATTTTATCAATTTTGAACATGAACGTACCGGATGCAGGCTGAATATGCTGACCGACCGTGCACTTCAGATCCTGAACCGTTACCCCTGGCACGGCAATATCCGCGAAATGCGCAATTTCTGCGAGCGGCTCTGCATCCTGTGTCAGAAGGAGGCGGCAGACACCGAGGATATTTACCGGGCACTTCCGGATATCCTGCCCGGCATTTCCAAAGGCGAACCGGAAGAGGAGACTCACGAAGACAGCCTTCTGCTGTACGATGAACGCACCGAGCTTCTCAAGGCGCTGGCGCTGTTCCGCAATAACCGCACAAAGGCTGCCGAATATCTGAACATGCATCCGAGCACACTGTGGCGTAAGATGAAAAAATATGGAATCATGAAGGAGAAAACATGAGCGAATTATCTGATAAAAAAAGAAAAAGCAGAAAACACCGGAAAAAGAAAAAGGACATGGGCAGCTTTTTCTTCCGCCTGTCCCAGATCGCCATGCTCTGCCTGCTGGCAGGCGCATGCTTCCTCTTTTACCGGACCGGATATGTGCAGACGGTCTTTCAGCTCTACAAAGAGGCGCAGACGGTCATGGAGCAGTCCTCCATTGAGGATTTTCAGGACAATCAGTCGGGAGAGGTCTATGATGCAGACGGAAGCCTGATCGCTCTGCTTCGAAATGACAAAAATATCATTTACCTGACCTCAGAGGAGATTCCGGAGACGGTGAAGCAGGCATTTGTCAGCGTGGAGGACAAACGCTTCTATAAGCACCACGGCTTTGATCCCCTTGCGATCCTGCGTTCCGTGGAATCCCTTCTGTCCAAGAACCGGATCACCCAGGGCGGCAGCACCATCACTCAGCAGCTTGCGCGGAACATCTATCTGACCCACACCGTCAAGTGGGAGCGCAAGGTGGAGGAGATCTTCATTGCCATGGCGCTGGAGAAGAAATATTCCAAGGAAGAGATCCTGGAATTCTACATCAACAATATCTACTATTCCAACGGCTATTACGGAATCCAGGCGGCAAGCCGGGGATATTTCAGCAAGGATGCAGCAGACCTGACGCTGTCAGAGGCCGCCTTCCTCTGTGCCATCCCCAACAGCCCCGGCAGCTACGATCCGGTCACACATATGGACAATACCCTGAAGCGCCGTGACCTGATCCTGAAAAACATGTATGAGGACGGTGTGATCTCGGAGATGGAATACGACCATGCGGCAGCCGAGACCATTACACTGGAGCGCTATCAGCCTGATTTTACGCGGACCTGGGCGCACACGTATATTTACGAATCCGCCACCCGCGCACTGATGGAATCCACCGGAGAGGATTATGAGACCTGCCACCGGAAGCTCTATACCGGAGGGTACCGGGTATACGCCTCCATCGATCCGGAGGCGCAGAAGCTTCTGCAGGAGACCATTGATGCCGAGCTGGAGCCCTACAACACGCTGAACACCAACGGAACCTATGCCCTCCAGTCCTCTGCCGTATGCATCGACAATGAGACTGGTCTTGTGACCGCCATTGTAGGCGGCAGAACCCAGGAAGGGATCTCCACAGACTATAACCGGGCATATTTAAGCTTCCGCCAGCCGGGCAGCGCCATCAAGCCTCTGATCGTCTATACGCCCATGCTGGAGCGGGGATATTCCGCCTCTTCCACCGTCAGCGACTCCAAAGAACCGGACGGTCCGGAAAACGCAGGAGGCGGATACTCCGGTGCCATTTCCCTGCGCACCGCAGTGGAAAAATCCAAGAATACAGTTGCGCACAAGCTGTTCCGTGAGCTGACTCCCGAAGCGGGGCTTTCCTATCTGCTGGATATGAACTTCTCCTCCATTACAGAGGAGGATTACACTCTGGCAGCCGCTCTGGGAGGCTTCAACAAGGGTGCCAGCTCCCTGGAGATGACCGCCGGATATGCCGCCCTCGCCAATGAAGGCGTCTACCGTATACCCACCTGCATCACCATGATCACAGATATGGACGGCAATATCATCGTCATGCCGGATCAGAAGGAGCATGCCGTCTATGAACCCGATGCCGCACGCGAGATGACCAATATCCTGGAAGGCGTCCTGACACGGGGAACCGCCCGCGGCAAAGGCATCGAAGGAATGCCCTGCGCCGGCAAGACCGGAACGACCAATGATAATATTGACGGATGGTTTGTGGGTTACTCCGCATACTATACCACCGGAATCTGGGTGGGCTTTGATTCCCCCAGAGGAGTCAGTGCACTTGCAGGTTCTACCTATCCGGTCAATATCTGGAATACGTATATGACTGCCCTCCATGAAGGACTGCCCTCCAGAGAACTGAAGGACTGACCCGGAAAAATGCCGACAGGCGGGAACCCGCAAAGGTTTCCCGCCTGTTTTTATCTCTGTCTCTGTAATTGTCAGCTGCTTAGATCCAGCACTGTTCCTCTGAAAGCTCCATCTGGAACAGCCTTGCCGCATCCTCCATATTCTTTGCCTGATTGAACTTGAACAGCATCTGTCCGTCCGGCAGCTCTCCCAGCACCTCGATCTTCCCCTTCGGGGTAGACATGCAGTAGCGGATGCATTTTCCCTGTCCATTCTGCATATTCTTCGCCGCGTCCACGATCTTCACACCCTTTTTCAGCGGAACCTGGAACTGGTTCTTGACTCCACGCACCGGACGGCACTGGAAAATGTAATAAGGCACGATGCCTGCCGCCGTCATATCCTTCAAAAGCTGCCCCAGCACTGCCGGATCGTCATTGACGCCTTTTAACAGCACCGTCTGATTCTTGAACACGATTCCCATCTCCCGGAAAATGCGGATCACCTCTTTTGCTTCAGGTGTCAGCTCCCTTGGATGATTAAACTGTGACACGATATAGATCTGCTTTCTGCCCGCATAGGTACGGAATATATCCTGAAGCTCCTGATCCTCCAGCACCCGCTGAGGCCATACCACCGGAATCCTTGTACCGAACCGGATCAGATCCAGATGATCCATGGCAGTCAGCGCCTCCAGATACCTTCTCAGCATCTGATTGGACAGCATCAGTGAATCTCCGCCGGATACCAGTACATTGGATATTTCCCTGTGGGCTCTGATGTATTCCATCATATCGTCAAAATTCTTCGCGATCTCATCATCCCCAAGTCCTACCAGTCTCTTGCGGAAGCAATGCCTGCAGTACATGGCACAGCGGTTGGTGGAGAGGATCAGCGCCGTCTCCCTGTACTTGTGCTGAAGTCCCGTAACGACGGTATTATCCGCCTCTCCGCTGGTATCAAAGTCCCCCGACATATCCGTCTCTGTCAGAGACGGGATACACATCCTGCGGATGGGATCTTTCGGATCCTCCCAGTCGATCAGAGACAGATAATGCTCTGATATGGACATGGGATACCGCTCCAGTATCTGCTGAAGCTGCTTTTCCTCTTCCCCTGTAAGCTTTAAAAATTCTCTGAGCTCCGATGCCTTTGTATAATTCTTCTGCTCGCTCCACCCCATAGTTTCTTCCCCCCCTGTATTTTATTGGATTCTGTGGTTCCCTATTCTCCTGCTGCCGGAACCTCCGTCGGCGCTGCATTGGGATCTTCCGGTACTGTCACGGCGCTTCCTGACAGTTCATATTCACTGGGCACATAGACGCCTCCTGTGTGAACGGTACAGGTTGCACTCGGCAGATTGGCACTGATTCCGTATCCGGTATCCAGAGTTACCGCCTCTGCTACTCCTTCCTGCATTGCCGGAAGAAGGACCTTCACCTGAGGTACCCGGTTCGGACACATGCTCGTTGCAAGAAGCCCTGTATCCACACAGACGCTCACTGCCACATGGCAGTCACATATCTCTGTAGGCTGTGTTCCGTCTATAAAATACTCGTTTCTGACAATGCCTTCTCTTCCGTCACTGTCACAGAGACCTCCGATAGCAAGCTTTCCGGATTTGGTACAGATCACGCACTGCACGATCCCTGACGGTTTGTCAAAGGACTTATTCTCCAGCCCTTCATGGACACGGGTCATAACGGTACTCCACAGCTTCTTGTGGAAACCGGTCTCGGATTTGTTCAGCTCCTGCTTGTAACCGTTGTTGTCATAGCCTACCCAGATACCTGCTGTGTAATAAGGCGTACTGCCCTCGAACCAGACATCCCGGTTCTCTGTGGTGGTACCGGTCTTACCTACGGTATTGATCCCCTTCACCCTCGCCGCAGATCCGGTACCTCCGGTGCCATTGACAACATCCTTCATGCAGTCCAGCAGAAGCCATGCGTTCTGCTCGGAGATGACCTGTGTCACTTCCGGTTCATTATCCAGTATCACATTGCCGTCATTGTCCACCACCTTTGTGTACATTCTCGGCTTAATATAAGTTCCCCCATTGGCTACTGCCGCATAGGCTGCGGTCAGCTCCAGATTGGAGACACCATTGGTCATGCCGCCCAGCGCCAGAGACTGGTTGAAATCTGCATTTCCTCCCTCTGTCACCACGGTACTGATTCCAAAACGCTGCAGATAATCTACCGCCACCGTCGGAGTCACATCCGTGATCGTCTTGACAGCCATGATGTTCATGGAACGGGTGATCGCCTCTCTGAGCGTGGTCCATCCTCTGTAGGTCTTTTCCCAGTTCTTTACCAGTCTGGCAAGCTTGCCGTTCTCCGTATAGGCAAAGGGACCATCATACTGCACGCTTCCCGGTCCGTACCCCAGCTCCTCAAATGCCGGAGCATACGCCGCCAGGATCTTCATGGTAGAGCCGGGATTTCGGGTCGTGTCCGTAGCACGGTTCAGCGTCTTGTTGGCATTCTTCTCTCCCCGTCCGCCGATCATCGCCACCACCTGACCGCTGCTCTGCTCCATAATGACCATGGATGCCTGCGGCTGGACCGTCATATGACAGCTCTCATACACGGTATCATCATCTGTAATGCCAAGAGTTGCCACATATTCGTCGATTGCAGCCTGCGCAGCCTCTTCGCTCTCGAATAAAAGCTCAAAGTTCTTGTCAGTCTGCTTAAAATATTCACTCATCATCTCCTGGCTGTAGTTCACGGACTCTCCGTCCTTATCCACAATGGTCAGAGCCCACTCAAGCCCGACCTTGGAGCCGTCCGGGAAATTCTCCAGATTTGCAAATTCCTCATCCAGAATCTTCTGTATCTTGGGATCCTGCGTGGTATAGATCTTCAGTCCGCTGCCGTACAGCGCATTGTATGCCTGTGTCTCTGTATAGCCCGCCTTCTCCACCAGGTCTTCCTTTACCTGATCCGTCACTTCGTCCACAAAATAAGAATATACGGTACTGACGGAGCCTTTTTCCTCGTTGTGCTCCTCGATCCGCGCATAGACGTCATCCTCCAGCGCCTCTTCATATTCCGCTTTGGAGATCAGCTCCTGCTCCCACATATACTGAAGGACCGTACTGCGCCGCTTGGCATTGTCCTCCGGATGGCTGATGGGATTCAGTGCAGAGGGACTCTTGGTGATCGCCGCCAGTACAGCTGCCTCCGATATGGTCAGCTCACTGACCGTCTTTCCAAAGTAACGGTTTGCAGCCGCCTGCACTCCAAGGGAGTTCTGCCCCAGATTAATGGTATTCAGATAACTCTCCAGAATCTCCTCCTTGGTCATGATCTCTTCCAGCTTCACCGCCAGATACTGCTCCTGAAGCTTTCGCTCTATCTTATCTGCCCAGCCGTCCTCAGACATAAAGTCAAACACGTTATTCTTCAAAAGCTGCTGGGTAATAGTGCTGGCTCCTCTTGTCCTCTTGAAGCCGCTTGTCACAAACTCCACTCCCGCGCTGATGATACCGCGGGGATCAATTCCGTTGTGCTCATAGAAACGCTCATCCTCAATGGCGATAAATGCGTTCTGCACGTGCTTCGGAATATTTTCGATCTTCACATAAGTACGGTTCGTACCTTCCGCCACCAGCTCCGCGGTCCTGTTGCCCTCCGCATCATACACGGTTGATTTGTACCCTCTTGGAAGTACGCTTGCGCTCGTAATGTCAGGCGCATTTTCTATAACACCCTTTATAATGCCAATACCGCCGCACAGACCTGCAACACCCAGTGCAATGATCAGTACCAGCATGGTCTTCAGGAATACAACGCCCATCTTCTTGCCCATCATTGATTTCCTGGACTTCAGAGCCTTCTGCTTCCTGGAGGTGCCTTTTTTGCTGTAATTCATTTGTCAGCCTCCTTTATCTTCGCATCCATTATAACAAAGTTACCCCCTCAAATAAAGGCAAAACTTCTTAAATTTCCATAATATTGTCCCGAACGTGTTTCCAAACGAAAAGGACCCGCTGTATGCGGGTCCCCGGCAACTCTATTTATTTAATACCTCAATCGCTCTGGCAAGCTGATTATCTCCTTCTGCCTCCCGGTCATACTCAAGGATAATATCCGGCGTGATCCCCACCTCATGGATATTGTTCCCCGCAGGTGTATAGTAACGGGATACGGTGATCTTCACTGCAGATCCGTCCGAGAGCGGGAACAGACTCTGTACGATTCCCTTCCCGAAGGTCTGGGTTCCAATCAGGGTTCCGGTTCCATAATCCTTGATGGCTCCCGCGAAGATCTCCGATGCACTGGCACTGTTCCCATTCACCAGCACCGCCATGTCTCCGGCAAAATAGTGCTCCGCATCCGACTTCTCTTCCTGCCGTTCTCCGTTTTTATCCTCCGTATATACGATCAGTCCTTCCGGAAGCAACCGGTCCAGGATCGCGCAGGTCACATCTACCAGTCCGCCGCCATTGTTCCTCAGGTCTATGATCAGCTTCTTCATTCCCTGGCTTTCCAGCTCATCCAGTGCGGCAAAGAACTGCTCATCGGTCACATCCTCGAAGGCAGAGATGGAAATATATCCGATATCTGCAGTCTCCATCCTGGATTCCACCGTAGGAACCTCGATATGCTTCCGTTCAATGGACAGATCCAGCACATCCGTACCCCGCAGGACGCTGATGTTCACCGACGTCCCTTCCTCTCCCTTCAGATCCGTCACCACCAGGGTAAGGTCCTTTCCGGTCACCTCTTCTCCCTCTACCTTGTAGAGGATATCATCTGTCTGAAGTCCTGCCGCCTCTGCCGGGGATCCAGGGAAAGCCCTGACGACCGTAATGATACCGGTTGTATAATCCTGGCTCAGTACCGCGCCGACTCCACTGTAGGTCCCGTTGGAGGTCTCCATAAAGCTGGCATATTCTTCCGGCGTATAGTAGCCCGTATAAATATCACCCAGTCCTGCCATCAGACCCTTATAGATTCCGTTCTCCACATCCTCTTCTTCGTAATCAAACAGATAATACTGGTCAATATACTGATTCAGCTCCTGAATCTTGGCATCCATCTGCTGCTCTTCTGTATCTTCTGTCAGACCAAGCTGCGGATAGAACCAGGCAGCCGCACACCCGGTAAGTCCGAGCACAAGCGCGCATACACCGATTCCGCATGCCAGTCCTTTTCTGAAGGAACTGCCTCTCCCGCAATCTTTCATTTGCCGTCTCTCCTTTACTTTTCCCTTTATTCTATGTCACATCTAATTCACATAGTTCAAAGGATTCACATAGCTTCCATTCACAACAATACCAAAATGCAGATGCGGTCCTGTGGAATATCCCGTAGACCCCACTGCTGCGATCGTCTGACCGCGGGAGACTATGTCGCCCTCCGATACATACAATGCAGATGCGTGCATATATACCGACGAGATCCCGTTTCCATGGGAAACGATCACATAATTGCCTGCCGAACTGCTGTATGCAGCGGTCGTCACTCTTCCGGATGCAGTCGCAACAATCGAGGCTCCTGTCCCTGCTCCGATATCAATTCCCTTGTGGTAGGTGGAAGCTCCTGCCACAGGCGCTTTCCTGGGGCCAAAATAACTGGTGATCCGGCGGCTTGCCGGACATGGCCACGCAAAACCGGAGGCTCCGCCGTCTCCGTCATTCTGATCCGCCTTCGCCGCTGCCGCTGCCGCGATCTGATTCTCTACCTGCTCTAAAAGCTTCTCCTGCTCGGCGAGCTGCTTCTCGTATTCGCTCTGCTCACCGGACGCCGTATTGATCTGAGACTGATAGCTGGCAATCTCCTGCGTCTTCGCACTGATCGCCTTATTCACTGCCGACTTCTGAGATTCCACCTCTGACAGCAGATCCTCCTTCTCGGCTTTCTCTGCTTCCAGCTCCGTCCTCTGACGGTCGATCTCCTCCCGGAATGCCTTCATCTCTTCCATCATCTTCCGGTCATAGGCAGACATCTGTACTGCATATTCCGCCCGGTTCATCAGGTCTGCCACGCTCTCCGACTCCAGCAGAAGCACGAGGAAGGACTGATCCCCCTGCTCGTACATATAGCGGATGCGCTTTTTCATCATCTCGTACTGCTCTTCCCCTTCCGCCTCCGCGGCTTCCAGCTCCTCTGTCTTGACCTGGATCTCTGCGTTTTTCACATCGATCTGATCCTCCAGCTCCGAGATCTGTGCTGCCAGCGTATTGACCTGCCGGTCAAGCTGGCTGATGTAGGTCTGGAGATTGCTTTTCGTGCTCTTCAGATCCTTGATCCGCTCCTCCACCGTATTGATGTCGGATTTTATGGAATCGATCCTGTCCATGGTGTCCTGGCGCTGCTGCTCCAGTTCATCCGTATCATCGTCTTCGTATTCTTCTTCCTCGTCCTCATCTTCCTCCTCTAAGGAACTATCCTGGGTAGCAGAGACATGCATCCCATATCCCCACGCTCCCACAGACGCCGTGCACAGCACTGCCATCAGAAGCATGGTACGGAACAGACGCTTCATTATCATCTTCTATCCTCCACTAGACCTTCAGGTGACGCTGAATGGTAAAAAAGCTGCCGAAAAAGCCGATTCCCACACCCAGCACAAGTCCGACCGGAAGCAGAACACGGAACAGCTCATTCACCTCGATAAACTTCATAACGCCTGTCAGGACCGCAAACTTCATGGCAATATAGCTGATCATGCGGTTATACAGATAATATAAAAATCCAAGCGGAATGGCTGCGCCTACCGTACCGATCACCACTCCTTCGATCAGGAACGGTGCTTTGATGAAGGAATTCACCGCACCGATCAGGCGCATGATACCGATCTCCTCCCTGCGGACAGAGATACCGATGGCGATCGTATTACTGATCAGGAATACCGCAACTGCCAGCAAAAGTCCGATGATTGCCACAGACACATAGCTGATCAGACGGTTAAAGCCCGTCAGAATATCCGCAACCGCATCTGACCGGTTGATCTTGCGCACATGCTCCATGGATTCAATATAATCCACCAGATTCTGCTGCTCGGAGATATCCTTCATATAGATCTCCAGATTGGCGCTGTTCGCCAGCGGATTGTCATCCACAAAAGCATCTGCCAGCTCCGGAGAATCCTTAAAATAGATCTCCTGATAGCTCTTCCATGCCTCCTCTGCGGACACATAGACCACCTCAGCCACCTCTTTGCGCTTGGTAAGCTGATCACCGATCTCCAGGATCTCCTCCTCAGAGGTACCGGCTTCAAAGAGGACAGTCACAGCGACTCCTTCCTCCGCTTCCTTTACAAAATGCTGGAAATTCTGCACAATGCAGAAAAATACTCCAAACATAAAAATACACGCAGCCATGGTCGCCATGGATGCAAGGGAGAAAAGCTTGTTTCTCCATATGTTCTTAAAGCCCTGTTTCAGGCAGTATCCAATCGTACTCAGTCTCATCCAATATACCCGCTTTCTTTTTCGTCACTTACGATCACCCCCTGCTGCATACGGATCACCCGTTTCTTCAGAGTGTTGACGATCTCCCGGTCGTGAGTAACGACCAGCACGGTCGTTCCGCGGGCATTGATCTCCTCCAGAAGCTTCATGATCTCCCGGGAGGTCTTGGGATCCAGATTACCTGTAGGCTCATCTGCCAGCAGGATATCCGGGCTGTTCACAAGGGCACGGGCAAGGGCGACCCTCTGCTGCTCACCTCCGGACAGCTCCTTGGGGAAGGACTTGTACTTTTCGGCAAGCCCCACCAGGGACAGCATCGCCGGGACATTCCTGGCGATCTCTCTTGTGGGTGTCGAGATCACTCTCTGTGCAAATGCCACATTCTCATAGACATTCCGGTCCTTCAAAAGACGGAAGTCCTGGAATACACAGCCTACCTTACGTCTGTATTTGGGAATCCAGCGCTTCTTCATACGGGAAAGGTTCACTCCGTTCACCCGGATCGTCCCTTTCGTCGGCTCCAGTTCCTTCAGGAGCAGCTTGACCAGTGTGGATTTTCCGGAACCACTGTCCCCCACCACAAATACAAACTCTCCTCTCTCAATATGCAGACTGATCCCGTTGATGGCGCCCACGCCATTGGGATAAGACTTCATAATATTTTCCAGTACAATCATGGAAATTCTCCTCCAGTTTCTTAGTAATCCAGAGTCTCCATATACTTCATGTATTTTACAACCATCAAGGCGATCTTAAAGGTGATCGCATCCTCAAACACACGCAGATCCAGACCGGTGGACTTCTGCAGCTTGTCCAGACGGTATACCAGCGTATTCCTGTGGATATACAGCTGTCTGGAGGTCTCGGATACGTTCAGGCTGTTCTCAAAGAACTTGTTGATCGTTGTCAGAGTCTCTTCATCAAAATCATCGGGTGATCTTCCGTCAAAGATCTCCCGGATAAACATCTTGCAGAGCGGAATCGGAAGCTGATAGATCAGTCGCCCGATCCCCAGGGAGCTGTACGCGATGATGTCTCTCTCGCCAAAGAAGATGCGTCCCACATCCAGAGCCATCCTTGCTTCCTTATAGGAACGGGATACCTCCTTGATCTCACCGACGATGGTTCCAAGCGCCACATGGATATCCTCACCGTCCTGCGCTGCCACATCCTTCATGTCGCGGGCAGCCTTCATCATCTCCTCATAGCCTTCGTTCGGAGCCAGTTCCCTGACCACGATCACATTCTTCTCATCCACCGCAGTGATAAAATCTCTGGATTTTGCTCCGCAGAAATTACGCACGCTGTCCAGTGCAGCGTTCACCTTTTCCCGGCTGCTCTCAATAATAAATACCACACGGCGTACCTCTGTTGCAATATGCAGTTTTTTGGCACGATTGTAAATATCTACCAGAAGCAGATTGTCAAGCAGCAGGTTCTTGACAAAGTTGTCCTTATCGAACCGCTCCTTGTATGCAGTCAAAAGACTGGCAAGCTGGAAGGATGCCAGCTTTCCTACCATATATACATCATCACTTGCCCCCTTTGCAAGCAGGATGTATTCCAGCTGATTTTCGTCAAACACCTTGAAAAACTGGTATCCGTGAACTACCTGGCTGTCGGCAGGAGACGCAATAAATGCGGCAACCTCTGCGCCGCAGTCCTCCGGCTGGCTCTCTGTGGATGCCAGTACCTGCCCCTCCATATCCAGAATACTCAGATCCACTCTGGTAATTCCCTTCAATCCATCAATCGTATTTTGAAGTATCTGGTTTGAAATCATAATTCTTCTCCTTTACAAAACAGCCCTTAACAGGCTCTCCTAACCCCCCGGCAAAAACGTATGTATATGCGCAGATGCCAGCTACCTATGGTATATAGTAATGCAATCCGGCAAAAAAGAAAAGATATTTTTTCATTTTTTTATACATAACTGCTCATAAATCCTTCCATACCCCCATAAGCTGTAACCAAGATCTTCTATATAGGAGCTTCACCATGAGTGCAAAAACCAGAATATGGGTCTTTCATATGAAGGAGCTGATCTATACTGCGGTCTTCATCGTTCTGGGAATCGTCTTCCTGCTGCTGATGATCTTCATGTTCTCTGCCGAGAAAAATCCTGACGTGGCAGAAGCGCTTCCTCCCAGATACACAGCCGGCATCTATACCGCCTCCATGACCCTGGGCGGAAACCCGGTCGAGATCGCCGTCACTGTGGATGAAGATTACATTTCCTCCATCCGTTTCCGGCAGTTAGACGAGACGGTGTCCGCCATGTATCCGCTCATGGAGCCTGCTCTGGAAGCGCTTGCCGATCAGATCTGCGAATCTCAGTCCATGGAGAACATCTCATACTCAGAAGAAAGCCAGTATACCTCCCTCGTCCTGATGAGCGCCATCCAGACTGCACTGGACAAAGCGGAGAACTAAAAAAATCAGGCCATACGCAAGACCTTCTGTCTCATTCTTGCGTATGGTCTGTCTGTCCGAGGCATACCAGAAATGCTCCTGCGAATATAAAAAAATCAGACAAGTTAAATACCAGGCTACTCAGCCTGCGAAAGGGCGTCCGAAAGCTTACATAATCCACCACATAGCCCTTCCGGCACCGGTCATACAGGTTGGAAAGCGCTCCGCCCAGCAGAAAGGAAAAGCCCAGCTTCCGGACTGTGTGCCCTTCCTTTTGCAGGACCCGGAGAAATGCGATCGCGCTTCCCAGAGTCACAAGACCGCTCCCCCTGATGATGGCAGGCATATGCTCCGTGAATTTTCCTCCTGCCGTGCCGTAATTATGCAGCTTCTGCACCCGGATTCTTCCATTGCAGAGCCTGTGCTCCTTCTCATATTCCGGGCGTGTCTCTATCTCATGCTTTACCGCCAGATCTGTCTGGAACAGAGCCAGCGCAAGCTGTACATATGCCAGTCTCATCTTCTATCCCTGCACCTCCAGCGCCGGGACGCCTCTCATGGTGATCACCGGACCGCCCCTGTGTTCAATATAGTCTTCCGTGATCGTCACCTGACCAATATTGTCATCCTTCGGAATCTCATACATGATATCCAGCATGAAATCTTCAATGATCGCCCGCAGCGCACGGGCTCCCGTATCCTTCTCCATGGCTCTTCTCGCGATCGCTCCAAGCGCTCCGTCCGTAAAGTCCAGCTTCACCTCATCCAGGGCAAGCAGCTTCTGATACTGCTTCAGAATGGCATTCTTCGGCTCCTTCAGAATACGGACCATCATCTCCTCTGTCAGCGCATCCAGCGTATAGATGACCGGCAGACGCCCGATAAATTCCGGGATCATGCCAAAGGTACGGATATCCTCCACCGTCACCTGACGGAGCAGATTCTTCTCATGGTCATATTTGTCCTTCAGATCCGCCCGAAATCCGATAGAGGACTGCTTATTCAGTCTCTCCTTAATGATATCCTCCAGATCCGGGAACGCACCCCCGCAGATGAACAGAATATTCTTCGTATTAATCGTCTCCAGCGGAACCATGGCATTCTTGCTGTTGGCTCCCACCGGAACCTCCACCTCGGCTCCCTCCAGAAGCTTCAGCATTCCCTGCTGTACGGACTCGCCGCTTACATCACGCTGATTCGTGTTCTTCTTCTTGGCGATCTTATCGATCTCATCGATGAAGACGATTCCTCTCTCCGCTTTCTCCACGTCATTGTCCGCTGCTGCCAGAAGCTTGGACAGCACGCTTTCAATATCGTCACCGATATAGCCGGCTTCCGTCAGGGAGGTGGCATCCGCAATTGCCAGCGGCACATCCAGAAGCCTTGCCAGTGTCTTCACCAGGTAGGTCTTACCGCTTCCGGTGGGTCCGATCATCAGCATATTGGACTTCTCGATCTCGATGCCGTCCGCTTCTGCTCCCGCTGCCACGCGTTTATAGTGATTGTACACCGCCACGGAGATCACCTTTTTTGCCTTCTCCTGTCCGATGACATATTCATCCAGACTCGCCTTGATCCTGTGCGGCGCCGGTATGGAACGAATATCAAATTCCTTCTTCGGCCCGCCCGTGTTCTCCGGTGCCTTTTTCTTCACCTTCTGACGCTTCGGAATCATATTCTGAAGATCAGACAGATTGATCATACTCACATTGGGCATTTTGGAAAAATCCATCTTGCTGTAATCCACATTGCCCTTGTTCATCATATCCATGGTCCGCTGCATACATTCCGGACAGATACTGATATCTTTGGTCAGATGGATCATCTTCCCCGTCTTGCTCTCCGGTCTGTGGCAGACGAAGCATACGTCTTCGTATTCATTGTTATCGTTTTCCGGCTGCTCTGTTTTCGTCAGCTCCTGTTCCGTATCTTTATTCTCAATATCCATAATGAATCCCCTTTTCTCAGATGTTCACAAATGCCGCTTTATCCGACTCTGAATCATTATATAATAGCAGCCGGAAAGGAACAAGTAAACTTTTTATGAAGTTCTCCTTTCAGGATACACAAAGGGCTGCCGCATATTCCTGCGGCAGTCCTTTAACTGTTTTCCTTATTTTTCCTGCTGTGCGCCTACCTGACCCGCATCACTCAGTGTGATTTCCATGGTCTTCTCCACATATTCGGAGCCCTCCAGCCGCTGAACGGTAATCTGGATCGTCTCGCCTGCGGAATAATAGGTAAGTGCGTCCTTGAGCTGATTATATCCTGATACACTGGAACCATCCAGCTTCGTGATGATATCGCCTTCCTGAAGCCCCGCCTCATCTGCAGCCGCTCCCTCCAGCACCGTGCTCACATACGCTCCCACCGGCATATTATAGCTGTCTGCCGCTTCCTGGGTCACATCTATACCGGTAATGCCAAGATAACCTCTCTGGTCATCACTCACCTTATCTCTGGTCACCTTATTCATCAGGTCACCGATGATCTCCTCCACATCCGTGATCGGGATCGCATAGCCCATGCCCTCCACGTCCTCAGAGATAAATTTTACAGAATTGATACCGATCAGCTCTCCCTTGCTGTTCAGAAGCGCGCCGCCGCTGTTGCCCGGATTGATGGCTGCATCCGTCTGGATCAGCTTGTTGGTGATGGTGCGTCCGTCATTATCCTGTACGCTTACCTCCCGGTTCAGGGCACTGACAATACCGGAGGTTACGGACAGTCCGTAGCCGTAGGCATTACCGATCGCCACTACCGGTTCTCCGATCTTCAGGGAACTGGAATCTCCGATGGTTGCCACCTTGATAATATCCATGGTCTCCTGAGGGATATCCGAAAGCTGCACCGCAATGACTGCCAGATCCTTATTCGGCTCTGTTCCCTTCACCTTCGCCGAAATGACATTGCTTTCATCCGCATCCTCTCCGTTGGAGTTGAAATACACGCTGATCTCCTTGGCGCCTGATATTACATGGTTGTTGGTTACGATCAGAAGCTCTGTATCGTTCTTTCCGATGATAATACCGGAACCGCTGGACTGGCTCTCCTGCTGATAGGTTCCGAAGAAGGTCTGAAACTCCGTGACTCCCAGATTGGTAATGGATACCACAGAGGGCATACAGTTGGTCACAATACCGGATACATCATATACATCAGATCCGTTTTCCGATACGGCTGCTGCCGCCGGAGTCGCTTTCCCAAGCTCCGCCTCCGAAGTTCTTCCGCTGTCTGCAGTCACTGCGTCACCAAATGCCTGCTTTCCGATATAGTTGGTTCCCATAAAGGCCGCACTGGATACACTTCCGAATACCAGCGCCAGAACCAGGCACTTGGCAACGGTCTTTCCGAAGCCTCCCTTTTTCTTTTTCTTAGGCTCATTCATATCAAGCGAAGAATTGTAATGAGTGTAGCTGCTGCTTGTATCATAATAACTTCCCGTGCCGGAATCGTTGTTCATATCATTATACATTACATGCGTCTCCTTTCCGCTTTCTTATTTTCTCTTGGAATGAATTAAATATAACAAGGAATTGTGATAGAATTGTGATAAAATCTTTAAAAAAATTTGAACTTGGTGTATACTGTTTAGAGTATCTGTAAAATGGAAGAAAGGATTATTGTACATGAAGAAAAAAACTTTACTGCTTTTCCTGTCTGCCGTTCTGGTATGCAGCGCACTGACCGGCTGCGGCGGCAAGGAAGAGGAAGCTGCCGCACCTGCCGTAACTGATATCTCCGAAGGGGATACCACCGAAGAGGACGAAGCATCCGAAGAACCGGAAGAGATCGTTGAAGAAGAAACCCGGGAAGGTATGTACCGCAGCGAGCTCACCAACGAATGGATCGACGAAAGTCTCCAGAACCAGCGCCCTGTCGCTATCATGGTCGATAACGAGAAGACTGCTCTTCTGCACTATGGAATGACCCAGGCAGATATTGTCTATGAGCTGATGAACAGTACCGCCAACGGAGAGATCACCCGCTTTATGGCAATCGTAAAGGACTGGGGCAATATCACCCAGTTTGGAAGTATCCGTAGCGTACGTCCGACCAACTTCATGATCGCGCCTGAGTACAACGCGGTCGTAGTTCACGACGGAGGTCCCTTCTACATTGACGCTTACCTGAAGAATCCGTGGGTAGAGCATTTCAGCGGCGGCTTCTCCCGCGTAAATAACGGCAAGCCGAGAGAATTTACCGAGTACGTCATGTCCGGAGATCTGGAGAGCAGATTTGAGTCCTCCGGATATTCCACCGAGTACAATGAATATTATCAGGGACCGCACTGGCAGTTCGCAAGCGAGACCAATCCGGTGGATCTGGCAGAAGCTTCTGATTCCATGGACTGCACACTGGTGGATCTTCCCTTCGATCACAACGGCTCCGAGCTGAAGTATGACGAGGCAAGCAACACCTATCTGTATTCCGAATACAACATGAAGCACACAGACCCGGCAAACGGCGACAAGCAGCTTGCTTTTACCAACGTTCTTATCCAGAATGCAACCCATACCAAATATGACGAAAACGGTTATATGCAGTTCAATATTCTGAACACCAAAGACCGTGAAGGCTATTACATCACCGGCGGCAAAGCAATTCCGGTCACCTGGTCCAAGGGACATGACATGGATCCCACCAAGTTCTATGACAAGGACGGCAACGAGATCACCCTGAACACCGGCAAGACCTATATCGCACTGGTATCCGATACCCGCTGGGATGAACTGGTATTAGAATAAACCATACGCTTACATATAATAAGAGGGGCGCGCAATCGTCGAAACCGATGATTGCGCGCCCCTCTTCCTGTATCCGTATTATTTTCCGTCTGTCCGGGAAAACAGCTCCTTCTCCTCCATAACGCTCTTGTAGGCAGGACGGATGATCTTATTCATACCTACGATCTCCTCGATCCGGTGTGCGCTCCATCCTACGATTCTGGCAATCGCAAAGATCGGTGTGTACAGCTCCATGGGGATTCCCAGCATCTCATACACAAAACCGCTGTAGAAGTCCACGTTCGGGCTGACACCCTTGTAGATCTTACGCTTCTTCGCGATCAGCTCAGGCGCCAGCTTCTCGATATTGTTATACAGAAGCATGTCCTCTTCCCGGTGCTTCTCCGCCGCAAGCTGCTCCACAAAGCCCTTGAAGATCCGCTCTCTCGGATCAGACAGAGAATAGACTGCATGTCCCATACCATAGATCAGACCCTTATAGTCAAAGGCTTCTCCTTCCAGGATCCTGCTCAGGTAGCTGCTCACTTCCTCCTCATCCGAGTAGTCAGATACATGCCTGCGGATATCATTCATCATCTCCATGACCTTGATATTAGCTCCGCCGTGCTTGGGTCCCTTCAGGGAGGACATGGCTGCCGCAATTGCCGAGTAGGTATCTGAACCGGAAGAAGTAACCACTCTGGTGGTAAAGGTGGAATTATTTCCTCCGCCGTGTTCCATGTGCAGCATCAGTGCCACATCCAGCACCTTCGCCTCCAGGAAGGTATATTTCTTATCCGGACGCAGCATCATCAGCAGATTCTCTGCCGTAGACAGCTCCGGACTGGGACGGTGGATATACATACTCTCGTCCCTCTCATAATGGTTATAAGCGTGATAGCCATAAACTGCCAGCATCGGGAAGACACTGATCAGATTCAGGCACTGGCGGATCACATTGCCCACCTCGTTAGAGCTCAGATGATGGTCATAGGATGCAAGAGTCAGGATACTTCTTGTCATGGAATTCATGATATCTCTGGTAGATGCCTTCATAATTACATCTCTGGTAAAATTCGTCGGAAGCTCTCTTCCAAAAGCCACCAGATCGGCAAATTCCTTCTCCTCTTCTCTGGTCGGTATCTTACCGAACAGCAGAAGAAACGCCGTCCGTTCAAAACCAAAGGCATCCTCCGGTATACTTTTCACCCAGTCAATAATGTCATAGCCCCGGTACCAAAGCCTTCCGTTACAAGGAACCTTCTGTCCGTCCACCTGCTGAAATGATTCTATCTTGGAGATATTCGTAAGTCCTGTAAGGACACCATTTCCGTTAATGTCACGCAAACCACGGTTCACCCCGTATTCTTTGAACAAGTCATCCGATATGGTATCATTTTCCACGCAAAAATCCCGATATTTCTCAATGTATCCCATGCGCTCTCCCCTTTCTCTGTCATAATCAAAAATGTACGTCCTTATAATGATGTTGGGGTCAAAAGATATTTTGACCCTGACACGATACCACGGATTGCTTCATTGCTGCGCAATTCCCGCAATCCTGCAAACATTCGGAATTCGTTGATTTACAATGTAAATCAC
>JAHABX010000006.1 GCA_018376135.1 Clostridiales bacterium | reverse complement strand
GAATAAATCTTTTTCAAAAGAATTTTCGAAGATTTTTCAAAGCACTATTTAATTATCAAGGTTCATCTCCTCCAGACTTTCGTCTGTCGGTCGCGCCGCAAAAATGCTAGTGAACTGTATTTTTGCTTCCCGCGAATATCTCGCCGCTTCAACAGCGACTTGATTATCTTATCACTTCTCTTTCCTTTTGTCAACAACTTTTTTAACTTTTTTCGAGGTTTTTTTCAAGTTGTTTTCAGCTAAAAGAGAACGGAGAAAGAGGGATTTGAACCCTCGCGCCGCTACTAACGACCTACTCCCTTTCCAGGGGAGCCCCTTCAGCCACTTGGGTATTTCTCCAAAGTGCCTGTCTGCCAAACAGACTATTATGTTCAACCACACTCTCTTGTGTGTGACGGAGAGAGTGGGATTCGAACCCACGCGCCCTTGCGGACAAACGGTTTTCAAGACCGCCTCGTTATGACCACTTCGATATCTCTCCAAAAGCGCTCTCCACAAGCGACAATCGTTATTCTAACAGCAAGGTACTGTTTTGTCAACCACCTTTTTACATTTTTTTCAACTTTTTTTACAAACAAATATCTCTGCTATTTTCAGATCCTCCGGAGTCGTGATTTTGATGTTCTCATAGGAGCCTTCTACCAGTTTTACCTGCTGTCTGCATACAGTCTCCACTACCATTGCATCATCCGTGATCTGGACTCCCTGCTCCGTCAGTTCCTTTTCCTTCTTGATCACTTCCTTATATGCAGGAATGATCAAATCCGTCGAAAACACCTGCGGCGTCTGAATCTGCCATACAAGACTGCGTTTAGGCGTCATATGGATACAGCCCTGTTCGTCTGCGATCTTGATCGTATCCTTCACCGGCATACCGACTACGCACGCACCGCTTCTGCATACCTCTTCATATGCTCTGGTCAGAATCTCTTCATCTATAAACGGACGCGCTCCGTCATGGATAAAGACATAGCCCTTTTCTGCCTTCTCTCCGACCAGCACTTCCAGTCCTGCCCAGACCGAATGGTAACGTTCTGCCCCTCCCTCAACGACTGCACGAATCTTCTGAAATTCATATTTTTCCACGATTTCCTGCCGGCAGTAAGCAATCTGTCCCTTTCCTACTACAAGGATAATATCATCGATCAGCTCAGATCTTTCAAATACGTCCAGGGAATAATACAGCACCGGCTTATCATGAATCATCAGATACTGCTTCGCCACTGCAGACCCCATCCGCTTTCCTCTGCCTCCTGCCAGCACGATCGCTGTACAACGCTTCTTATCCATATCCCTCTCCTATCGTTCTCCAAGCTTCAGGTTCGGAACTGCATTCAGATCCAGTCCATCCCGTTTCCCATTTATATACTCGTAATACGCAGCCGCACCGATCATTGCCGCATTGTCTGTACACAATATGGGCGACGGATAGCAGAACGGTATTCCTTCCTTTTCACAGGCATCCTTCATCGCCTGACGCAGCGCAGAATTGGACGCCACGCCTCCCGCCAGAGCCAGTTTGGGAATCTGATAATCCTTCACCGCCTGAATCGCATGGTACACCAGCACATCACAGACCGCCTTCTGGAAAGAAGCCGCAATATCCGCTTCCACGATCTCCTGCCCCTTCATCCGGCACCCGTTGATGTGATTCAGCACTGCAGACTTCACGCCGCTGAAGCTGAAATCATATGGCGAATCCTCCACCTTCGCACGGGGAAAATGAATTGCCTCCGGATTCCCCTCTTTTGAAAGCTTATCGATCTTCGGTCCTCCCGGATAACCCAGTCCGATGGCACGGGCAACCTTGTCAAATGCTTCTCCTGCCGCATCGTCTCTGGTCCGCCCGATGATCTCGTATGTTCCATAATCCCGGACTACCACCAGATGGGTATGTCCGCCGGATACCACCAGACAGATAAACGGAGGTTCCAGATCTTTATTTTCTATATAATTGGCAGAAATATGTCCTTCAATATGATGCACGCCCACCAGAGGCAGACCTGCTGCATAACTGATCGCCTTCGCCTCCGCAACTCCTACAAGAAGCGCACCCACAAGACCCGGTCCGTAGGTCACACCAATGGCGTCCAGATCCTTCAGGGCAACTCCGGCTTTATCCAACGCCTCCTGGATAACATAGTTGATCTTCTCGATATGCTTTCTTGATGCGATCTCCGGTACAACCCCTCCATATAAAGTATGCAGTGCAATCTGGGAGGAAATAACATTGGACAGCACTTCTCTGCCATTCTTCACAACCGCTGCCGCAGTCTCATCACAGGAGCTTTCAATTGCCAAAATTAAAACGTCTTTTTTCTCTTCCATGTTATTCTTCCTTTTCAAAATCCAATTCCACAGATTTGCGGTCCTTTCCTGCCTTTGCCGCCGGGAAGATCTTACGCACCTCATCCATATATTCATCCGGATAAGTAAGCGACGGACTGTAATGAGTCAGCCACAGCTCCTTTACCTCTGCCGCCTTCGCAAGCTTTGCCGCCTCGTAGAAGGTCATATGCTTATATTCCTTCGCTTTTGCTTCCTTGCCCTTCTCACCGTACATACCTTCACAGATAAACAGATCGGAATGCATGGCATTGTCCACGATAGACTGGGTCGGTCTGGTATCCGTGCAGTACGTCAGCTTGATTCCCTTTCTCGGCGCCCCCAGCACCATATCCGGCGTATAGGTCTTTCCGTCCTCCGTAATGGTCTCCCCCTTCTGCAGGCGGCTCCAGTACGGTTTCGGGATCTCCAGCTCCATTGCTTTTTCCAGCTGGAATTTACCGGCGCGGTCCAGCTCCAGTGTGTAGCCGTAGCAGGGAACATTGTGATGTACCCGGAATGCCTTCAGCCGGTACCCGTTTATCTGAAAATCCTCCTCGGGTCCGCTGATCTCACGGAATACAATGGGAAACGGCAGCTCCGGAGCGATGACACGCAGTGCATTTACGACCCGCTCCAGCCCTTTGGGACCGATCAAGGTCAGAGGCTCCGTCCGTTCTGCATTGCCCATGGTAAGCAGAAGTCCCGGAAGTCCGCTGATATGATCCCCATGATAATGGGTAAAACAGATCACATCGATTGGCTTAAAGCTCCAGCCCTTCTCCTTAATCGCAATCTGTGTTCCTTCTCCACAGTCAATCAGAAGACTGCTCCCATTATGGCGCACCATCAGGGAAGTCAGCCAACGGTAAGGAAGCGGCATCATTCCGCCGCTTCCCAGCAAGCAAATATCTAACATAATCTCTCCTACAGAAGCTCTGTCTCGTCCTCCATCGTGACAGGAACCAGAAATCCGCTGATCAGGCGCTCATAGCACTTTTCACACAGGTCAAAGAAATGCCGTTCCCCGTCCCTGTCAGAAAAATACCCCCAGTGCACCTCTCCTGCGAATATTCCCTCCTGCACGATTCCGTTTTCCAGTTGCAATTCCCGTCCGCACTGATTGCAGACGATCTTTTCTAATGTTTTTTTATCATGATCCAGATACTGACGCATATTTTTATCCTCCTTATACGGATTCATTATAGGTGATATAACTCTCCGCATGAATAGGAGATTGCTGTCACTCCTCTGCCTCTCTTTTCCACATGATCAGGGCATCCTCCGTCGGTTTCTCATAGAAGCCCTTGCGGACTCCCTCCGGCACAAAGCCCAGTTTCTCATAAATATGGATGGCACTTTTGTTGCCGATCCGCACCTCCAGTGTGAAATTTCGGATTCCCCGAAGTCTCCCTTCCACAAGAAGAGCCTCCGTCAGCCGGGTGCCGATCCCCTGCCCCCTGTGAGCCTCATCCACCACAATATTGGTGACATCTCCTTCATCCAGCACCTGCAGAAGTCCGGCATATCCGACGATCTGTTCATCTTCCCGGGCTGTCACAAAAAGGTATGCCGGATTGTCCAGACTCTCCTGCAGTCCTTCCTCCGTCCACGGAACAGAAAAATAGTTCCGCTCCAGTCTGGCTGCCGCCGGGATATCTTCCTTCTGCATCCTGCGGATCATATCCGTACCGCCTTTTCCTCTGCCTGTTTCGCAGCACGCTCCTGCTCGGCGCGTTCTCTCTCTGCCTGAGACAATCGTAAATATTCCGGCTGATGCTCCGCCGCAGGCACCGTCCTTCCCGCCTTCAGATACTGAAGCGCCAGTGCGCCAACCGCTCCCGCTCTCTGCTTGTTCAGATGTGCCGGAGCAAAGGAAAACTTCGGTCCCGCCTCCAACATTTCTGTAAGCCGTTCCCTGTACACCGGAACTCCGTCTCCGAGGAAGATGACCTCCCGATTCAGTTCACAGAGCTTTTCGGCAATCTCGCGGATGTCAGCCACCATCTGGGGACAGACCGCCTTCAGCTCATTTTCCTCAAACTCATAAATTCCTGTATAGACCTGATTCCTCCTGGCATCCATCAGCGGACAGATCACGCCATCTGTTCCGTACAGATTGTAAGCCAGTCCATCCACGGTCGGAACCTCTACTAAAGGCTTGTCCAGCGCAAATCCAAGCCCCTTTGCGGTTGCCGATCCGATCCGAAGACCGGTAAAAGACCCTGGTCCTGCCGCCACCGCAATGGCATCCACTTCACTCAGATCCAGTTCGATCATCCTCACGATCTCATCCAGCATGGGAAGCAGGGTCTGAGAATGTGTCTTCTTATAATTCACCGTATATTCTGCCAGCAGGCTGCTGTTCACTCCGTCATCCTCTACCACAGCCACGGAAGCGACCAGCCCCGAGCTGTCCAGTGCCAAAACCTTCATTCCCTATGCCTCCAATCCTTCGATCCCCTGGATCGTAATCTTCCGGTAGTCAAATCCCTTTTCCAGATCCTTCTCAATGGTGACCCGGCAGATATGTTCCGGAAGGATCTCTTCGATCAGGTTTGCCCATTCGATCAGACAGACTCCCTCGCCATAGAAATAATCCTCATAACCGATCTCATCCATCTCCTCGATATCCCCGATCCGATATACGTCAAAATGATAAAAAGGAAGCCTTCCGTCTTCATAGACCTGAACGATCGTAAATGTGGGGCTGCTGATCGGTTCCTCAATACCCAGCCCCTTTGCCAGTCCCTGGGTAAACACCGTCTTACCCACTCCCAGATCACCGGTCAGGGAAAGAATCATGCCGGGCTTTGCCAGACTGCCTATCTTCTTGCCAAGTGCAAAGGTCTCCTCCGCACAAAATGTCTCTGTCATATCTATCTCCCAACGTCAGGAACCCCGCCGCGCGGTTCTCCCATACAATAAAAAACGTGCTGCAATGTACATATTACGGTACATTGTAGCACATTTTTTTTTTGAAAACAATCCTGTTAACGAGTCCCTTTCAGAATCGGACTGATATGCTTATACAGCAGAATGGTAAGGACGGATACCAGCGCTCCCTTTATCAGATTAAACGGTGCAACCGCCAGAAGCACAAATGCCCAGACTCCATTGATCGCCGGGTTGATGGCAGTTCCCATCTCGATAAATACTTCCATGGGCATACCGAACGCTTTGGAGTATGCCGGGAGCAGTACATATGCGTTAATGATCACGCCCACTGCCGCCATTGCCACCGTACCGGCAGCCAGACCAATGACCGCGCTTCTGCGGCTTTTCTTCTTCTTATAAATAAGTGCCGCCGGAATCAGAAAGGAGCAGCCGATCACAAAATTGGCAAATTCTCCTACAAATGCGGTATCTGTCCCGTTGACCACCAGATTCAGAAGGATCTTTACCAGCTCTGTCATGACTCCTGCCATGGGTCCGAATGCAAAGGCTCCGATCAATATGGGCATCTCGCTGAAATCAAGCTCATAAAAGCCCGGTGCAATAAACGGAAGCGGGAACTCAAAAAGCATAAGCACCGTGGAAATTGCCGCAAGCATGCCCACGCAGACCATGGTACGGGTACCTGTACGGTTCACTGTTGTCGGTTTTACTGTTGTTGGTTTTACTGTTGTTGGTTTTACTGTTGTTGTCTTCATTGTTACATTCTCCTTTCGACTGACCAAGAGATCCTGCCAGAGAAAAGCTGCTGCCATACCGTATACAAAAAGCCCCGGATATCCTGTATCCGGGGCAGATCATACACATGCTGACATGTATCACGTTTTTCTTCTCTCATCCAGACTATACTGTCGGTACCGGAATCACACCGGTTCAGCCGCCGAAGCGGGTCGCGGACTATACCGCCGGTAGGGAATTGCACCCTGCCCCGAAGAATCTCTTTTTAATTGCATTGCTATTATAACTCTTTCTGTGTCTGCATACAACCCTTTTTTATCTCTCCATATATTTATCAGAATAAGATCATCCTGCTTCCTTTCGCTTAGTAAGTGAACAGCTGCACCCAGTGCTTCGTCCCCTGGGCATCCTCATAATATCCGACTCCGATATTCTTGAAGCTGGAGTTCAGGATATTCGCACGATGTCCGGCGCTGTTCATCCAGCCGTTCATGACCTCCTCCGGAGACCGCTGTCCCCAGGCAATGTTCTCACCGCTTCCGCGGTAGGATACTCCCTGCTCCTTCAACGCGGTAGAAAAGCCGGTCCCGTCCGGTCTGGTATGAGAGAAGCTCTGTTTGATCTCCTTCGCTCTCACATTGGCAGCCGCCGTGACCTTTGTATCCATCGTCAGCGCAGACAATCCTGCCTTTGCCCGTTCCTCATTCACAAGCCTCACCACCTGCTCCGCATAGGTAAGCGCCTCTTCTTCCGGCAGCTCTGGGGACGGCTCCTCAGGCAGCTCCGGAGATGGATTCTCCGGCAGTTCCGGCATCTCCGGTGCCTCAGGTATATCCGGGACCTCCGGCGACGGAAGCTCCGGGCTTTCCATATCCGGAAGTCCGCCGCCCGGAAGCTCCGGGCAGACGATCTCTCCGTTCTCCAGCTTAAATCCAAGCTCTCTCAAGCATTCCTCCAGCTCCTCCAGACTCTGACCGCTGACCATATAATATCCTTTGCCTCCCTGCACCTGAATCTTCGCCGGGGCTGCCTGCGCTGCTATGGATGTACTTCCGGCGATCACCGCTATGGATAATGCCGCTATGGATAATAAATTTCTTTTCTTCATGTGAATCCTCCTTTTAATTGTTACAATTTTGTTACATATTTATTACAAAATTGATACTATCATAAGACAAGGAAGGATTCTACCGGTAAGTGCTGGAAATCCGGCTCTTACAGCTTCATGGTCAATGCGATCCGCTTCTTCGCCGGATCCACACTGATCACCTTCACATCCACCACATCTCCGACCTTCACGACCTCCATGGGATGCTTAATATAACGGTCTGTCATCTGGGAAATATGCACCAGTCCGTCCTGATGAACTCCGATATCCACAAATGCACCGAAATCAATAATATTGCGGACTGTCCCCTTCAGAACCATCCCCGGAGTCAGGTCCTTCATATCCAGCACATCACTTCTGAGCACGGGACGGGGCATCTCATCACGGGGATCCCTGGCAGGCTTTTCCAGCTCCTGGATCATATCCTGCAGGGTCAGTTCTCCGATGCCCAGCTCCTCTGCCATCTGCTTTGACCGGCTTATCTTACGGGATATTCCCTTCAGTCCGCCTCCTGTAATATCCTCCGGAGAATAGCCAAGCGAGGTCAGAAGCTTCATTGCCGCCTCGTAGCTTTCCGGGTGCACGCTTGTGGCATCCAGAGGATTCGTTCCGCCTGCAATGCGCAGAAATCCCGCACACTGCTCATATGCCTTGGGTCCCAGCTTCGGAACCTTCAGAAGCTGTCTGCGGTCTGCAAATCTTCCGTTTGCCTCCCGGTATGCCACAATATTTTTCGCCAGGCTCTTGGTGATGCCGGATATGTATTCCAGAAGCGGTGCGGATGCGGTATTCAGATCTACACCCACCCGGTTCACCGTATCCTCCACGACTCCTCCCAGTGCCTCGCTTAGCTTCTTCTGGTTCATATCATGCTGATACTGTCCCACGCCAATGGCTTTGGGATCGATTTTCACCAGCTCCGCCAGCGGATCCTGCAGTCTCCGTGCAATGGAAGCCGCACTTCTCTGCCCCACATCAAAATTCGGAAATTCCTCCGTCGCCAGCTTGCTCGCAGAATATACAGATGCGCCCGCCTCGCTGACGATCACATACTGCACCTTCCGGGGAATCTCTTTCAGCAGATCCACGATCACCTGCTCCGATTCTCTGGAAGCCGTTCCGTTGCCAAGGGAGATCAGCGTAATGTTATATTTTTCAATAAGCTTTTTCAGAGCTGCTTTCGCCTCACGCACCTTATTCTGAGGTGCCGTCGGATAGATCACTACCGTATCCAGCACCTTTCCGGTGGGGTCAACCACCGCCAGCTTGCACCCGGTGCGGAATGCCGGATCCCAGCCAAGCACCGTCTGTCCGGCAATCGGAGGCTGCATCAGCAGCTGTTCCAGATTTTTACCAAACACCTGAATGGCGCCTTCCTCTGCCTGTTCCGTCAGAAGATTACGGATCTCTCTCTCGATCGCCGGTGCGATCAGACGGGCATAGCTGTCCTCGATGGTCTCCCGCAGTGCCAAAGCCGTATGCGGATTGTCTCTTGTAATGATCTGCTTTTCCAGATAACGCAGGATCTTTTCCTCCGGAGCCTCGATCTTCACAGTCAGGAGCTTCTCCGCCTCTCCCCGGTTCAAAGCCAGCGTCCGATGCCCTGCCATTTTCGCCAGAGGCTGTGTAAAATGATAATAGGTCTCATAGACTGACTGCTGCTTCTCATCCTTCGCCTCTGAAGTGATCGTTCCTTCCTTCAGGGTAATATTCCGAATGTAGGTACGGTAATCCGCTGTATCGGATATACTCTCTGCGATAATATCCTTCGCCCCGGCGATGGCATCCTCCACAGACTCCACGCCCTTTTCCTCCGAAAGATATGCCCGTGCCTCTTCCTCCAGGGATTTCTTCGTCATCTGAAGACTGATCATGTTCGCAAGCCCTTCCAGCCCCTTCTCCTTTGCCATGGTCGCACGGGTCCGGCGCTTCGGACGATAGGGACGATAAAGGTCATCCACTGCCACCTGTGTCTGGGCAGCTTCGATCTGCGCTCTTAACTCCTCCGTCAGCTTTCCCTGCTCCTCGATACTGGAAAGCACCTGGGCTTTTTTATCCTCCAGATTCCGAAGATAGGTCAGACGCTCGTCCAGCTTCCGAAGCTGCTCATCGTTCAGCGCACCCGTTGCCTCCTTACGGTAACGGGAGATAAAAGGAATGGTATTTCCCTCGTCGATCAATTTTACCGCAGCTTCTGTCTGCCACTTTTTCACCTGTAATTCTTCTGTCAGTTTCTGCAAAATATCCATATTCAAATCTCCATCTCCGAAAAACCCCCTTTTCTTTTTGATTCCAAAATAAGAAAAGGGGGTACTCATTCATTCTGTCCGTTTAATCCAGCACTTTCTTGATTCCGTCCAGGAACTCGTCATAGCTCTCAAAAGCCGGAAGTTCCGGGTTGTCCTTCTTGATCTGCTCCGTACTGCGGAATAAAAAGCCTGCTCTGCTCGCCTTGATCATACCAAGATCATTGAAGCTGTCTCCTGCGGCAATGGTTTCAAAGCCCGCCGACTGCAGTGCCTTTACCGTAGTCAGCTTGGAATTCTCAATACGCATCTTAAATCCCGTGATCTCGCCGTCCTCTGCCACCTCCAGGGAATTGCAGAAGAGCGTCGGATAGCCCAGCTTCTCCATCAACGGCTTTGCAAACTGGGTGAAGGTATCACTGATAATGATCACCTGTGTCAGAGAACGCAGTTCATCCAGAAATTCCCTGGCTCCCGGGAGCGGATCGATCTTTGCGATCGTCTCCTGAATCTCCTTTAATCCAAGCCCGTGCTCTCTGAGGATACCAAGCCGCCAGTTCATCAGCTTGTCGTAATCCGGCTCATCCCGGGTCGTCCTCTTCAGCTGCGGAATACCGCTTTCCTCTGCAAATGCAATCCATATCTCCGGAACAAGAACTCCTTCCAAATCCAAACATACAATATCCATACGCTTCTGTCCTCTAACCCTTTACTCTGATCCTTGTTATGATCTCTGCCTTTGCAGCTTTTGCCGCAAACTCATCCTCTGTCATGACCGGAGTGAGGAATCCCACTTCGCCCCGGATACCTGCATCGATCATCTCCACATCACCAAACAGTTCCTTTGCCTGCGCTGCGTCCTTCATGCGCACAAAGAAACGATGTGTCATCTGTCCCACAGGTGCCAGAGTAAGCTTCTGCGCATCCCAGAACAGGGTGATGATCTTGCCCAGATGCCTTGCCGCATCTACCATGTCGCCTGCCACCGCACTTGCAGTCGGGAGCTTTCCTGCTCCGCTTCCGTAGAACATGGAAGCACCCAGCATATTTCCCTCTACCTCTACCGCATTGAACACGTCATTTACCATGTAGAGCGGATTATGCTGAGAGATCAGCACCGGGCTGACCATGACGCAGTAGGTGTCCTCCACCTTTTTGCTGACAGCCAGAAGCTTGATGGCACGTTTCATTGCCTTCGCATATACAAAATCCTCTGTCGTGATCTCCGTAATACCCTCTGTATAAATATCCTGATAATCCACCTGATTGCCGCTGGCAAGAGAGGTCAGGATCGCGATCTTACGGCACGCATCCCAGCCTTCCACATCCGCTTCCGGATGAAGCTCCGCATAGCCCTTTGCCTGTGCTTCCTTCAGCACGTCCGCATAGTTCAGACCTTCCCGGGACATCTTCGTCAGCATATAGTTGGTGGTACCGTTCAGAATACCGGAAATCTCCAGGATCACATCCGCCGTTAACGAGGAATTCAGCGGACGAATGATCGGAATGCCGCCGCCTACACTTGCCTCAAACAGGTAGTTCACCTGATGCTCCTTTGCGATCTGGATCAGCTCAGCGCCATGCTGCGCCACCAGCTCTTTATTGGAGGTGCACACACTCTTGCCGGCTTCCAGACACCGTTTGGTGAATTCGTATGCCGGATGAAGACCGCCCATGACCTCTGCCACGATCCGGATCTCCTCATCTTTGATAATATCCTCAAAATCATGAGTCAGGACCTCCATCACCGGATCTCCCGGAAATTCTCTCAGATCCAGGACATATTTGATCTGCAGCTCCTGTCCCACTTTTTTATCGATACTTTTCTGGTTGGTTTTGATAACTTCATAGACTCCGGAACCTACGGTACCGTATCCCATAATTGCAACTTTTATCATCCGTTTTACTCCCTGCCTAATATTTTTAAATAATGGACACCCTGTTGTTCTTCGATCTTACCGATCATGGCAGAAACATCTCCGGTCGTCGGAAGCACTTCAACACTGAGCGTCAGAGACGCTACTCCATTGATCGGTATACTCTGATGGATCGTCAGAATATTTGCCCGAAACTCTGCCACGATCCGCAGGACCAGAGACAGAAGTCCCGGTTCATCCTCCATCTGGAGGACAAAGGTAACGGTCTTTCCCTTTGCCTCATCGTGAAAAGGGAAAATATCATCCTTGTATTTGTAAAACGAGCTCCGGCTGATGCCGACCTGATCCGCAGCCTCCTGAACGGTCATGACCCGCTCCGACTCCAGCAGCCGTTTGGCTTCCACAACCTTCAGAAGCACCTCGGGAACTGCCTTCTGCTTCAGTACAAAATATCTGGTCTTCTCTGTCATGTCCTATTCCTCCGGACCCAGATTCACCCACTTCAGATATGCATTGATAAATGGATCAATCTTGCCGTCCATAACTGCATCCACATTGCTGATCTCCGCATTGGTCCTGTGATCCTTCACCATCGTATAAGGCTGCATCACATAAGAACGGATCTGGTTTCCCCATCCAATATCACTGACCTCACCCCGGATACCGGACAGCTTCTCCGCCTGCTTCTGCTGCTCCAGAAGATACAGTCTGGCTTTCAGCATCTGCATGGCTTTGTCTTTGTTCTGATGCTGAGAACGTTCATTCTGGCACTGTACCACGATTCCCGTGGGAATATGGGTGATACGTATGGCGGAGGAAGTCTTGTTGATATGCTGTCCGCCTGCTCCGCTGGAGCGATAGGTATCCACACGCAGATCCTCCGGATTGATATCAATGTCGATATCCTCCTCAATATCCGGCATAACATCCAGCGACACAAAGGAGGTCTGTCTCTTTCCCTGTGCATTGAAAGGAGAGATACGAACCAGACGGTGCACGCCCTTTTCAGATTTCAGATAACCATAGGCATTCTCCCCGTTCACCTGGAATGTGACAGACTTGATGCCTGCCTCGTCTCCCTCCAGATAGTCCAGGACTTCCACGGCAAAGCCCTTGCGCTCTGCCCACCGGCTGTACATACGGTACAGCATGCCTGCCCAGTCACAGCTCTCTGTTCCGCCTGCTCCCGCATTCAGCTTCAATATCGCATTGTTCCTGTCATATTCTCCGGACAGCAGGGTCTGGATGCGCATGGACTCAAAATCCTCGGTAAACTGCTTTAATTCTTCCTCGATCTCCGGGATCAGAGAAGCATCGTTCTCCTCATATCCCATCTCCAGCAGAGTCTCAATATCCTCATACTGTCCCTGCAGCGTCTCAAATCTCTGCTTCTCATCCTTGAGCATATTCAGCTCCCGCATACCTTCCTGGGAACGTTCCACGTCATCCCAGTATCCCGGAGCCTCCATCTCTTTTTCTAATTCCTCGATTCTAAGCGACTTTGACGCCAGGTCAAAGTGAATCCCTCAGTTCTGTCAATGGCTGTGCATAGTTATTCAGAGTATATTTAAACTGATCTAATTCTACCACAACGACACCTTCTTTCTTTTTATATTTTTCGCAGTGCAGTAAGCTCTGTCCTGCTTCGCTTTCTGCACTGCTCATTGCTTACACGGCTATTTACGTCCGCAGCACTGCTTATACTTTTTGCCGCTTCCGCAGGGGCACGGATCGTTCGGATACACCTTCTGTGCCGCTCTCTGCACCGGTTTCTTCACAAGGGAATCATCCTTGTTGGTTCCGGTCACCTGTGCGACCTCCTCACGCTCCGCTTTCTCCTCGATCTTCACATGCATGAGCAGACGCACCGTATCCTCCTGGATACCTGCCGTCATCGCCTCAAACATCTCATACCCGCTCATCTTATACTCTACCAGCGGGTCACGCTGTCCGTATGCCTGCAGACCGATACCCTGACGCAGCTGATCCATATCATCAATGTGATTCATCCACTTACGGTCAATGACCTTCAGAAGGAAGACACGCTCCAGCTCACGGATCAGCTCCGGATTCGGGAATTCCGCCTCCTTCGCCTCGTACAGCCTGGTTGCCTCCTGCTTGAGGGCATGCTTCATCTCAGCCTTGTTCTTACAGTTCAGACGCTCTACCGTTACCGTGGTCACCGGAATGATCGGAAGAAGTGTCTCATTCAGTCCGCTCAGATCCCATTCCTCCGGCTCCTGGTCGTCCCCGATGAAGGTATCCACGGTATTTTCCACAATATCCGATATCATCTTATAAACGGATTCGCGCATGCTCTCTCCGTCCAGAACTCTCCGGCGCTCCGCATAGATGACCTCACGCTGCTCGTTCATGACCTGGTCATACTCCAGCAGGTTCTTACGGATTCCGAAGTTATTGTTCTCGATCTTCATCTGTGCCTTCTCGATGGCATCACTGAGCATCTTATGCTCGATCTCTTCATTCTCCGGCACACCCAGCGCGTTGAAAGCACTCATCAGACGCTCGGAACCAAACAGTCTCATCAGGTCGTCTTCCAGAGAGATGTAGAAACGGGATTCACCCGGATCCCCCTGACGTCCGGCACGTCCGCGAAGCTGATTATCGATTCGTCTGGACTCGTGGCGCTCTGTACCAATGATCTTCAGACCGCCTGCCGCTCTGGATTCCTCATCCAGCTGAATATCCGTACCACGTCCTGCCATATTGGTAGCGATCGTCACGGCTCCGTGACGTCCCGCGAGAGCCACGATCTCCGCCTCCCGCTCATGGAACTTGGCATTGAGCACCTCATGCTGAATGCCTCTTTTTGCAAGCATTCGGCTCAGTTCCTCGGAAGCCTCGATGGTGATGGTGCCTACCAGCACCGGCTGATCCTTTTTGTGAGCTGCTTCTATGGCATTGCAGACTGCAAATAATTTTTCTTTTCTCGTCTTATACACTGCATCCTGCAGATCCTTACGCTGCACCGGACGGTTGGTGGGGATCTCCACCACGTCCATGCCATAGATGGCGCGGAACTCCTTCTCCTCTGTCAGCGCCGTACCGGTCATACCGCATTTCTTCGCATATTTATTGAAGAAATTCTGGAACGTAATATTTGCAAGGGTCTTGCTCTCTCTCTTAACCTTTACATGCTCCTTCGCCTCGATCGCCTGATGCAGACCATCCGAATAACGGCGTCCCGGCATGATACGTCCGGTAAATTCATCTACGATAAAAATCTGGTCATCCTTTACCACATAATCCTGATCACGGAACATCAGGTTGTTGGCACGCAGCGCCAGCTCCATATTGTGCTGGATCTCCAGATTCTCCGGATCCGCCAGGTTCTCGATCTTAAAATACTGCTCTACCTTCTTGATTCCGTCTGCAGTCAGATGAACGATCTTATCCTTCTCGTTGACGATAAAGTCTCCGGTCTCCTCGATCTCCTCGCCCATGATGGCGTCCATCTTGGAAAACTCCTTGCTGGCAGTTCCCTTCTGCAGCGTATGCGCCACATAATCACACAGCTCATAGAGCTTGGTGGACTTGCCGCTCTGTCCGGAGATGATCAGCGGAGTACGCGCCTCGTCGATCAGGATCGAGTCGATCTCATCGATGATCGCATAATGCAGCTCTCTCTGCACAAGCTGTTCCTTATAGATGACCATGTTGTCACGCAGGTAATCAAAGCCCAGCTCGTTATTGGTAATATAGGTAATGTCACAATTATATGCCGCCCGGCGTTCCTCCTTTGTAGATGCATTCAGAACCACGCCTACCGTCAGTCCCAGGAACTCATGCACCTTGCCCATCCAGCCCGCATCACGGTTTGCCAGATAGTCATTGACGGTGACCACATGCACTCCTTTTCCTTCCAGAGCATTCAGATAAGCCGGAAGTGTGGATACCAGCGTCTTACCCTCACCGGTACGCATCTCTGCGATACGTCCCTGATGGAGGATCATTCCTCCGATCAGCTGTACACGATAATGCTCCATGCCCAGCACACGCTTTGCCGCCTCGCGAACCGTTGCAAATGCTTCCGGAAGCAGGTCGTCCAGGGTCTCTCCTGCTGCCAGCCTCTGTTTATATTCTTTTGTCTTATTTCTCAGCTCTTCGTCACTGAGCGCCTGCATCTGAGGACGCAGTCCCTCAATCTTGTCAATCGTCGGTGCGATCAGCTTCAGCTCTCTGTCGCTGTGCGTCCCGAACAACTTATCAAATATCTTCATGCCGCTCTCCTATCTGCTTTCAGATCAGGGTGATTTTCGCCCTTTACCGACTATCTTAACACAAAAATGGGATTTGGCAAAGACCAAATCCCACACAAGCTTTTAATTTTATAGGTTTTTTACAGATCCGGCTCCATAATGCCGTAGGTTCCGCCCTTTCTCTTGTAGACCACATTGATCTCATCGGTCTCTGCATTCACAAAGGCGAAGAAGCTGTGCCCCAGCAGTTCCATCTGTACGCAGGCATCCTCCGGGTACATGGGCTTGATATCAAATCTCTTGGAACGAATGATCTTAACCTCCTGATCCTCCGTCTCCTTCTCCATGAACTCCTTCTGGAAATTCCCTCCGCCCTGCTGCTTTGCGATCAGCTTGTTCTTATATTTCCGAAGCTGACGCTCAATGACTTCCTCCACCAGATCGATGGATACATACATGTCTGTGCTTGACTGTTCTGACCGGATAATGTTTCCCTTCACAGGAATCGTTACCTCAATTTTCTGACGCTCTTTTTCCACACTTAAGGTTACATGCACTTCCGTGTCAGGAGTAAAATAACGCTCCAGCTTTCCCAGTTTCTCTGTCACCGCCGAACGAAGACCGTCCGTAATGTCGAGATTTTTGCCGCTGATGATAAAACGCATAGAATCACTCCTTTTGCTTTTATTAGCCTGGCCCTGCTGCTTTGGTCCGTTCATGCACACAGGACTTACTGCTTATTTGTAGTATACCATTTTTCAGGTTACTGCGCAATGAATTTCACCACTTGTTCATAATTCATGGAACCGCCAAAAAGATCCAGCGCACTGCCGATGGTCACATGGAGACGGTTCTGTCCCAGCTCCTTTAAAAGCCTCAGGTCCTCAAAGCTCCCGACTCCTCCTGCATAGGTGACCGGGATTCCCTTCCAGTTCCCAAGCATCTTCACCAGAGGCTCTTCGATCCCCCTGGCAACGCCTTCCACATCTACCGCATGGATCAGAAATTCCGCGCAGTGCCCGGCGAACTCATCCAGGACCGCCGGAGTCAGCGCCACATCCGTAAACTTCTGCCACCGGTCCGTGACAATATAATACTCTCCGTCCTTCCTGCGGCAGCTCAGATCCAGAACAAGACGGTCACGTCCCGCCGCACTCTCCAGCGCCTTCAGATTGTCCCAGTTTACCCTTCCGTCCCGGAATACAAAGGAGGTAACGATCACATGGCTTGCACCCGCTTCCAGGTAGTCACCGGCATTCCCCGCATGGATGCCGCCTCCCACCTGAAGTCCGCCCGGATATGCTCCAAGCGCTCCAAGCGCCTGCTTCCTGGTTGCCTCATAATACTCCGACCCCTCTTTGTTCAGCAGGATAATATGACCGCCCCGGATACCGTCTCTTCTGTAAAACTCCGCATAAAAAGCCGCATCCTGCTCCGATACAAAATTTTCTTCTGCCCGGTCGCCTGCATCCTTCAGAGTTCCTCCTACGATCTGCTTCACTTTTCCATTATGTATATCAATGCACGGACGAAATTCCATGTCTTCTCCTCCTGCCCAAAGCCTCCCGGCTGTATTCCTGTTTCAAAAAGGGAGTGCCGCATATTGCTGCACTCCCGCTTTGTTACGGCGTAGTCGTATCCTTTCCGTTCTCCACAGTTCCGGTTCCGTCCACCGTTCCATTCTCAGTGGTTCCGTTGTCCAGAGTTCCGTCATTGAGTGTACCGTCTGTTCCGGTCACATCGTCAACCAGATCATCCACCACGTCATTGGTGTCCCTTCCGATCTCTTCCAGAAGTCCGTCTCCGTCTATATCCGTGTGGTCATAGACGCCATCGTCATCCGTGTCGAAAAGGACATCATTGATGTCCGTCCCATTTCCGGTCACATCTTCGCCGGCAGTGCCATTATTATCCACATTGCCGTCCGTGGTCGTTTCGTTACCTCCATTGTCTGTGGCGGTACCGTCATTCGAGCTGCCGCATGCGGTGACAAAAAGCAGTGTCACCAGTAACAGCATGCCAACGCAATACTTCTTGAACTGTTTCATAAGAGTCTCTCCTTTTAATTAAAATAAAGATAAAAAACAGTGTTTGACCTGCTGTTACTAATATGGACAACTATTAAATTTTTATTCAGTTTTTTATGAAAGCTGGCCGCCGATCACATCGCTCATCTGATAATAACCGGCCGGCTTTCCGACCAGGAATTTGGCTGCCTGTACCGCGCCCTTGCCGAAGATCGCACGGGAATAGGCGGTATGGCTGAAGGTGATGACCTCGTCCGTTCCTGCGAAGATCACATCATGATCTCCCACGATGGTTCCTCCGCGGACAGCAGAGATTCCGATCTCCTTCTTCTCCCGCTTCTGGTGATCCTGACTGCGGTCATACTTGTAGGCATACTCGTTATCCAGCACCTCATTGATGGAATCTGCCAGTGCCAGAGCCGTACCGCTTGGTGCATCCAGCTTCCGGTTATGGTGCTTCTCCACGATCTCAATGTCAAAGCCCGCCGGAGCAAGTACCTTTGCCGCATCCTTGAGAAGCTTCATCAATATATTCACGCCCAGAGACATGTTCGCCGACTTGAGCACTGCCACCTTCGTGCTGGCTTCCTTTACTGCCGCAAGCTGCTCCTCTGTAAGCCCTGTGGTACACAGGACCACCGGAATCCCGCGCTCCACGCTGAACTTCAAAAGCTCATCCGTCGCTTTTGCAGATGCGAAATCTATAATGACGTCCGCCTCCACGTTACAGTCCCATATATTTGTAAATACCGGATATCCATTGTCACGGCAGTCCACCAGGTCGATGCCTGCTGCCATCTCGATCTCTGCATCCTCTCTGATCAGACCGCTGATCACCTGCCCCATATGACCGTTGCAGCCATGCATAATCGCTTTGATCATCAGTTCTCACCCTTTGCCTTTACTCCGAATTCCTTCAATGCTGCTCTTAAGCCTTCCTCATGCCCTTCTTCCAGAGGAGACAGCGGCATTCTCAAAGGACCTACCTCCCAGCCCAGCATGTTCATGGCAGCCTTCACCGGAATCGGATTCACTTCACAGAACAGCTTCTCCACCAGCGGAAGCGCACGCAGCTGCAGCTCCAGACTTCCTTTCACGTCGCCCTCCATAAACTTCGCAACGATATCATGGGTCTCCTGAGGAGCCACATTGGACAGAACGGAGATCACGCCCTTGCCGCCCAGGGACAGGATCGGAACGATCTGATCATCGTTACCGGAATAGATGTCCAGCACGTCTCCTGCCAGATGAGCCATCTTTGCGATCTGGGAGATATTTCCGCTTGCTTCCTTGATACCGACAATGTTATCCACATTCTTCGCAAGATATACAGCAGTCTCCGGGGTAATATTCACACCGGTACGACTCTGTACGTTGTACAGGATCACCGGGATCTTTACGGAATTGGCAATCTTTGTAAAATGAGCGATCAGACCCTTCTGAGTCGCTTTATTATAGTAAGGAGTAACAACCAGCAGTCCGTCTGCTCCGTATTTCTCTGCCTCGGTGGACAGCCATACAGCAGTCTCTGTACAATTGGAACCTGTTCCCGCAATGACAGGAATTCTTCCCGCTACCTTTTCAATTGTAAAACGAATGGTTTCCAGATGCTCCTCATGGGTCAGGGTAGACGCTTCACCCGTCGTACCGCAGATGATGATACTGTCTGTTCCGTTCGCAATCTGATATTCCAGAATCTCTTCCAGCTTCGGATAATTTACTGCACCTGTCTCTGTCATGGGAGTAACAATGGCAACTCCTGCACCTGTAAAAACTGACATAATTTTCCTCCTGATCATCTTTTGTTTAAATTATGAGATAAAGATATAACATCGTGTCTCCTATTCCTTCAGAGCCGTCGTCTCATAGACACAGTCCGCCCATTCCACGATCTCCGGGCAAAAGCTGTTCCCGGTAAAGATCAGCTCCACGTCATCCGGAACTTCTTCAAGAAGCGCCCGGATATCCTCTGTGGTCTCGATTCCATAATCCACCAGCCCCAGCACCTCGTCCAGAATCAGAACATCGCATTCTCCTGTCGCCAGTACCTTTTTGGCAAAATTGAACCCGTTCTTCATGTTCATGGTCTCTTCTGCCTGCTCGGAAGGCTCCAGCTCCTGAAATGCCTTCTCTCTGCGCTGAAAGCGAAACAGCTTGATCTCCGGCTCCAGCCTCTGTACAAAGCTGATCTCCTCCGGCTGACGTTCCTTCAGGAACTGGACAATGAACACAGATTTTCCTCTGCTCGCCGCTTTGACTGCCTGCCCGATCGCCGCTGTCGTCTTGCCCTTTCCACTTCCAAAATAAACCTGTAAATTTCCCTTCTCCATAACTTCCCCACATTTCTGAACATGAAACAGAACCACCTGTATCTTTTTTATATTACACTAGCCAAGGAAGAAATGCAAGTCCTCACAAAGGGTTCTCTATATCAGTCCAGATATTCCAGCTTACTTACTGAAACCTCGTAGGCAACCCGGCGCTCACTCTCCTCCTCATCGATCTTTTTCATATATTCCCTGCTCTGAATCCGTCCCCAGATCTGCGTATGTCCTCCTACCTCAAAGCCGGAGGCAAAGCGGGCATTTCTTCCCCAGCAGATACAGGGAATGTAATCCGACTTCCCGTAAGGACGGTTTACCGCCAGCAGAATATCTGCGATCTCTCTTCCAAGAGGCGTCTTCCGGTACACCGGAGGCTTGCAGATAAAGCCGTCCAGGAAAATCTGATTGGTTTTTGCATTTTCCACTTCCTCTTCCATAAATTCCAGCTCTCTCACAAAAACAGAGAGGACCAGCCGGTTCTTCTTTTCCTCATGGCGGTTATAGGAACGGAACTGTCCGGTTGCGCGGATATAAGCGCCACGAAAATCCTCGTTCACATCGATCAGCCGCTCGGAAATCATAAGCGGTATCACATCGCAGGAATCACTCAGTCTCTTCACGGAAACATTCAGCATATAAAAGCCCTCTCCAAAAACCTCATGGCTGAATGTAAAATCGGATATGACCTCTCCTACGATGGATACCTGGTTGTTTTCAATAATCTTATCTGACATAATTTTGTTCTCCCTTCTCTTTGACGAAGTGTCTCTTTTCGTATTTTGTCTGTAAAATATATGCAGCGTTCTCTCTGAATATTCCAAAATTTGTCCAAAATATTCCTCCATTCCTCCGAATGGTCCGATTTTTTTTCGGAAGTGAGTCAAAATGCTTGTTTTCTCAGGAAAATGTGATACACTATTAAATTTGTAAGACCAGTGAAAACAGAATTTGAAAACAGACTGAGAATGAGGTTCAACTTATGAAACGTGAAGATGTGAGAAACATAGCGATCATTGCCCATGTAGACCATGGCAAGACAACGCTGGTAGATGAACTGTTAAAACAGAGCGGAGTTTTCCGCGCCAACCAGGAGGTGGCAGACCGTGTCATGGACTCCAATGACATCGAAAGAGAACGTGGAATCACGATCCTGTCCAAGAACACAGCCGTCCTCTATAAAGATGTAAAGATCAACATTATCGACACCCCGGGTCACGCGGACTTCGGCGGCGAGGTGGAGCGTGTACTGAAGATGGTAAACGGCGTCATCCTGGTAGTAGACGCCTTCGAGGGTTCCATGCCCCAGACCAAATTCGTGCTCCGCAAGGCACTGGAGCTGAATCTTCCGGTCATCGTCTGCATCAACAAGATCGACCGTCCCGAGGCGCGCCCCCAGGAGGTCATCGACGAAGTGCTGGAGCTTCTGATCGATCTGGATGCAACCGACGAGCAGCTTGACTGCCCCTTTGTATTTGCTTCTGCAAAAGGCGGTTATGCCACTTTGGATCTGAAGGATGAAGCCAAAGACATGACCCCTCTTTTTGATACGATCCTGGATTACATTCCCGCGCCGGAAGGCGATCCGGAAGCACCTACCCAGGTACTGATCAGCACCATCGACTACAATGAATATGTGGGACGTATCGGCGTGGGCAAGGTGGATAACGGAAATGTCAGCGTCAACCAGGAGGTAGTCATCGTCAACCACCACGAGCCGGACAAGATCAAAAAGGTAAAGATCAGCAAGCTTTACGAGTTCGACGGACTGAACAAGGTGGATGTACCCTCCGCCACCATCGGCTCCATCGTGGCGATCTCCGGTATTGCAGATCTCCACATCGGAGATACCATCTGCTCTCCGGAAGCGCCCAATGCCATCCCGTTCCAGAAGATCTCCGAGCCGACCATTGCCATGCAGTTCAACGTCAACGACAGCCCTCTTGCCGGAACGGAAGGAAAATACATCACCTCCCGCCACCTGCGTGACCGTCTGTTCCGTGAGCTGAACACGGATGTGAGTCTCCGGGTAGAAGAGACCGAGAATACAGACAGCTTCAAGGTATCCGGAAGAGGCGAGCTTCACCTGTCCGTCCTCATCGAAAACATGCGCCGTGAAGGCTATGAGTTCTCGGTCAGCAAGGCAGAGGTCCTGTACCGCACAGATGAGAACGGCAAAAAGATGGAACCCATGGAGCTGGCTTATATCGATGTGGATGATGAATACGCAGGAAATGTCATCCAGAAGCTGGGTGAACGCAAAGGTGAGCTTCTGAACATGCACACCAACAGCAGCGGCTCCACCCGTCTGGAATTTTCCATCCCATCCCGGGGACTGATCGGCTACAGAGGGGAATTCATGACCGACACCAGAGGTACCGGTGTCCTGAATACCATCTTCAGCGGCTACGAGCCTTACAAAGGAGATATCCAGTACCGCAAGCAGGGTTCCCTGATCGCCTTCGAGTCCGGTGAATCCATCACCTACGGACTGTTCAATGCTCAGGAGAGAGGAACCCTCTTCATCGGACCAGGTGAGAAGGTCTATTCCGGAATGGTCGTAGGGCAGAACGGCAAGACGGATGATATTGAGCTGAATGTCTGCAAGACCAAGAAGCTGACCAATACCCGTTCCTCCAGCGCCGATGAAGCGCTGAAGCTGACTCCTCCAAGGATTTTAAGTCTGGAGCAGTGTCTGGAGTTCATTGATACGGATGAGCTTCTGGAGATCACCCCCAAGAGCCTGCGTATCCGGAAGAAGATCCTGGATCCCACCCTCAGAAAACGGGCGGCAATGAAAAAATAAGAGCTGCCGCAGGCAGCCTGTCAGAGTACGCCAAAACGCTCGAATTTCAAAAAGCCCTGTCGGAAGGAACCGAAGGGCTTTTTGTTTTCTATAAATATCTTAATTCTGCTTAGCAATAGCTCCTGATCGCATCATCGATCATGGCAGCGCATTTCTTTACCTGCTCCATATCCTCCGGAATCAGGTTCGGCAGCGGCTTACGTACTCCGCCCAGCTCGATGCCTTCACGGATCTTCAGGATCTCCTTCATAACCGCATACAGATTGCCGTGGCAGGCGCACATTGCATAGATGATCTTATCTGCTGCATGCTGGATCTTCTGCGCCTCCGCAATTTTACCCTCTCCCACAAGCGCCATGATCTTCAGATAAAGCTCCGGCATCACGCCGTAGGTTCCGCCGATGCCTCCGTCTGCGCCGATGGCAAGACCGCCCACCAGCTGTTCGTCCGGTCCGTTGAAAACTGCGAAATCCTCTCCGCCGTCCATCTTGAACATCTGAATATCCTGGATCGGCATGGAGCTGTTCTTCACTGCCGCAACGCGGGGATTCTTCAGCATCTCATGGAACAAAGGCATGGTCAGCGCCACTCCTGCAAGCTGCGGAATATTGTAGATCACAAAATCCGTATTCGGCGCTGCGGAAGAAATGTCATTCCAGTACTCTGCAATGGCATACTCCGGCAGATGGAAATAAATCGGCGGAATCGAAGCGATCGCATCAACTCCCAGGCTCTCCGCATGAGCCGCCAGCTCCTTGCTGTCCGCAGTATTGTTGCAGCCCACATGAGCGATGATGGTAAGTCTTCCCTGCGCCGCTTTCATCACATGCTCCAGAACCAGCTTACGCTCTGCAACGCTGTGATAGATACACTCGCCGGAGGAGCCTCCCACATAGAGTCCCTTTACGCCTTTTTTCAGCAGATGAAGGGTAAATTCCTCCACCCGTGCCCCGTCAATTTCCCCATTTTCATCATAGCATGCGTAAAATGCCGGAATAATTCCCTGATACCTGGAAATGTCTCTCATCTTTCTCTCTCCTTATTCTGTATATGATTGTTTACCCATACGCTCACAGGCAAGCCAGGCTGCTCCCATCAGCCCTGCCTGATTGCCAAGACTCGTCTGCACCAGCCGGGTTCCCCGAAATCCCGGCGAGATGCGCTCCTCCACGCGTCTTCTCACCTCTCCTATAATATATGGCTGCGCCAGAACGCCTCCCCCCAGCAGAATGTCCGACGGATTGAAGATATGGATCAGCGTTACCAGTCCGCATACGATCTCATCAATCCACTCATCGATCTGCCGCCTTACCTCAGGACGCTCAAAGGACTCAAATATCTTCCGTCCATTGTCCAGTGATGCGTCTACTTCTTTTACACGTCTTACCAGCGCGGTGGTGGAAGCGCACTTCTCATAGCACCCGCTGAACTCCTCGTCCGGTCTCATATCCTCCGGATGGATCACGATGCCTCCGAAGCCCCCTCCGGAATATGAGTGACCTGAAAATACCTTTCCATCGATCACAATGGCGCCCCCAACGCCGGTTCCGTAGGTCAGGCACAGAAAACTGTCCGCTCCCTTCGCCGCTCCAAAATGAAGCTCTCCCAAAGCTGCTGCATTTACATCATTTTCCACTTCCACCGGGACTCCAAACTCCTCTTCCAGGATCCGGCGGATCTCCATCCCCGTATAATTCGGGATATTGTCGTTGGCATAATAGATACTGCCCTTCGACCGGTCGACCTGTCCCGCTGTGCTGATGCCGATGGCATCAAAGCTGCCGCAGGTGCGCAGAATCTCACTCACCCTCTCCATGAGATAAGCACCTCCACGGCTTGCATTGGTATCCCATTCCTTCTGTTCCGTGATCTCCTCCCCGTTCCAGATCCCGGACTTTATGGAGGTTCCGCCGATATCCAGCGCTGCGATCCTCATTGGACATCCCTCCTATTTCAGCACGTCTGCAAACGCTTTTGTGATCAGCTGCGGTCTGGTGATAATAGATCCCACAACCACGCTGAAGCAGCCCAGCTCGATCACCCGCTTTACCTTCTCCGGTGTATTGATATTTCCCTCTGCAATCACCGGATGCTTTGCCTTCGCAAGGATCTCACGGATGATCTCGAAATCATTGCTCTCAATCTTCAGCCCCCGGCTCTGCTCTGTATATCCCACCATGGTGGTCCCGATGAAATCAAACCCCAGCTCGTCTGCGTGAAGCGCCTCCTCTACAGTAGAACAGTCTGCCATAAACAGCTGATCCGGATAACGCTCCTTCACTTCACGGAAAAACTCATCCAGTGTCTTTCCTCCCGGTCTGGCCGCAATCGTCGCATCCATGGCGATGATCTCCGGCTTTACCTCCATCAGCTCCTCGATCTCCTTCATGGTAGGTGTGATATATACCTTACAATCCTCATAATCCCTTTTCACGATACCGATGACCGGAAGTCCTGTCTCTGCCTGGATCTGCGCAATATCCTCCTTTGTATTTGCACGGATGCCTACCGCTCCGCCTTCCTTTGCCGCAGCTGCCATTCTTCCCATAATATAAGAAGAATGCAGAGGCTCATGAGGCAGCGCCTGGCATGATACAATTAATTTTCCCTTCAGACTTTCCACTCTCTCATGCATAGCTCTTTTCCCCTTTCTAATACAATTTTTCTACTACTGATCTGACTGTCTTCTCATGGCTGATGGCACATTCCTCCGTATTCCTGCTGTAATACTCCTGATACAGAAGATCAATCAGATACATCTGTCCGATCTTCGCCGCCATGGACCCCCCGTCCATGGGAGCCTCCTTTGCTCCGCACAGAAGCACGGCATCCGCATAGGCGGTCAGCGGTGATTTACGGTAATGGGTAATACATGCGATCTTTGCCCCTGCCCGCTTTGCCTCCTTGGCTACATAGATATTGTCTTTGGTTGCGCCCGAATAAGAGATGATAATGATCAGATCCTCCTCTGACGCAATGGCAGCCGCCATGGACTGCAGATGCGGGTCCGAGATACATGCTACCTTGCCCGTAATCCGCAGGAACTTGTTCCTGCCCTCCTCAGCACTTAACCGGCTGTCTCCGATACCGAAGAAGTATACTCTTCTTGCCTCCTCCATCATGGTGACCACCGCCGAAACACTCTCCCGGTCCAAAAGCATATACGTATCCTGGATCGCCTGGATATTGGAGAGCATAATACGCTCCGCCAGATCCTTCGCTTCTGTCTGTACCACTGCCGTTCCCGATACATCCTGGGCTGCCAGAGACAGGGAAAGCTGCATCTTAAACTCCTGATAGCCCTGCAGCTTCATGGTCCTGCAGAAACGGTAGACGCTTGTGTCTCCCACGGAGCAGGCGTCCGCCAGGTCCGTGATCGACATATACAATACCTGTTCTGTATTTTCCAGCACAAAATCCGCAACCTTTTTCTCTGCTTTGGTCAACTGGTTATACGCCGATTTTATCTGCAAAAGAATTCCCGGATTGTTATCCATAAACATTTTCCTCCAACTTTTTGTATGTTATAATCAGTCTAAATACAACCCATCAATCAAAGGAGATCTCTTATGAGCAGTACAACAAAAACCATTGTGTGTTTTGGCGATTCCAATACACACGGCTACAATTCCGCCAACATGGGACGCTTTACAGAAAAGGAACGATGGACCTGCCTGCTCGGCCGGCTTCTCGGTGACGATTATCTCGTCCGGGAAGAGGGTATGAGCGGCAGGACAACCTGTTTTGACGACCCTCTCTTTGAAGGACTGAATGGTCTTTCCCACCTTTATCCCTGCATGATGACCCATGAGCCATTGGACCTTCTGATCCTTATGCTGGGAACCAACGATACCAAATCCCGCTTCAGCGCGACCCCCGAAAATATCGCAAAGGGTATGGAACGGCTTGCGGCTAAGGCGATGGCTTCCGCAGAAGCCTGGAAAAACCGTCCGAACGTCCTGATCATCGCGCCCCCTCCGATTGAAGAGGGCTATGCTTTCACAAATGTGGCAGGCGAGATGGGTCCGGGCTGCGTGGAAAAATCCCGGGCGCTGGCTCCTCTCTATGAGGATGTGGCAAAACGGCTGAACTGTCACTTTCTGGACGCAGGCGCCATCGACGGAATCTCCATGTATCCCTACGACTATATGCATCTGAGTCCCGACAGCCACCGGACGCTGGCCAAAACACTGGCAGAGCTGATTCCGGATATCTGCTGACCCTCCTTGCAGCTCAGAACGATACATCATACAGACCTTGCGAGCACGCTCACAAAGGTCTGTATTCCGAACGGTTACTCTGCTTATATTTTCACTTTAAAGATCGCTTTCCTGATATTCTTCGGTTCCCCTACTTTAACGGCAGTACGGTGTACATCCTGGGGATAGCACACAAGAAAATCTCCCTCGTTCAATATGAGACTGCCTGCCGCATCCCCCTCCAGGATGATCAGATCCTTCCCGGCATCATAAGGTCCCGGCTGCATCCGGGACAGAAAGCCAAAATCCATCTGCTCTGCCCCGGTCACGGTCACGTGAATGTCCAGATAGTTCCTGTGACACTCCCATACCCGCTCTTCTGTCTCCTGCGTTACATACTCACAGAGATTCACATAAATGTCTTTCCCTTCGATCTCATAGGTTCCCAGATCCATGGTGCTCAGGTCATGATTCTTCATATAATCCAGACAGACCTGTACCTTTCTCTCCACAAACCCGAAGGCTTCTGCATCTCTTATATTTCCAAATATCATTGATCTACACTCCTTATGGCTTCCTGTGCCTTAGCCCTTAACCGCTCCCATGGTAATACCCTGTGTAAAGTATTTCTGAAATGCAATGAATATGATAATGATCGGTACAGCCGCAAGAGTCGCACCTGCCATGATCAGACCAAAGTCCGTCGAGTTCTCTGCCTGCAGCTTTGCAATACCCAGAGAAATGGTCAGGTTATTGGTGCTGGTCAGCATGATCAACTGCATGAAATAATCATTCCAGGAGTTGATAAAGGTAAAGATCGCCAGCGCGCCGATACCGGGTTTTACCATCGGAAGCACAATCTGTATAAAGGTCTTCGCCTCGCCTGCGCCGTCCACACGTGCCGCCTCCAGCATCTCTCCCGGAACGCCCTCCGAGAACTGCTTCATCAGGAACACACCGAACGGCCAGCCTACGATCGGATAGATGACCGCCCATATGGTATTGTAAAGATTCAGGGCAGACATCTCACGCAGCAGCGGGATCAGGATCACCTGCTTCGGAAGCGCCATTGCACATACGATCAGGGTAAACAGAAGACCGCGTCCCACAAAACGCTTCTTTGCCAGCGCATAACCAGCCATGGCAGCGGTAATACAGGTCAGGATCATGGAAGCAACTGCCATGAACACCGTATTGAGCAGCCAGCGGATCGCACCCGGAACAACGGGTCCGGTAAGAAGAAGGATCGGCTTTCCATTCTCAGTAAAGTAGCTGCTGAACGGAACCGTCAGCTCAAACAAAGGTGTCTGCTGGCGGCTGAACAGCGTCTTAAAGTTATCCAGCACCCATTCCGTAGGAATCCATGCCGGAACAGTTGCATTGATTTCCATCTTTGTCTTAAATGCACCTGTGATGATCCAGTACAGCGGAAACGCGAACAGGAATGCCAGCACAATTAAAACAATCAAAGATACAACCTTATACGGAGTTATTCTTTTTTTATTCATCTCTCTTTTTCCTTTCCAGTTATTATTCGGACTTCATTACCTTAAACTGCAGTGCAGAAAGAAGAGCAATGAAGATTGCCAGCACAACGCCCATAGCGTTTGCATAACCATAGTCGTACAGCTTGAATGCGGTGTAGTAGATATAGTACATCACCGTATCCGTGCTATGGTTCGGTCCGCCGGAGGTCAACAGCTGGATCAGTGCGAAACACTGGAAACTGTTGATCGTGGTAATAACCAGAATGTAAAGAGTGGTCGGCATGATCTGAGGCCACATGATCTTCCAGAATACCTGGAATCTTGTGCCGCCGTCTACCTCTGCCGCCTCGATCAGTGTCGGATCTACGTTTCCAAGTGCGGATACGTATAATACGATAGGCTGACCAACGGAAGTCGTAAAAAGGATCAGGATAATACACCAGAGTGCAAATCTCTCATCACCAAGCCAATTGATATTTTTCTCGATCAGCCCGGTTTCCTTGCCAATATAATTAAATATACCATAATAATTGTTAAACATCCACTTCCATACTACCGTAACTGCTACAGAACCGGTAACCACCGGAAGGTAGAAGATGCAGCGGAAGGTGGACAGAAGCTTTCCATTCAGCTGATAGATCGCAGATGCGACCCACAGTGAAAAGATACATACCGCCGGAACCGATACGATCACGATGATGATGGTATTCCATAATGATCTTAAAAAGACAGGATCCTTGAACATTGTAGCATAATTCTGCAATCCTATAAATACATCTACACTGTCTTTTCCCATGGTGGAATCAAAAAATCCCGTCCACACGCACAGGAACATCGGTATGATTACAAATCCGATAAAGAAAACCAGACTCGGCAGTAAGAACAGATATCCGGATATTGTCTCACGGCGTACCAGTGCCCGGCTCATAGTGGTCTGCTGTTTCATCTTAGCCATATAAACTCCCCTCATTCCCCTCTGTTAAAAAGCCCCTCCCCACGCATCACGCGGAGGAGGGGCCCCTCAATGTCTATCCTGGAATTATCTGTGCCGGTTATTTGCCTGCTGCTGCATTAGCCGTTTCTACAAACGCTGTCGCTGCATCTGCTGCCGGAGTACCGGAACCGATCTGCTGCAGCATGTTCCACCATGCGGTACGAGCCTCTGCCCATCCGGCAACTACCTGATAGTAATCGCCCATAGACGGTACGAAGGTAGCGTACTCGGTCATCATCTCATCGCCTGTCCATACATCTGCAAGAGACTGACGTACAGACCAGTATGTAGAAGCTTTTACGCTCTCTGTTGCCTGTGCTTCATCGTTGCATACCCAGTTGATGAAGGTCTTGGAAGCTTCGATCTTAGCCGCATCGCCGTTATCAAAGATACCGAATCCCCAGATGCCGCCGCAGAGCTCTGCTTTTCCGTCATCAGACGGGAAGCTCATCGGAAGTACGTCGAAGGTCAGTGCCTCTGCATTGTTCTTCTCCTGTGCTACGTTCCAGCAGAATGCCATAGCAAGCTGTCCCTGAACGAATAACTGGATCTCATCGCCGCCTGCGATACCTGCGTCGAAGTTCACACCCTCAAGACCTGCCAGCAGCTCAAGAGCCTTTACGTTCTCAGCGCTGTCTGCGGTATAAGCAGTATGCTCCGGATTGGTGAAGGTTCCGCCGTACAGGTTGTTTACAAGTGCACGGGTACCCTGGTCTCCGCCCTGTCCGCTGCAGTATACTGCTGCCACATTGTCCTGACCATATGCTACTAAAGCTTCTACCGCTTTTACGAAATCATCGGTAGTCCAGGTACGGTTCTCAACATCCACATACTGAAGAGCATCTGCCGCTTCAAACATATCCTTGTTGATCGCCATGGTATGAGCGGTCATACATAACGGATACTCAAAATATTTTCCGGAAGTATCCTTACATGCAGCTTCTACAGAAGGATAAATATCTGCTTTTGCTTCATCCGTCCACATATCGCTGATATCGACCATCAGACCCTTTGCTCCCCAGTTTGCAACCAGTCTCTCCGGTCCTTCCATAACCATATCCGGCGCCTGTCCGCCTTCAATTGCGGTATTGATCTGGTCATCACCATTGGTGTAATCCAGATACTCAACCGTTACATTGATCCCCTGATTTGCAGCCTCAAACTTCTCGATCAGTGCGTCAACCGTTGCCTGATCGCCCCAGTTACCGATGGGATATGTCCATAAGGTAATATCCACAGCATCTGCTGTCGTCTCTGCCGGAGCCTCGCTCTCAGCAGGCGCTTCTGTCTCCGCCGGAGTTTCAGCCGGAGCCTCTGCCGTCTCTTTGCTGCCGCATGCTGCTGTTCCAAGCACCATTGCAAAGGTCAGTGCAACTGCAAGAATCTTAGAAATCGTTTTCTTTTTCATTTTGGTTCCCCCTTTTGAATATTATGAATAAATGATTTCCCAATCCACATTTTGAATTATACAGAGTGCACAATGCTTTGTCAATACAAAAATAAAAGTTTTTTTCTAATATTTTTAAAAAATAAAAATTTTTTTCATTTTTCCATGAAAGTTCCGTCACGCAGCCCAAAAAAGGATGCCCAAAGGCATCCTTTTTATCGATCAATCTTCAATTACAAGCCTTGCGGAACCGTAGATACCTGCGTCGTTCCCCAGCGTCGCAATGACGAACTGAGCGCTCCGGCATCCTCTGAAGGTATCCTTCATGTAATATTTCTGGATATAATCCAGAACCACCGTACCTGCCTTGGATACGCCGCCGCCGATGACGAAGATCTCCGGGTCCACGGTAGCTGCCACATTTGCCAGTGCACCGCCCAGGTATTTGCCGAAGCGCTCCGCCACCTGTACCGCAAAGTCATCTCCTGCCTTAACTGCATCCCAGATATCCTTAGCCGACATGGTATCCGTGTCAAGAGAGGTGCGTACCGCACCGCCCTCCTGGATCATCCATTTTGCCAGGCTGACGATTCCGTTGGCAGATGCCACCTGCTCCAGACAGCCCTGATTGCCGCAGCCGCACTTCCACGGGATACTGTCATCCACATGGATGTGTCCGATCTCGCCGCCGCCCCCATTGGCTCCGGTAACGATCCTGCCGTCCACAATGATGCCGCCGCCCACGCCGGTTCCCAGCGTCACCATAACGCCGTTCCTGTGTCCTGCCGCGGCTCCCTTCCAAAGCTCTCCCAGTGCCGCAACATTGGCATCGTTGCCGCCCTTACAGGTCAGTCCGGTCAGCTCCGTCAGCTCTCTGGTCACTTCCTTATAGCCCCAGCCCAGATTTGCCGTGTGGGGAATGACTCCATCCTGGCTGATGGGACCCGGAACGCCATAACCGATACCCGCCACATCCTCCTTATCAATCCCCATCTCCTTTAGCTTGTCCAGTGCAGAAGCCGCAATATCCGGCAGGATCGCTTCTCCTCCGTTTGCTGTCCGGGTCGCGATCTCCCACTTGTCCACAAGCTGACCATCCGTCCGGAACAGTCCCATCTTGACGGTTGTTCCCCCAATATCGATTCCAAAGCAATAATTTTTCATATCCGCGTTCCCCCTGTTTTTGTTCTCTGTTTTTATTTTCTGTTCTTGTTGATGCTCTCCTGCACCCTGCGGTACAGCTCCTGTGCCGCATTGTAGCCCATTTTCTTCTGCCTGTGGTTGACGGCTGCAGACTCTACGATAATTGCCAGGTTCCTGCCGGGGCGGATCGGAATCGAATGACATACGACCTTGTTCCCAAGAAACTCCGTATACTCCTCATTCAGTCCCAGGCGGTCATACTCCTTATCCTTGTCCCATTCCTCCAGCTTAATGACCATATCGATATTCTGTGTCTCCTTGACACTCTCCACACCATACAGTGTCTTCACATCAATAATGCCAATGCCGCGCAGCTCGATAAAGTGACGGGTGATCTCCGGAGAGGTTCCCACCAGCGTATCGTCACTGACCTTGTGGATCTCCACCACGTCATCCGTGATCAGACGATGTCCGCGCTTCAGAAGCTCCAGCGCCGCCTCACTCTTACCGATACCGCTCTCTCCCATGATCAGCACGCCTTCGCCGTATACGTCCACCAGCACGCCATGAATGGAGATACAGGGAGCCAGCTCCACATTCAGCCAGCGGATGACCTCTGCCATCAGCGGGGATGTCATACGTGAGCTCCACAGAAGCGGCTTCCTGTACTTCTTGGCAAGCTCGATCATCTCTTCGTCCGGCTCCGTTCTGGACGCATAGATCACACAGGGGATCTTGCTGGACATGAACCGCTCATAGTTCTCCATCTTCTCTTCCTTATCCAGGCTCTTCAGATAGGTAAACTCCACATATCCAATGATCTGCACCCGCTCGCAGGCAAAATGCTCAAAATATCCGGCAAGCTGAAGCGCCGGTCTGTTAATATCCGGACTGCTGATCTCTATCCCGTCTGTCTCGATCTCCGGAACCAGATTCTTCAGTTCCAGCTTTTCAATCATTTTATTCAATGATACTGTCTGCATGATTATTCTCCTTCTCCGCCGAAAATTCCGGCTTTTCGCTAATCTCAGAATAACACTTTTTGGTCTGCTTATCAACGTGAAAAAAATCAAATACCTGCTGTGCCGCTTTCAGGTTCATCCCCTCCACAGACGCAAGCTCCTCCACGGATGCAGCCCTGATCTCATCCAGGGTCTGAAAGCCCTTCATCAGTGCCTTCCTGCGTGCCGGACCGATCCCTCTGATGTCATCCAGAACCGAATGCACCTGTTCCCGGCTCCTCAGAGAACGGTGATATTCAATTGCAAAACGGTGCGCCTCATCCTGCACCCTTGTCACCAGCCGGAAGCCCTCACTGTCCCTCTCAACGGGCAGCTCCGCATTGTTAAAATAGATGCCTCTGGTCCGGTGCTTATCGTCTTTTACCATACCGCAGACCGGCACATGAACTCCTACTGCATCCATGACCTTCAGCGCAACATTCACCTGTCCCCTGCCGCCGTCCATCATGATCAGGTCCGGATAATTCTCATAATGGGAAAGTCTTCGGGTCAGCATCTCCTCCATACTGGCATAATCATCCGCTCCCTGCACCCCACGGATACGGAATTTCCGGTAATCGGAGCGCTTGGGCCGTCCCTTCTCAAACACCACCATGGAGCCAACCGTCTGAAAACCGCTGATATTGGAGATATCATATGCTTCCACCCGGTTGATTCCGGGCAGTCCCAGAAGCTTCGCAATCTCCTTCATGGCTCCGATGGTCCGCCCCTCTTCCCTGCGGATCCTCTCCTTGTCCTGAGTCAGCACCATCTGGGCATTCTTCTGCGCCAGCTCCACCAGCTTCTCCTTGCTTCCCTTCTTCGGAATCCGGATATATACCCTCTGACCACGGCGGGCACTCAGCCACTCCTCAATGACCTCCTGCTCATCGATCTCATACTGGATCATCAGCTCTCTGGGAATGTACGGCGTTCCCGCATAAAACTGCTTCAGAAATGCAGACAGCACCTCTTCCTTCCGGTCATCTCCCGCAATATGCAGACAGAAATGGTCTCTTCCGATCAGCCTTCCGTCCCGCACAAAGAAGATCTGCACCACCGCATCCTCCTTGTCCGCCGCCATGGCGATCACATCCTTGTCCTCCATATCACTGCTGGTAATCTTCTGCTTCTGGGCGATCTTGCTTACACTGTTCAAAAGCTCCCGGTATTCGATGGCCTTCTCAAATTCCAGCTCCTCCGACGCCTTCTGCATCTTCTCCTCCAGCTCCTTCAGGACCTGACCATAATTTCCGTTCAGGAAGGACAGTGCCTTCTTCACCGACTCCCCGTATGCTTCCTTCGTAATATATCCCTGGCAGGGCGCCGGGCACTGATGAATATGGTAATTCAGGCAGGGACGCTCCTTCCCCTGCATCTTCGGAAGCGCTTTGCTGCAGGTACGGATCCCATACAGCTTATGGATCAGATCAATGGTATCCTTCACCGCGCCGGCACTGGTATAGGGACCAAAATATTTTGCCCGGTCCTTATGCATCTGCCTCGCCAGTATCACCCGGGGGAAATCCTCCTGGACCGTTACCTTAATAAAGGGATATGCCTTGTCATCCATAAGCATGGTATTGTATTTGGGACGGTGCTCCTTGATCAGATTGCACTCCAGCACCAGCGCTTCCAGCTCCGAATCCGTAATGATATACTCAAATCTCGCAATGTGTGTCACCATCTGTTCGATCTTCACGCCCTTATTCCGGCTGGTCTGAAAATACTGCCTCACCCGGTTCTTCAGGGAGATCGCCTTCCCCACATAGATGATCGCATCCTTTTCGTCGTGCATCAGATACACGCCCGGCTTTGCCGGCAGCTTCTTCAATTCCTCTTCTATATTAAATGCCATATTTTCCACCTGCTGCTTCTGCCGTAAAAAAGCCGCCGCATCAGTCCGCGGCGGCTTTTCACCCTTTATTCTGCAAATACAAGCTCTTCCTGCCTGTATCCTTCCGATTCTTCTTTTACTTTATGGAAGATCTCCATAAATTCCTTTCCTGTGATCGTCTCTTTTTCGATCAGGAACTCAGCGATCTTATCCAGACACTCTCTGTTTGCCGACAACAGGCGCTTCGCTTCCTCGTAGGATTCCTTCAATATGCGCATCACTTCTGAATCCACATCCGCCGCAGTCTCATCACTGCAGTTCAGCACCGTTCCGTTATTCAGGTACATACTTTCCTGAGCTTCCAGTCCCATCAGTCCGAATTTATCCGACATACCGTACTGAGTCACCATAGCTCTGGCAAGTCTGGTCGCCTGCTGAATATCATTGGCTGCTCCGGTGGTCACCGTATCGAACACGATCTCTTCTGCAGCTCTGCCGCCCAGATAACCGACCAGCATGGCTTCGATCTCTCTCTTGGTGTTCAAATACTTCTCCTCTTCCGGCACATGCATCACATAACCAAGCGCTCCCATGGTACGGGGAACGATGGTGATCTTCTGTACCGGCTCCGAATCCTTCTGAAGGGCACTGACCAGTGCATGACCAACTTCATGGTAGGATACGATCTTCCGCTCCTCTGCACCCAGAATCCGGTCCTTCTTCTCCTTGCCTACCAGCACCACTTCCACTGCCTCAAACAGATCCTTCTGGGACACTGCCTTCCTGCCGTCCTTCACCGCCAGAATCGCCGCCTCATTGATCATGTTCGCCAGATCCGAACCCACGGCTCCGCTGGTAGCCAGTGCAATGGCTTCCAGATCCACCGTCTCATCCAGGCGTACATTCTTGGCATGTACCTTCAGTACATCCACGCGTCCCTTCAGATCCGGACGTTCTACAATGATCCTCCGGTCAAAACGCCCCGGGCGCAGCAGCGCCTGATCCAGCACCTCCGGACGGTTGGTCGCCGCCAGCACCAGGCATGCCTTGTTGCTCTCAAAACCATCCATCTCTGCCAGAAGCTGATTCAGCGTCTGCTCCCGCTCATCATTGCCGCCAAGTCTGGAATCACGGCTCTTGCCGATGGCGTCGATCTCATCAATAAATATGATACATGGCGCATTCTTCTTGGCTTCCTCGAACAGATCCCTGACACGGGAAGCGCCAACGCCCACGAACATCTCCACAAAATCCGAACCGGACAGGGAGAAAAACGGCACATGCGCTTCTCCTGCCACAGCCTTTGCCAACAGGGTCTTACCGGTTCCGGGAGGTCCTACCAGCAGTGCGCCCTTGGGAAGCTTCGCTCCAATCTGGGCATAGCGCTCCGGGTTATGCAGGAAATCCACCACCTCTACCAGAGACTCCTTGGCTTCCTCCTGCCCTGCCACATCCTTGAAGGTAACTCCCGTCTCCTTCTCGATATAGACCTTTGCCTTGCTCTTGCCTACACCCATCATACCGCCGCTGCCCATACGGCGCATCAGCATCCCGAATACCCCGAAGATCAAAAGGATCGGCAGAAGCGCCCACATGACCTCCCAGATCAGTGCGGCGATCGTATCCTGTACATAAGGTACGATCTCCACCTGCTTCTCCTTCATCAGGGGAAGCAGCTCCTCATCATCCATCTTACCTGTATAATAAGTAAGTTCCGCATTCTCGAAAGGCTGGGTCTTCGGCGTGATCTCCCAGGTAAGCCCCGTATCCTCCACCTTTGCGACCTTGTCCTCTTCCAGCATCTCTATGAATTCGTCGTAACCGATCTCCCTGGTCCGTCCATTTTTCATCATGCCGGACACATAGTTCATGATCATAAATGCCGACAGCGCCAGAATCAGCAGAACGGCAATACTCTGACGGTTCCTTGGCGCTTTATTATTGTTGTTATCTCCGTTACTGTTCGGAGCTTTGTTCTCACTCATCTCTTTCCTCCTTGCGCATAGCACTTCTTATTATAGTGAACCTTCATTTATAAATCAATACGCATGGTGTGAATTTTTAGTGTTCAAATATTAAATATGTATGAAAAAGATGCGTTTCAGAACGTTCACTGTCCGCAGATCATCTCCCGGATCTCCTGCTCTCTTCCTGTCAGCGATCCCTGCACCATCTCCGGTCTGCCGCCGCCCTTCCCCTGAAACCGGCTGTTCAGCTCTCTGGAAAATGTCCGAAGATCCACGGTCCGGCTTCCCAGAATATAGCGATAGCCGCTCTCATCCGTACCTACAAATGCTCCGCAGATGCCTTCGCAGCGCTCCATGGCACCATTGACAAAATTACGGACTGCGATATGGTCCATCTCTTCCTCAAAGATACATACATTCCTGTCTCCCGGGCAGATTTCGGTCAGCTTCTGCTGCAGATAGACTTCCTGCATCCGGTTGAGCTGCTCTCTGATCTTCGCCTGCTGCTCCTTCAGATGCAGCACCGCACTGCCGATCTCCTCCGGCTTGGCAGACAGAGCAACGGATACCTCCCCCACGCTCTGCTGCTTTCTCCGGTAATCCTCCAGCGCCCGCATGCCGCAGACAATGGTCATCCGGCAGCCGCCCCTGTGCTTTTCACAGGAAAGGATCCGGATCATGCCGATCTCTCCGGTACGGTCCACATGGGGCGCACAGCAGGCACACATATCATAGCCCGGAACAGCCACAATACGCACCTGTCCCTCGATCTCGATCTTGCTGCGGTAATCCATCTGCTGCAGCTCCTTTGGGTCCGGATACAGAACCTGCACTGGAATATCTGCAAACACCGCTGCATTGGCACGGTCCTCCGCCTCACGCACCTGTTCCTCATTCAATTCTCCGTTAAAATCCAGCGTGGTCACCTCTGCGCCCAGATGAAAGCCCACATTGTCGTACCCGAACAGTCCGTGTACGATACCGGACAGAATATGCTCCCCGGAATGCTGCTGCATACGGCTGAAGCGCTCCTTTTCATCCAGCTTCCCTTCCACCTGTGTCCCTGCCTCAATGGGTTCTCCCGTCTCGTGATATACCACACCGTCCTTCTCATGGGTATCCAGTACCCGAACTTCATTCAGCCAGCCCCGGTCTCCGAACTGTCCGCCCCCCTCCGGGAAAAAGGCAGTCCGATCCAGAACAATACGGTATCCCTTTTTACTTTTTTCGCAGGACAGCACACTTGCCGTAAACTCCCACTGATGGCTGTCTCTGTAAAATAACTTCTCTGTCGCGTCCCTGTGAAACGCAAGCTGCTTCTCTTCCATGATCTGTCTCCTTTTCCCCGGCAGTCTTCACCACGTCAGGTGCACATATTTGCCTCTACCAGTATAATAAAGATACCGGTGTTTGCCAATAGCCTTCCGCACGTTTTTTTCCTTTACTTCCTCCGGAAAATCCTTTAAAATTTTATCAGATGCAGGCTTGCGGGAAATGTGCCGTAATGGAGCCGTCCGCAGCGCCAAGTTATCCAAAAGGAGAGGAAATCTGTTATGCAATGTCCATACTGTGGTTACGAATACGATGACGAATTGACCAAATGCCCTTTCTGTGCCACCGAGAATACCAGGGAAGCGCGGGAGCAGCAGCGCGAGACCATCTGGTCTTTACAGGAAGAGGGAAAATACATCCGTAATAACCTTCCGAAGCAGCTATTGAAAAATGCCAATCGGACTGCTGCTCATATGGGACGGAAGATCCTTGCGGGCATCCTTTTCGTCCTTCTGCTGTTCGGCGTCATTGCCGTGAGCATCCGCACCATAAAAGATTTAAAACGCGAGAATAATATACAACAGCTGGAAGAGTACCTTCAGGCAATGGAGCTTGACGCCCTTGTCTCCTGCATGGACGAGATTGAGGAATACGATCCCTCCTATGAAAAATACTACGAGGTAGACAGCTCCTACCGGTATCTGACTTATGCCCAGGAATCTCTTGGCTGGTACTATGAAAGTCTGGATGATCCCTATTCTTCCGAGGACACACGTACTTATTATCTTGCCACCGCCATTGCCTACTGCGTGAATGCATTTCAGGAGGCAGATACGGCATTGTCCGATCAGCTCATACAGGATAATGAAGCTGCCCTGGAACAGATCCTTATGCAGACACAAAACCTGCTGACAGCCATATCCATTACCGAGGAGGAGGTTCAGGAGATCCTGGATCTGGGAGAATATTACTATATCGGAGAAGATGTGGTTCCTTATGCCATACTTGCACGGGAAAGGATCGAATAAACAGCCATGAAATGTCCGAACTGCGGCGGAGAAGTGTCCGTCAACGACCTGAAATGTCCCTATTGCGGGACTCCCAATCCGGAGGGTATCGCCTTCCATCAGGAGGTACATAAACGAAGACGCTTTAATCAGTATCTGAAGGATAAGACCATGGAACAGATGCGGCTCCCTCTGGCACATCGCATCCTGAACCTGAGCCTTGTCATCCTGTTCCTGATAGTCTTTCTGCTGCTTCTGGTCGACCTGGGGATGTTCCTCATAGCGGAGGATGCCTTTGCATCCTTCCGGCTCCCTGATGATTATGAGCAGCAGATGGCGCAGATGTATGAGGAAGAACAATACGGGGAGCTGGATGCCTTTATGGATCAATACGAGATTGAACCTGCGGATTATCCGGTATATACCCAGATCACCCTTCTCCATAATGATTATGCAGACTTCCTGAGCAACAGCATGGAATGCTCCGAGGCTCTCTCCCAGGGAATCATCCCTGACAAATATCAGATCAACTTTGTGATCAAATATACGCTGGAGCTTCTGTATCCTGACATCCCCGCCTACCCGGATATTTACCCGGAAAATCAGCCGATTCTGAATGTCTGGCAGGAAGAGGCTCTGATCTATCTTTCCGGAGTCTTCGGTATTTCTTCAGAAGAGCTTTCCGCATTGAATCCGGACGGCGAACCCTATTATCTTTTATCCACCAATAGCCTCAGCAGACTCGAAGAGTCTGTTATAGAACGCTGGAAGGAGGCGGGATACCATGAAGCAGACAATTAGACCCATTCGGACAACTTTCAAACTCCTGCTGGCTCTGTTCCTTCTGCTGAGTATCTGCGGACTGTTCTCCGGCATTCTGGAACATATAGTCATCATGAGCAGCAGCAACGACAAAGAAGCTCAAACACATTACCTGTATGAATTCATATCTCAGGACCGTTATGGCAATCTGCATGACCATCTGAATCTGTATGATCTGTATGAGGAGGAATATCAGCATCTGTGGCTGCCTGCAGAGGCCTGGCACCTCTACTGCATCTATGACGCCTCCCTCCGGGCGGCGGAACAGACCGAAGATACGGATTTTCGGAAAATCTGCGAAGAAAGAGCAGAAGAAACCCGCCGCCGGCTGGAACAGTTTCCGGCAGACAGCGGGGATAAGACCGTAGACGCGGCAATTATGAGAATAAAAGAAAGACTCTCAGGAGGATAACAGCTCATCCAGTGTGGGTCTGAATCCGAACTGGGCTTCCAGCGCATCCACTTCCCGCCGGGCTTTCTCGCGGGTGGATCCGGGCACTACGCCCCGTACGGCACGGATCAGTATATTTTTCGGTGTGTGGGACAGATCCACAAATTCCAGAAGCTGGGTCCTGTACCCGCATACCGTCAAAAGATTGCCCCGGATGGCGTCTGTCATCAGCGCCGCCATCCGCTCCTGAACGATGCCGTAACGGGTCAGGATGGACAGCTCATCGCTCTTCATCTGCCGGTTCAGCTCATGCTGGCAGCAGGGAACCGAGAAGATCAGCTTTGCCTTCCAGCGGACCGCATTATAAAGTGCATAATCCGTAGCCGTATCGCAGGCATGCAGAGAGATGACCATATCCACCGGATACGGGCTGTCATAGCCGTTGATGTCTCCCAGTTCAAAATGCAGACGGTCATAGCCGTATTTCTTCGCCGCACGATTGCAGTTCTCGATCACGTCCGCCTTCAGATCCAGTCCGATGATCCGGACATCCAGTCCCTTTACCTCAACCAGATAATAATACAGTATAAAGGTCAGATAAGATTTCCCGCATCCGAAGTCGATCACGGTGATTGTCTGATCCTTCGGCAGATTGTCGATCTCATCATCGATCAGCTCCACAAACCGGTTGATCTGCCTGTACTTGTCATACATGGAACGCACGATCCTGCCCTCTGATGTGAAGATCCCCATATCCACCAGAGGCGGGATCACCGTACCCTCCTCCAGAATATAGTTTTTCTTCCGGTTATGCTCCTTCTTCTCCCTGGGCGCCTGTGCCGTCCGCTTCTTCTGCGCCGTCACCTTCCCGCCCCGGGAAATACGGATCGTATGCTCCCGTTCACCGTCCCAGGCATTGCACTGCCGGAACTCCTCCCGAAGTGCGTGCTCAAGAAACCCCTGCATCTCCTCCGGGGACAGGTTCTCGTGGAACACCTGCTTCTGTGTGTATTTTTCCACCTGCCAGCCATGCTCCAGCCGGTTGCATACCAGCTTCTGGAACCTACGCTCTGTGCCGGTCTGTTCTGATACCGGCTTCTTCACCGGATTACTCACTATGATCTTATAGGGGCATGCCGCCCACATGGCTTCCAGTATCTGCTGCAGCTCCATCTCACTTACTCCCATTCATCCAGTTTTTCCAGAAATTCCACAAATGCCTGCTTTTCCTCCGCGATCCGGTCCGGATCGTAGGAATCCAGTGCGTGCTCAAAGTTCCGGAGCATCTGCCCCGCCTGCTCCCGTCGATAGCCCAGACTCTCCTCATAGATCCGTTCACCCCGAAGCAGCAGGAACTTATTCTCCTCCTTCTCCCGGGGATGGATCTTCAGATAAGTCAGCGTCTGAAGACGATCCTCGATCTCCTCCTCGCTCATATCCAGATCCCTGTCCTTGAATACCTGACGGACCTTTTTCCCGGTGGAGATGACCTTCACCTCCACCTCCAGGATCGAGTTGATATCATAGGTATAGGTCACATCCACACTCTCTTCTCCTGCCTTTGCCGACGGGATATCGATGAGCAGCTCGCCCAGCGAAAGATTGTTCACCGCGAAACGGCTCTCTCCCTGAAGAATATGCACCCGGATCCTGGTCTGGCTGTCCCTGACCGTATAGAGCCGCTCTGTACGGCTTGCCGGGATCACCGTATTCCGCTCAATGATCGGCAGAAATACACCGTTTTCAAAACGATGGTCTCCATATTCCCTGACCACCTCCGTGCCAAGCGTAAAAGGACACACATCGGTCAGGATCACCTCCCGGATGCCGTCCCGGCGCTCTTTCATCGCCGCCTGAACAGCAGCTCCCAGCGCCACGGTCTGATCCGGGTCCATCTGCGTATCCGGAATCATATGGAACAGCTTTCCTGCAAATCTGCGGATGATCGGAGACTTGGTAGCTCCGCCCACCAGCACCACCTGGTCAATGTCAGACAGGCGGATATGAGCATCCTTCAGGCTTCTCTTCACCGGCTGGCGGATCCGGTCCAACAGATCCTCGCATGCCTCTTCATAATCGGACAGCTCCACCGGGAGCTCATACTCCTTCCCGTCAATATTGCATTTCATGACCGAAGTCCGGCTCTCGCCAAAACCGATCTTGCACAGCTCCGCCTGCTTTCGAATATGCTTTCGCATCTTCTCGCTCAGCGTGAACCGGTTCAGCTCCGGATATTCTTCATAAAACATCTTTTCCAGCACTGCGGTAAAATCCTCTCCGCCCAGGAAATTATCCCCTGCCACCGCATGTACTTCCAATATGGTATCATAAAGCTCCAGGATCGACACATCGAAGGTGCCTCCTCCCAGATCAAAAACCAGAAACCGGGCATTTCCCTTTTCCTGCCCGAGACCATAGGCAAGTGCCGCCGCAGTGGGCTCACTGATGATCCGCTCTACCCTGAGCCCCGCCAGCTCTCCCGCACGCTTGGTCGCCCTTCTGCGGGCATCGTTAAAATATGCAGGCACGCTGATGACTGCCTCCGTAACCGGCTCTCCCAGCCAGGTTTCTGCATCCTCCTTCAGAAAACGCAGTACAAGGGAAGACAGCTCCTCTGCCGTGAACTCCTTGTCCAGAAGACGATATTTCTTATTGCTGCCCATATTCCGTTTAAACAGGGACGCCCCGCTGTCCGGATACAGGAGCATCCGCTCCATGGCAGACTCTCCCACATACACCTGTCCCTCCTCGTCCACACTGACGACTGACGGGGTCAGATTTCTGCCCAGACGGTTGGGGATGATCTTCGGTCCATCCTCCGTATAATATGCAACGAGACTGTTCGTAGTCCCCAAATCAATTCCTACTATCATTTATCTTCCAATCTCCTTACGAAGCTTCTTCACTGTCTCCTGAAGCTCCAGATCCTCCGGGCTGATCTCCAGCGCCTTCTCATACTGCTCCAGCGCTTTCTTCAGATCCGGATCCTTCGGATCCCGATAAAGCAATCCTATATTCCGGTATCCCTCATAGCAGGCTTTGTTCCTGCAATGCCTGCACCGATAGCCCTTTGTCATGTCCTCAAACAATTCCAAAGCCTTCTCTTTATACCCCATGTAAAGGTAGCACTCTCCAATCTGGCAGAGTCTCCAGGGTCTCACCGGCGGATAGGCGATATAATCCTCCTCCGAAGCAAAGTTCTTCAGATACAGCACCAGTGCCTGCCGGGCATGCTCTGCCGCAGTCTCCGGTCTGCCCATCAGATAACAGGCTCTCGCCTGAAGCTTCTCATTGACCGCCCGATCCGTGATTCCTGCCTTCCATACACCTTTTTCATAAGAAGCAGCGGCTTTCTCCAGGATCCTCAGTGCCTCCTTAAAATCAAAGAACAGCGCCATCAGGTCTGCCGCATAATCATTGCAGCACTCATAGACATCCTCTGCATCATCACGAACCACTTTGCGGAAGGCAAGCTTTGCCTGAAGGGGTTTTCCCTGGGCAAAAAGTGTTTCTCCCTTATCGAGGATCCACTTGCTTATCTTCTGCCGGGATTCGACGCCGAAAAGTTCATAGTATTCTATCGCCTTCTCATATTTATGCTGATACCGGTACAGATCTCCGATCTCCCGGTAAAAGGAGGTTCGGTTCGGATACCACTCCAGATCCTTTTCATAGCATTCAATGGCTTTCTGGTATTCCCTGCGGATCTCATAGCAGTCTGCCATATTGCTGTACGGAAGCACCGATTTCTGATTCTTCTTACGGAGCATCTCCAGCGCCTTCTCATACATCTGAATACTCTTCTCAAACTGGCTCATATGCTTGTAGCAGTAGCCCATATTGTTATATGCCGCCCAGTCATCCGGCGAGAAGGTCAGCGCCTTTTCAAAATCCGCGATCGCCTCCGGAAGCCGCATGGCGTCCATATACATAAGTCCCCGGTGCACATAGGTATAGCAGCTCTCCCACTGTCCGACCACCTGATCCATATACCGGACCGCCCGGTCAAAATCTTCCGGATCAGCCCAGTTGTTGTACCTGTCCATGTAAATATCCGCAATCTTCTCATTGACATCCCGGTACTCCTCATCGAGCTCTGCGGCCCTGAGAAAATGCTTCAGTGCGCGCTCATCCTCTCCCAGCTCCCGGCAGCAGCAGCCGATCCCATAATGATAGCCCGGCGTTCCGGCATACTCCTCTGCCGCCAGCAGATAAGTCCGAAGCGCCTCCTTGTACTCGCCCTGTCCTCTGCATATTTCTCCTTTGACCATGAGATACTGCTGTCTGGACGGGTTCCTGCGGATTGCCTCCTTCAGATGCTTCATGGCAGTCCCCAGCTCATTGTCATCCCACCAGAGCAGCGCAGTCTCAAAGTCCAGCTCGGATACATCTTCGATATCTGTAGCATCCGGATTCATGGATTGTCTCAGCTCATCACAGAGCTGCAGGGGAAGCCTGCGGTCCTCCGGGCTCTGCGCAAGATTTCTCAGCACCTTGATCTCATAGAGCTTCATCTCGTCGCTGAATTCCACCTCATTCTCTTTTGCCCGGTCTATGACCTCCTTCGCATTCTCATACTGGCTGTAGAAGAAAAATACCTTCTCAGCCAGCAGGTACGGTCCATGATAAGACGCATAGATTTCCACCGCCCTGTGATAATCGTCCACGACCTCCTGCGCCCTTTTCAGCTCATAGTATGCTTTCTGACGGTTCACATACGCCGGATAATAATTCTGATCTTTCTCAATGATCCGGTCGCATATATCTACTGCCTTTTCATACTCTTCCCGTTCCAGATAAGTCTCTGCCAGACAGGTCATACAGCCAAGCTGCTCAGCCGCGTCGGTGATCTCTTCCACACCCTTCTGCAAAAGCTCCACTGCCTCCTCAAGCCTTCCCACCTGAGAACAGCTGTAGCCCAGCATAAAATATGCGGTTCCTCTCCGGCGCAGTCTCCTGCCTGCTTCCGCACTGCCGTCATCCTCTGTATCCAGGATCATGTTCAGCCAGAGCTGCAGCTCCGGCAAAGCTTCCGGGTACTGCTGCAGCGCCGCCAGTACCCTTCCCTTCAGATTATGATAGCTGTAGGAGAGATCCTCTGACGGTTCTATGGTTTCCAAAAGGTCTCTGGCTGCCTCCGTATCCCTGTTCTGGAAACAGCACCATGCCATCTCCACCTTTATCTCCGCGCGCTTCTCTTCGTCAGCGGTTTCCTTCAGCTGCTCCTCATACTGCCGGATCAGCTGATCATTTGCCTGCTTCATATAGCCGGACACCTGTTCATTCTGCCCGAACTCCTCCATCAGATCCAGCGCCTCTTCCTTCGCCTTTTCCGGATCCTGTCCGTCCTCCAGATAATACCGGATGATTCCCACCCGCGCCTCATAATTATCCCGCGCCTTCTGCCACCAGCCAAAGGCTTCTTCCCTCTGTCCCACATTCCACAGGACATTTGCCGCCTTCGCCACTGCATAAGGAGAGTCCTCATGATTCTTCAGCAGATCATCCACCAGCTCCAGGGCTTCTCTTATATGCCCCTGCGCTTCCAGTACCTGAAGTCTGTCCACATCCTCCCAGTAGTAATAGACGCCGTAAGCCTCCAGCTCTGTAAGAAGTCTCTCTGCCTCCTGCCACTCTCCGTCTCCGCATTTCCTTCTCAGCTCCATATAGGCACGTATGTAGCCATCCACGTTCACTGCTTCCACAGAAGTCTCCCCGCTGCGCAGACGCATCTTCCCAAAATCTACAAAATATTCATTCTCCGTATAATGCTGTACATAGTTCAGGAAATCCTCCGGGTAACGCTCCTTTAACTGCTCCTTGTCATCCACCAGCTGGAACTCCCGGTTCAGGCACTGCCAGATCTCCATCGGCAGATAAAAATTGGACAGAAGATACTGGATCAGGGCATCTCTTGCTTCCAGTGCCGTATCCAGATTCCGACATACCGGATCCTCAAAAAGCTTCTTCCATGCGCCTACATCCCTGCGCAGCCGGAAATCCCGATAGACCTCATCCACCCGGTCGATCCACAGAGCGGTCTCTGTCTTCTCCTTTTCCTGATCCTCCTCTTCTGAAAGCCGAAGCAGTCTCTGGGCTTCTTCATAAGCCTCTCTAAGGCGACGGAAACCTTCCGGATCATCCTCCGGATTCGCTGCCTTCAGCTTCTCCATATAGGCAGCCTTTACGCTTCTCTCATCCTGAAGCTCACGGATCCCCAATATCTGCAGTACCAGTTCTCTCTCCATTGCGTACCCCTTTCTCTCTGCTTTCACAGCGCTTTTCTAATTATAACACTTTTACAGCCGCAGAAAAAGAAAAACCGTCCTCCAACGCCAAATCTGTCAGAGAACGGTTCTGCATTTATCAACTTATTTCATTGCTTTTACACGGTCAAACTCATCCTGAATCTCCCTGGACGGAGCTTCTGTCAGAAGACTGACGATCACATTCACCGCAAGTCCTACCAGGAATGCCGGAAGCAGCTCATAGATGCCCAGCACACCGCCCATCGGACGGATCAGGAACTTCCATACGAAGACCATAACGCCTCCGCTGACCATTCCCCACAGAGCGCCCTGCATATTGGAACGCTTCCAGAACAGCGCCATCAGCATGAGCGGACCAAAGGTCGCTCCAAAGCCTGCCCACGCAAAGGATACGATCTGGAATACAGAGCTGTCAGAATCTCTGGCAATAAACATACCGATCGCGGAGATGATCAGCACTGTAATACGAGCCGCCATCATACCGGTCTTCTCGCTCATATCCTTCATAAATACTTCCTTCAGAATATTCTGGGAAGCACTGGAGGATGCCGCCAGCAGCTGGGAATCTGCCGTGGACATGGTCGCTGCCAGAATACCTGCCAGGATCGTTCCTGCAACCAGTGCCGCCAGCACTCCATGCTGTGAGATCAGATCTGAGATCGTAAGGATGATCGTCTCCGGGTCCTCAAGAGTCGGAATGGAGCCAACCTTTGTCATGGCATTTCCAACAATACCGATAAAAATCGCAACGATCATGGAAATTATCACCCAGACAGTTGCAACTCTTCTGGAAAGCTTCAGCTTCTGTGCATCCTCGATCGCCATAAAACGAAGCAGTACATGAGGCATACCAAAATATCCAAGTCCCCAGGCAAGCATGGAAGCAATCGTCAGCGCTCCATAAGGAGAAGCAGACGCCGTTGCCGGATCATAGATCTGAGTCAGGCTGAAATAGCCCGGTATTGCCTGCGCATTCTCAATGACAGCCGCAAAGCTTCCCACGTTGTTGATTCCGAAGCCGAATACCACAATGATCGCCATGGTCATGATGATACTCTGCACAAAGTCAGAGGTACTTGCCGCCCAGAATCCGCCAAGGGTCGTATATGCCACAATTACAATGGCACTGATGATCATTGCCGGCAGATAATCCATACCGAACATGGTTGCAAAAAGCTTTCCGCATGCCGCAAAACCGGAAGCGGTATAGGGCACGAAGAAAATAATGATCATCACTGCCGCAATCACAGATATGATCTTCTTCTCATCACGGTAACGGTTAGAGAAGAACAGGGGCAGCGTAGTCGCATTGCCCGCCTCAAGGGTATAGTAGCGGAGTCTCTTCGCCACTACCAGCCAGTTCACATAGGTTCCGATGGCAAGACCGATCGCAGTCCACGCCGCATCTGCAACACCGGTCAGATAGGCAACACCCGGAAGCCCCATCAGAAGCCAGCTGCTCATATCGGACGCCTCCGCACTCATGGCGGTCACGAATGGTCCTAACTTACGTCCTCCCAGATAAAAATCCTCTGTGGTACGATTTCTTTTCGCAAGGACCACACCGATCCCGACCACAGCGATCAGGTATACGATGATTGCAAAAAGCATCAGTATCTTTGTTATCGTCATACTTTATTCTCCCTCTCATTCTACTTTGTTCTGCAAAAATGCTGCTTATTTTGCACTATTCCTGCATTTTAGCACAATATAGAATGGGATGCAATACAGAGTAAATAATCAATCCCTCGTAAAACACTTTAAATTATGCCCTTTTTACGATCATCAAACTCTGCCAGAAGCTGCGGAAACATGGAAATGCTCCGCTTCAATATCCCATGGATATGGGCGATCGCAACCCCATAGTTGGTCACCGGCACGCCCTGGTCACCGGCACATTTCATCCGCCAGCGCACCTCCCTCTCCGTCAGCATGCAGCCGCCGCAGTGAAGGATCAGTTTATAGGCTGACAGATCCTCCGGAAATTCCGTACCGGAGCAGAAGGCAAAGGACAGCTCCTTTCCTGTATATTCCCGAAGCCACCGGGGAAGCTTTACTGTCCCGATATCTTCACACTGCCGGTGGTGGGTACAGCCCTCCGCGATCAGGATCCGGTCTTTGTCCTGCAGCCGGTCCATCGCCGCCGCACCGGTCACTGCCATATGAAGGATCCCCTTATATCTCGCCATGAGAATAGAAAATGAGGTAAGAGGAATCTCCTCAGGCGTCTCTTTGGACACACGCCCGAATACCTGACTGTCTGTCACCACCAGGGACGGCTTCCTTCCAAGCGTCTGCAGCGCCTGTGCATATCCATTTTCCCGTACCACCACAACCGCGGCATCCGCATCAATAAGATCCCGGATCGTCTGCTGCTGCGGCAGGATCAGCCTCCCTTTGGGCGCCGCCGAATCCGTGGGGGTCACCAGCACCACCAGATCTCCCGGATCGATCAGATCCGCTGCCAGCCGTACACTGCGGTCCGCCTTCGGAGCAAGTCCGCCGATCTTCTCCTTCAGTTCATAAATCTTTTGTCCCTTCAGAGCACTCACATATATCTCCCCGGCACCTGCTCCGGGTATTTCCTCCAGAAGATCGGATTTGTTATAAACCGTCAGACAGGGAATCTCCTTTTCCCGAAACAGCTGCAGAAGCTCCTCCTCACAGGTTCCCTTCCCGGCGGAAGCATCCACAACAAGCACTGCAATATCCGTCTTGTTCAGTACCTGCCGGGTCTTCCTCACCCGCTGTTCCCCCAGGCTTCCCCTGTCATCATATCCCGGAGTATCTATGATCACCACCGGACCAAGGGGCAGAAGCTCCATGGTCTTGCAGACCGGATCTGTAGTTGTCCCTTTTTTATCAGAAACAACTGCCAGCTCCTGTCCGGTGACCGCATTGACTACACTTGATTTTCCCGCATTTCTCCTGCCGAAAAATCCAATATGGACCCGCTCTGCAAGGGGCGTGTCATTCATTCCCATATGCACCTCCCGGAACCGGACACCCCGATCCCTTTTCCTAGAACCGGAAATCCCGGATCCCTTCTTCGATCTTCTGCAGATGATCTGCACAGATCTCTCTCGTCTTCTCTCTTGGAATATTATGAAGCTCCGCCTGAATCAGCTTCTCACCGATCGCCTTCGTCTCCTCAGACGCATAATCCATCAGATATTCCTTCAGTGTCATCAAGGCATTGGGATGACAGCAGTTCTGGATCTGTCCGCTCTTGCAAAGACTCATAAAACGGTCGCCTGTACGCCCCTCTCTGTAGCATGCCGTACAGAAGGAGGGAATATATCCCATCTCCATCAGCCAGCGGACAACCTCATCCAGCGTCCGATTATCACTCACATCAAACTGCTCGGAGCACTCCTCCTCCGGTTCCTCTTCTGCATAACCGCCCACACTGGTTCTGGATGCTCCGCTGATCTGGGATACTCCCAGACGGATCACCTTCTCTCTCACCGCCTTAGACTCTCTGGTGGAGATGATCATGCCTGTATACGGCACACAGATACGGATCAGCGCACAGATCTTTGCGAAAATATCATCGCTGATACTGTTGTCAAATGCTTCCGGATCAATATCATCCGCATGCTTGATACGTGGAACACTGATGGTATGAGGACCGACTCCATGTACGGCTTCCAGATGCTCTGCATGCATCAGAAGCGCTGCAAACTCATAGCGATACAGCTCCAGACCGAACAGCACGCCCAGTCCCACATCATCAATGCCGCCTTCCATGGCACGGTCCATGGCTTCCGTATGATAAGCATAATCATGCTTCGGTCCCGTAGGATGCAGCTTCTCATAGCTCTCCTTGTGATAGGTCTCCTGGAAAAGAATATAAGTACCGATCCCTGCATCCTTCAGCTTCCGGTAATTCTCCACAGTGGTCGCCGCAATGTTCACATTCACACGGCGGATCGCTCCGTTTTTGTGCTGAATGGAATAGATCGTCCGGATGCTCTCCAGAATATAGTCGATGGGATTGTTGACAGGATCCTCTCCGGATTCAATGGCGAGACGCTTATGCCCCATATCCTGAAGAGCGATCACTTCCCGGCGGATCTCCTCCTGCGTCAGCTTCTTCCTTGCAATATGCCTGTTCTTTGCATGATACGGACAGTAGACACACCCGTTCACACAGTAATTGGACAAGTACAGCGGGGCAAACATAACGATTCGATTACCGTAGAACTGCTTTTTGATCTTCTCCGCCAGAGCGTACATCCGCTCGATCCTCTCCGGATCCTCACATGCCAGGAGTACAGAAGCCTCCCTGTGCGTAAGCCCCTTTAAAAGCTCTGCCTTGTCGAGCAGAGCATCCACCAGTTCCAGATTATCCTTGTTCTCATCCGCATAAGCAAGGGAAGCACGCACCTCCTCATCCGAGATAAACTCCTCCGCTTTCATCGACGCTGCATTATACATATTGTACCCTCTCCTTTCCATTTCCCAGGATTTACCCATATCATTTCATAAATACATTATAGGTAAGTTTAACACAGAATACAACGTAAAGTTTCTTCCGGTTTTTATGAATTTCTATTGTACTTTTCATTATTATATAGTATTTTTAATGTGGAAATTCTGCGATTTACCACTCAGAGAAAGGATATATCTATGGAAAACAATTATTCGATCATGGATATCTTTGGAACAAACGTATTTAATGATAAAGCCATGAGGCAGTACCTTCCCAAAAGCATCTACTATGAGCTTCGGAAGACCATACAGGGAAGAAAGGAGCTGGATCCTGCCATTGCAGACATCGTCGCATCGGCGATCCGGAAATGGGCGATTGAAAAGGGGGCTACCCATTATACCCACTGGTTCCAGCCACTGACCGGTGTCACTGCGGAAAAGCACGACTCCTTCATCACTCCGGTACGGGATGACGGTTCGGTCCTGGAGGAGTTCTCCGGCAAGGATCTGATCAAGGGCGAGTCGGATGCATCCTCCTTCCCCTCCGGCGGTCTGCGTGCCACCTTTGAAGCAAGAGGCTATACCACCTGGGACTGTACCTCCCCTGCTTTCATCCGCGAGGACGCCGCAGGACCCATCCTGTGCATTCCAACCGCATTCTGCTCCTTCACCGGAGAAGCACTGGATCAGAAGACCCCTCTTCTGCGCTCCATGGAAGCGGTACAGACCCAGGCGCTGCGCCTGCTCCGTCTCTTCGGCAATACGACCTCTCAGAAGATCATTCCTTCCATCGGTGCAGAGCAGGAGTATTTCCTGATCGACCGTGAAAAATATCTGCAGAGGAAGGATCTGATCTACACCGGACGTACTCTGTTCGGAGCCATGCCTCCCAAAGGGCAGGAGATGGACGACCACTATTTTGGAACCATCCGCCAACGGGTTGCCGGATACATGCGTCAGGTCAATGAAGAGCTCTGGAAGATGGGCGTACCTGCCAAGACCCAGCACAACGAAGCGGCTCCGGCACAGCACGAGCTGGCTCCCATCTACGCGGAAGCAAACCTGGCCGCTGACCATAACCAGATCATGATGCAGACGCTGAAGCGGGTTGCCGCTCAGCAGGGGCTTGTATGCCTGCTGCATGAGAAGCCCTTTGCCGGTGTGAACGGATCCGGCAAGCACAACAACTGGTCTCTCTCCACGGATGACGGCATCAACCTTCTGGATCCGGGCAAACGTCCTCATGAGAACAGACAGTTCCTGCTGGTTCTTGCCTGCATTCTGAAGGCAGTGGATACACATGCAGATCTGCTTCGGGAATCCGCGGCAAACGTGGGCAATGACCACCGTCTCGGTGCGCACGAGGCTCCGCCTGCCATTATCTCCGTATTCCTGGGCGCACAGCTTGATGACCTTCTGGATCAGCTTATCAGCACCGGAAGTGCCACCCACAGCTTAAAGGGCGGCAAACTGCATACCGGTGTGCGGACCCTTCCTGATTTCACCAAGGACGTAACGGACCGCAACCGTACCTCACCCTTTGCATTTACCAACAACAAGTTTGAATTCCGTATGGTCGGCTCCCGGGATTCCATCGCGCCTTCCACCATCGTGATCAATACCATCGTCGCGGAAGCATTTGCAGATGCCTGCGATATTCTGGAAAAAGCGGAGGATTTCGACACAGCGCTCCACGACCTGACGATTGAATATATTGCCGAGCACCGCAAGATCATTTTCGGCGGAAACGGTTATTCCGAGGAATGGGTAGAGGAAGCCGCGCGGAGAGGACTCCCGAATCTGCGGTCCATGGTGGATGCGATCCCTGCTCTGGTGACGGACAAGGCAGTTCAGATGTTTGAACGCTTTGGAGTCTTTAATGAAGCCGAACTTCGGTCCCGTGCAGAGATCCAGTACGAGACCTATAATAAGGCGCTCAACATCGAGGCGCTGACCATGATCGACATGGCAGTCAAGCAGATCATCCCGGCAGTTATTGGATACACCGGAACCCTGTCCGGCATCATCCAGTCCATGAACGCCATCGGCGTACCTTCCCCGGTACAGACGGATCTGTTAAAGGATATCAGCCTTCTTCTGAATGAGGCAAACGGCGCAGTCAAGATCCTGCGGGAAGTCTCCGAAGAAGCGGTCACGATCGCGGACAATGCCGCCAGAGCCCGCTACTATCACGACTTTGTGCAGCCTGCCATGGAAGCTCTCCGCCGTCCGGTTGATAAGCTGGAGATGCTCGTTGATAAGGAAGTATGGCCTATGCCATCCTATGGCGATCTGATATTTGAGGTGTAAGCCTATATCCTTAGTATATAAAAGATCCCGCAGAGAAGCCCTGAAAAGGGCGATCCTGCGGGATCTTTATTTATACTGTAATTTCAACTTAGCAGATACCCTGTGCGATCATCGCATCAGCAACCTTCTCGAAGCCTGCAATATTTGCGCCTGCCACATAGTTGCCTTCCATACCGTAACGCTTTGCAGCATCATCGATATTATGATAAATGTTGACCATGATCTGCTCCAGCTTTGCATCCACTTCTTCAAAGGTCCAGCTCAGACGCTCGCTGTTCTGGGTCATTTCCAGTGCGGAGGTTGCAACACCGCCTGCATTGGAAGCCTTTCCGCAGATAAACATCACGCCATTCTCCTGAAGATACTGGGTAGCATCCAGAGTAGTCGGCATATTTGCGCCCTCACATACAGCAATACAGCCATTTGCAGCCAGCTGCTTTGCATCCTCAAGGAAAAGCTCGTTCTGGGTCGCACATGGAAGCGCAATGTCGCATTTCACCTGCCATACGCCGCGTCCCTCATGATACTGTGCACTTGGTCTTGCAGCCGCATACTCGGTCAGACGTGCGCGTCTTACCTCTTTTACATCCTTCAGAAGCGCCAGGTCAATACCTTCCGGATCATAGATCCATCCGTTAGAATCAGATGCGGTCACAACCTTTGCGCCCATCTGCTGCGCCTTCTCGATGGCATAGATTGCCACATTACCGGATCCGGATACACAGCATACCTTATCCTTCATATCAACGCCGTGGCACTTCAGCATCTCACGGGTAATATAGAGAAGACCATATCCGGTTGCCTGCGTACGTGCCAGAGAACCGCCATAGGTAAGTCCCTTTCCTGTCAGAACACCCTCGTATAATCCGGTGATTCTCTTGTACTGTCCGTACATATAACCGATCTCTCTTGCACCGGTTCCGATGTCACCAGCCGGTACATCCACATCTGCGCCAATATATTTGTACAGCTCTGTAATAAAGCTCTGGCAGAATGCCATTACCTCTCTGTCAGATTTTCCCTTCGGGTCGAAATCAGAGCCGCCCTTGCCTCCGCCGATCGGAAGTCCGGTCAGAGAATTCTTAAAGATCTGCTCAAATCCGAGGAACTTAATAATACCGATATTTACAGACGGATGAAGACGAAGTCCTCCCTTGTATGGTCCAATTGCATTGTTGAACTGTACGCGGTATCCAATATTTACCTGTACCTGTCCCTTGTCATCTACCCACGGAACACGGAACTTGATCTGACGGTCCGGCTCTACCAGTCTCTCAAGTAAAGCTTCTTTTCTGTATTTCTCTTCATTTGCCTCGATCACCGGCTTCAAAGTCATCAATACTTCTTCTACAGCCTGCAGAAATTCTGGTTCCGATGCATTTTTTTCTTTTACTCTTGCGAGTACCTCGTCAACATAACTCATTTTCATCATTCTCCTCAGTTATATTTTTCATTTCCAACGCAAATATTCTATTACGATTTTCCCCGATATGCAATATTTTTTCGTCGAATATCCTTATATTAAAATATTTTTCGTGTGAAGAAATTTTACTTGCATACTTTTCATCCATATGTTTAATTTCATTCACGCTGAAATAACAGCATCCATCACCAGCATCAGCACAAATCCTGCCAGCATCGAATAGGTTGCAAGACGTTCATAGCCATGGCTGTGCGTCTCCGGAATGATCTCATCCCCCACTACATAGAGCATGGTTCCTCCTGCAAAGCTGAGAGAAAACGGAAGGATCACCGCCGATACGCTGGTCGCCGCAAAACCCACAAATGTCCCCAGCACCTCCACCAGCCCGGTGGATGCAGCCACTGCAAAGGTACGTCTCCGGCTCATTCCCGCCAGAAGCATGGGGGAAATGATGATCATTCCTTCCGGAATATTCTGAAGAGCGATCCCTGCTGCCACGCTCAATGCATTATCCAGACTTCCGCCTCCAAAGGAAACTCCTGCTGCCAGCCCTTCAGGCAGATTGTGTATGGCGATCGCCAGCACGAACAACAGGACCTTATTAATATTGCCATTCTGATGCTTCTCCTCATCCAGCCCGGATATATGGTGCAGGTGCGGCGTCAGCTTATCCATCAGATTCAGGAATACGGCACCGAAGAAAATCCCTGCTCCCACAGTCCAGACCCCTCCTGCTCCGTCCAGCTCAATTGCCGGCAGAATCAGCCCGATGACTGCAGCTGCCAGCATAACGCCTGCTGCAAAGCTCATAATCGCATCACTTGCCTTATGGGAAACCCCCGGGAACAGAAAGCCCAGAAGCGCTCCCGCCACTGTCGCCCCTCCGATTCCAAGCGCCGTTAAAGCAACTAACTGCATATATTCTCTCCTTATCACTTCATTTTTATGTTCATCGCCCGGTAAATACAGCCACCGATCTGGGACGCATGATAAATGACCCATCAATACGGGTCTCCTGTCCCTCCGGATAAAAATATCTTCCGGCTCCGTCCCCATAGGTATTCACACTCAGATACCAGTGCCCGATGCCTTTCAGATTCGGCAGAGTGATCGTCACATCCTCCCAGTAAGTATTTACCGACACGTACACCAGATCATCCTTGCCTTTCTCCCTGTCATATCCGGCAAAGCTGATCGAAAATGTTCTGGTATCCTCCGGCAGCGTCATCTTCTCCGCGCACAGATCATGTGCATGCAGCGCTTCCATACCACATACTGCATCCGGCAGCTTCTTGCGGATGACCCGATGCTCATGCCGGTATCGGATCATAAACTTAAAGAACTCAAACAGCTCCCGGTTTTTCTCCAGAAGATTCCAGTCCAGCCAGGATATCTCATTGTCCTGACAATAGCTGTTATTATTTCCATACTGTGTATTGCCGAATTCGTCTCCTGCCAGAAACATAGGCGTCCCCCGGCTGCACATCAATACGGCACAGGCATTGCGGATCATCCGGTAACGCAGCTTCAGAACCTCCGGATTCCACGTCTCGCCCTCTTCTCCACAGTTCCAGCTCCGGTTATCGTTGCTGCCATCTGTGTTATTCCAGCCGTTTCTCTCATTATGCTTCTCATTATAAGCATACAGGTCATACAGAGTGAAGCCATCGTGACAGGTCAGGAAATTCACGCAGGAATTATATCCGGCATAGCCCCCCTGATAATCAGATGAGCCGCCCCCGTACAGATCCCCCGAGCCGGCAATGCTCCATGCCGCACTCCATGCGTTCCAGTTTTCTCCCTTCAAATATGCCCGCAGCGTATCCCGGTATCTTCCGTTCCACTCAGCCCATCGGCCACTGGCAGGAAAGCTTCCCACCTGATACATACCTCCCGCATCCCATGCCTCCGCAATGAGCTTGACATTGCTCAGAACCGGATCATAGGCAAGGCTTTTTAAAAGCGGCGGATTGTTCATGGGAGAACCGTCCTCATTCCGTCCGAGAATGCTGGCAAGATCAAACCGGAATCCATCGATCCGGTATTTCACCGTCCAGTAACGCAGACATTCCAGAATCATCTGCTGGACAATCGGATGATTACAGTTCAGTGTATTGCCGCAGCCGCTGAAATTATAATAGTCCCCCTCCGGCGTCAGCATATAATATACTTTATTATCGAAGCCCTTAAAACAGAACATGGGACCCTTCTCGTTTCCCTCTGCCGTATGATTAAAGACCACATCCAGTATAACCTCGATCCCGTTGTCATGGAGCGCCTTAATCATCTCCTTTAACTCTGTTCCTTCCTCATGATATTCCGGTCTGGATATGTAGCTGGAGTTGGGCGCAAAAAAACCCACCGTATTGTAGCCCCAATACTCCAGAAGCTTCTCTCCGTTTACTTCTCTGGCATTGATCTCTTCGTCAAATTCAAAAATGGGCATCAGCTCTACCGCATTGATCCCCAGCTCCTTCAGATAAGGGATCTTTTCCTTCAGCCCGGCAAAAGTTCCCCTATGCTCCACTCCGGATGATTCATGCCGGGTAAAGCCCCGCACATGCAGCTCATAGATTACAAGATCACTCATCTCCCTGGTGGACTGAGGCATGCTTCCCCAGTCAAACAGATCCTTTACCACCCGGGCACGGTAGCTTCCCATCTTCTTCTGCCCCCACATACGCTGTCCTGCAACCGTTCTGGCATACGGATCCAGAAGCACCTTCTTCCGGTCGAATAACAGCCCCTCCTCCGGTCTGTACGGTCCATCGATCCGGTAAGCATATTCAAACTCCTCTATCTCCAGTCCAAAGACGATCATAGAATAGACATCCCCGATCTTATACTCCTCCGGAAACGGCAGAACTGCAAAAGGCTCCTCCGCATCCTTTCTGAACAGAAGCAGTTCACAGGAAGTCCCTTCATGTGTATGAACTGTAAAACTCACTCCTATTGGCAGCGACATCGCGCCATTCACATCAAACATTCCCGGTCTCACCGGATATCCTGCGATCTCTCCCATTGGCTTTACCGACAGCAGATGATCCATCGTATATTCTCCACTATACAGCTTCAAATTCTTCCTCCTTTGTGCAGATGCAGATTCTCTTCTTTGTTCATTATATATCAGATACAGGGATAAAGACAAACAGAAAACGGTTCCTGCTTATTCTGTTGCTCTTTTTAATGAATAAAATGAAGCTGCTGCTTCGGCATATTATCTAGCCGCTTTTGCAGCAGTCCGGTCAATATTGCATGTGTATCGGGGTAATCCCTGACTATGCTTTCCATATTCAATTGCTTCCTTCGGGCAGCGGCAAATACATGCCATACAGTGTGTACATTCTTTTCCCCATACTGGTTTTCCATCATTCATATGAATATTATTCAGAGGGCATACACTGGAACATTTCCCACAGGAAACACAGTCTTCTGTAACATAAAACTTCTTTGCATGAACAAATAACGGATAAAACAGATTATTTACAATTCCACTTTTCAGTTTATCCCCAAAACCAATCTCCGTCTGCGGCAATCTGACTCCCTTTTTGATATAGTCTGCCGTTCTGTCTATAACGATTTCTGCCTGTTCAATAATCTTCCTCGCTTCCTCCTCTGTTGGAGTAGAAAACAGTGCGATATAATTTTCCGGCATCACAATTTCTGCACATCCATAATAATTCATATTCTTTTCGACACACAGCTTTTCAAGATATTTTCCCGCATTTCCAATGCTTTCCCCACAAGTCATAACAAAATAGATATCTCTATTCCCTGAAAAATCTGTTTCCTCTATCCACTTTTGTACCATACGCGGTATTCTCCAGGCATAAGTGGGTACAACGATGATCCATGCCCGTTCAGACTTCAGTCCAGACTTGTCCTTGTTTCTGATTTTACCAAAAAGATTTATAGCTTCATCACTTATTTCTTTTCCTATTCGTTTTGCAGCATACTCACTGTTACCTGTTCCTGAAAAATATAAAATCATCGTCTATTTCTCCTTCCAGTAATCCTTAACTTGTCATTGCAAACAAAATTTCCTTCAACGATTCGTTATCTGAAAATATGGTTTGCATCTTCTCTTTCTCTGCAATGGGGATAATAGGGATAGAACCACTCATCTGCATTTCCATATCTTGCCCAGATACATTTCCAGGTTACTAACTCCCATGTATCATTATTCTTATGAAAATAGCAAACAAATACAGCCAACGAATTATCACAATATATAGTCGCTTCACTTGAAGAATAATCAATTACCCTCATAAATTCCACTGCATTTATAGGCCATATATTATCTGTAAGATTTTCAAACTCCTGTTTATGTTGATATGTTAATATTTCTGCTTTCACATATGGTCTGATCAAGAAAATAAATATAAAAAGAAATATTACTACTATTATCTTTCTGTTCACAAAGCAACTCTCCTGTATACAGTCTGCCCGAAGCATACTTTACCTCCGATTTTCAGTGTAACTCGAAACCCTGTTTTTATTGTATTGCTGCTTACAGTGATATCTTAAGATATTTCAACCTCAGCTACTACTCTTACCATTTTCCATCTCCAGCTCATTTTCCCGGGATATATGCTGCAGAGCATAAGAAACTTCATACTTTTATAAGCTCCCGGAAAGATTGTGTATTATCTCATCACTCATAATTTTTACCGCACTCTCAAGATAACTGATATCATCATAAGGAATACGGAAAATTTCTTTCCCCTCTAATAAGAATCTATAATGCAACTTTTCTTCCATTTTTCTCCAATAAACCGGTTCCTGGTGCAGGTTGCATAGATGTAATTGCCATGATCGGTGAACGGTTCAGTTCACTCACTTCCAGCATATACCTCTCCCTGCAAGCGAGCAAGTAAAACTTACTCACTGCTGCGATTTTCGCGTATGCAGTCAAGCTGTCAGACTTGTTGGAATTGCCCGGCAACTGTCAGATTCATAGCAAAATAAAAGCGGAGGTAATTCAAAACCTTTTTAGTCCCGAATCACCTCCGATGCTATGCTTCCATTAAATATTTAGAACGTACTTCCCCTCTGGAAATATGCATCCCTTATCGGAATATTGCTATCCATCTGTTAAAGTTCCATTTCCATCTGCGAATATTCTTCTACGGTAATTCCAATAAGCTCACATGCCTTTTCCACATCCACTCCAAGCTTCTCTATAAGAGATTTGACTCCCTCCGCTTTTCCTTGCTGCTTTGCTTCTCTCTCCCAATCCTCCAACGCTTTGCACATGTTCACCTTGCCTCCTTCTTCATTACATTGTTCTTCGATGCATCTTTCCACACTGGGGTTCCCCAGCAATGCTGACATAACCTTTCCTGTCTCAGGCTTCAGATTCCGGTACTCGGAATTTCCTGAAACTTCTTTATAAACTGCATGTCTATCCTGATCTAACTGCAGCAGCTTCAGCACATACTTCAGCTGCCCCTCACAGCTCTCTGCATGCTCCAGACAGAATAACCGATAAGACAGCCCTCTTTTGTGTCGCTTGCTCACATCATTCCGAAGCTCATGCTTCTGTCCCTTATGATCCTCCGGATATATGACCTGACCTTCATCCTCCAGCTCCTCCGGGCGGATCACCTTCTCTCCATGATACACGTACAGATTCACCAGATCTGCAAATTCCTGGTTGTCCCGGAAAAAATTGTTAAGTTCATTGTTGATCTTCCCCATAATCCTCCTTTGGCAGAATTGCAGGGGTGATCAGTCCGCCGGGATTCCGCCTGTATTTAATTTTTCTTCTGAAAACTTGGCGAATCGCCAGACTGCATTTGCAAATGAATTACAGATTTCTTTATATATGATGCCCGGGGCAAAATACCTTTTAACCTCAACATCTTATATATTATATTAGTATACAAAATGTATTTTGTCAATTACATTTCAACATATAATACAACCAATTAAAACACAACGCAAAACACCAGCCAAACTATCCTCATACTTGACATCTTCTTTTACTTAAAATTATTTTGCCAAAACAGATAATTCTTTAATCCAGCAAATATTTAATTATCCAGTTGGACACGTTCTACCAATTCTGCTGCTCCGGAATGGGGCAGATAATGAACTACCACATATTCTCCTTCTTTAATTCCATCCCCAATGAATACTTTACCTCAGCCAGTAATTCATCATCTGTTAAATCACATGGGAAAGGATCCACATCTTCCATACAATTTTTCAAAAGTTCGTCATATGTTCCACATTCTATAACGATAAAAGGTTTATTGGGAAAACATATTTCATCCACTCTATAATACAGCCCATTATACTCAAAAACCGGTCTTTTAAAATTACTTTTCAAAATATCATTTTGGAAACAGAAAAGTGTTGCCTGCTCATAGGGCAAATCAACAGATACTTTGTTGCCACCAAGCATCACAATAAATTTCTCTATTTTATCTTTTATTAATTCAAATTCTTTTCTTGTAACGTCCCTGATATCTCTGCAATTTACATATCTTATCAGGCATTTTGTTACACCACATTATATATTGCCAGATTTCAAACAATAACATGTACCATCAATGTCTTCATGGGTTATTACAAATGTCCATGTCATCTTTTCATCAAAGATATAAATATCTTCTGGTAAATACTGCTGTCCCTCCATCAAAATACTGAATGGCAATTTAAGTACCGTATTTTTTCCGAATTTCCAATAATTTTTTACAAATATCCTCTCACAAGAATGTATATCCCAGAAAACATATATGGTACCCAATGTCTTTGCTTTTTCTCCTATTTTTTCTTTTTCTATAAAATATTTACTTTTTAAATAGTCCCACAAATAACCCTCATAACAATATCCATCCGAAAACTTATGTCTGTGCTTTATTTGAGATTCATATAACGGATGCTTTGCATCAACAAATTTTTCTATATATTTGTCTCTAACCCTATTCCCTTCTTCTTCATCTAAAATTTCTAACTTTGCACAAAAATCTTCAAAATTCATACTATTTTACTCTCCGTCTAATAAATTATTTTATAAATACTTAAATTCGGGAGTTACCTCATATGGTATATTTTCTTTTGTTCATCTATCCATTGTTCTACCCTCTGCAGCCCATCCTCCTTCAGCTCATACACATCCGTACACACCTCCCGGATATATTTCCGGTCATGGGATACGCTGATAATCGCACCCCGGAAGCTTTTCAAGATGTTCCGAATGACCGGGGCTGATAAGGGGGAGAAATTCCGGGTCGGCTCATCCAGTATCAATACATCACATTTCTGCATGGACATCTGCAGCAGCATAAGCTTTGCCTTCTGTCCTCCGGACAGCTCCCTTATGGGATGCTTCATCTCATCCGCCGTGTATTTCATGCTGCCAAGCCAGGTGCCGATACGATCCTGCTCCTCCTTCTCACCGGTCACGGTCAGGTATTCCACCGGAGTCTGCTCCATATCCAGAAGCTCCTCATAGTTCTGGGGCATATAGCAGGCGTGAAGATCGTTCCGGGCAAGAAGCTGCCGGGCAATGTCCCTTAACATAGTAGATTTGCCGACTCCATTTCTGCCAATGATACATACCCTCCTGGGTCCTGTAACCTCCAGACGGATGTTCCGCGCCAGCACTCGGTCATCCACCGTCAGCTCCTCCTTTTCATATTCCAGCACCCGTTTGCCATTGGGCATCTGCACCTGTTCTCCGAATTTGATAAAGATCGCATTCTCCGTATCGGGCAGCTCCGTAAAACGTTCATGCTCCCGCTGGAATCGCCGCTCCTGTGCCTTCACGGCACGCATCTTTTTCTTCAGCAGATATCCTCCGTGGGGATCCTGCCTGCTGATGGCATTCTGCTGGTGCTCGACCTTCTGCTGGATCTGACGGAAACGCTCCTGCTGCTTCTCATATTCCTTCCGCTCATTTCTGGCATCCTTCTCTTGCTTCTGAAGCCCGGCAAGACGATTTTCCACGTATTCCCGGTAACCACAGCGGACCACCGACACCCGCGGAACGGTTTTTCTCCGCACCTGTTCCATATGAATGATCAGATTTGCCGTATTTTCCAGAAGCACCTCGTCATGAGAAATATACAGTACCGGGATCCGGCTGTCCTGTATGAGACGCTCCAGCCATCTCAGGGTCTCCATATCAATATCATTGGACGGCTCGTCCAGCAGCAGTACATCCGGCTGCTTCAAAAGGATGCACGCAAGCTGCAGTTTCACCTTTTCTCCTCCCGACAGACTTCCCAGCTTCTGATCCGAGTAAAAAAGCTCTGCCGGGATACCCATCTGTCCTGCCATCCGTGCCAGCTCCCCGGGAGAAATATCATAGAACAGCGGATCCAGACAGCAGAATTCATAGACTCCCAGCTCCTTTTGCTCTTCAGAAAGCTCCTGCGGCAGATACCCTGGCTTTATTCCTGCTTTATCGATGCTACCGGTATATTCCGCATACGCCTCCACCAGGGAAGGATCATACAGCATCTTCAGCAGCGTGGATTTCCCGTTTCCCTCTTCACCGATCAGTGCCGCCTTGTCTCCGGAATTCAGGCACAGGGAAAAATCCCTGACCAGCTCCCGCAGATCTTTTTTATGTGTAATCGTCAGATTCCGAATCTGTAACATAGAATCAACTCCTTTCCGCATATCTGCGTACAAAAAAGGTCTGCTCCCGGACTTTCCTGCCGAGAACAGACCATACGCCAAAAGACCTGCTTTATCTTCACAGGATACCTCCCGAAAAACAAAGCAGATGAAGACGAATACCTGTCATCCGGCAACAGAAATCCATGGCTGTCTGTGGACAGCCCCTGAAAGCATTCCTGTTTACACGAAATCCAGATTATCTCTTCATCTTTTCACCCTTTTCTCTATATACTTGCGAAGGCACACCGCTGCCGCCGCATCTTTTGCTAATATAACATGACTTTTCCTAAAAGGCAAGCCCTAAAGCAGCATGACCAGTGTTCCTGCCACGATCAGCACAAGACCCAGCCATGCTTTTTGCGAGAGCCGTTCCTTAAATACCACATAGGAGAAGGCGATGGTCACGAGAATGCTCAGCTTGTCGATGGGCACCACAATGCTTGCCTGTCCATCCTGGAGCGCCTTGTAATAGCACAGCCAGGATGCACCTGTGGCAAAGCCGGAAAGAACAATGAACAAAAGCTCCCTGGGCGGAATGCTGCGGATCGTCTTCTGCTTCCCGGTCACGAAGACCACGACCCATGCCATGACCAGCACTACCCCCGTGCGGATGGCAGTTCCCAGATTGGATTCGATCCCCGTGATCCCCACCTTGCCAAGGATCGCGGTCAGGCTGGCAAATACAGCGGACAGAAGCGCATACACAAGCCATCCTTTTCCTTCCTCCTTCTGCTCTGCGCCCTCCTTCTTCTGGATCATCAAAAGCGTGCCCGCACCGATGCCGACAATACCCAGAAGCTTCCAGATACCAACCGGCTCTCCCAGAAACAGGAATGCCAGAATTATCGTCAGCACGGTACTGGACTTGTCAATGGGTACGACCTTATTGATATTGCCAAGCTGCAGCGCCTTAAAATAGCACAGCCAGGATGCGCCGGTCGCCAGACCGGAAAGTATCAGGAACAGATAAGTTCTGGTCGGAACCTCCGCCAGCATATCCTGTGAACCCACAACAAATACCATGATCCATGAAAATGCCAGCACCACAATGGTTCTGATCGCTGTCGCCACATTGGAATCCGTTTTCCGGATCCCGCATTTTGCCAGTATGGAGGTCAGTCCCGCAAATAGTGCGGATCCCACCGCATATCCGATCCACATATTCATTCCCCCGCTTTCTTTCGTAACGTATTTCCTCTATCTTAACTCTTTTCACTTTTTTTCTCAATTAGAAATCTCATAAGCAAGGATGCCTGCCGCCAGATGCTCCGCCAGCATTTCCTGATAGCTCTCGTCTGCCAGCCTCCTGCGCTCCTCCCCGTTGGAGAAATACCCAAGCTCAGCCAGAACCGCCGGCATATTGGTCTTTCTCAGCACCCGGAAATCGGCAGTTTTCAGACCTCTGCTGATGATTTCCCCGGTTCCTTCTATCTCACGGAGTATTCCCTCTGCCAGAAGCGCCCCTTCTTCACTGCCCTCCCGATAATAGCACTCGAAGCCCTGTACCCCTTCGTCGTCCTCACAGTAATTGCAATGAATGCTCACGAAGAGATCTGCCTTCAGCCGGTTTGCGATCCTGGCACGCTCCTCCAGCTCCACCTTCTCATCACCGTCTCTGATCAGCACCACCGCTGCTCCGCTTTCCTGCAGTCTTTCTTTCAAAAGCAGCGTAACGCTCAGATTCAGATCCTTTTCCAGCAATTCACCGTAAGAGGTGCCCTGGTCCTCTCCTCCGTGCCCCGCATCCAGTACAATCACCGGTTCTCCATCCGGCACCTCCAGTCCCGGATCTGCTCCTTCCCAAAAGGCTTCTTCTGCATCCCCGTTCAGTCTCTCCCATATCCAACGTCCACCAAACGCCAGCAGAAAACACAAGAAAAGCGCGAACGCCACGACCAGGATCCGGGCTGTCCATGCCTGAATCCTGCGTATGCGTCTGCGCCTTCTTCTCCTGCTGCTCACAGGTCTTTTTCTCTGTCTCGTTCCCATCATGTCCCTCTGTTGTACAAATCATGGTCAAAATATCTTTTAGCTCCAACATCATACAATCATTGTACACCCAAAGCGGGTGGGGAAATTCTTAAATTTTATAAAGATTTTATCAAACGATTTCCTGCTTTTCTCTCCCCCGCAGCATTCCTCTCAGCATCACCAGCATCGCACACGGGAACACAATGGCAGCCGCCAGTCCAGCCTTAATTCCATACTCCGGACGAATCCCGGAAATAACACCTACCACACCCGGACCAGCCGCACATCCCACATCTCCTGCAAGCGCCAGCAGTCCGAACATAAGCGTTCCGCCCTGAGGACATCCCTTCGCTGCCAGGCTGAAGGTTCCGGGCCACATGATCCCCACGGACAGACCGCAAAGAGCACATCCCATAAGGGCAAGCAGAGGATTCTGCATGAGTATGGCAAGCAGATAACTTCCAATGCAGAGCACTGCACTTCCTGTCATAAATCTTCTCAGATCAATCTTATCTCCAAATCTGCCATAATACATACGGGATGCCCCCATCAGCACGGCAAACAGACAGGGACCCAGCAGATCTCCCACTGTCTTGGTCTGATTCAGTCCCTTCTCCGCGAACAGGGATGCCCACTGAGACATCGCCTGCTCTGATGCTCCGGCACAGAGCATCAAAGCAAAAAACAGCCAGAACGCTCCGGTAGACAGAAGTCTCTTTGCCGGTATCTTCTCTCCGCCCTCCACCAGTACCGCAATGGGGACACGCAGAAATACAAGGCTGTTCAAAGCCGGAACAATACTCCACAGAATCGGCAGGTAATACCACCTTTCCATCCCCAGAAGCCGGAATCCCAGCGTGGACAGAAGTACGACCCCCACATGTCCCCAGCAGTAAAAGGAATGCAGAAGGCTCATGGCTGCCTCCTTTGCATTGGAGGAAGGCGCCGCTTCTACGATCGGACTTATCAGCACCTCAATCAGACCGCCTCCAATGGCATTACACACCATTGCCAGCACCAGCCCTGCATACGGACTGTCCATATACCGGGGCAGGAATCCCATGGCGATCAGCCCCATCGTACTGAAAATATGCGCCGCCACAATGGCACTCCGATAGCCGATCCGATCTACATATTTTGCAGCGATCAGATCCACTGCGATCTGCACGCCGAAATTCACCGTGATCAGAAGTCCGATGCGTTCCATGGATACTCCGTAGCTCTCCTGAAAGGTCAGGAACAAAAGCGGAGCCAGATTATTAATGATTGCCTGAACGATATATCCCACGTAACAGGCATAGATTGTATATGTATAGTTCTTTTTCATAAAACCTCAGATCTCCTTACCACTTCTCCCGGAAGGAGTTCTCTTTCTTTAGTTCTGTTTTTTCTTCCTTCATCTCATCGATCCGGATCGGTCTCTGCCCATAAAGATACAGGATCAGATCATCAATCTTCCCCGGTTCTCCCTGTACTTCCATCTCCACACTCTCATCCGAACAGTTTCTTACCCAGCCTGTCAGGCCAAGAAGCCTTGCCTTGTAGGTGGCATGATAACGGAAGCCTACACCCTGTACCCGTCCGTAGAAAAAGATATGCTTTCGTACTGTCATCTTATCACCTCATTCATACATATTAAAATCCGAACCCGCTTGATCAAGGCAGGTTCGGATCTTGTCTGAATGGAGATAGCAGGACTCGAACCTGTGACCCTCTACACGTCAAGCAGATGCTCTCCCAGCTGAGCTATATCTCCATGGAACGATTATAGCATGGAATCCTCCGAAACACAATTTGATTTTCCCGGACTAACAGATTTTGTTCCCATTGGCTGTCATTTTAAATTTCAGCCCCAAAAGCTCCGCCGCACGCTTACACATCAGCATTCTCTGTAAAAAGATCTCAAAATAGTCGATCATGGAGCAGATCTCCTCATCCAGCTCGATCTCCAGTGTAACCACCTTCTTCTGTGCATCCACCAGAAGACTGGAGCTGACTGCTGCATAATTGACCTGATCGTGCTTGTCAAAGCTGGATTTGATACGATTGCGTACACGGTTCCGGCGCACATCTGTCTTATCCGCCAGTATGAGTGCTGCCGATACCGGATCCACCGCTGAACCGCTGGATTCATCATGCTGCCCGATCGCACCGATGATGACTGCAATATCCTCTGCCGGAACGCCCCATTCCTTCAGCATCTGAAAAGCCATAAGCGCACCTGTATGCGCATGGTCGGTCCGGTTGATGCTGTTTCCCATATCATGCAGGTATCCGGCAATCTTCGCAAGCTCAATGGTATGAGCATCATAGCCCAGTGACTTCAGAATCTTTCCCGCAGTTTCCGCCACCTTTGCCGCATGCTTCTGTGAATGTTCGGTAAATCCCATCACTCCCAGTACATGATTTCCCTTCTCAATATATACATTTACCTCAGGCATATTTTTTACTTTCTTATAAGTTATTTTATCCATCCTTTTCTCCTCTGCCCCGTTCGGCGGGACACTTTCCTCTGTTTTTTCTAAAAATGCACATCCACTGTAACAATTAGATATAGAATCCATCTGATGAACAGGTAAAATGTGCGTAAAATATTTCCATGCCGACCATATCCTCAGTGTATAAGGGTATCCTGTCCGCGTCTCCCCGCTTTTCTCATCTTCTGCCCCTTTTCCAAAACACGTTCTCTGTTTTCTTCCAGGTATTTCAGTCTTTGATTTCATTATATCGGATTCCGGATATTTTTCATAGGAAAAACTTCCCACCATAAAAATCAGAATTTCCTGTAAAACCAAAAAAGCCCCGGGATATGTGATCCCGGAGCCTCCTCCTTATCCTGTGACTGTCAGCCCTCAATTGCAATGTACCGCTTCTGAGGCACTGCCTTCTGTTCCTTCTTTGGCACCTGAAGACTCAGGATACCGTTCTCATATCTGGCATGAATGTCTTCCTCAGTCATCTGATCTCCTACATAGAAGCTTCTGCTCATACTGCCCGCATAACGTTCACGTCTGATGTAGTTTCCCTTCTTATCTGTCTCATCCTTATCCAGCCCCTTGGCTGCCTGAATGTTCAGGTAACCGTCCTGAAGCTGGATGCTGATCTCATCCTTATCAAATCCAGGCAGGTCAATGGCTACTTCATAGCCCTCCTCCGTCTCTCTGACATCTGTCTTCATCATGTTCTTCGCGTGCTTTCCATACAGCTCTTTATGAATGTCCGGGAATGAAAAGTTCATCCAGTCATCAAATAAATTTTCTCCAAAAATACTCGGCATCAACATAACTCATTCCTCCTTTGATACATCAATGTATGCCATTTCTTTTTCACTTCAGAACTCAGGATCTCTGATCTTTTCTCTCCTCCTTTGTTCTATCTGTACTATAACACTCATTATTAGCACTGTCAATAGGTGAGTGCTAATTTATTTGTGAAGATTTTGTGAAACAGAATCCGTGGGAGGCTTCTTCGCGGGTATCTTGACACTTTTTGCCGGGTAATGCTATAATGAACTTCCAAAACCCTTCCGGGGCATGTGGATTTTTCTAGAGAATTCTATTTTTCGCCACACAGTTATCAGCAGATAATTGTGGGGCGTTTTTTTATGATCGCTGAAAAGAAAGGATAAAAGAACTTATGAATCAGACTTATATGAAAGAAAAACCGATATTACAGCTTGTATTGTCCATGTCTTTGCCCATGGTCATATCCATGATGGTCAATTCCCTGTACAACATTGTTGACAGCTTTTTCATCGCCAGAATCAGCGAGGACGCCATGACTGCTCTGTCCCTGGTCTATCCGGTACAGAACCTGATCATTGCGGTCACCGTGGGCTTCGCCATCGGTATCAATGCCGTGATCTCTTTTCATCTGGGCGCCGGAGATCAGCAGAAAGCGGATGCTGCCGCATCACAGGGGCTTTTTCTGAATACCATCCATGGTATTCTCCTGACCGTCGGCTGCATTGCCGTCATGCCGGTATTTTTGAAGATGTTTACCTCTGACCCGGTCGTAACGGACCTGAGCCTTCGGTATTCCAATATTGCTTTTGCATTTTCCGTCATTATTTCTCTGGGTGTTTCCTTTGAGAAAATATTTCAGTCCGCAGGGAAAATGACGGTCTCCATGATCAGTATGCTGAGCGGATGTATTGCCAATATCATCCTTGATCCCATCATGATCTTCGGTATGGGACCAGTCCCAGCCATGGGTATCGAGGGTGCTGCATGGGCAACCGGAATCGGACAGACGCTGTCCCTGGTGATCTATCTTGCTGTCTATCTGAAAAAACCACTGCATGTAAAGATTGATTTCCGCCATCTCACCCTGAAGAAAGAGCTCAACCAGCGGCTGTATTCCATCGGTATCCCCGCCACTCTGAGTCTGGCACTGCCGTCCTTACTGGTCTCTTCCCTGAATGGGATCCTGACCGCCTTCTCCCAGTCCTATGTGCTTGTACTGGGTATTTACTACAAACTGCAGACCTTCCTCTATCTGCCGGCAAATGGGATCATCCAGGGAATACGCCCTCTGATCGGCTACAACTACGGGGCCGGAGAGCACCGGCGGGTAAAGAGTATCTATTCTACCTCTTTGCTTTTATCCGCTCTGATCATGATCCTGGGTACAGCCCTCTGTCTGCTTATCCCGGAGCAGCTCATGGGATTATTTACCACGAATGCGGAAACCATCCAAAACGGAGCGGCAGCCCTGCGCATCATCAGCATCGGCTTTATCGCCTCCTCCGTATCGGTCACCTCCTGCGGAGCTTTGGAGGGACTTGGCATGGGAACCCCATCCCTGATGATCTCCCTCTCCCGGTACATGGTCATCATTATCCCAACCGCGTTCCTTTTGAGCCGCCTTATGGGTGCCGCCGGTGTATGGTATTCCTTTGGAATCACAGAGGTAGCCACCGCTGTTCTTTCTTATTATATATATCACCATGCGATCAGGCGCGGCACATCCGGCAGCGCACTTTAATCTTCAATATCCTCTTCCCGCATCCTGAGTCCTACCGCGCTGGTCACCGGCAGGGAGAATACCATCGCCTTCTCCTTGCTGTCCAGTCCGGTCTGATCCATGATCGATTTCATAATGCGGTTTTTCTCTTCTGTCCTGGTCACAATGAAGATCATCTCTTTTTCCGCCGCCAGGGAAACTCCCAGGAATTTCTTCGCTCCCTCCATACCGGTTCCTTTTGCATGGATCACCGTACCGCCTCCCGCATTGGCACTGCGTGCCGCATCCATAACTGTATCGATACATCCCTGGCTGGCAATTACGACCAGCAATTCATGTTCCGTTCCCTTCAAGACTGTCTCCTCTCCTTTCTCATACTCCTGATCCTGAACCAAAAACTGAAGCACCTTTTTCCCGCCGATACTGCTCAGCGGTATGGTAAAAGCAATTCCGGTTCCGGGCACATCGATCTGCATATGGATGATCAGTCCCCGCTTCAGCTTTTTCCACATTTCCTCTGTCACAACAGAAAAATAAACCATTTTTTCCGTAGCTTCCAGACCGAAATAGTCCAGGATCGCACTGTTCGCCGTTCCTCTTCCAGGCGTCCCGAAGAAGACCGTATTGCCGTTTTCCTGATAAAATTCCTTAAATTTATTTTTTACACTGCGGTTCGTAATTGTAACCATCAGATATAATCTGCTCATCTTATTCTCCTCTACAGTTCGATGATATCATAATCCCCAAATGCTTCCAGCGGCAGCACCGGTACCTCCTGTACCGCTTCTTTCTCTTCCGAGCGTCCTGCCTGCATCTGGTACACCGCACCAAGGATCTGGATCGTGATCAGCGGCGTCATGGCAACCATTGCCACCACGCCAAAAGCGTCCGTCACAATATTTCCGCCCACAGCCTGACAGGCACCCATGGCAAAGGGCAGTAAAAACGTAGCGGTCATAGGTCCCGATGCAACCCCGCCGGAGTCAAATGCAATCGCGGTAAATATTTTCGGTACAAAAAATGAAAGGATCAATGCCACCGCATATCCGGGAATCAGAAACCAGAAAATAGAGATTCCGGTCAGCACGCGGATCATGGCAAGTCCCAGAGAAACCGAGACGCCTACGGACAAGCTGAGTCCCATCGCCTTGCCGGAGATGGCTCCGGAAGTCAGCTCCTCTACCTGTTCCATCAGCACATAGACCGCCGGCTCTGCTTTTACAATAAAATATCCGATCAGCATTCCGATAGGCACGATGATCCAACGGTAAGGAAGCCCCGCGATCACCTCTCCCAGATAATTACCTGCCGGCATAAATCCTACATTTACTCCGGTCAGAAACAGCACCAGTCCAATATAGGTATAGGCAATACCTACCACGATCTTCAGCAGTGTTTTCTTCTTCAGGCGAAGAGAAACCACCTGAAAAACAGCAAAAAACAATACGATTGGAAGCAGAGAGATCAGCATTTCCTTTACATAATGAGGAATTCCTTCTGCAAACAGTCCCCAGAGTTCCACGGAATCCGCCGCGTCCGGAACAGCTGCCGGAATATATTCGCCTCCCTCGGGACGATAGATCATGCCCAGGATCAGCACCGCAAGGATCGGTCCTACCGAGCACAGAGAGACCAGACCGAAGCTGTCGTTTTCCGCATGCTTATCACTACGCACTGCAGAAAAACCAATACCCAGAGCCATAATAAAAGGTACGGTCATAGGTCCGGTGGTGACTCCGCCGGAATCAAATGCGACTGCCAGAAAATCCCGCGGCACAAAAAATGCCAGAACAAACACGATCGGATAGAGTACCAGAAGCATATGGGACAGGCTGACACCAAACAGCATACGCAGTACAGCCGCCACCAGAAAGATTCCAACTCCCACTGCGACCGCAACGATGAGCACGTAATTGGGTATGGAAGGGACCTGCTCTGCCAGTACCTGCAGGTCCGGCTCTGATATAGTGATAATAAAGCCCAGCACGAAGCAAAGCAGCCCGATCACACTGACCTTATTTGACTGGGTCATCCTTGTACCGATTCGCTCCCCCATTGGTGTCATCGCGATCTCAGCTCCCAGCGTAAAGAACATCATCCCTACAACAAGAAGCACTGCTCCAATAATAAAAGCCATCAGGATGCTGGGCGGAATCGGCGCAATGGTAAAACACAGCACCAATACAATTCCGATGATCGGCAGTACAGCTCCTAATGACTCTTTTAACTTTTCCAATAATTTTGTCTGGTATAATTTCAATAATGCCACGCCTTTCTATGTATTCTTGGATTTTGATGCCAGGGGCAGAATACCGCTTGCCCAAACATCACGTTATCCTTAGTTTAACATGAAAAACGTGCCTTTGCAAAGAAGCTTCCGGATTTTTAACGAAATTTATACACCCGCTTTTGTGAAATAAAAACCTCGCAATCCCTATTACAAGAGTTTGCGAGGCTTGATATCACTCGAATTCGATCGTTGCCGGCGGCTTTGGACTCATATCATAGCATACTCTGTTTACATGCTCTACCTCTGCCAGAATCCTGTTCGTGATAACCTCCAGTACCTCCCAATCCACCTTTTCGATGGTAGCGGTCATTGCATCAATGGTATTTACCGCACGGATAATGACCATATATTCAAAGCAGCGCTCATGATTCTTCATACCTACCGATTTAAAATCCGGTACAACGGTAAAATACTGCCATACCTTCTTATCCAGTCCGGCTTTTGCAAATTCCTCACGCAGGATCGCATCTGCCTCGCGGACTGCCTCCAGACGCTCTCTGGTGATCGCGCCAAGGCATCTCACACCAAGTCCCGGTCCCGGGAACGGCTGACGGTATACCATCTCTGCCGGAAGTCCCAGCTCAATACCGCAGGCACGCACCTCATCCTTGAAAAGCTGCTTCAGCGGCTCCACCAGCTCGAACTGCAGATCCTCCGGCAGTCCTCCCACATTGTGATGGGATTTTACCATCTTTGCAGTCTTCGTTCCGCTCTCAATAATATCCGGATAAATCGTTCCCTGTCCAAGGAAATCAATTCCTTCCAGCTTCCTTGCCTCTTCCTCAAAGACACGGATAAACTCTCCGCCGATGATCTTGCGCTTCTCCTCCGGATCTGCCACATTTTCCAGCTTGCCAAGAAATCTCTCCGTCGCATCCACATAGATCAGATTGGCATGAAGCTCATCCCTGAAAATCTGAACGACGCTCTCGGATTCGTTTTTACGCATCAAGCCATGATTCACATGGACACATACCAGCTGCTGTCCGATGGCTTTGATCAGCATCGCAGCCACTACGGAAGAATCCACGCCGCCGGACAGTGCCAGAAGCACCTTCTTATCGCCCACCTGCCTGCGGATAAGCTCCACCTGATCCTCAATAAAATTCTTCATATTCCAGTTTGGCTCCGCCTTGCACTCCTCAAACACAAAGTGCTTCAAAGTTTCCTGATCCGGAAGCTTTCCAAACTGCTTTTCACACTTAGAAGACGGATAATCCACAGAGATCATCGGATATCCCAGATCATACAGCTCCGGTCTGATCTCTACCTCTGCTCCGTCCACTACTCGATTCTCACCGCCATTCAGGACAATACCCTTCACATTCTCCAGAGACTCCAGCTCTTCTGCAGTTATATCATGGGGGTGAATCTCGCTGTACACACCGAGGTCACGGATTTCACGGGCAATCACGGTATTCTCGGTACTTCCCAGATCCAGAATCACAATCATATCTTGCTTCATTTCACTCTTCTCCTTTGCTTGAGACTTAAAAGTTGCCAATTCAAAAATTTCTCTGCAAATATTTTATCACACTTAAAAAAGTTCGGCTACTATAAAATATGTATTCCATCCGCCTATTCCCTGTCAGTCTGCTCACAGGATGCCCTGTAGACCTCCTCCGCTTCCTCCCCGGAGGTTGTCTTTTCCAGAATAACAGCAAGAACAACTATTCCAATGATATTCAGGATAAACCTGGCTCCTGCAAATCTGCTGCCCAGCTGTGTAATTTCAAACAGCATCATGGGAATCTTCGTTGTAGACCATGCTCCCAGAAAGATAAAAACATTGGTAAGGGAAACCCCTTTTTTCAGGAAAACACCAGCCACAGGAAATGCTGCATAGAGAGGTCCTGCTGCGAAGGATCCCAAAGAAAACGCAATGATCCCGCCCTTGAAGCCGGCTCCTTTTCCCATATACTTCATCATCATCTCCCGGGGGATCCATACATCCAGAAGTCCCAGAAGCAGAAAAATCGGCGGAATGATAGACAGCATCTCTTTCAGATTTTGAAGAGATGCGGAAAAGGACTGCTTCCCCAGCTCCGGAGCAAAGAAAAACAGCACCGTATTAAAAACCAGCAGCAGAATAAAAAACCTGTAACGCATACACAATTCCTTTACCATCTTCATCCCATGATCACCCCCATAATACAGGAAGTAATGACTGCCAGAACAAGGAAGCAGATGTTTCTTTTCCATGCCATACGCTTCCCAAAATATTTGATTTCAAGCGGGAGTGTGGCAATGCCTACCATCATAAGGGTAGAAATAAACATGGCGATCTGACCATATCCTGCACCCGCCTCTAAAAGTGAAGCCGCCAGGGGAAATGCCACAAATCCCGGAATCAGTGTGATACATCCGACCGCCGCCGCAATGGTCATTCCCATGACGCCGGACTCCGCGCCCAGTAAGCCTGATATGGTATCCTTATCCAGAACAGACAAAAGCATACCGATCAGAAGCAGCACAGCCAGAATCGACGGCAGTATCCGCTCAAAAGACTTCCATGCCTTCTTCAATGCCATCTTTGTTTTCTTCCGATCCCTGCAAAAGGATACTGCCAGCCCGATCACTGCCGCTCCGTATAAAACCTTCGTAAACAATCCTTACACCTCTTTCCTGCGGTCTCCTCCGACATATACTTTCCGGTCTCTCCCCGTAAACAGCGCTGCCATTCCCACCGCATCTGCCAGCAACCAGCCGATCGGCACTGCCGCCCAGATTCCGGCAACCCCGATCCACGGCACTGCAGACAGTGCATATGCCAGTACAACTCTCGTTCCCAGAGAGATCACCGTAAGCACCACGGACATTCCCGGACGCTCCACCGCACGAAAATACCCGTAGAACAAAAATAAAAACCCAATTAAAAAATAAAATGCCCCTTCGATCCTGAGATACTGTACTCCCACTGCCAGCACCTCTGTTTCTTCCGGTCTTAAAAAAATCAGAAGCAGATTCCGGGCAAAGATACAGACTCCTGCTGATATGACCAGACAGAAGATCAGCGTACAAAGACCGGCGCTTCGGATCCCCTTTCTGATCCGCTCCTCCTTTCCTGCCCCATGATTCTGCGCTACAAAGGTAGAAAAAGCATTTCCAAAATCCTGCACCGGCATATATGCCAGAGAATCGATCTTAACGGCAACCGCAAATGCTGCCATCACCACCGCACCAAAGCTGTTGACCAGTCCCTGCACCAGCAGGATTCCGAAATTCATAACCGACTGCTGCACACTGGTCATGAACGACAGATGAAAAAGCTCCTTCGCCACACCGGCATCCCAGCTCATCCATCTTCGTTCCATGCGGAATTCCGGGAACCTTATCACCGTATAGATGCAGATGCCAATACCGGCTAATATCTGTGCCAGTACCGTAGCTGCCGCCGCGCCAGCCACTCCCCATCCAAAGACCAGAACAAACACCAGATCCAGCACCACATTGGTCACCGCTGAAATTCCGAGAAAGATCAATGCCGCCATGGAATTCCCTACTGCCCGCTGTATGGATGCAAAATAGTTGTACAAAAATACAAAGCCGATTCCGCAGAAGATGATCCACAGATAGCTGCGCATCATTGCATATACTTCCTGAGGAACCTGTAAAAACACCATAATATTGTCCAGATTCAGAAATACCGCTATATTAAGCACAAGCGTCATGGTTCCTGTCAGCACCAGTGATAAAAATACGCCCTTTTTCATCCGGGCAGAATCCCGCTGACCATAATACACCGAGATCATGGTGCCGCTTCCCATACACAGTCCCAGCAGAATGGAGTTCAGAAACGTCATCAGCGTATAGGAGGAACCCACTGCCGCCAGCGCCTCCTTTCCGATAAATCTGCCCACGATCAGCGTATCCGCCACATTGTACATCTGCTGCAGAAGATTGCCCAGGATCATAGGCCAGGCGAACTGCAGCAGTGTAATTGTAATATTTCCCTTTGTCAGATCATTCGTCTTTTGCTTCCGCATTCGTCTACCTTTTTTACTTTCATACAGAAGTCCTTCCATACATTATACAGAGAGTTTTATCGTTGGTTCCAGGCGGCAGAATCTTATGGACTCAGGTCACTGAAGCCCCATAATAAAGATTACCATTGCCATGACCGGCAGTACCGTCCATGCAAAATACCGCCCTGCAATCTCCAGATCAGACGGCTCCACCTGGTGCACATTGCGAATCTGCCAGGACAAATTCCAGCGGAACAGCTCGTCTGCAAACAAAATGGAAATTGCGATGACGATACAGATCAATACCCCACCAAACCATGCCATTCCTTCTCCTTTGTGCGTCAGCTCCGGTCCAGCCATCAGATCCAGAACCGCAGATAGTGAAGGCTCCATAGAATCGATAACATTTCCGTTTGCATCCGTCATAATGCCATTTGTTGTCACCAAAAATCCCAGATTTTCCATACTGCCGTCCTCACTGAATAACAAACGGTAAGTTCCGGTATCTAATACGCCTCCGCGAAAGAGTACCTGTTCTCCCTGACGAAGCTCTACACCCGTCATATATTCTCCTCTTTCATCATTTTCCGGGATGGCTGATGCATCCTCTCTGGCGGTATAGGGACCATAGATCTTATCATCATATTGGAACTCTACCGTTTTATCCCCAAACACCGTAAACCTTGCCTGCTTCCCCTGAATCTTTCCGGAATATACGGTATTGCCGTTCTCCTGACCGGGAATGAGAATGGCATTCTTGTATGCAAAGCCTTTCCGGGCAATGGTCATAGGATAGATTATGGTGAACACCAGCACCATGGCGGTCATACAGAGCAGGACACCCTTTTGATACCGATTCAGACCTTTGATTTTCTCCATAGCAATGCCTCCTTCTGCTGCTTCCAATCATAAAATTTATTTTTCTAAATATGCATCACCCCATTTGGCAAGCTCAAAGAACACAGGAAGTAATGCTTTCCCCTTTTCTGTAAGAGAATATTCTACATGAGGGGGAATTTCATTAAATTGCTCTCTGTGGACAATTCCTATATTTTCCAAATCCCGAAGCGTGTTTGTCAACATGGTATTGGTAATACGGGGAACCGCTTTTTTAAGTTCTCCAAAACGACAGGAGGGACGTTTACAAAGTTCGTAAATAATATGTGTTCTCCACTTGCCGCTCAATAATTCTAATGTCCTTCTCATGGGGCAGTCATCACGAACCTCATTCGATAAAATCTTCAGCAAATATTCTTCAGCGGTCATATCTTTTTTCATAATTTTCCTCCAGTATCATTCATCATACTATATACATTCAAACTGCGTACTTGTGTGCTGTTTTTATACAAAGTATAATAAAAATACCATATAAAAGCAAGGAGATATTCACATGAAAACAGCGATTATTTATTACTCTAAACACCACGGGAATACAAAGAAATTACTGGATGCAATTTCTGCCGAGCACAAAGTAACCTTCATCGATGCAACGCAAACACAGGATTGTGATCTCACAAATTATGACATGATCGGGTTTGCTTCCGGCATATACTATTCAAAATTTCATAAATCTGTTTTACAGTTTGCAGAAAAAAACCTTCCTCACAACAAATCCGTATTCTTCATCTATACCTATGGTGCAGAAAAAGACGGTTATACCAGAGCCATCGAATCCGTTGTATTGAAGAAATCAGCAAACATCAAAGGCGCTTTTGGCTGCTTTGGATTTAATACCTTCGGTCCTTTTAAACTGATCGGTGGTATGGCAAAGGGACATCCGGATAAAAATGACGTTGATAATGCAGTTTGTTTTTTCAACAGCCTTGTAAGTCAATAAGAACCGACAGGAGCATTTCCCTTGCGCTGCACTTTTATCTTTGTGTGTTCTAAACTTTTTATGCCCTTTTGACAGGATGTCTGATTACCGTTTTCATTTTTTCCGGAGCACTTTTTCCTGGATCAGACAGATCAAATGCCATAGTGCTCTTACCTTTCTTCGCATCCGTCTTTTATTCAGGTATTTCTTTTATTATAATGCATTCCTCGTAATATGAAAAGCCGTCTTGACAGTACATTTCCGCCTCCTCTATACTTATATTTAATGACTGCATGTATACAAGGAGGATCCTATAAATGCTTAAAAAATGGTGGAACGAAAAAATTGCTTATCAGATTTATCCTAAAAGCTTCTGCGACAGCAACGGTGACGGAATGGGAGATTTAAAGGGAATCATCAGCAAACTTGATTATCTGGAAGAACTGGGGATCGATATCCTCTGGCTTTCTCCGATATACCAGTCTCCATTCGTAGATCAGGGATATGATATTTCGGATTACTACAATATTGCAGAAGAATTCGGAACCATGAACGATTTTGACACATTGCTCGCAGAAGCCAAAAAACGCGGCATTGATATTATCATGGATCTGGTGATCAACCACTGCTCAGACAAGCATGAATGGTTTCAGAAAGCGCTGAATGATCCCAACGGTGAATACGGCGCGTATTTCTATTTTGAAAAAGGAAATGACGGAGCCCCTCCAAGCAACTACCGCTCCTATTTTGGCGGAAGTACCTGGGAAAAGATACCGGATACAGATTTATACTATCTACATATGTTCGCAAAAGAACAGCCGGATTTAAACTGGGAAAACCCGGTTGTCCGGGAGAAGTTATTTGAAATGGTAAACTGGTGGCTTGAGAAAGGAATTGCCGGATTCCGGATTGATGCGATCATTAACATTAAGAAGGATCTGCAGTTCCCATGCTTTCCTGCGGATGGTCCGGACGGATTATGCGCCTGTACAAAAATGGTTGAGGAAGTACATGGAATTGGTGATTTTCTCACCGAGCTGAAAGAAAAAACATTTGCAAAATACAATGCCTTTACGGTTGGCGAAGTCTTCAACATGCAGGAGGATGAACTGGAAGAATTTGCAGGAGACAACGGATATTTCAGCACCATGTTTGACTTTGCTCCACACATTCTGACACAGGGCGAGCACGGCTGGTACGATGCCCCTGCTGTAGATTTCGCCGCATGGAAAAATACCATCATCCAGTCTCAGACAGACTGTCAGGGCAGAGCATTTCTTGCCAACATCATCGAAAACCACGATGAGCCAAGAGGCGCAAGCCGTTATCTGCCGGAATACGCGCAGAATCCTGCCGGAAAGAAAATGCTTGGAACCATCCAGTTACTGCTTCGCGGAATTCCCTTTATTTATCAGGGGCAGGAAATCGGCATGACGAACTGCCGCATGAGAGACATTGACGAATATGATGATATCGACACAAAGAATCAATATCAAACCGCCGTAAGCGCAGGCTTTTCAGAAGACGAAGCTCTTGACGCCTGCTTCAGACACAGCCGCGACAATGCCCGGACACCCATGCAGTGGTCAGACGAACCGCAGGGAGGATTCACTTCCGGGAAACCATGGCTTCGCATAAATGATAATTATAGCGAGATCAATGTGCGCAGTCAATTGAATGACCCGGATTCCGTACTCTCCTACTACAAAAAGCTGATCTCGCTTCGGAAATCTCCTTCATGGAAAGATGTGCTTGTCCACGGCACGTTTGAACCAGCTTTCCAGGAGATACCTTATCTTTTTGCCTTTTACAGATTATTAAATGAGCAAAAGGTATTAGTTCTCGCAAATTTCGGTGCAGAAGAGCTTACAGTCACACTTTCTGATAAAAAGATGAAGGTACTGCTCTCAAATCTGAACCGGGAAACTGTTTCTGAAGGAAAAATCACCTTAAAGTCATGTGAAGCACTGGTTCTGGGGTAAGTGGGTACTTTACAAATTCAGGATACATACAAAAAAACCATATTGGGAGGTGTCATCATTTGAATACAATATTTCAAAGATCAAAAATTTCAGAACCGGCTTTATTCAGTCCATCCGACACAACGAAAAAACTGGATCATTTCCCTGAGATATGTGTTTCCACATTTTCAGAGAATATTATTCAAAAATTTTCTTCCCTGGACAGCACTGAAAAAATTGCAGAATTATATACCGCAAACGGTATCATTCCCGTTTATAAAATCCGTTATAAAAATACCGATATCGCTTTCTATCTGTCCAGAGTAGGTGCGCCCGCCTGTGTCGCCGGATTTGAAGAAATGATTGCAATGGGCGCCAAAAAGTTTGTTTTGTTCGGTTCCTGCGGGGTGCTGGACGATGCCAAAGTAAAAGACAAGATCATTATCCCTGTTTCTGCTGTCCGTGACGAGGGTACGAGCTATCACTATGTGGCGCCCTCATCAGAAATAGAAGCAGATCCACGTTCCGTCCAAATATTGGAAAGTGTTTTATCAAGCTGCGGTTATCCGTATGTAAAAGGAAAAACATGGACTTCGGATGCGATCTATAGAGAAACGCTTCCCCTTATTCAGGAGCGCAGACAAGAGGGCTGTCTTGTTGTGGAGATGGAATGCGCTTCCATGCTGGCAGCTGCCAAATACAGGAATATTCCCTTTATCCAATTCCTGTACGGCGCAGATAATCTTAGTTCTGATACATGGGAAATCAGAGATTTGAATTTGTATGGTCTGAACAGCGCAGAAAAGTATATGGTGCTTGCCTTTGAATGCGGTCTTGCTATGTAAATGAAACAGGGCATTATTAAAGAAGCCGGAAAATCCGCTGTTTTATGCGGCTTCCCGGCTTACTGCCTAGAATACTCTAACCAAATATTCTTGTAATATCCTGATATCGATTCACCACCCGATAAATCTCCACGAACTCCTTTCCGACCTTATATATAATTACATATTCATTCCAGACCGCATATTTATAGTCTGTCCTGAAACTTACACGTTTGGACAGTTCCGCTCCCATCCCTGGAAACAACTGAATATTTTCAAATTTACTATAAATCTTTTCGATTGTCTCAGCAGCTTTCTCTGCATTATCATCTGCTATATAATCACGTATTTCTTTCAAATCTTTTACAACTAATGGGGTAATCCGAAGTTTCATCATGGATTATTCCCCATAGCTGCTTTAAGTTCATCCAGACTTAACCATCCTTCTCCGTCTTTTACAGCTTCTTCTGCTTCCTGTAATTTCATCAACAGTTTCTTTTCTGCTCTATCTTTTTCATAATCTTCAATATCAAGCACTACAAATCTTCCTCTTCCGTTCTTAGTAAGAAAGACTGGCTCTCCTGCCTGACAGTTCTTCAAAACTTCATTGTAATTTCTCAAGTCCGATACTGGTAAGATATTTGGCATATGCATTCTCCCTTCTCAATAATATTCTTATCTATTATTAGTATACACTAAAAGCTGTAAAATTCAACGTAAAATTTTACAGCTTTTTTATCTTTTAATCCATTTTTTCCATTTGCGCCCTCACTCAAACCCTGTAATCCGACTCTATCCTCTTGTATTCCCCTGTCAAACTGCGTATCTCATTATTATTCGATTTTATCTTCTCCAATACACATACCCCGTCAATCGATAGCGTACTTCCATATCCGTTTCATATGATTGTGATAAATCCTTTCACTTCCAGTTCTCCGGCTGTTACAAATAATTCATTTTTCAAACGCACATCCTCATTTTAACTTTTTATCAAACAATGTATTTGTAGTATGCTTAACATCCTTGTTATTACCAATATCTTTTTGCTAAATTTAGCATTTTTGATAAGGTTTGTTGCTGTATTATTTGAGGCGTAGTATACTGAAGACGTAAATTCAGATTATAAAATGCGAAGGATATTAAAAGTGAAGTTAAAATACTATGACGGAATAAGCGAAAATGAAATATTCCAACTCGATTCCATAATCACAGACCTTTTACAATCTGCCAAAAAGAAATATGATGATTACATGATTGAAGATGGAACTTACTATACAATTTTTTCTGCTTTAGGCAAGGAACATGACGAAGCTCACGTACATTCAAAAATTATTTTTTGCCTTCTAACAAGAGCACATTGCCCTGACGGACACGATGATTTTTTAAAACTATTTCTTCGAGAATTAGGTATTTCTGAAGATCTCTTGCAAGATAAATGGACACCTTTTAGAGAAAAATATTTTGAAAATGGTAGAATTGATTTTGTAATTGAATCCAAACGATTCTGTATTGCTATTGAAATGAAAATAGATGCTAAAGATAGTTCAAGGCAATTGGAACGATACGAAGAATTTTGCAAAAAGAGAAATAAAGAATATCTCGTTTTTTATCTTACTTTAGACGGCAGAAAACCGACAAAAAATAGCATTGGAAATATGAATGTAGAAAAATTACGTCTAATTAGTTTTAAAAAAGAAATAGATGATTGGCTGTCTGAATGTATAAAATGCGTAAATCCATTGGGATATAAACATTCTTTTTTAATGCAATATTCCGGCGTAGTAAAACACATATCGAAAGGCGATGATACAATCCGTATGAAAGATTATATTACAAATGCAACAACTGCCAAAGCAGCACTTATCATTTTTTCTGGATTTATGGAAAAAATGGAAGACGTTTTAATCAATTTTATGACTGAATTAAAAAACATTATAATTCGGGAAACCGGGCTCCCTACCTATTTAGACAAAACGGCTCTGGAACAATTTTATTCTTCTTCTGGAAATACATGGCCCGGTTCTTATACGGAAATAGATTCAATTAAAAACAGACAAAATGAATATTGTTTTGTGCTAAAACTGGAAATAGAACATTCCTTATATGCGTGTTTAGGATTTGTAAAAAAGGATAAAAGAGGCAACTATGAATGGCTGGATATGGCTGACATGAAAAAGAAGCAACCTGACTTTTATAACAAATGGATAAATCGTATAGAAAATTTACACCTTCTAAACACAAAACGAAGCCCTCGCTCGGTTTGGTTCTATCTAAATAACTCAAATGGCGAAATTATCAACTTTAAAGATTACAGCATCTCTGCCATAGAGTTAATAGATGAATCCGATATCCAGGCAGAGTATATTGGAGATAATTTGGTTCAGCAAGTATTAAATAAACTTATAGAACAACGTAATGATATATAAATTAGTCATTTTTCCAGAAGAGATCGATTAACTTTATCACGTTAGGAGAACGAATAAAAAAATACGCTTATGGAAATTGCAATATTTTGAATGTCAACTATATCAATTTCATTACGGAAATCCCCGGTTGCACCGAGGACATTATGCAGACTTTTTTCTGGCTTGATGAAGATGACCTCAGCACCATTCACTTATTCCAGCTTGCCCGCAATCCCGGCAAGTACAACGCTTCTGATGATAAATCCGTTCGATACAATGACAGTGACGAATGGTCTGCGCATGCCCCTGTTGGTATGTGGATTGATTATGGTCTGGTAAATGAATTTCTGCGTGAATGGTGTCTGCGGAAAGAGCAGTTAAAAATCGGAGAAATTTCAGAGGACGAATATTTTGAATGGAAAATCAACTGACCGGCTTCCAGCCGCAGTGTTGATGAAAAAGGACATGACAAGAAAAATAACATCTATTAACGGAGAAAGGAATAATAGTATGAGTAAACGAAAAATATGCATGACAGCTATACTTTTCTTAATATTTATTTTGGTTATACCTCTATTAATAAACTGGCTCTTTAAACAATGTTCACCTGTGGACATATTTATTGCAGAATGGTCTGCGGGAGACGCTTTATCTTTTTATGGTTCTATACTCGGTGCTGTACTAACTATTTATGGCGTTTATTTAACTATTCAATATTCTCAGCACAATTATAGAGAGGATATTCGTAATCGGGTACTTCCTATCTTAGCACTTTATTCTTTAAGAAGCCGCTCCAAGTATCAAATTTTCGCTCCCATTGAGCAGGAACAAAATCAAGATAAACAACCTTTTTATGAGGAATATCGTCTGAAAGAAATTTATTTTATCATTGGAAACGGAAATATTGACACAAAAAGTTCGTTATCAAAAGACCAACAACAAACTTTAATTCAAGGCGGATTTAAATATGTATCCACCCAGACAAACAAGTTTTCTTTTTGTGATGTAAATTTAGTCAGTGTTCCTTTAGAAGTAGAAAATGTTGGAAATGGAGCTGCCATTAATTTGCGAATAGGTCTAAATAAAGTTGCCAATTCAAAGCCCGTATATATAACCCCTATAAATTTGAAACAAAATATGCTCATATATATACATATTTTTTCTGAAAATCCAACAGATAATGATTTAGGTGAATATAACCTGGAATTTTATTACAATGACATTTATAAACAGAGGTATGTACAAAAATATGTCTTTTCAATAAAAAAAGAAGACAACAAGATCTTTGCCGAATTAAATTTTGATTCCGAACAAGAAATCATACGTTAAATAGGTATCAAAAAGGTATCACGCCCACACACTAAGAGCCCGGAAGTCCGCTGTTTATGCGGCTCTCCCGGCTCCGCCATGCTCAGCTCGATTTCGCTTCGCTTCATCTCGCTGTACGGCTTTCGCCGTATATGTCTGAAATCAATAAGAACCGGGAAAGAACATAAATGCTCTTTCCCGGTCCTCTCTGATTTCATCCCTGCATGGCTCAATGCTCACTCAAACTCGGCGTGTCCTTTGTTATTCTTAACTATATTTGCTTAAGTTTTATGCAAATACACGCCATTTTTTACTTCAATTACATCATTTATTCTTGCTTACTGATTTTCTGTTGCCAAAATGTTGCCGCTATATCATAAATCTTCCTATAAGGTTAAGCCTTCTGCACTATGATATAGAAATAACGTAAAATTATCATCATTGATATCGCTTATCGTTTCGCATATCATCTGATAATCTTTTACTTGCAAGTTCTCTTCCACAATTGCATCAGATACTGTATATTTATTTCCACTTCCTCCTATCTTTTGGATGATTCTCTCACATATTATATCTACATAGGAAAGAAGATTCTCAACCAAATTCTCAATATTCATTATATCATCTCCATCATGAATTATAAAATTTCTTGCACGATAAATTCGTTGCAAATGCCATCGCACTTTCTTTTCATGTTCATTTAACATACGATTAAGATTTTTTTTCGTGCCAAACTGCTCATTTAAAGTAAAAATTCTAAATCTCAATAATGGAAACACTTCTAATTCCCTGTACAATTCTTTTCTCTTATCATCATATACCTCAAGTGCAATAAATGCAAATAATTTCTCTATTTCATCCTTCCCTACTGTAATCCCTGATAAAGCAGCCTCTGTTTTCTTTTTATTCCATCGTTGCAAATCAGATAGTAAATTTTTTACTATCTTTTCAATATAAGAATTTATTAAGTAAGGTATTACCAAATCAATAATATTAAAAATCCTACTGCGATCATTATCATTTTTTTCTTTTTCCAACAATAGTTCAAGAATAGACCATAGACTTAGTAAAGCATTAGATGGCGATTGAATCCCCAATGCCATATTATGTATCTCCATAATTCTAGATAGCTTATACAAATTTTCATAATTTGTAGTTGCCATATCAAATAGATTCAAAGCACTAGTAGAAGATATCTCAAATGATTTAGTTTTTTTGGATTTTTCTATACCAGATACAGGTTCCTTAATATATTTAATCTTATTTTCTCCTACCTTCACATATCCATTTTTATAAATACCATTTTCAACATATCTAAAAAACGAATAAAAATGATTTAATAATCCAATTACGGTCTTCCCCATTTCATAAGCTGAATATTCATCATATGCTTTTAAATTGGCAATTTCAATCACACTATATCCTTCAATCTTTTGAATACCTTTCGGCGTTTTATTATTGTCCAAAATAGCAATAGAATTTTCAGGCATTTTTTCCGATAATAGTCCACCAAATTTTGCAAGTTCTCTATGAACTGTAAAATACGCCGAATATTCTTTCACTTCAGAATCAAAACAACTAAAAAAAATGTCTAAACTCGCTACATCATTCACACTTTTTAAAAAAAACACTTTATTTAAACATGAAAAAATAAATCTTGAGTTATATCCTAAAACTGTAAGTTCTCTGACTAAATATTTTGAGCATAGTTCAATTTCTTTTTTTCTGTCCTCTAAAACTGCACTTTTTAACTCCATCTCAATTTCTTTTAAATATCTACGATTAGATAATTTATCCAAAAATAGTTGACAAATCTTCCTTTTCATATCACTGTCATAAGAACCGTGATTCTTTAGAAACTCTTTAGCTTTACTAATACCAATAATTTTTTGTGCTGCAATATCCCCCTTCAAAGACCATACAATTTCTTCAAATATTGGAAGCTCATTTTTGTCCTTGAGCAACCCCGCTTAAATACTGTCAATCGTTTCCAAATACTCACGCAATAATAATTTTATATTTAATGTTGGTGTTTTATAAGTATCCATTGAATAATAAAAAAGCAATTCATCCATCCTCTGTACAAAAAATAACATTCCTTGCAAATTTTGAACATCCTTCCAGTTTTTCAAACCTCTCTTAAGCATAAGTCTCCTCCCATTGCGTCTGGAATCTCTCGAAATATAAGGCTTCCAGAGTATCTAAAGCGTAACATTGCCATTAAACACTCTTTTCATCAATCATAAGTCTATCATCTACAATTTCATCAATCTGATTCGATTGTTTAATCCGATTTACAAAATCATAGTTCAGTAATTCTTCATTCCATAAACGCACAATTTTTTTCTCTGTACAATATTGCAAACTTTTTATAATTCGAGAAATTTTATAAAGATAACTGCCCTCATCATACATTGCAGCTTCTTTTTCCCATTCTTCCATCTTCCCTGAATATTGGACAATCGGCAAATTATCTGCAGCTTCTTTTTCAATCCGCAAATAGTTATTAGCCATTAACTTGCAACTATCATGCGCCTGCAACAGGGTTTTTAAATCTTTGTAAACAATTCTTGATTTTACATCATAAGCAAAATATGGCGTTACTTTCCCATCTATCGGATTAACAAATAAATGGCAATATGAAAATCCTTCTAATTCGTTTGGTCTTTCTACATCAACAATGCAACCATGTATCTTTCCAGAACCCCCAAGGTGCTTAATAAATCCAGAAAGTTTCTGTTGACCTCCCACATATCTATACAGTAGTTGATTTATATTTTCCGCATATTTTTCAAGACTCTCATAATAATAAGATAAATCTTCTAATCTATTTCGTCTTAATCTCCCCAATTTTCCACCGTTCATAAGATAAAGAGATTTTCCTCTTGAACGTTTTGAATATTCGCAATATATTAAAAATAAATACATACTATCTCTTTTTAGCATATAGATTGTTCCACCTTCCCTTTTAAATGACATAGAAACCAATTTTCCTCTGTTAAAATCAATATACTGCTCCCTTGTTATTTCATGTATTCCATCTTGACAATAAGCAAATATGTCATAATCATTATCACAATAGAAATATTTTAATCCAATATTCTTTGCTCTATATCCAATTTGATTATCAGCATATATAGTTCTCCTATCGCTTATTTCATAAAAATTTTGGTGATTATGTCCGTTCAAATATATCCAATATGGATTGTGTATTTCTGTATTCCAGTCTCCTTTCTTGACGTGCGTAAGGACTATAACTCTATTTTTCCCTAAACATTCCAGTATTTTTGTGTATATAGTGTTAAAACGATTTGCCTCTTGTACATCTTTCTTCCACGCTACTTCTCTTGATAATTCATCAAAACTTTTCCCATATCGTATATTTGATGCATTAAATTTTTTATTTAAACCGCTAAATCCTATTCCACCCAAAATAATAATTGAACTACATTGAGCTTTATTCCGTAACTCTTCTTTGCTCATTTTCAGTATTTCTGCTTCACTGAATATCTCACATTTTTTTCTATCTTCTACACACATTAAAGCATTTTGCAAAAATACTATACCTAATTTTGTAAAAAATTTTCTATATATATCTACGTTATCTTCCATCTCAACATAAGGATCCCATAATTCGTGATTACCAGACACAACCACTATCTGATTTGGATTCCACCACTGTATAAGCTCATTATAAAAGATAACCGTAAACTCAAAAATAGATGAAGTATCCCCAGCAATCAGCAAATAGCTATTAAGTGGTCTGGTTCCAATGGAGCGAACCATGCTTCTTGCCAAAAATTTTATATATGAACGTATTTCTTCTTTTGTTGCCTTATCCTTAAATTTATTACAAACTCGATGTGTCAAATGAATATCGCTAATATAAAAAAACGGAATATGGTTCATATCAAATCGTTCATGTTCATCATCGTCAATAGGTTTGGGATAACAAAATTCATCAGGTATCATAATTTCATTATTTCCCATAATTTCGTCAGTTTCCAAAATCTTTTTTATAGCAGCAAAATATGTACCGTCATATAGTCCTTGCGATTGCAATATCTCACTATTGATAATTGCACCTTCAATATTATAATTCCTTAAATCAATTCCACGAAAACCAAAACTTCTCAACTCAGCATCAAAAAGATTTCCATCTAAAAAATCATAGAATTTGTCAAAATCTTCAAATTTTTCTTGGACACAATATGATTCTTCTATTATCTTATTTTCGTCAAATAATGATTTATGATGCCCACATACCACTTTAATTTTGACGTTAAACTTTTTTTCCTCAGAATCATAATATTTGTATGTAAATTCCAGTTTTCCTTTTGACTTTTGATAACTCAAAATATCTTCAGATATTTTCATCTTCTCTGGCATATACTGTGCAATAGAAAAATCTTCTTCCATATAATTTATACATAATGCCTTCACATCTGGGCGATTAGGCATATATACTAACCACTTAGGATTATGTACCACAATTTTTTCTATTAAACCAATTTCCGTATTATCATCGAACAATTCATATCTTTTTTCCTGTGAAACAAACGACAATGTGTTTATATCTTTTTTAATTGCATTTATACAAATCGTTGATGTTCTAAAATTTTCTGGCACATTATTCAATAATTCTGGGTCTGCTTCAACTGCCAATTCACACATTCGTTTAGTAACAAACTGTCCAGGGACATATCGAAATGCCTGTCCGTTCTTTTTTACTGCTGCCAAACACACTTTGGAATCTAAACACTTTCTGGACACAAACTGTAAGGCTAAAGGATTTTGTCTAATAGCCGCTTTGCAAAGTTCTATCGTTTGCTCTTTTTTAGGAATCTTTTTCAGCAACATACCATCTCTTTTTAATTCCTTTATAATATCCATGCTCCCCTAACCCTTTCTCTAATTTTCATAACTTAATTATAGCTTCTTCATATGAAAGAGTAAAGAGAAACAGCAAATCCCTACCAGCCAGTCAAGAGTAGACTAAACGACTGCGCCGCTTTTGACTAACTGGCGGGGATTCACTTCATAGCAGCTAAGAGAGTTTTAATCAGCCCTCCGCCTGTCAGCGGGCATCCCGATTATGCTTTCTTCTCGCAGCCCATTTCTGCTCAGCTTCAATCTGTTCCTGTTGCTTTGCTCGGTTAATAACAGCGTTTACCTGTTCAGGTCCAACCATCGCTTTCACACGTCCAAAATCCGTCGCCACTATCTGCAGTTCCCGATTTTCCTCTAAGACTTCTTCCAGCCTGTTTGTCAGCCGCTCATTCCCACTCCGCTCCCTATTATAAGCTGCTTGCAGTTTTGTAAATTTGTTTGAAATATCTAGATATGCTGAATAGATAGAGCGCATGACTTGAACCATTTTCATTACAAGAGGTTTCGCTTTTTTCTCCCGGTACGACTTTGCAGATTCCACAACTGCAGCTTCTGGAAGCGTCTGTTCCGGATCTGCGGAAAAGTCTGCTGCCAACCGTTCCATGTTCTTAACCATAGGAGCAAGCTCATTCATACGCTTTTGGTATTTATCAGCCTGTTTCTGTGCTTTCTCCGCTTCCTGCCGAGATTTCTTCAAATCTTCCTGCAAAGAAGAAATTTCATCATCAACCTGTATCAACTGTTCATGGAGATTTTCATTAATTTCCTCAAAAGCAGCGTTTTCTGCCTGTAACTCCGCTTTCTTTACTTCCAGTTCTGTGACTTCCTTTGCCCGTTCTTTTTTCTCAAAATCCAGAACGGACAAATGCTTTTCATGTGTACCTTTCTTTTCCCATTCAATTCCATGTTCCAGCATGACAGCGGCAAGCTGTTCTTTCTCATAAGCCACCCACTGATTTAACTCCGTTTCACGCCTTGTACCGCCTTTAAACCCGAGGGCAGATAACGCCTGTTTCAGCGATACTCTTGTATCAAGTCCCCTCTTGCTTCCTGTCGTATACGGTACAAAATCTATATGCAAGTGAGGTGTCGCTTCGTCCATGTGAAGATGGGCGCTGAACACCCTCAACGTAGGATTTCGCCGCTGAAAGTCCTGCATATATTTGTCCAACACCTTTGCTGCAAGCTGTCCGTTCTCCGTTTTCGCTCCCATGTTGTCCTTATTCCCAATTTGCAGGATAATCTCATGGAATGGCTTCTCCTGCTTGCCAGAGCGGATTTTCTCATAGTAGTTTTCAATCCGACGGTCACTTCTGGTCTGCTTCTCATTATACCGGGCGAGTGCTTCATCAAATAATTCGTGATATATGTCCTTGACGTTTTCATTACAGTATTCCACGTTCAGACAACTTCTCTCCGGGTCAATGTTCTTCGCATGGAATTTTCTGCTGTTATGGTTGACAGAGCCTTTTCCTGTCATAAAACTGATAGTTCTCTCCAATCAATATCCTTTCTCCCCATTTTGGTAATCAGCGCCGGATACAGCGCATAGCCTTTGTTACTTTCTGCGAAAGTAACGCAAAAGCACTTTTGACAGCCGTTCCGTCCATCAAAAGCTGCCTTTGCGCTCTGCCGAGGGCTTTTCCGTCCTACGGACGGGGCGGCTGTTCCCGCCGCTTTGCTTCCACTGCCATAGCTTTTCGGATAGCTGAAAGTACGTTTTCTACCGTACATTCCTCCCACCCGCACAGCCATACCAGCGTCCGCATTTCTGCCGCAGTCAGTTCCACATCTCCAAAGATTTCGTTAAATGCGGCAATCCTCCGGGATTCACTTTCGTAAAAATATTTGTTCACGTTCCGGGTTCCCCATTCCGGCTGAATTATCATCGAATCACACCTTTCTCGTTATCTGCTATCCACAGGAGCGTGTCACGCTCCTGTCTATTATCGTCAAAGGAAAACTACCAGCGAAAGCTATCCGGCACTCCACGTTTTTCCAGATATTCCTGTCTGGCTTTTTCCCGTTCTTTCTGTGTAGGCGCAGTCTTATATTTTGCATACAATTCATGGCGCACCAGCGAATCTAATTTTTGCTCCAATCCTTGCCGGATTTCATTCAGACAATCTTCATCTTCCGCCAGATGATAACGAAGCAGCGATATAAACAATTCATAAGAGATTTGCACGTTCTTCATCATTCAATCCTTTCCTTATTCCTGTCTGGCAGAGCCAGACATCAAGGTATCCCTTTAGGGGCTTCTGCGTCGGTTTGCGTCGATAGCGTCGATATTTTCTATACCAGCCCACTGTAAAAAATACCGTCGCAACTGACGCATATCGTCGCTTTTATGCTCTCGACTCAAGCCGTTTCAGAATAATTTTCCTTTCATGTCCCCGCTTATTGTCATAGAAAATCCCATAATCATTAAGCAACTGGCTGTTGACTACATTCAGCTTTCTGGAAAGCACATTCGCCTGTAACTGTATATCCGGCAACTGGCTTGCAAGTTCCGTTGCCGTTCCTGTCCATTCCGGTCTATCCTCGGTCAGAAAGCTGTTAATCGCTTCCAGCAGAGGATTCGGCGGTTGTTTCCACAGTTCCGTTTCCGCCTTTTTGAATTTCCAGACACAACGCTCCCTGTCAAACTCTATAGTCAACTCTTGATCCGGCTGGTCACGCCCTACTATATCCATAACCGCTTCATTGTCAGTGCGCTTTTTCTTGTGCATGATAAACGCCCCGTCTGCCGCACCAAGCAGCCCGTTTGTGCCGGAAATCATATCAAAGCTATCCTCTGATTCCAGCTTGCGTGTGTGATGAACCACCAGCAGACAGATACCGTATTTGTCGCTGAACGATTTTAACTTTGTTACAATCTCATAATCGCTGGAATAGCTGTACCTGTCCCCGCCGACCTCACGCACTTTCTGGAGCGTGTCAATGATAATCAGGCTTGCGTCCGTATGCGCTTTCAAAAATTCCTCTAATTGCCTGTCTAAGCCCTCATTCAATGTCTTTGCCTGTGTCGCAAAGTACAAGTTATCCGCACACTCTACTCCAAACATACCGGAGAGCCGCCGCTGAAGCCTTGCGAAATCATCTTCCAGTGCCAGATACAGTACCGTACCTTTTCGGACGGGATAATCCCAAAGAGTAAGTCCCATTGCCACATGGTAGGCAAGCTGCCCCATAAAGAACGATTTCCCCACTTTCGGCGCACCCACAAAGAGATAAGTGCCGCCATAGAGGAATCCATCAACAATCGGTGTTCTCGGCGGATAGACCGTATCGTACAGTTCCGTCATGGAAACGGTTTGAAGACCGCCGCTCCCGGATTTCTCCGGGAGATTTGTGGCTTGCAGATTGATTTGTGTTTGCGAATTTGCTATAATTTCAGTGTGTTTTTTGATAATCGGCTGCGCCCTATCTGCGCCAACAGATAATACGGGAGCAGCCATTTTCTTTGTTCCTGTCATTCATCTTCTCCTTTCAGACCGTCTAATGTGATTGCGATTACCTGCAACGTGTAGAGCAGTTCGTCATTGTCCGGGCTTAATGATTCCAGCCGCTTCAATTCCTCATAGATAGCCACCATTTGATTTTTCAGAGCCTTATAAACCCTCGGATTGCCCTGTACCACCACATCCCGGCACAGCAGCCGCCTTGTGATGTAGTCCTGTTTCGTTAAGCCCGACAGAGATACCAAATCATTGAGCAGCTTTGATTCCTCGTCAGACACCCGGAACGCTACTGTATGATTGCGCCACCGCCCTTTGTAATCAAGTGTTCTTTCCATTTGCGTCCTCCTTTGTCATTCGCTCCATTTCCAATTTCTCCGCCATTTCTGTCTGCACCGTTGGGAACAAGTGGGCATAGCGGTAAGTAATTTTCTCCGCTTCATGTCCCATACGCTCCCCGATTGCCAGCACCGAAAAGCCCATGTCAATTAACAGGGAAACCGCACTATGGCGAATATCATGCACCCGAATCTTTTTTACGCCTGCCTGCTTTGCCCCTCTCTCCATCTCGTGATTAAGATAAGATTTTGTGACCGTAAACAGCCGCTCGTCCGGCTTAATGTCATAGAGCATTTTGATATACTCCTGCATTTCCTCGCAGAGAAAGACAGGCATTTTAATGATTCGGTTGCTCTTTTTCGTTTTCGGACTCGTAATAATATCCCGCCCTTTGGAACGATGAAATGTCTTGCTGATTGTGACAGTCTGGTTTTCAAAATTAAAGTCTGCCGGCGTGAGTGCCAGCAGTTCGCCGGAACGGATTCCACACCAGTAAAGCATTTCAAAAGCATAATAGGAACGGGGCTTATCCATCATGGCTTCGGAAAATTTCAGATATTCCTCTTTTGTCCAGAAGTTCATTTCCTTTGGAATTTCATTCCCCATTGTCCCCGCCCGTCTTGCCGGATTGTAGGGCAGGTTATAGAAGTTCACAGCATGGTTAAAAATCGCCGTAAGCTGGGCGTGTATGGTTTTCAGATAATCCGCCGAATAAGGCTTCCCTTTCTCGTCCCGGTATGACATGAGTTCATTCTGCCACGCGATAATGTCTTTTGCTTCAATCTCCGCTATCTTCCGATTCCCGAAATACGGCAAAATCTTTGTGCGGATCACATGGCTTTTGGATTCCCATGTGCTTTCCTTGACACGCTGTTTCTTGTCGGCTTCGTAAACCTCAAAGAAGCTGGCAAACGTCATATCCAGCTTTGCACCCTGTTTCAGCATAGCTTCATGCTCCCAGGCTAACGCCTCCCTTTTGTGGCAAATCCCCGTTTCTGTGTCTGCTTCCGTTCCCCTTTCCAGTTTGTGAAACGATAGATTACCCGCCACGTTCCCGTAGCATTGTCTTTGTATACAGCCATTCAAATCATCTCCTTTCCGCTTAATCGCTGTAACAAACCTTTTTATGAAAAAATGTAGCGTTCACACGGCCAGCTACAGTCAAATAACCCTGTTTTTGCAATACTGCGTTCAGTTCCCGCACAATCTGGTAGGCTTTTGACTTTGACACCCGTAATTCCGCTGCCACTTCCTCCACCGTCATAAATGATTTTTCTGCCATTAAGTTGCTTTCTCCTTTCATTCTTAACTATTTTTGTTTAATATCTGTGTGTATAATACTAAATAAATTCCGTTAAGTCAAGCGTTTTGCAGAAAAATCTTAACTTTTTTTATTTAAGTTTCTCTTGCTATTCCTATTACACCATGTTATACTAACTTCAACAGAAATGTTTAAGTCAAGAATAGTTGTATCACTATAACTACAACGGAGGTTTTATTATGGCAATCGGCAAACGAATCCGCTTTTTCCGCAATCGAAAAGGCATGACGCAGAAGCAGCTAGGTGAAATCCTCGGTTTTCTGGGAAAGACCTCTGATGTCCGTATGGCACAATACGAATCGGAAGCCAGAACACCGAAGCAAGACCTTGTAAAAGAAATGGCGCATATCCTTGATGTCAGCCCTCGTGCAATCACAGTCCCGGAAATAGACAGCTATATCGGTCTTATGCACACGCTCTTTGCATTGGAGGATATGTATGGGCTGAAAATCGGAGAAATTGACGGGGAAGTGTGCCTGCGGCTGGACAAGTCCACCGGCTCCACCTATTCCTCCATGTTTGATATGCTCCACGCATGGCAGGAACAAGCTGCCCGTCTGGAACAGGGGGAGATAACTAAAGAGGAATACGACCAATGGCGGTACAAATATCCCGAATTAGACACCTCAAATCACTGGCGTAAAGTAGTCCCCTCAAAGGAGTTAAGCGACTATCTCATAGAAGCCTTGAAAAAGGACACAGAATCCCAATAGAGAGCCTTATTTTTATCCCGAAATACGCAAAAAACCTTACCGACTTTCAGCTTCATTTCTGAAAATCAGTAAGGTTTTTCTGTTATTGAAGTATTGTATTATCAAATGAGTGATACCCGAAATGTTGCCAAATCGTTGCCAATACTTAAACAAATTTGCTTGAAATCCGCATAAATACTGGCTTTTTCAATCCCATTTCATCACTCAAACTCGATCGTTCCCGGCGGCTTACTGGTCAGATCATACATGACCCGATTAACCCCCTTCACCTCATTGATGATCCTGCTGGTCACCTTGAACAGCACCTCATAGGGAATCTCCGCACACTCGGCTGTCATAAAGTCCGTGGTGGTGACTGCGCGCAGCGCCACGGCATAATCATAGGTTCTGAAATCACCCATTACACCAACCGAACGCATATTGGTCAATCCGGCAAAATACTGTCCAAATCCCTTGTTCAGTCCGGCTTTTGCGATTTCTTCCCTGTAGATGTAGTCCGCTTCCTGAACGATACGGACCTTTTCCTCTGTCACCTCGCCGATGATCCGGATTCCCAGTCCCGGTCCCGGGAAGGGCTGGCGATATACCAGATGCTCCGGGATTCCCAGCTCCAGCCCGGCTTTCCGCACCTCATCCTTGAACAGCATGCGCAAAGGCTCGATGATCTCCTTAAAATCGACTACGCTTGGAAGTCCGCCCACGTTGTGGTGGGATTTGATGACTGCGGATTTTCCAAGTCCGGATTCGATCACATCCGGGTAAATCGTTCCCTGCACCAGAAAGTCAACGGCGCCGATCTTCTTCGCCTCTTCTTCAAAAACACGGATAAATTCTTCACCGATGATCTTTCTCTTCGCTTCCGGTTCCGTCACGCCTTTCAGCTTCTCATAATATCTCTGCTGCGCATTGACCCGGATAAAGTTCAGCTCATAAGGGCCATTCGGACCAAATACTGCCTCTACCTCGTCTCCCTCATTCTTGCGTAGCAGACCATGATCTACAAACACACAGGTGAGCTGCTTTCCGATCGCCTTGGAGAGCATCACTGCCGCCACCGAAGAGTCCACACCTCCGGACAGTGCACAGAGTACCTTGCCGTCCCCGACCTTTTCACGGATCTGCTGAATGGTATTTTCAACAAAGGAACCCATCTGCCAGTCGCCGGAACACCCGCATACGCTGTACACAAAATTCCGGAGCATCTTCTGCCCCTCCTTGGTGTGCATGACCTCAGGGTGGAACTGCGTCGCATATAATTTCTTCTCTGCACACTCCATTGCCGCTACCGGGCAGACCGGGGTATGTGCCGTCACACGGAAACCTTCCGGTACCTGCGCAATATAATCTGTATGGCTCATCCACACAACCGTAGATGCTTCCACATCCTGAAACAGCGCGGACTCCTTGTCCACCTCTGTCTCTGTGTATCCATACTCGCTGACCGGAGCCGTCTTCACTTCTCCTCCCAGTGTGTATGCCATCAGCTGGGACCCGTAACAGATCCCAAGCACCGGCACACCAAGTTCAAAAATCTCTCTCTGATAATGTGGAGAAGCTTCATCATAGACGCTGTTCGGACCTCCGGTAAAGATGATCCCCTTAGGATTCATCTCCTTTATCTCCTCAAGGCTTAATGTATATGGATGAACTTCGCAGTACACATTGCACTCCCGGACTCTGCGGGCAATCAACTGGTTATACTGACCGCCAAAGTCAAGTACGATAATCATTTCTCTTGCCAATCTCATTTCCTCCTGCATTTTTTCATGAAACACATTATAAAATACGGAGAAATGCTTGGCAAGCCCTAAAATATAATTTTACCGCTGTCTACCCTTCCTGCCTGGTACTGCTCACTGCCAGACGGTGCTGATATTTCTCTTTTGTCGCAAGACCTCCCCGGATGTGCCGTTCGGACTTATTCACATCCAGCACCTTCCTTGCTTCCGTCGCCAGATGCGGATTGATATAGAGAAGGCGCTCCGCAACATCCTTGTGCACAGTGGACTTTGAGATCCCGAACTTCTTTGCTGTCTGCCGAACTGTGGCATTATAATTTATAATATAATTGGCAATGGCTACAGCCCGTTCTTCGATATATTCTTTCAAGGCCGACCCCCTGAAAAGCTTTTACCTATAACTATGAATCCCGCAGCAAAAATAGTCCCTTTTTCAGCAAAAAAAGGAACTGCTGCCCTGCCGGCAGACAGTTCCCGTGTCTATCTGAGATTTTCTCCGTTATTTGCGATCACTTCTTTATACCAGTAGAAGGATTTTTTGCGCCGACGCTCCAAAGTACCTTTTCCGTCGTCTGCGACCTGCATCCTATCCCCTCTTCCTGCTTTATGAGGATATGATCCTCACCGACCATCGTTTTCGTTTCTTTGGTAAAATATTCTTGTACCGGTAGATGCTCAGCACCAGCCCCAGCAAAATATAAAATACCACATTTCCGGTGCCTCCGGCGGATAAAAGCGGCAGCATACTGGAGGTCGCAGGAGCGATCCCCAGATTCACCGCAAGATGCAGCACGGCCTGCGCGAGGATCACCATCCCGCAGCTGCAGCCCACGATCATTCCCAGCTGATTCCTCTGCCCCATGGAAATACGGAAGATCTTCACGGTCAGACCGACCAGAAGTCCAACAACCAGGAGTCCTGCCAGAATTCCATAGGCAGATATGACATATACCAGCATAAAATCAGAATTCAGTTCTGCCCACAGATCTCGGAACATCTCCGGTCCGCCCGAAAGCGCACCGCTTCCACCGATCATCCGGCTCTCACCCAGCAGGGAATGGATCATTTCCTCCAGGTAAGAGGTCTCGCCTCCCGACCAAAATGCCCTGATCCTTGCCATCTGATATTCTGCAAGATTTCCGGTCAGCCACCAGGCTCCTGTCAGCAGTACGGGCAGGCACAGAATACAGAGCCAGGCTCCGATCAGCACCCGCTTCCGGTTCATCTGATACCACCCCTTAGATACCGCGACAGAGAAAAGCCCCAGCATCACCACTCCCAGCGTCAGAAAGGAAGTAAGCGACGGCAGCTTTGCCAGAAACAGAAGCGGGATCGCCGTCCAGGGCAGCAGCTTCCAAAGCACCTCATAGCCGCCTCCCCGGTAATGATACAGCAGTGCACCGTAGATGGGCGCATACAGGTACATGACCATGGGAATCATGAAAGAGAACGCTCCTAATCTAAGATACAAAAGCGCCCCGTTTATCATGATTCCTGCCCCGGTGAAGCAGCTTAATCCAATCATAAGTGTAAGAAATCCGGCGGCTGTCCATTTGGCACAGGCGCCGAGAATACTATAATCCAGACGGTACACCAGAAGCATTGCCGCATATCCCAGCACCACCGGTCCCACATAGCGGGATACAAACCACATACCCAGCCTTGTGTCCTCCGGGTACTGCATCCCCAGAACCACATGGATCGCGATGCCAAGAACGCTGATGATCCCCACCAGAAGCATCATGCTCCATGCCATCTGCGGACGGTGCACCCGGTCCAGGGATACTCCGGTCTCTACTGGGTCTCCCATCTCCCGCACTGCCTTCTCCAGTGCGTCATCCTCAAACATGCCCTCCGCCTCGTAGGCTTCTGCCTGATCCAGGATATGACTCTTTAATTCCTCACTGACCATCTCCCGCGCCATCCTGCAGCGGATCTGGTCCGTCACGGTGCTCAGATATTCTTCCATCTTCATCCTTACACCTCCAATGCCAGTACATTGGTCACCGCCCGGGAGTATTCCTTCCATTCGGACTTCTTCTGCTCCAGATGCCTGCGCCCCGCTCCGGTGATCTGATAATACTTCCGGACCTTGCCCGGTACCTCCTGCTCATAAGCCGTCAGAAACCCTTTCTCTTCCAGATTGTGAAGCAGAGGGTACAGGGTACCCGCCTTCAGTTCAAACACGTTTTCAGACCGCTGTCTCAGCGTGTCGATCATCTCGTAGCCATACATATCCTTCTCCGAGAGCAGGCGCAGGATCATCATTGCCATGCTGCCGGATACAAGTGTTCTGTCAATTGCCATATACGAACCTCCGTTATTATATAGTTTGTCTATATATAGATTAACTATATAATATATCGGTATTCTATATATGTCAAGCAATTCTTTTATTCCAGTTCATCCTCTCCACTCAAACTGCACATACTCCACAAACTTTTCCGCTGCGGCAGACAGCTTCCGCCGATTATCCCACACAAGCACATAATTAGCAATGTGTTCCGGGTTCACGATCCGTTTCATCACCACCGCTTCATTTCTCATATCCATTCCGGCAGACAGCGGAAAAATCGTGATCCCGACTCCCTTTTGCACCAGTGCAAATGCATTGAGATAATTACTCAGCTCACATAATATGGTAGGCTCATCTCCTATCTTCTGGAACCAGCCCCGGATCTCCCTGGATCTGGATTTGCGGGACGGAATGATCAGCGGATGTCCTACCAGCTCTTTCAGATCCACCGAATCCCCCTCCTGCAGAGCCAGTGGATGATTTCCCGGGATCATTGCTGCCCATGGCTCCGAACTGACCCGTATACTGCCGAGCATCTCATTGTCAAAGGGCTCCATGATGAGCGCCAGATCACATAATCCCTTGGTCAGCCTGGCTGTCGCATCGTCACTGCTCCCATTCCACAGATTGTAGCGTACATCCGGATACTTCCGGCAAAAATCGTCGATCCACCGGGCAAGCAGCCAGGGTCCGCTGCCCTCCACAGAACCTATGTAAAGCGTGCCGCTGATCCCGTTTTCAAATTCATGGAGCTCCAGTTCCGTCTTCTCCATCAAAGTCAGTATCTGCTCTCCCCGGTGCTTAAGGATCATCCCTTCCTCTGTCAGCTGAAGATGCCGCTTCTCCCTGTCAAACAGCTTTACCCCCAGCTCCTGCTCCAGAAGCTGTATCTGGCGGCTGAGGGGCGGCTGCGCCATATGCAGATTCTCTGCAGCCCGTGTAATATTCAGTTCCTGAGCGACTTCCAGAAAATAACGAATTGAGCGGATATCCATAGTGCCTCTTTCCTTCCATACCTTTCAGGTATCGTTTTCTCTATTTTATATGTATTTTATTTTTTTCAGCTGCTGTGCTATACTTCAGATACAGTATGACATTCATACAATTTTTGTTTCATATATTACTCACGATCAGGGCGCCGCTCATGCGGCGCCCTCCCCTGTTCATTCTGCCTTTATGACCGGAGCCAAATCCTCTGTATCTCCGCAGAAGAATCCCCCCGCTTCCTTTGCGATCTTCTCCATGACCTCCCGGGCTTTTTCATAATGCTCCGGCATGATCGTTACCGCGAATACCGACTGGATCCCCTGCTCAGCCAGATATGCATTCCCCGCTTCCTCTCCAAGATCCGTCTCCATACTTTCCATGTCCACGGAGCCGCCCTCCAAAAGCTCGATCTCCAGAACCCCTGCCTCTTCCCACAGCTCTGCTTTCCATGGCATGTCCTCACGAAACAGCTCATAGATCCTGCGAAGCTCTGTCTTTGCCGGATTCAGATACAGCCACTCCGCCGGAACCTTCGGCACAGATACCTTCGCAGGCTTTTTCAGCTTTGATTTATTTTTCATCTGTATTTCCTCTTTTCTTCTCTCTATAATCGGAAGCTCTCCTTCGTCTGCACAAGCACCCGGATATCACAGTCCGCACAATGCGCCCCGTTGATCTCCAGTCCATAAGCAACCGCAGCCTCCAGCCGTTCTTCCCCCTGATGCACCTGCACGCTGTTGGTACTGGTCTCGATCAGAAAGCTTCCAAAGGGAATCGTATAGGTACTGCGCTGGCTCTTTCCTTCTTCAAAGACCAGCTTTGTAACAACCGGTCCCTTCTTCTGGACTTCCAGACAGCGATCCTTGATCTTGATCACATTTTTTACCGGCTCCGGGATTCCCTCCAGCAATTCATCAAAAAAAATATAATGGGTCCCATTCCGTTCATAGTATTCGCCAATGTGTACCAGCTCGACCGTATCCTGTTCCGCCTCCGCTATCTGAAGTCCCGAGATGGTCACCATAACCTCTTTTGTCATATGCTCTCCGTTCTTTTCTGCCTTCTGCAGTCTTATCCTGTACAGCTTTTGTCCCACGCGGGCTGCACGCTGATCAGTTCTATTGTATCTGTTTTGACAGGACTATTCAAGTCCTTTCAGCCACCGGAAATGCACCTGAACCGGAAGCCTTTCCGGATTCGGCATCTCATACATCACGCTCCACCATGCCACCGTTTGTACCGGCTCCTGTTTTTCTGATATCACAAGGCTCCCCGTCAGCCCGAGACCAAGCATAAGAGAACAAATAAGAATCGCTGCTTTTCTGCGCATAAGGCATATCTCCTTTCCATAGTCTCAGTATTGCCAGGGGATCGTGCCTTCATACCTTCCGTCCGCTGTAATTACCGGAATCTCACAGACCTCCTGATTATACCAGGCATTCAGAAGACGGTGCACCGGCATCCCTTCCCTGGGCTGCTCTCTTTTCTCCGCCTCTCCTGCGGCTTCCCCCTCTGTCGCATATGCCAGCGTACCTCTGGAGTATTCCCCGTGGATCTGTATCTCCTCCAGAAGGACGGGAAAGTCCTCTCCTCCGAGAACCTCCCGGGAGAAATAAAAGTTTTTCAGATGATTAAAATCCATCCGCTTCTGACAGGTCTTCCAATAAAGCTCCTTTGCCTCCTCCAGAGAAGACGCCTCGGTCTCGAAGGGCTCCTCTCCTTCCTCCTCTGTGGTCCCGAAACCAAAGGTCAGAAAATAGTCGGCATTTTCTCCCCTGTCCACACTGACTGCCGTCACGCGGCTCTGATTTTCCAGCTCCTGCGCACTGCATCCGCTCAGGAACAGCGGCAGCAAAAGAAGACTGCCGGCTGTCAGCACCTTTCTTCCCCTTTTTCCCATGCTGTGCCAGAGCAGAAGCAGAATCTGTATCGGAGCGGACACAAAATACAAAAGTTTCTGTCCCCAGTCCATAAATTCCGGCTGAAGCGCAAGCGCAAAGGAGGCCGTCAAAAGAGCGAACAGCAGATATTTTCTGCGGGTATCCGGCTCTCCGTCCACGATCGGCGCAAACAGACTGCTGCACAAAAGGAAAAGACCGATGACCCATACAAAGATAAACAGTGCATCCAGTCTTCCGATCACATTGCCCGGGAAATGCGCCAGCGTCATGGCAGAGGCAAGGGGAAACGTAAGTCCTGTATGTCCGGCATTTCCATAGATACAATAGGAAAAGAGACTCCATGCCGGCACAACGATCCCCCCTGTCAGCCAGATCCTCCAGACGGTTTTCTTCCATACCTGCTCATCCCCCACCTGACCATGCAGATGCCAGAGACTCTGCACCGCTCCCAGCCAGCAGAAAAGACCATAGCCCAGCAGCAGCTGATCCCGGTCCAGGTGAAGCGTAAGCTCCCGGATCCGCCCCGGCTCCACTTCTCCGTACATCAGCACGGAAAGGAGCAGAAGGAGGAACAAAAAGAACGGGAACAGGATCTCGCTGACCCTGATCCGGCACTCCAGACCTTTATAGAGATTATAATAGCAGAACAGATAGAACCACCCCAGTATGATCCACAGGCTGGCGTCTGTCAGCAGAAATTCCTGCACCAGAAGTCCGGTCATATGGGCAGTCAGCGTACCCAGTATCCAATAATGGGCATAACAGAGTGCTTTCGCCATGTCGGACCGGGGACGGGGCACAGCCGCACTCCATGCCAGATAGATTCCAAGAAACACAAGGGAAATTCCGATTCCTGCAGGATTCTCCCGGTTCATGACAAGAGGCGGCAGAAGTGCGCTCAGACTGATCAGTCCCGCCGCATAGTTTCGATACAGCTGACGGGCAGATATTTTATGATTTCCAGAAAACATATTATTCCTTCTTTCGGAGTTTTACTCTTGCATCCCGCCTTGCAAAAATGGGTCTTCGCCTGATCATGCGGAAAGGAAACCGAAGCAGGGAATCCTTCCCGTCCTCATAGTCATTCAGGTCCGACGCCACATAAGGCATCAGATACGGGATGCCGAAGCTGTTCAGATGGGACAGATGGATCAGCACCCACAGGTAAGACAGCAGCACACCATAGAGTCCCAGCCAGGCTCCCATAAAGATGCAGCCGTACTTCAAAAGCCGGAAGGCGGAAGCAAATTCCTCATTGGGTATGGCAAAGGAACAAAGGGCGGTAAATGCCACCACAATCACCACAATGGGACTGACCACATTTGCCGCCACCGCCGACTGCCCGATGATCAGACCTCCCACGATACCGATGGTATTGCCGATGGGACCGGGCAGACGGATCCCCGCCTCCCGGATCAGTTCAAAAGAGATTTCCATCAGAAGCACCTCTCCCATAGAAGGAAACGGGACACCCTGACGGGCTTTTGCCATGGACAGGATCAGATTTGTGGGCAGAAGGCTGGTATGCCAGGTCGTCACAGCCACATAGACGGCCGGAAAGCTCATGGCAAGGATCGCCGCAAAAAAGCGCAGCATCCGGGCAAAGGATGCGATCTCAAACCGGTTATACCAGTCGTCACTGGTCTGAAAAAAGCTGTTATAGTCTGAAGGAAAGATCAGCACAGTCGGAGAATGGTCCGTGACCAGCACCACCCGTCCTTCCAGCACCGCCGCTGCCGCCCGGTCCGGACGCTCCGTAGACTGGAACTGGGGAAAGGGTGACAGCCAGTGCTTCTCAGTCAGCTGCTCCAGCATGCCGCTGTCCAGAATCCCGTCGATTTCATAGGCATCCAGCCGTTCCTTAATGGTGTCCAGAAGATGAGGATAGATTAAATCCTCCATATAGACCAGCGCCGTCATTGTATGTGACCGGGTTCCCACCACCTGTTCCTCCACCTTCATCCGGTGGTCTCTCAGCCGTTTCCGGATCAGTGCCACATTCAGCTTCTCGCTCTCTGTAAATCCCTCCCGGGAGCCGCGCATGACCTTTTCACTCTCCGCCTTGGAGACTCCAAGTCCCGGATAGCCCTTGCTGGATATTTTATAGACCGTATCATCGCCAGCCAGAAAGAGTATCCCGTTTCCTGCCAGCAGCGCCGCCTCCGCTTCCTGATAGGTATTCAGCGGCTGCACATCCGACAGACCGATCACATGCTCCTCCAGCATCAGATTACTGACTGCCACTTCTATATAGACCAGCAGTCCTTCCTGCCTTCCCTCATCCAGATAGACCTGCCTGGTCAGGATATCCGCACATTTCTCGAACCGCGCTTTGACCCATTCCTTATTTCCGGCCAGAACCGGAGAGATTTCCCCCATATCCGCACCTCCTTCATAGAATCCCCATTCCAGTGTCTCCCGACCGGAGACTTTTCAGGGCACAAAAAAGGATGAGCCATGCTCATCCTTTTTATACTTTTTCCTATTATTTCCCTATCTCTTTACATTATACGGAATGGTCAGATATACCTGCTTTGCCAGCTGTGCCGCCTTCACCGCCCGATATGCCTTTCTTGCCCTTGCCTGTGTATCAAAGATGCCGAACACCGTAGGACCGCTGCCGCTCATCATGGCTCCCAGCGCGCCTTCTTCCATCATGCACTTCTTGATCTTATCAATGACCGGATATGCCGGAACCGTCACGGTCTCCAGCACATTTCCCATGCGGGACGCCAGAAGCGCCAGATCCTTTTCCTTCATAGCCGCGATCATGCCGTCCACATCCGGATGCTGCTCCGGTCTTAAATTATTGGCATGCAGATTCTCATACACGAACTTTGTCGATACGCTGATCCCCGGCTTTGCGATCAGGATATAGCACTTGGGCATTGCCGGAAGGATACTGAGCTTCTCTCCGATCCCTTCTGCCAGTGCCGTTCCCCTGAGAATACAGTACGGTACATCCGCTCCCAGCTTCACTCCCCGGTCCATCAGATCCTGTCGGGACAGTCCAAGCCCATACATCTGGTTTACTCCCCAGAGTACCGCCGCCGCATCCGAACTGCCGCCTGCCATGCCTGCCGCCACCGGAATCTTCTTCTGAAGCTGGATGGAGATCCCGTCCTCTATCCGAAACTCCTCCATCAGAAGCTTTGCCGCCTTATATACCAGATTATTTTCATTAGTCGGAAGGTAGTACAGATTCGTCTTCACCTGAATCCCCGGCTGCTTCACCTTCCGAAGCTCCAGCTCGTCGTAGAGCCCGATGGTCTGCATGATCATCTTCACTTCATGATAACCGTCTTCTCTTCTCCTCAGCACATCCAGCCCAAGATTCACCTTTGCCAGTGCCTTCAACTGTATTTTATCCATCTTTGCCGATTCCTTTCACTCATCGTTTCCATAAGAACAGTTTAACAGGCAAACGGAATCTTGTGAACCCTTTTTTCAGGGGATTTCATACCTTACCGCTCCATCATTTTCACAAGCAGCAGCTTTCTGCCCGGTTTCAGATTCTCATCCTTCAGATCATTCAACTCCGTTACCTCCTCCATGGTCGTGGCATGATCCCTGGATATATCCCAGAGCGTTTCCCCCGGCTGTACCACATGAATGACCATACCGGGCATCCCCTTCACCCGTTCCATATTAAGCGGCGCCTCCGCAAGCTCTTCCACCAGCTCCAGCTCCTCGGGCTTTGTAAAGACCGTCTGCATCTGCAGCACTGCCTTTGCCTCCAGCTCCTTATCATCCAGCATCGTCACCATAAGCTGATCCAGACAGAGGAAGATCTGCCACTCACAGGTTTCTCCCATATCCTGTATCTGCACCGTATGCTCAAAGGGAAATGCATGCGCCGCACATGCCAGAGGCTGCCCGTCATCGGAAGCCGCATACAGCACCCACAGCTCCGCCGTTCCCTGTGCCAGCACTCCCCGCTCACTGCGTTCTGCATGATCCAGATGTATCCGGGTTCCCGCATTCAGAAGCTGCAGCATCCCCGGCTCCGACTCCGACAGCTTCATACGTCCTCCAACCCTGGTTCTGGAGTCCATGACATTCTGTACATAATCCCATGCATACTGCTGCCTCTGCGGGCGGATCTCTCTGGTGAGACTGTATGCATCACAGAGCACCTCACAGGTCATCTCATCAAAATACCGGAAGAGCAGATCCAGCACCGCATCAATACGTACCATTCTGGGCTCTCCGTCATAATCCGGCTGCAGCTCCATGTCCGCACGCTGAAGCGTGATCTCCGTTTTTCCGGTCAGATCCCCGCGGCATGCCCCGCACTCCACCTCCTGCTGAAACGGGATCCCCTGTTCCAGCCACTGTACTCTTCCCGGCTCATCCTCACACTCATAAAGGAAGAAAATGACCAGCTCTCCTTTGATTCGAAGCCTTCCTTCATCCTGCCGCGCTTCTGTTCCCTGCAGACGTATTTCCTTCCAGATGATCCTCCGGATATTCGGTCGTCCCGGCGGCAGATTCATCTCCTCCCGTATGCGCAGAGTGTCCTTTTTATGTACGACCTCCTGCTGCAGGCGCACCGGACAGGTTTTCATATGAAGTTCTCCTTCCTCCTGAGGTCTTATGACCAGAGGAACTGCCTGTTCCTTCATTGCCTCTGCCGCAAGCGCCAGTACACACTTGATATTTGCCTTTCTGGAATGAATGGCAGAAGCATGGAGATCCTCCAGCTCCCAGTGAAAATCCAGAATGTCCCCCTCCTCCAAATCATTCAGGAACACCGTTTCGTCTACCGGAATACTTCCCTCCAGCGCCTCCGGCATGCGGTCGCCGCCGTCTCCGATATACAGGATCCGATACAGGAAAATGCCCCGTACCTTTACCCTGCCCGCTTCCCCTTTGATCTCGTCCGCCCGGAACTCTCCCTGCCTGTGGATGATCCTGAAAATATCCGGCTTCTGATCCGGTACATTCAGGTCTTCCTCCAATGTGATCTGACTGACAGCTTTTCCTCTTCTACGGTTCAGTGCTGCATATCTTCGTTCTAACTCCATACTGTGATCCTTTCTGCAATCTGCATCATTCATTTACTCATTTAAAGACAACCGATTTGTCCAGATATTCCAGCTTCAGGACAATATACGGACAAGTGGCGGCAGCTGCCGTATCCTCTCCGTTTCCCGGTCCTAAAAGCTCCGTATCCACATAGATGGCGTTGCTGGTCAGATAAAGATCCTCCACGGCAATGCTGTATCCGCTGTTCTCCTGCTCTCCATACCCAATACAGATGTACATATATCCATCATCCTCGTAAGTCACCTTAAAAGGATCCGCTTTCTTCTCCTCCAACACATTTCTGAGCTCCTCCGGAACCTTTTCCAGATCAAGCACGGTAAATTCCAGATCCTGAAGCTTCTCCTCATCCTGGGTCTTTACACCGCACCCTGACAGTATGCATACGACCAGCATCAAAAGACACCATTTCCTCATGCACGCTTCTTCTCCTTTTCATTTGCTCTAGTTTATGTGGAAAAATCCTGGTTCAGACCAGTGTTATTTCTTGTATTCTTGATTGGCATCTATTATAATATAGCTAGTCAAAAACAGAGGGGGTAATGCTGTGCATTTTAAAATATCTGAAGAAGATAAAGCAAACCACCGCTACAGCGGTGTTCTCGCTCACCCGACCTCCTTCCCGTCGCCTTACGGGATCGGAGATATGGGACAGGGCGCTTATGATTTCATTGATTTTCTCTCCATGGCAGGTCAGCACCTATGGCAGATCCTGCCGCTGGGACCTACCACTATCGGAGATTCACCCTATCAGGGCTTTTCTGTATTTGCAGGTCAGCCGCTTCTCATCAGCCCGGATCTTTTGAAGGAAGAAAAGCTGCTCACAGAGGAAGACCTGCGGGAGATTCCTGATTTTGACCCGGATCATGTGATCTACGGGGATGTTCTCACCTACAAGACCGGACTTTTCCGGAAAGCCTATGCCAATTTCTTACATACCGCAGACAAAAATCTTCTGGAGGAATATGACACCTTCTGCGACAGCAACGATTTCTGGCTGGAAGACTACTGTCTGTTCATGGCAGGCAAGGACTTCCACGAGGGACTGCCCTGGTATGAATGGGAGGACAGCCTCCTGAATCCCACACCGAAGGAGCGCAAAGAGTGGCTCACTGACCTGAAGGATTCTGTCAGCTACTACAAGTTCGTACAGTTCCTGTTCTTCAGCCAGTGGTATGACCTGAAGGAATACGCCAACAAGAAGGGCATCGCCATCATCGGTGATATCCCCATCTTCACCTCCCTGGACAGTGCAGATGTCTGGGCAAATAAGAAAATGTTCCGTCTGGATACAACCGGATACCCGCTGGAGGTTGCCGGAGTTCCGCCAGACTATTTCAGCGCCACCGGACAGCTCTGGGGCAATCCGCTCTATGACTGGGACGCCCACGCCGAAGACGGCTACCGCTGGTGGATCGAACGGGTCCGCAACCAGCTGGATCAGGTAGATTACATCCGCATCGACCATTTCCGCGGCTTCGAAGCATACTGGGCAGTTCCCTACGGAGAAGAGACAGCCCTGAACGGCAAATGGAAGAAGGGACCGGGCGAGGATCTGTTCCTTGCCATCCGCAAGGCACTGGGCGGCGAGCTTCCCATCTTCGCCGAGGATCTGGGAGTCATTACTCCTGAGGTGGAACGTCTCAGGGATATGTTCGGCTTCCCGGGCATGAAGGTGCTGCAGTTCGGCTTTGACGGAGACGGGGAGAGCACCTTCCTTCCGCACCAGCTGGATACCCGCAACTGTATCTGCTACACCGGGACTCATGACAACGACACCAGCTGCGGCTGGTATGCCAATACCTCCGAGCGGAACAGGGACAAGATCCGCCGCTATATGAATACGGACGCCAGCAGCGTGAGCTGGGACTTTATCCGTACCTGTCTGGGTACGATTGCAAAATATGCCATCTTCCCGGTTCAGGATCTGTTGAAGCTCGGTTCTGAATCACGCATGAATGTGCCGGGAAGCCCCATGGGCAACTGGTCCTTCCGCTTCCGGGCAGGTCTTCTGGACGAAGGCATGGCCCGCGGTCTGAAGCAGATGACCGAGCTATACGGACGCTTCGGCTGATTGCGGACGCATCCGTCAACATTATCATGACCGCCCGCGGTCTATCACATCTGGAAAGAAGGTTCTGTCATATATGATACGTTTTATACTGGTTGTTCTGACGCTTGTGCTCTACCTGATCCTGGGGATCCCGGTACTGCTCATCGAATGGATCATCGGCAAATGGAACCCACACTTCCGCGATATCAGCTGTCTGCGCATGGTGCAGGCAGCTTTTAAGCTGATTCTGTGGATCACCGGAGCTGATATCACCTATGTGGGACGGGAAAATGTCCCCCAAGACCAGGCTGTCCTTTATGTAGGCAACCACAACAGCTTTTTTGATATTCTGCTCACCTATTCCCAGTGTCCGGGGCTCACCGGCTACGTGGCAAAGGCAGAGATGCTCAAGGCACCGCTTCTCCGTGACTGGATGAAGCGGCTTTACTGCCTTTTCCTCGACCGCAGCGACATCCGCGCCGGTATGCAGGTTATTTTGACGGGGATCGAATATATTAAAAAGGGAATCTCCATCTGTATCTTCCCGGAAGGAACCAGAAGCAAGGACGGAACCATGCTGCCCTTCAAGGAAGGCAGTATGAAGATGGCTGCCAGGACCGGCTGTCCCATCATTCCCATGGCGATCACCAACTCCGCCCAGATCTGGGAAAATCACTTTCCCAGGATCAAGCCCTGTAAAGTGATTGTGGAATATGGCGCTCCGGTCCTTCCAAAGGAGCTCACAAAGGAAGAGCAGAAATTCCTCGGCGCTTATACACAGAAGATCATTCAGGAGATGCTGGACCGGCATCAGGTAAAAGAATCATAAATTCAGGAGGCAGCTATGAAAATTGTTGTACTGGCAGGCGGCATCAGCACCGAACGGGATGTGTCGCTGATCAGCGGAAGAAATATTTATCAGGCACTGAAAAAAAACGGACATCAGGTCATCCTCATTGACCTGTTTCTCGGACTTCCGGAGATAAATCAGCCCCTTGAGGAGCTTTTTACCTCCGATATTGACTGGACCGCATCCATTGGCGGCATCAGCGCACAGGCACCGGATCTTGACAGAGTCAAGGCGCTCCGTCCGGACTACAAGAGTCTTCTCGGACCCAATGTACTGGAGCTGTGCCGGATATCCGACATGGTATTCCTGGGACTTCACGGTTCCAATGGGGAAGACGGACGGATTCAGGCGCTCTTTGATCTGATGGGCATCCGCTATACCGGAACCGGACATACCAGCAGCGCCCTCTCCATGGACAAAAATATTACCAAACAGATGTTCCGGGGATACGGCGTACCGACTCCTCCCGGTACTTTTCTGAGAAAAGGGCAGTCCTTCGAGCTGCCGGAATCCATTGGCTTCCCATGTATGGTCAAGACCTGCTGCGGAGGCTCCTCCGTAGGCGTGTACCGGGCAAATGACTCCCTGGAGCTTCAGAGCGCACTGGAGGAGGCATTTTCCTATGAGGATCAGGTCATTATCGAACGCTGCATCATCGGACGGGAATTCTCCGTAGGAGTCGTAGAGAGAAAAGCACTTCCGGTCATCGAGATCGCACCTCTCACGGGCTTCTATGATTACCGGAACAAATATCAGGCCGGAAGCACGGTGGAGACCTGCCCTGCAGACCTGCCCGGAAATCTGACTGCCCGGATGCAGAAGCATGCGGAGGAAGCATGCGCTGCCGTCGGTATTCAGGGTTATGCAAGAGTAGACTTCATGCTGGACGAACGCTCCGGCGAAGACTACGCACTGGAGGTCAACACCCTTCCGGGCATGACTCCCACCAGTCTTCTTCCCCAGGAAGCAGCAGCCCTTGGCTACTCCTTTGAGCAGCTCTGTGAATGGCTCCTTGAGGTATCCATGAAAAAATATCAGTAAAAGGAGCTGCCATGAAACATTTTACCGTAAAGCAATTTACAGAGGCATGCCGGGGAACCTTCTTCGGACCCTCTGATACATTGGACAAAGAGATACATGGAGTGGTGGTGGACAGCCGGAAGGTGCAGAAGGATGACCTCTTCGTGGCAACCGTTGGAGAACGGGCAGACGGACACCGCTTTATTCCGGACGTCTATGCCAAAGGCGCCCTCTGTGCAGTCTGTCAAAAAAAGCCCGACGTCCCTGCCGGTCCCTTCATCCTTGTGGAGGACACCCTTCAGGCTTTGAAGGACGGAGCGGAAGCCTACCGGAAGACACTGGACATCCCGGTCATCGGCATTACGGGCAGTGTGGGAAAGACCAGTACCAAAGAAATGGTCGCCTCCGTGCTCAGCCGGAAATACCATGTATTGAAGACTCCCGGCAATTTTAATAATGAGATCGGTCTGCCGCTGACCATTTTTATGATCGATAAAGAACACGAAGCCGCCGTTCTGGAGATGGGCATGAACCATTTCGGAGAGATGCACCGGCTCAGCAAAATAGCCAGACCGACCCACTGTATCTTCACCAACATTGGTGTGGCGCATCTGGAATTTCTTGGCTCCCGTGACGGTATCCTGAAAGCCAAGACCGAGATGCTTGACTATGCCGCGCCGGATGCCGGAATCTTTGTAAACGGAGACGACGACAAGCTCATCACCCTGAAGGACCGGGCGCAGACCTTCGGACTTAATTCCTCCCATCCGGTCTGGGCTGATCAGATTGAAAACCTGGGACTGGACGGCATCCGCTGCCGGATCCATGCGGATGGCGCCGTCATCGAGGCGGTCATCCCCCTTCCGGGTATGCATATGGTATACAATGCCATGGCAGGTGTATGCGCAGGTCTGTCCCTGGGACTTTCTCCCGAACAGATCCGTGCCGGGATCGAAGCACTGAAGCCCCTGGACGGACGCAGCCACATTCTGCACACCTCCCGGTATACGCTGCTGGATGACTGCTACAACGCCAATCCCGTATCCATGTGCGCCATGCTGGATGTGCTGAACTTTGCCTCCACACGCAGGGTTGCCATTCTGGGCGATATGGGTGAGCTGGGTGCAGACGAGACTGCTCTCCACGCTTCTGTGGGCGAGCACCTGGGAAAACTGCAGATCGACCTTCTCGTTACCATCGGAACACTCAGCACTGCGATCCATGAGACAGCTCTGACCCATGCCCCTCATACCCGGTGCCTGCATTTTGCAGACCGGGACGCTTTCCTGTCAGAGGCTGACTCCGTTCTGAAGAAGGGAGATTCCATTCTGGTCAAGGCTTCCCATGCCATGGGATTTGAACATATTGTAAGGGCGCTGTCTGACTGACCGCGCCTCATTCCTATAAGGAGATCATCATATGCTGAACTTTGAATACTACACACCTACCAGAGTCATCTTTGGAAAAAACAGCGAAACAAGAGCCGGAGAGCTTGTCAAAGAATACGGAGCCTCCAAGGTACTGATCCACTACGGCGGAAGCAGCGCCAGGAAATCCGGTCTGCTGGACCGCATCTGCAGCTCTTTGGAAGAAGCAGGCGTTGCCTATGTCACACTGGGCGGCGTTGTGCCCAATCCCCGTCTGAGCCTGGTGCACAAGGGCATTGAGCTGTGCAGGGCAGAGGGCGTGGATTTCCTTCTTGCCGTGGGCGGCGGCAGTGTTATCGACTCCGCAAAGGCGATCGGCTACGGACTTTATAACAACTGCGATCCCTGGCTGTTCTACAGCCGTCAGGCGCAGGCAGAGGGCTGTATGCCCGTTGCGGCAGTCCTGACCATCGCAGCTGCCGGAAGTGAGATGAGCAATTCCTCCGTGATCACCAACGAAGAGGGCTGGCTGAAAAGAGGCTACAACAACGATGCTTCCCGCTGCAGATTTGCGATCCTGAACCCGGAGCTGACCTATACGCTGCCTCCCTATCAGACCGCCAGCGGCTGTACCGATATCCTGATGCACACCATGGAACGGTATTTCAGCCACGAAAAGCACACCGAGCTGACCGACGGACTCTGCGAGGCACTCCTTCGCACCGTCATGCACAATGCGCAGATCCTGGTGTCTGACCCCACCAGCTACGATGCCCGTGCAGAAGTCATGTGGGCAGGCAGTCTGTCCCATAACGGTCTGACCGGATGCGGAACTGCCGGAGACTGGGCAACCCACCAGATCGAACACGAGCTGGGCGGCATGTTCGACGTTGCCCACGGCGCAGGACTTGCAGCCGTCTGGGGAAGCTGGGCACGCTATGTCTGCCATGAAGAGATCGGAAAATTCGTACAGTTCGCAGTCAATGTCATGGGAATCTCTCCTGACGCAAAGACCCCGGAAGAAACTGCTCTCGCAGGCATCTGCGCCATGGAGGATTTCTTCCGCTCCATCCATATGCCTACCTCCCTGACAGAGCTTGGCATCCATCCAACGGATGAACAGCTGAAGGAAATGGCTGAGAAATGCTCCTTCTTCGGCAGGAGAACCGTAGGCGGCTTCAAGGTACTGAAGGCGGAGGATATCGAAAAGATCTATCATATGGCAAAATAAGCATAGAAAAAATCCTGCCTCGTCATTGAGACAGGATTTTTATCTGCATACAGATTAATCCATATGAAGAATATCTTTAATTTTTGTGGTAATTCCCTGTACACGCACACCATAGATGATCTGTACGGAATTATTGACATGTACAACACCCATAGCTTCCAGGAATTCCTTCCATGCTTCATCGGATGCCATCAGACTCTCATCTTTCAGAGTGACTCTGAGTCTGGTTGCACAGCAGGTAACATTCACAATGTTGTCCGCTCCGCCAAGTGCTTCGATAATACGCTCCTCAAGGCTTCCTTCTCCCTCTGTGCCGGCTGCAGCCTGCTGATCAGAGTTCTTGAGCTGATTATATTCCTTCTTGCTCATCAGCTTCACTTCTGCATCCTCTCTGCCTGGAGTCTTCAGGTTAAATTTGGTAATTACATACTTAAATACGAAGTAATATACTGCGAAGGTAAGCGGAAGCAGCCAGATTGCAGCCATTGCATGTACCTTCTGAGGCTGGAACAGGTTCGGGATCATGAAGAACAGTGCAGTTCCGTTAATGGAGATCTCAAAAATCTCAGCCAGAACATAGCACAGACCGCATAACGGTGCATATACCAGCCAGTATAACATCGGAGCAACGAACAGGAAGGTATACTCGATCGGCTCAGATACGCCAACCATTGCCAGGGTAAATACCGCCGGAATCAGAAGACCTGCGATCTTCTTGCGGTTCTCCGGCTTTGCACAGCGATACATTGCGAAGGCTGCACCCGGAAGTCCTGCCAGCTGGAACAGAAGACGTCCGTTGGTAAAGTTACGTACGATGTAGCCTGTTGCAGTTGCACTTGCCGCCTGTCCGTTAATGATGTTTCTTACACCCTCATATACGGTTCCATCGATGGTCATGGTACCGCCCACAGCAGAATACTCGATCGGGAATGCGATCAGGTGATGGATTCCAAACGGAAGCAGCGCCTTATCCAAAGTACCGAATACGAAGGTTCCCAGAAGTCCGCTGGCTCCGATAAAGCTCGTGATCGCTGTAAGCACTTTTGCAAAAAGCGGCCAGATGTAGTAAGCTGCTATCGCTGTCGGAACAGACAGAAGCGCTACCATAATGATCACAAACTTGGTTCCTGCAAAGAATGCGAACATCGCAGAAAACTGCGTATCCACGAAACGGTTGTGGATCACTGCTGTCAGAAGACCGCAGATCAAACCGGAAAAGATACCCATGTTATAGGTAAACATTCCCAGGGCAGTAGTCCACATGGAATTGAAGTTCAGCGCTTCCATCTCTGTGTAGCCGTTCGCCATCAGCGCTTCTACTGTGGTGGTCTCTGCCGTCCATCCGGACATGGATGCCCAGCACTCAATTCCGCCTGCAAAGCAGAAGTACATGATCAGACCTGCAAATGCTGCCCAGCCCTTTTCCTTCTTTGCCAGTGTGAATGCAATTGCAACTGTAAACCATACCTGAAGGTTGTTCATGAACATAAAACCTATACTGGTAACCATGGAGAACAGTTTGTACAGGAACGTTCCTTCCGGAAGAATATAGTTCGTAAATGCGCTTCCAATACCTACAAAGAAGCCGACTAATACCAGAAGGATGACCGGCACCATCATTGCACCGGCAAATGTTTGAATTTTGGCTCTCATGTTTTTCATTCCAAAAATTCCCCCTTGTTATTGATAGGTTCATATTAACATGACGATTCTTCTCCCGCCACTTACCAATCTCTATGACGGATTCCCTATCATTGTGGCAAAATCTGACGCCTATACCGTCAGTTTCCACAATGCCTCACAATAGATTTCCATTGCCCGAAGAACAGAAGAGAATGCCATGCACTCATTGGGCATGTGAGGTCTTGTATCCTCTCCGTCAAAGGATGCTCCAAATGCAACTCCGCAGTCCAGCGTCCGGGCATACGACGCGCCTCCCTTGGTAAGGACCTGTGCCTCTTCACCCGTTACCTCCGTATAAGCACTTTTCAGCGCCTGTATCAGCTCGCTTTCCTCCGGAACATAGAGAAGCCTCTTCTGATGCACCGCCTCCGGACAGAATCCGTATTGCTCTGAAAGGCTTTGGATCTGCTCACCGATCTGCTCCGGACTGGTGGATCTGGGATAACGGATATCCAGATACAGATGAAGCATCCCTTCCTCCAGTACCATTCCCGTAGGACAGACCGAGGTCGTTCCCATTACCTGATCCTCCGAAAAGATACCCAGCTTCTCTCCATAAAAATCATCCGTCAGGCAGTCCTTCAGGAAACAGAGCAGACGATTCACTCCGTCCTGTACAAAGCATTTCCCATAAAAGTCCTCCGTAAACCTCCAAAGTGCATTTTCTCCCCGCTGGGGATTTCTGGATAAAGATACCTTTCCCTCCCGGCAGATCTCCTGCTTCTCTCCTGCCTTCTCATATTCCACCTGAAGACTGCTGCATACATAATTCTCAAGAGTACCGCATACCACCTTCAAAAGCCGGTATTCTCCCTCTGCGGACGCTCCCATCGGAAACTGAAGATCATATTTTAAGATTCCCTTTTCACCATTTACTACAGGGAAATTTCCATCCGGAGAAAATCCCATGACCGGCTGTTCATTTTGGGAGAAATAATGCTCCATACATTCCCAGGTCGTCTCCTCTGCTCCGCCTGCGATTACACGGATGCTCCTCTTCATCGGAATCCCCATATCCTTCAGGATCCGCACCGCATAAAGCGCTGCAAGAAGCGGTCCCTTGTCATCGTTGACTCCTCTTGCATATAGCACATCCTCCGAATCTCTGTACAGCTGAAAGGGCGGTGTATTCCACTGCTCCAGCGGTTCGGCGCTCACCACATCCAGATGCCCCAGTACCCCCACATATTCCTTCTGCTCCCCCAGAGACGCATGACAGGCATAGCCGTCAAAATCCTCCGTCTCCAGACCACATTTTTCTGCGATCTCCATAAACAGGTCAAATGCTCTGCGGATTCCCTTACCAAAGGGCGCGCCTTCCCCCGCTGTCTTCAGATCCCTGACAGACTCTGCCCCGATCAGCGCTTCCAGATCCGCCAGATATTCGTCCTGATATTCCATGATTCTGTCTCTAAATTCTTTCATTGCAGTTTCCCTCCATCCTTTTTCTTATTGTACTATAACATCTCTGCCAACGATATTTTTCTTCTGTATATTTTCTTCCACATCTTTATGGTAAATACAAGATATTCCTGCTATGGACTTGACAAACCACTTTCCTCTATATTAATTATAAAACTACGATTACACTTTATAAGAAAATGAGGTATCAAATGAAATCCCTGAAAGATCTGTACAAAATAGGTTCCGGACCCTCCAGCAGCCATACCATGGGTCCCGAAAGAGCATGCCGGCAGTTTAAAGAAGCTCACCCGGACGCCGATTCCATCGAAATCACTCTGTATGGTTCCCTTTCCCTCACCGGAAAAGGACATCTGACAGACCATATCTGCAGACAGACATGCGCCCCCATTCCATGCCGTGTTTTCTTCTCGGAAAAAAGCTGTGACAGACACCCCAACGCCATGGATCTCCGTGCTTATGAAAACGGTCAGTTAACGGACGCCTGGCGGGTGTACTCCGTAGGCGGAGGGGCTATTGTGATTGAAGGAAAAGAGCGTCCTTCCGCCGAAGAGGTCTACCCGGAAACGTCTTTTTCTGCTATCATGGAATATTGTAAGGAACATCACATCGGACTGAAGGATTATGTGGATCAGTACGAAGATGTGGACGGCTACCTGACGGAAATCATGGAGCAGATGCTGTCCACCGTCGAAAAAGGACTCCATACAGAAGGAACACTTCCCGGCAGACTGAACCTGAAGCGGGTGGCATCCCAATTGTATGAAAGCGCACGGGAGGAACAGAATCCTCTGCAGAAGCAGAAGATCCTGCTGATGGCATATGCCTATGCCGCCAGTGAGGAAAATGCTTCCGGCGGCACTGTAGTCACTGCCCCGACTCTGGGCTCCAGCGGCGTACTCCCAAGCCTGATCCGCTATTATATACACGATCGGCAGGTTCCCCGGACACAGATCATCACCGGACTGAAGATCGCAGGCATCATCGGCAATCTGTTCAAGACCAATGCCACCATATCCGGCGCCGAGGGCGGCTGCCAGGCAGAGATCGGTGTTGCATGTGCCATGGGAAGCGGACTGGCGGCATATATCGAAGGGCTGGATGACAATCTGACCGCCTATGCCGCAGAGATCGGCATTGAACATTTCCTGGGACTCACCTGTGATCCGGTGGGCGGATATGTGATGATCCCCTGTATTGAACGAAATGCTGTGGCAGCCCTGCGGGCAACAGACAGCGCGCTTCTGGCTTCACAGGTGGGACGCTTCAAACGGAACCGCGTGACCCTTGACATGATCATCGAAACCATGCATTATACCGGTAAGCGCATCCCGGAGGAACTGAGAGAAACAGCCATTGGCGGTCTTGCCAGTGTGGTGCCCATGCCGCAGACCCGATAATATACTTTTACGATGGAGGAGGACTAATTTTATGGAAAACAAACGGATTCTGGAAATTGTAAGAATTCTTCTTCAACAGACAGACTATATTACGATCCAGAAGATTACCACTCTTTTACAGGTCTCCAACAAAACCGTCCGGAACGAACTGGATACGGTTGCAGAATACCTGACCGGATATAATCTGACCCTGTCCCGGAAGACAGGGGTGGGAATCCGCATCGAAGGGGAAGAAAAGCAGAAGCTGACCCTCCTGAAAGCAGTCAGCCAGCGTTCCAGCCAGCTTGCGGATTATTCTCCGAAAGCCCGGAAAAACTATATCGGGCTGCGCCTAATCACCTGCACGGAAAACTGCCGGATCTATGAGCTTGCCTCGGAGCTTTATGTGAGCCGCGCCACTATCCATAAGGACATTTCCCTCCTCTCCGGACAGCTCCCGCCATATCATATTAATCTGATCCGCAAAAATAACAATGGGATCAGCATCGAAGGAAAAGAGCGTCATCTGAGAGATCTTATGTTTGATCTCATGCTGGAGGACAACGGATATGCAGAATTTCTGAAGATCATTCAGGATCCATCCTACGAATGCAAAAATGACTTTATTTTCAAAGCACTGGATTATACCGACCGGGACATCCACAAGCTTGTTCAGATGGTCATCCGCTCCAAAAACCATTATATCAACAGTCTTCCGTTTAATTCTCTCTCCACTGCACTGCTGCGGATCTTTATCAGCCTGGTACGGATCTCAGAGGGGCATATGGTGAGCCTTTCCGATGAGTTTATGGAAAATGTCCGGGCAGAGCCGCTGTTCCCTGAGATCTCTCACCTTGCGTCCATACTGGCGCAGGAATATCATCTTACCTTCCCGGAGGAGGAGCTTCGCTATCTGCAGGTCCATTTTCTCTCTCTGCAGAACAAGCTGGGAATCTCTGAAAGTGATCAGGAAGAGCTGGAGGAGCTGGTCAATGACCTTCTGACGGACTGGGAACAGATCTTCCACCGTCCCTTTACCCAGGATCAGGATCTCCGTGAATCGCTGACGGCTCATCTGGGGCCGGCACTTACACGGTTCTGTCATGGAATTGCCATCGAGAATCCCATGATGGACGAAATCTATGCCCACTATCAAAATACCTTTAACATTGCCAAGAAAAGCCTTCGGATAGTGGAGGAGCGTTTCTCCGGTCAGCTGAGCAATGATGAGATCGGCTATATCGCGATCCATCTGGCCGCCGCCCTGGACCGCACCAATCAGCCGCTGAAAACCATCCTGGTCTGCCACGGGGGTACCGGCGCCAGCAAGCTGCTCATCCGCAAGCTGACCACACAGATTCCGGAGATCACGATCATCGGACAGGAGAGCTTTCTGACCATACAGCAGGCAGACTTAACCGAAGCGGAGCTGATCATCTCCACACTGGAGCTCAGTCTGGATACGGATATCCCGATCCTTATCATAAATCCGCTCATGTACGATTATGATATTCTCCGCCTGAAGGAGATCATCAAAAAGTATTACAAGGACAAGAACTCACCTTTACGTTTTACAAATGTTCAGGATTTGCCACAATAATGGGGTCGTTCAGAGATCGGACCTGGCTTGCATTTTACCGGGTCTTTCCATTACAATAAAATCATCTTAAATATTCAAGGAGGAATTTCTTATGAAACATATCAAAATTGCTGCCGGACTGGCACATGTAAACTATGGCAACATTGCAGGTATCGTAAAAGAAGTCAGTGATGCGGGGGCAGATTACATCCATTCAGACGCTGCGGATATGCATGATTTACAGAATATGAAGCTTATGGGAGGGCATCAGATCATCGCCGGAATCCGCCCTGTAACCGAGAAACCCATCGAGTGCCATATCTACACGGTAACCATGGACCGTATGTTCATCGAGCAGATCGCAGCAGCAGGCGCAGATATGCTGATCATCCCGGCTGAGCATTTCATCGGAGCACAGCTTGCATACATCATCAACTGGTGCCGTGAGCACAACCTGAAGGTTGGTCTTACCTTAGGCTGCTACACTCCTCTTTGCTTCGTTGAGGAATCCATCTACGACATCGACCGTCTCCACATTGTGACCCACGGTGTAGATGAGACCGACGGAAAGGATAACTGGGGATGGAGAAAGAGCGCCATCGACCTGGTACAGCGTGCCCGTAAGATGATCGACGAGAAAAATCCGAAATGTGAGCTTGCGATCGACGGCGGTCTTCGTTTCGACAATATGGAAAAGCTGATTGAGTGCAACCCGGACGTTATCGTACTTTCCTCTGCTCTGTTCAAGGATCCGGACGGAATCGCAGGCGGATATGCAAAATGCAGAAAAGCAATCGATGAAGCTGCTGCAAAATTCGGACTGGAATAATCTCATGAAGGATTACGCATATATTACATTATCTTCACTGTTGACCGCTTTGGCGGTCAACTGTTTTTTCCAGTGCACCGGACTGGCTCCGGGAGGGATCACAGGGCTTGCCATTATCTTCTCCCTGATCACCGGAATCCCTGTGTCCTCTATGACACTTTGTATCTCGGTTCCGCTGCTGATCCTTGCCACCGTGCTTCTTGGAAAAAGCTTTGGCATCAAAACACTGTACATCACCCTGATGACTCCGGTATGCATGAGTCTGGTTCCGACCATCGACCTGTTTGCAATGTTTCCGGGCGTTCCGCAGCTTGTGATCCTGATCATTGCTTCCGTTCTCGGAGGACTTCTGGTGGGAGCAGCCATCGGCATTGCCCTGAACCATGACTGTGCAACAGGCGGAACCGATGTGATCGCACTCCTGATCCAGTATTTCTTCAAGTTTTTGAAGCTCTCTGTTATCTTGTTCGTTCTGGACGGAAGCGTGGTCATTGCATCCGGATTTATCTCCGGCAACTTTATGATCGCAGTTCTGAGCCTGTTCTCACTGCTGATCATTATCCGTACGATCAAGTACACAACCTCACTCAAGACAGCTTAAACCATATTATAAAAGGGACGCCCGAAGCGTCCCTCTGCTTTTTTTATTCTATGATTGAAAATACCTTTCCGGCTCCTCCAGAATCTGTGCCACTCCATCCTCCCGGTTGCTTCCGGTCACATACTGACACATCTCTTTGATCTCCGGCTTTGCATTCCTCATAGCGATCCGTATTCCGGCTTCCCGGAACATGGCCTCATCATTGGGCGCATCACCGATTGCCAGTACCTGGTTCTTCTCCAGTCCCAGATGATTCATAATATCCTTAATTGCGATTCCCTTATCTGTCCCCATCGCATTCACATCAATACTGATATCGTTATATCGGCTTACACTCAATGAAGAAATAGCGCATACCTGCTTTTCAAATTCATCGAGTCTCTGCTTTTCCATATCATATACCAGTATCTTGTGGATATGGGAAGCCATCCTCTTCAGCTCTACATAAGAAAGCTCTGTAAAGGACTGCACCTGCAGATCTTCCGGAAACTGCGCATTCATATGGTCATACAAAAATCTCCGGTCATAGGGTTCATGGGTATAGAAGCTTTTCAGACCCTTAAAAAAAGCATGGGTCGTGGGCTGCTCTGCCAGAAGCTCCACCATTCTCTCAACTGCTTCCTGTTCGATCTCATACTGTACCAGCTGTCCGTCCTTCTCATAACAGGAGCCTGCACTTGCGATCACTCCGATCCGGCTGTCTATCGACTGTGCCAGTCCCTTCGTAAAGCAGTACGGTCTTCCTGTCACAAAGTATACCTGGAGCCCCCTCTCCAGGCAGCCAAGCAGGCTGCGTCTGTTTCTTTCGGTCACTGTATTATCCTGGTTCAGTAAAGTTCCGTCCAGATCCAGACACACCATGCCCTTCAGCGGCTTTGGATCAAATCCCCTATTCATAAGACTCACGCAGGATCGTCTCCAGATATTCCCGATTTCCAAAGGGAAGGAAATCCAGTACCGGAGATTTCAGCATCTCTTCAAAATCCTCTCTGCTCACCTGAAGATCCTTCATGGTGATCAGAAGATGGATCTCTTTTAAGAATTCCGTCAGTAATCCGTAGAGCTCATCTGCACTTTCGGCATCCGCCTTAAACAGCCTTGCCACATTCAGATATTTCTCACGGTTGGCTTCTGTGGAGTGCTTTACAAATGACGGGAATACCACTGCGAGAGCTTCACCGTGAGGCAGATGGGTGATGCCGCCGATGATCTCAGACAGCGGATGGGGAGCCTGTGCGCCGGAATTCGCCAGTGCGCGTCCGGCAAGCGTGTCTGCCATGGACATATTGCTTCTGTACTCCAGATTCCGCGGATCTGCAAGCACCTTCGGAAGATTCTCCACGACCAGTTTCATTGCCTCCATGGAATCCAGCTCACTGTAACGGGATGCATGGCTGTTGATGTAGCTCTCAAATGCATGGGTGAATGCATCAAATCCGGTGGATGCCGTGATCCTTGCCGGAAGGGTCAGCATCAGCTCCGGATCCAGGATACACTCTCTGGAGAACAGCTCCGGATGATAGAACGTGATCTTCTCTTTTCCCTTCGTGATAACTGCTGCCTGCGTCACCTGGGAACCGGTTCCTGAGGTGGTCGGCACAGTGATCAGCGGAAGCACCGTATCCGAATAAGACTCATAGTTCTCATACGGGGAAGAATACTTCCGGAACAGACCATCCCAGTCAATTTTTTCCTGACCATTGTTGAACGCCAGAGCCTTGGCCGTATCGATAGAGCTTCCTCCTCCCACAGCAAGTACAAAATCTGCATGACAGGATTTCAGCTGTTCAAAAGCTGTCTCTACCATCTCTACAGACGGATTCGGAGATACCTGGTCAAAATGGACCACCTGGATTCCCCCCTCAGTCAGATACCCTTTCACACGCTCATACAGCGGCTGCAGCGGCGCATCCGGCGTGGTTACCATAAAGCAGATCTTTCCATATCTTTCGCAGATCTTAGGGATCTCCTGAAGCCGTCCTGCTCCAAAATGGATTCTCGTTGGCTGACAATAATTAAACATGATTTACTACCTCCTCTTTCTGTTAAGAAAAAGTATAGGGAGAACTGCACAAAAAAGCAATCCGCCTGCCCCCTGTGATTGTTGTTACTTATTCCCCTATTGATGTGGCAAGTGTATGACACTTTATTTTTTGTATTTTCTCCCGTTGATTGTTATACTGAATATAAGAAAAATCAAAGGAGAGTTACCGCTATGAAATACATCATTGACAGTGCCAACAATGACGAGATTCTGGACGCATTATCCCTGGGAGCATGCGGCGTTACCGCTAATCCTGCCATGTACCTGAAGAACCATCAGGAGTTCTATTCCTTCCTCAGAAATCACGCATCCATGAACCTGCCGTTTTTGAGCGGAGAAGTTATGGGGGAAACACTGGAGGAGATGCGTGAAGAGGTGCAAAAGATCCACGATATTCACCCGGATATTGTGATCAAGCTGAACTTCTCCCCGAACGCATTAAGACTCTGCCGGGAACTGACGGAGCAGGGCATCCGTACCGCAGTCACACTCATTTTCACCGTTGCTCAGGCTGTTGCCGCGATCAATGCAGGGGCAGATTATCTCTTCCCGTTTATCGGAAGAAGCGATGAATATGGTCTGGACGGCATGGCGCTGGTCACCTCCGTACAGGACCTCGTCACCCAAAAGAACTATCCGGTCTCTGTGGTAGCTGCCTCCATCAAGAACCTGCATCAGCTGGAAGAGCTTGCCAAAGCAGGACTGGATTATGCAGCGATTCCATATGCACTCTACATGAAGTCTCTGGAGCATCCGCTGACCGAGAAAAATGCACAGGGCTTTGCAAAAGACTGGGCGGAATGTGAACGTGCATAGCACGTTATCTCTCTGTCTCATGCAAACAGGGCGTCACTCTCTCAGAGAGCGGCGCCCTGCTGCATATGGATATCTGCTTATATTACCTGGATCTCTGCCCTATGGTCCTGCCTGATCTGAAAGGACATCCTCCATTCCACCTGATCCACCGGCTCATAATGAAGAGAAGAGCACGCGCTCCTTGTCTCCGGCTTTCCTCCTTTTCCTGCCAGGAAGACAGCCGTCGGTCCGTCTGCCCCGCCAATTACCGATACGGAAGCTGCACCTCTTCGCTGCTCCAGTACCGGAGGATCCGACCTGGCGCAGTCATAGATCTGGAACTCATCCCCGGGAATCTCCGGCTCCAGCGTATACTCCATCATCAGAAAATGCCCGGGAGATTTCACAAACCGGATTCTCTCCGTATGCATTCTCGACATGGTTTCCGCAGGAAGCTCTTCCTGTTTCCATCCTTGTACAGCCAGCACATGCTTTGTCCCGGTTCCCGGATGGACAAATTCCACCTTCCGATCCTGACCGGTTCCCGTCCGAAAATGCACACCCCGACAGGTTCTCGGTCTTCTCTTCAATACGATCCTCAGAGAATGAATCGGAGCCTGAATTCCTTCCGGATATGAGAAGGATCCCCGGACAAGCCTCCAGCCTGCATCCCGCGCACATTCATATGCATCCATCAGCTCCTCTTCCACACCGACAGAAGCCTCCTGAGCACCGGCACAGGGGTTCCACGCCGTACTGCACATGGAACCGTGTCCTGCCTCCTGTCCATTGATATATACCTGCATCTCAAAATCCAGAGAAAACGGATTCTCCTGATCGATCTTTTCAAGCTCCTCATCTGACAGTTTTCCCTCGTTCTCTGCCAGATTCCACTTTTCGAGAAATACCCTGATCTCCTCTGCGGGAATACGAATGCACAGATCTGTCACAATCCCCTTTTCGCAGGCATATACCGCCGGGATCCGGCATTCCCGTCCTTCCCACTCGAAGGTCTTCTCTATCCGTATTTCCTCTCCCGGTTCTCCGTCATCCCTTCCGCCCCAGAAGTTATTCCCAAAATATATCTCCATACCTCTCCTCTCTAGCCGCCCAGCGTGACGTCCTGCCCCTCATACCACTGAAGCGCCTGTAAAAAATCCTCATCTGTATAATCCGGCCACAGGCTGTCCGCCACATAGAAATCCGCATAGACCGACTGCATCGGAAGAAATCCTGACAGCCTCCGCATGCCGCCCCATCGGATGATCAGATCGATCCTGGATATATCGCTGGAATAGGGCTTCCCATCCTCCCTCATGTGAGACAGGTCCCATTTCCAACCATAATTTACAAGAAAATTGACCCGGATCCCGCCGCCATGCACAGGAGTCCGCACTGTATAGGGACGCAGCTCCTCCGGGAAACATCCGGAACTGCTGTCACCAATGACCAGCAGATCTGCTCCCTCCTGTGTCAGCAGATCCACTGCCTCCACACAGGCTCTCTGAAATGCCTGAAACTGCTCTGCCGGACGCTTGCAGTTATCCGTGGTAAATCCATAATATGTGATCTCCCTGATGCCCTGCTCTCTTGCCGTCCGAAGAAGCTGAAGCCCCGGCGCAAGCCCATAAGCATAGCCTTCCTTTTTGCTCATTCCCCGCGCCTGTGCCCAGCGGCGGTTTCCATCGGGAATGATTCCGATGTGTTCCGGTCTGTGTTTACCCATGATTCATCACCTCATGGATAGTATTGCCAGTATTTGCTATAATCATAGCTCACCTCTGAAGAAAAGTAAACTCCATATGTGACCTGGTCACAGACCCCGCATACCTTTTTTGATACACTCATACGAAAACAGAAAAGGAGGCATCTCCATGCCCAAACGAATCGCACAGATACTGATTGAAAACTGCGTTGCCTGCGGCGCCTGCCGCAATATATGTCCCCGATCCGCACTGTCCATCCATCGAGGCTGCTATGCCAGGGTAGATCCATCCCTCTGCATCGGCTGTGGAAAATGCCGGAATACCTGCCCGGCAAATGCAATCGAACTGATAGAAAGGGAGGCGGAAAAATGAAACAAAAACACTGGTATGATTATCTCTGGCTCTGGTCCATCCTCTATTTTGCACTTGGATTTTTCAATATCCTCTTTGCATGGCTTGGCATGATCGATTTTCTTCTGCCTCTTGGCGTCGCAGTCTTTGGGAAAAACAAAGCCTTTTGCAACTCCTTCTGCGGCCGCGGACAGCTCTTCTCCGTACTCGGACAAAAACTGTCCCGTGGAAAATGCACACCCCGCTGGATGTATTCCAAATGGTTTCGTTACGGATTTCTCGCATTTTTCCTGACCATGTTCCTGCAGATGGTCTATAACACCTGGCTGGTCTTTGGAGGTGTACGCAGCCTGTCTGAAACGATCAAGCTTTTCTGGATGTTCCGTCTTCCCTGGGACTGGACCTATACCGCCGGTACCGTCTCCCCATGGATCGCCCAGTATGCATTCGGCTTTTACAGTGTCATGCTTACCTCGGCTCTGCTGGGACTGATCGTTATGATCCTGTATCGTCCCCGTACCTGGTGCACCTTCTGTCCCATGGGAACGATGACACAGGGAATCTGCAGACTGCAGAATCCCGAAAAAAAGAGACAATGATTCATACAGTCATAAACTGCCCAAAACCAATGTGATTTCGTCACAGATATTTCTTTCAAAAAAAGATACAATAAAACCATAACAAGCAGCAAACCACATCAAAGCAATAAAAAGGAGAATTCATATGAGTACATTAAAAATAACAAAAAACAATTTTCAGCAGGAGGTTCTTCAGTCTGACAAACCAGTCCTTCTCGACTTCTGGGCAACCTGGTGCATGCCCTGCAGAATGGCTGCTCCGATCGTGGAAGAAGTCTCCGATGCAGCTGCCGGAACGGCAGTAGTAGGTAAGATCGATGTTCAGGAAGAACCTGAGCTGGCACAGAGCTTCCAGATCTCCAATATTCCAACCTTCGTTGTTGTGAAAAACGGCAAGGCCGTACACAAGGTCGTTGGTGTACAGGATAAGCAGACACTGCTGGATATGCTGAAATAACCCTGCACGTCAAATTAACGTCACTCTCAAAGATGGTGCCCTTTATCTAATTTCCTGATTATGTGGCACCATCTTTTCTGTTTTATCCAATTCCACTTTGTATTTCTGGCGCAGATTGATCTGCATTCATCTGTGAATATTCCTCTACTGTAATCCCAATAAGCTCACATGCCTTTTCCACATCCACTCCAAGCTTCTGCATAAGAGATTTGACTCCTTGCATTTTTCCACGTGCTTCTCCACGTGCTTCTCCTCTCGCTTCCCCACGCTGTTCCGCTTCTCTCTCCCAATCCTCCAACGCTTTACACATATTTACCCTGCCTCCTTCTTCGTTACATTGTTCTTCGATACATCTCTCCACACTGCGATTCCCCAGCAATGCTGACATGACCTTTCCTGTCTCAGGCTTCAGATTCCGGTACTCGGAATTTTCTGAAACTTCTTTATAA
>JAHABX010000032.1 GCA_018376135.1 Clostridiales bacterium | reverse complement strand
GGAATTCGTTGATTTACAATGTAAATCACTGCTTCCTCATGTTTGGGCGGGTCCCAAGGTTAAATGCCGTCTTGTGCAGGCACAACGGCATTTAACCTTTTGACCCTGGTATCTTATAATATTAACATAATTCTTGTTTCATTCCTACATTTTTCTTCTGCATTCCTGCTGTTTCATACAAAATCAAGACTTTTGTCTCATTTTGTCAGCTCCTTTTCGGATGTCTGCTCCGTTCCCGGAAGATAATAGCAGATGACCGGAGTGCCCTTCTCTACTTCTCCATAGAGTTCCTGGGCCACAGAAAAAGGCAGGTTGATACATCCGTGAGAACCGTTTGTCTTATACAGATCTCCGCCAAAGGAGCTCCTCCAGGTCGCGTCATGCATGCCGATATTTTTATTAAAGGGCATCCAGTAGGAGACCGGTGTCTCATAGGTCTCGCCCACCAGCGTGGCATTTCTCTGCTTATAGGTGATTCCATAGACTCCTGCAGGCGTGTCATAGCCTCTTGAGGAATTGCCGGACACAAAATCCGACTCCAGGATCAGCTCTCCTTCCTTATAAAAGAACAGATGCTGCGCGGTCAAATTGATCTCCACATAGGTATTGCCATAATCCGGCTGTCCATAAGCGGCTGCAGTCTGATAATAGACCGGGGTCCGCTCCCCGCTCTCTCCCCGCTCGATCATCGCCGCCAGCTCCTTTGCTTCCTGTCCGTAATTCATCCACCATCCGTAATCGCCCTCATCAATGGTGATCTCCTCGCCATAGCTGGTGAGGAAGGTACGGGGACGGAAGATACTGTCATAACGCTTTCGAAGCGTTGCCACATAATTTTCCACCTGCTGAAGATCAAGCTCCACAGAGAAACCGTCCACCTGGAGCCACTGGCTGATCTCCTGTCCGTCCAGCACCTCCCGGTTGTCGCCAAACAGATAGGCGATCTGAATATCCCCGTATTTCTTCAGCGTCTCCAGCGTCTGCAAAAGCTGTGCATCATCCGAACGCACGACCGGTTCCTCGTAGCAGCCTGCCGCCTCCAGATTCACCTGCTCCTCCAGCTCCTCTACCGCAGCGCTCACCGCCTCCAGCGTCCGCTCTCTGTTCAGGAGATTCCCCGGAGTCTCCGGTACAATGACAAATCCGTTCTCCGGTGTATAATCGGAGATATATGCATCCGCAGGTGCCGTGGCAAAATCCTCCCGGAAGCCTCTGAGTCCGTCCAGCTTCTGCTCCAGAGCTTCCTTATCATATGTAATGATCCCTTCTGTCTCATGCTCTGACTGAGCGGGAAGGAACCACAGCCACCGGTTCTGTCCTCTCAGGATCTCCTCAAAGGGCTCCAGGGACGTATAGGAAAGTGCGATATCTTTTCCCTGTACATCCTCCTCCAGTGTGGAACCATCCGCCTGCCGCTCCACGATCCGCAGCAGATACTCGCCTGTCCGCTTCTCCATATCTTCTATTGTCATTCCGGATACATCGATCCGGTCGATCACCGTCCCCTTCAGAAAATGACTCTGATAATAAAACATTCCCCCTGCATAGACCGCGCCTGCCAGGAGAACCAGTATCCCGCATATAATTGGTAATTTATGTCTTTTCATTTGCCTGATGTCCTTTCCAATTTTGTCTGTATCCCTAAGTATACAGATTCCCCGAAAAAAAACAACCGAAGGATGTCGATTTCCTTCGATTGTCATTTTTTCTATATTCTGTACAGGATCACTGGGGGATCCATATGCCGTCTTCTCCATAGGGCCGGATCATCCGCACATCTGCGAAGCTGCCGTCCCTTCCGAACTCCACATGCACCATGGTCTCCCCCGCTGTATCCTCACTGGACAGGCGGATATCGGCATCATCCTTATATGCAATATTGAGAAGACTGCAGGCTGCCGTCTCTGCTTTAAACAGATCTCCATAGGCATTCTCCTCCCGGCGTTCCACTGCATTCTGGTTCAGGGCTTCCCCCATCCCGTTGGTCAGGTAGTCCATCCCCGTTCCTGCGATACCGTCCGGATAAGCCCGCTTAAATTCCTCTGCGGTGACAATGCGATCCAGCTGCTCCAGTCCCTCGGAGACCACCTGATACTCTCCGTCCTGCAGGGTAAATCCAAGACGTTCTCTCCACACATACAGATGGGGCGTGGAATCCCATGCATAATACAAAAGCTCTGCCCCCTGTTCATCTGCCTCCAGGATCCGATACCCCTCTTCTCCTGGCAGGATCCATGGACTGGACCAGCCAAAGGTCACCTGATCCCCTTCCTCACTCAGAAGCATGCTTTCCTCCAGCTGTCCTCTGACCTCCTCCGAGACCATGGACAGGATCGCTTTCCCGTCGCGGTCCGCCATTGCCTGCGCCCATTTTTGTATCAGCTCCTCCGGCGTACTCCCCGTCTCTTCTCCATCTGTACGCTCTGCCGGATAGCGCTTCTGTGCATAGAGATCATAAAGCTCCTCCTCCGGCAGACCGGAGACCGTCATGCGGATAAAGACTGCCAGATAATCATCGGCAAGGATCTGCCTTTTCTCCTCCTCAGTCCGCTCCGCCACATCAATGTCATGAATCTTTCCCGTCGTACCCGGTTCAATGGGATAGACGGCTGCCAGGGCAAAATCATCTCCATCCTGCACCTTCACTTTCTTACCGTCTTCGTTCATCAGCACTTCGCCTGCCATACTCTGTGCCGGACAGCCGGTCAGCCGGATCTCTCCCTCCACCCTGGTTCCGTTCCAGACAAATTTCAGATCCAGGACTCCATCCTCCTGCCCGTCAGTTTTCCTCATCTCCAGATACAGTTCATTTTCGGATCTGCGGTCCCCATCCAGACTGCCATAGCCGATGATCTGCCTCTCCATCAGCTCTCCGTAATGATAGACCTCATAGTAATAAAGCTTGCTGTTCAGCTCCTCCTGAAAAGCAGTCTCATAGACAATACCAGGCTCCGGGGTTTCCGGATTCCATCCGACCCGGATATAGCTTTCAGCAGCCGGCATCTGACAGCCAAACAACAGTGCCGCAGCCAGAAGCACACAGACCGGAAGCATAACCCGCCTTCTGGTCACCGCACTTTCCCGGATCCCCTCCATACGCCGGCGCAGACCTTTTCCTCCGCCTCTCATGGCAGTGGCTCCGCGCATGAGACTCTGATGCGTCTTCGTCTCTGTCAAAAGCCGCAGAAGAGACATGCCGTAATTCTTCTTCTCCTGAGCGGTACAGTCGCGGATGACTCTGGCATCACAGGCAAGCTCCCCGTCCTCTCTGGCACAGACCGCGCCCAGCCAGACCAGAGGACGCCACCAGTACAGGATGCACAGAAGAGCACGGGCAAAGGTCCACACATGGTCGTACTGGGCATAGTGTGCAAGCTCGTGCCGCAGTACATACGGATACAGCTCCTTATCCTCCCGCACCCGTCGGCTCATCAGTATACAGGGTTCAAAGAGACCGAACAGACAGGGAGATTCCACACGGTCGCTGATCCGAATCACCAGCGCGCATTCCCCTTCCTCCGCTTCCATAGAAAGCACTGCCCGTCGCAGTCTGTAATTGGACCAAAGCGCATAGACGCCCAGCAGCACACTGCCCGTCAGCCAGACCAGATACAGGATCTCTTCCCCGGATCCGCCTTTGGCTTCTCCTGTGGAATTCACATCCTGCAGGATCGTATCCTGCGCATACCCCAACTCTGTACCGGACGGTATTTCTCCGCTTCCCGGCTCTGTGCCGGACGGCACTGCTTCTGCCCCAGATGCCTCCTGCAAGACTGCCTGATCCGAATACATACCCTCCACGCGGCTGTCTCTTCCCTGTCCGGTCAGTCCCTCCACCGTCTCAGACAGCAGCCGATAGGGTGCGGACAAAAGCTCTGCTCCGGTGCCAAATACCGGAAGCTCCACCACTCCAATGGGAATCAGCAAATGCACCATGGGAATCAGCCACAGGGCATACCGTACTCCCGGAGACAGATACCCTCTCAGCCATGTCCGGATCAGCAGCACCAGTCCGATCAGAGCGCTGGAACAAACAGCAAAATATAAAATTCTCATATGCCCCTCCCGGCTACTCGCCTATGGAGTCCAGAAGCTGCTTCAGCTCCTGAATCTCCTGCTCCGACAACTTCTGCTCCTTCACTGCATTGCTGACCATCAAAAGCAGGTCGCCTCTGTATACCCGGTCCAGTATGGACTGGGTCTCCGTAAGGATCGTCTCCTCCTGACTCCAGACTGCGGAATATGCACGGACCTTGCCGCTTTCATCCACCGAGACTGCCCCCTTCTCCAGCATCCGCTTCAGAAAAGAAGATACGGCATGCTTCGTCCAGCCCTTTACCTCTGCCAGCGCATCGCAGATCTCCCGAAGCGTTGCAGGAGAATGCTCCCACAGCACCTGCATAATATACCACTCGTTTTCCGATAATCCTGTATTGTATTTCATGACTCCCACCCACCTTTTCATTAATCATTTGGTTTATATGGAAATCATACCACAGGAAAAGAGAAGGTGCAAGGATTTGTTAATCATTTTATTAATATGCAATCAAAGAACATCACAGGAACATCGCCATGTAAACCGGAAGATGAACGATGTTGTCTTTTACCATAAGGTCTTTTGTGTAGAGAATATATGAAGTTCCGAGTTTTGAGGAAAATATCACACAAAGCACGAAAAGACAGATAACGCATAAAAAACTTTTCGTGCTGTCCTTTCGTGCTGTCCAAAATCATAAATAATTTCCCAGTATTTACTTCTCCTGATTCATTTTAATATATCCTGCAATCGCTCCGAACAGGATACCGGTCACCGCCCAGATGATCCACGTCCGGTCCCAACGTCCGGTCCAGAGACTGATGCCTGCATACACGGCAGCGACTACACACCAGTAAACTGCCGCGATCTTCCCGATCAGCCGTTCTGCCTTCTTGCCCTCCGGTGTGTAATCTCCCTCCTGGAGAAGCTGTTCATAAGCGCCTTCCACCATCCCGTTCTTCACCAGAAGAAAGACTCCCGCTGCAACGAACAGAAGCAGCAGCCCGACTGCTGCGGTCTCCGCCATCTCGCCGCCTGCAAACGCCTCCGCCAGAAATAACGGAATCACTCCAACGATACAAAGCACAACTCCGCTCACGATCTGTGCAATGAAGGCTCCTCTCTGCTTCTCCTTTCTCTCCTTCACCATGCCCTCCACACCGTAGCACAGTTCAAAGTTCTCCTTTTCCAGATATTCATACCTTTGAAGTCTGCAGCCGCAGAAAATGAAATCCGCCACTGCGCATGTCACCATGGAGATCAGAACTGTCAGACCAATCCCCTCTGCCATCCCCTCCGTCATATCCACCATACCATACACAGCCGCATCTCCCAGCAGAATCAGGCAGACCGGAGACAGGATACATGCCGCTACCCCCAGCGCCATCCACCAGGACAGCTTTGTCCGGATACGGATAAACTCCTGCGCCTCTTCCATGGAGACCCTCCGTCCGCATTCTTTGTCCGGACTGCCGGGAATGTATTCCTCCTCCATCCGGTCATCCTTTAATAAGTAGTCCGTACTCACCTCGAAAATGTCCGCAAGCAGCAGAATCTTATCCAGCTCCGGCACGGACATGGCGCTCTCCCACTTGGACACGGACTGTCTGGATACATTCAGCTTTCCCGCCAGTTCCTCCTGGGACCAGCCGTTCTTCTTCCTCAGATTCATGATCTTCTCTGCTAATATCATACATGCTCCTCCATCTGTCAAATTATTTTCCTGTCTCTTCTGCGCAGCAATTTTTCATACGTATTTTGTACCTGAAGCATAGCAGAAAATCCTGTTGACAGCAAGAAAGCCGCCTTGGAAATCTGTCAACCAGCGGTTGCATGTTTCCAAAAGCGGCTTATTTACGCTATATATAGCTGTGCTCCACCTTGATCACACAGATGTAGGCTTTATTTTTATTCTTCACCCTCTCCTTGATGTAGCTCAGAAGCGCCTCCTGATCCCTGTCGTATTTTGCAGGAAGCAGAAGGTCGAAGATCACATTCACATGGGTCGAACCGGGAACTACACGAAGGTCGTGAATATTCAGACGTTCATCATAGCTCTGCACCTGCTCTGAGATATAATTCCTGAGTTCTCCAATGGCACTGTCTGCAGTCACGATAGGATCATAATGGATGACCACCTGGAGATGCTCCTCCGTCCAGAAGCTGCGCTCAATATTGTCGATCAGGTCATGGGCTTCCAGCACATCCGCTTCCGCGGCAAATTCAATATGCAGGGAAGCGAACTGGTTTCCGGGACCATAATCATGCACCAGCAGATCATGCATCCCAAGCACTCCCGGATAGGAAAGCACCTTTGCTTCGATCCGCTTCACCAGCTCCGGATCCGGACTCCTTCCAAGAAGCGGATCCAGCGCATCCTTCAAAAGTCCATAGCCGCTGTACAGAATAAAACAAGCTACTCCAAGGGCCATAATACCGTCAATGACCATCAGACCGGTCATCTCACACAAGAAGGCAGACAAAAGTACCGCTCCTGTGGAGATGCAGTCATTCCGGGAATCCGCTGCCGTTGCCCGCAGAGTATCCGAATCGATCAGGTTTCCCAGTTTTTTACTGAAAGCACTGAGCCACAGCTTTACCAGAATAGAACCTGCCATCACCGCAGCCGGGATCCAGCCAAACTCCAGCACACCGGGATGCAGGATCTTCCCGACGCCTTCTCTTGCCAGACTCAGCCCGATCGCCATGATCATAACGCAGACTGCCACTCCCGCCAGATATTCATACCTGGCATGACCAAAGGGATGCTCCTCATCCGCCTCCCGGGAACCCAGCCAGAAGCCCAGAAGGCTTACGATACTGCTTCCCGCATCGCTCAGATTATTAAACGCATCCGCGGCTATTGCCATACTGCCGGACACAGCACCTACGATAAATTTTCCAAGGAACAGGATCACATTGCAGATAATTCCGACGATCCCCGCCAGATTTCCCACCCTGGCACGACCGTCCGGCGTTCCTGTATCTGTATTTTTCAAGAAAAGCTTCATGAATACCGAAGTCATATCCTCACCTCTGTTTTTTGCATTTTGTCCCAGTATAGACCAGTTTTTTATAAAATGCAATCCCGGATACGGGACAGAAGCCGCTTCGGTTCCTCTGCCTTCATCAGCGAAGACATCAGGCAGATGCCTGCTGCCCCCGCACGAATACAGGCTTTGGCATTTTCCGGCGTGATCCCTCCGATGGCGTAGACCGGAATCTGCACTGCCCTGCATACCTCCTGCAGAAATGGCAGCCCCCGCGGCGGCAGCCCTTTCTTACAATCTGTGGCAAAGATATGTCCTGCAGTCAGATAAGAAGCGCCCTTCTCCGCTGCCAGAACTGCCTCCTCCACAGAATGAACGGACACCCCCTTCACATCAAACCGCTGTCTTTCTGCCTCTTCCATGGCAAGGAAAACCGGACAGGGCAGGTGGATCCGGCGAATTCCCAGCGCCTGTGCCGCTCTGCTCCTGGTATGAAGCACCAGCGGCACATCTGCCGCCCTGCAGACAGCCGCCGCATCTTTTGCAAGCTCCTCATACGCCGCCTCATCCAGATCCTTTTCCCGCAGGATCACTGCGTCCACTCCCGCCTCCGCCACACGGGCAAGCTGTTCCGGGAAATCCGCTCCCGCAAGCCGGCGGCTGGTCACACAGATCACCCTACACATAGACATAGTCATTCAGGACCGGCTGCAGTCCTTCCTTTGCCATATCGCCGTACATCTGGTCAAAGCTTCGGTCATCCGAGATCTCAAACTGCTCATCTCCCGCGCCCGTATCCTCTTTGCCCTCGTACTTGCTCTCGTGGTCACCGATGCCGGTGGAAACGCCTGCCGACACCTTCGTAGCCGCAATCTTCACGATACCGTCCCGGAAATGCTTCTGTTCTCTCGAAGATACGGTAATGCCCACATAAGGAAGGAAGATCCTGTATGCGCACAGCACCTGACACAGCTCCTTTTCATGGACATCCAGCGGATTGATCCTGTCATTATTGATAATGGGACGCAGTCTCGGACAGGACAGGGAATATTCCGCATGAGGGTATTTCCGCTGCAGATAGTAGACGTGAAGCGCGGATGCCAGCGCATCCTTTCTGAAATCTGCAAGTCCCAGCAGCGCAGAAAAGCCCACGCCTCTCATTCCGCCCAGGATCGCCCGTTCCTGTGCCTCAAACCGGTACGGGAACACTCTCTTATGTCCCAGCAGATGCAGCCCTTCATATTTATCCGAATCATAGGTCTCCTGGAATACAGTCACATAATCCGCGCCGCACTCATGAAGGTAACGATACTCGTCACTGTTCACCGGATAGATCTCCAGTCCCACATTCCGGAAATATTTTGCGGCAAGCTTACATGCTTCACCGATATACTGTACATCACTCATACTCCGGCTTTCCCCGGTCAGCATCAGGATCTCTTCGATACCGGAATCAGCGATGATCTTCATCTCCTTCTCGATCTCCTCCTGATTCAGCTTCTTTCTCACAATATCGTTGTAGCAGTTAAAGCCGCAGTAGATGCAGTAATTCTCACAATAATTGGCAATATAGAGCGGAGTGAACAGGTAGACCGTATTTCCGAAATGCTTTCCGGTCTCTGCCTTTGCCCTCTCTGCCATCTGCTCCAGATAAGGTGCCGCTGCCGGAGAGAGCAGCGCCTTAAAGTCCTCCACACTGCAGGTCTCATGGGCAAGAGCTCTCCTCACATCCGCATCTGTATAACGGTCATACTCATACCCGTTCATTTCCCGAAGCACCCGCTCCATAATATCCGAGGAAATGCGCTCCATCCCTTCCATATATTCCATATGGCTGGCGCGGCTTGACGGATCCTGCTCCAGCCGGTGCTTTTTCTCCAGAGCTTTCGCTCCTAACTTATCCGAATCTACAAAAAACTGATTTTCAGCCATCTCATCCACCTCTAATCTCTCAGAAATCCGGTCAGTGGATCAGAGGCGGATGCGCCGCGCTCCAGCACACGTCCAAGCCCGGACAGATATGCCGCTCTGCCTGCTTCGATGGCATTTTTGAAGGCGCCTGCCATTGCCGGAATATCTCCCGCCGTTGCAATTGCCGTATTTGCCATGATCGCCGCAGCTCCCATCTCCATTGCCTCACACGCCTGGGACGGTCTGCCGATCCCCGCATCCACAATAATGGGCAGATCGATCTCATCGATCAGGATCTGGATAAATTCCCTGGTTGCAAGCCCTTTATTGGATCCAATGGGAGAAGCCAGCGGCATGACTGCTGCCGCACCTGCCTCTGCCAGCGCCCGCGCCGCATACAGATCCGGATACATATATGGAAGCACCACAAAGCCTTCCTTTGCCAGCAGCTCCGTTGCCTTTACCGTTTCTGCATTATCCGGCAGCAGATACTTGCTGTCCTTCATGATCTCTACCTTCACAAAATTTCCGCAGCCGATCTCCCGTGCCATCCGGGCAATGCGGACCGCCTCATTGGCATCTCTTGCTCCGGAGGTGTTGGGCAAAAGCGTCACATGCTCCGGAATATAATCCAGAATATTTTCATTCTTCTTCGTATTGGTCCTGCGTACTGCCAGAGTGATGATTTCTGCTCCCGCATTTTCCACCGCTGCCTGAATCAGCTCCATTGAATATTTTCCCGATCCAAGAATAAAACGGGATGTAAACTCTTTACCGCCAAGTATCAATGTATCCTTCTTCATATGTCTATTCTCCTTCTATGATCCATTCCAGTATTTTGTTTGCCTGATGAGCCGCACAGAGCATAACTCTCGGCGCCATCAGACCGCCGCACGCTTCCACATCGGAAACGCCGTCCCCGCACAGGTAATAGTGTCCGAGGATCTTCCGGGTACAGATGCTGTTGCTGTCCCCATAGCCTGCCATTCCGGAAGCGCCGGCAAGATATTTCTCCGGAAAACAGGTAAGCACGCAGTTGGTCAGCATCGCCTTTGCCTCCGGAACATCAAACGCCTCACAGATATACCTGTCTTCTTTCAGAAGCTCTTCTGTATTCTCCTCTGTCATGCGCACCTGATCCGTCCTGATCTGTATGTACGGATTGATCTCCAGAAGCTGCTGCTTCAATGCCTCTGTCTTCGGCATTCCCAGATGCCGGAGCCCATACTGCTGCCGGTTCAGGTTCGTCAGATCCACACAGTCAAAATCGATCAGATGCAGACTGCCGATCCCGCATCTTGCCAGTGAAAAGGCAATATGGGAACCAAGCCCTCCAAGACCGCAGACTGCCGCCTTTGCCTTTCCAAGCTTCTCCTGCACCTCCTTCGTATGCCGAAGCTCCAGCGCCTGCTTCAGCTCTTCCTCTGTGGGGATCCTGTATGCTTCCCTTTTCTCCATCTCAGCCTCCTCCTACAAAGCTGACGATCTCCAGAACGTCTCCGTCCTCAAGGAGCTTTTCTTTATAAGCCGCCTTCGATACGATCCCGCCATTACACTCCACTGCGATCCGTTCCGGCTGATATCCCTCCTGTACCAGATAATCCAAAAGACTCATCCCCTGTACAGCTTTGGTCTCTCCGTTAATCTGCACCACTTTTGTCTCCTCCTTCTGCATACGGCAGACTCTGCATCCGGGTTCCCGAAAGGAACCGGAAGCGCAAAAAAGCCGCACGAAAGCATACACCCGTGGTGGTGTACCCCTTCGTGCGGCTCAACGTCTGCACTCTGATAGATATTTTATACATATGCGGCAGGTTTGTCAACTGCATTTCACTTTTCCGTGGTTCCTTCGTTACTGCTCACTCCCTATGGTCGTTCTCAGTAACGTTTCTTCTATACAGACCGGCACTTTTCGGATATACTAAACCTGTATCATACCAGAGGTTCAGGGTCTGAACGCCCCTGTGCCTGCACAAAAATAATATATCTTTCACTGAAAAGGAGCCCCGATTATGATCATCAAACTTTCCTCTGAAAACTATCAGGTCGCCATAGACACATTGGGTGCGGAGCTGAAATCCTTCACGGATCCGTCCGGACGGGAATTCATCTGGAATGCTGACCCGGCATACTGGAATGGTTCATCCCCTCTTTTATTTCCCACCATCGGAAATGTAAGAAACGGCAGAACCATCATAGAAGGGATTTCCCGCGAGATGCCCCAGCACGGCTTCTGTAAAAGCAGTCAGTTCTCCGTCTCCGGTCAAAGCGAAAATGAGGTGACCTTCTCGCTCACGGACAGCGATGCTACGCATCCGATCTATCCGTATGCCTTTAAGCTTTGCCTTACTTACCGTCTGTGCGGAAATCATCTGCAGATGACCTGTCAGGTATTCAATCGTGACAGCCGTACCATGTACTATCATATCGGCGCTCACCCGGGATTCATGTGCCCTCTGGAGGAGGGAGAAGCCTTTACCGATTATATCCTTGAATTTGAAAAGGACGAACATCTGAATGCCACCGTCTATGACCTGAAAAACTGCTGTTTTTCCTCCGGAACACACCGGCTCTATGCCGAAAAGGGAAGAACCATCTCCCTTGCACCGGAGCTTTTCAATGATGATGCCATCTTCTTCGAGCACACGGATTCCAATGTGGTCCGGCTGCTGAACCCTGCCTCCGGAAAGGGCGTCGCTGTCGATTATACAGATTTTGTGTCCGTTGCCTTCTGGACTCCGCTTGGCGGAGCGCCTTTCCTGTGTGTGGAGCCCTGGAACGGAAGCGCCATCTATGACGATGAGGATGATATCTTCACTCACAAGAGAAATATCCAGTCTCTGGAACCGGGAGCGGACGCCGTATATGAGCTGGGAATCTCCCTGATCGGATATTAGCAGTATTCTCTTTCCAATCTTTACATTTCTCCGGCAAAAGAAACTTCTGGATTTACAATTGTGGAATTATGTATTATACTTTCATTGGAAAACAAAGGAAAAAACGAGAGGGATCTATCATGGAGCTTTCATTCGGAGAACAGATAAAAATCATATTAAAACGCAAAAACATGACGATCAGGGAGCTGGCAGATCTGTACACAGAGCGCACCGGAACCCCCATGTCCCGGCAGAATCTGACTCAGCGTCTCAAACGGGATAATTTTCCTGAGCAGGACATGCATGTCATTGCCGCCCTTTTGGGTTTCCATGTATCTGTCCGGCTCACTCCGGTCACGGCAGCGATTCCAGGCACCGTCCATGAGGAATCTGCCGCGCCCATTCTCAGGCAGGAGCTGCCCGTTCCCGCCAGAGCAGGCGCTCCCCTCCAGGAAACACCCGCTCCCGCACAGAGATCTTCTTCCGGCATTACCTTCCAGATCCCGGACGCCTTCCGGAAACCCAAGCCTCAGGGAGATATCAATCCCCTGACGGGAGAAGAATATCTGTCCAACACCGTACGCTGCCATCCTCAGATCGAAGAATATGTACAGGTCTATGACCGGAGCACTCACGAGTGGTCCGATGTACGGGAGGATTACTTCTGGGAATTCCAGGAAAAGAAAAAACAGATGCTGGGAAAAGATTACCGGGCGCCCATCAGAATCTGATGGGAACACCCGGTATTTCTTTTATTGGAAAAACTTTTCCTCGACCTCTTTCACAGGCATATTTTCTCCTGTAAAAATGTGAAATGCTGCTTCGCCCTGACGGAGGAGCATTCCGATTCCCCCCAGCACGATCCGGCAGCCTTCTGCCTTTGCTTCCTGAAGCATCTTTGTCTCTCTCGGATTATAAACCGCATCTGCAACAACAAGCTCCGGACGAAATACCGCAGGATCTTCAATCAGCGACTGATCCTCCATAGGCTTCATTCCCACCTTTGTTGCATTTACAAGAATATCGCTTTCTCCGATTTTTTCGTATAACTTCTGACGGTCCTCCAGCGGATATACCTTCACTTCCACACCCGGAAGCTTTTCCATAATTTTCATTGCCGTATTTTCCGCATTCGCATAAAATTCGTCCTTCCGGTTAAAAATATGGATCTTTGCAGCGCCCTCCAGTGCGGACTGCACCTGGATCGCGGTAGCTGCTCCGCCTGCCCCCATAACCGTCATGACTTTGCCTTTTACATCTACGCCGCGCTCTTTCAGATTTCTTACAAAGCCGATACCGTCTGTATTATGTCCATGAAGCTTTCCTTCCTCTATGACAACGGTATTGCATGCTCCGATCAGTGCTGCCGCATCGGATAACTCATCCGCAAGCTCTGCCATCTTCGTCTTACAGGGCATGGTCACATTGAAGCCCTTACAGCCGATGGCTTTCAGCCCCTCTACTGCCGCTTCCGTCTGCTCAAGTCCCACATCAAACGCAAGATACGCATGGTTCAGATTCGTTTTCTGAAAGCTGTAATTATACATTGCCGGTGAACCCGAATGTCCTACCGGTGAGCCTATCAGGCAATAAAGTCCTGTTCTTCCATCTATCTCCATAGCTGTTCTCCTTTTTTCACATATCCGTTAGATTTTCATAGCTGCATCCAATGCTTCTTTGGTCGCATCCAGCGCCCGGCGTGCCCGGACCGCGTCTCCGATCACATATACTTCCGCCGCAAGATCTTCGATCTCTTTGCTTAATATATCATGATTCCGATAACCCATTGCAAGCACCACACTGTCCATCTGCTCTACACGGCCTTCTGTTCCATCTTCAAGCACATAAGAAACACCGTCCTCAAAAAATCCGGTCACCTTTGCTCCCGTAATTCCTTCCACCTGATATTCCTTCAGCGCTTTCATAAGGAACTTCCGATGCTCGGAAATTACATCTGCTCCCAGTTCAGGACGCAGCTCAATGATCGATACCTGATGTCCCAGCTCTCCGAGGAAATCAGCCACTTCACAGCCGACCATTCCTCCGCCGACAACCAGAACCCGTTTTCCCGGTTTTACTTTTCCGTCCAGTACATCTGCTGCATGGATCGCCTTCTCAATTCCAGGAATCGGCAGAACAAGCGGAGTGGAGCCTGTGGCTACGATCACCGCATCCGGCTTCTGCTCCCTGACAGTCTCCGGAGTTACCCGGGTATTTAACCGGATGTCCACACCCTGGGCTCTGCAGTTGCTGATGTAACTGCAGATCATGGCATTGATGCATCCCTTTCCCGGCGGATATGCTGCCAGACGCATATTTCCGCCCAGCATCTCCTTCTCCTCATACAAGGTGACCTCATGTCCTCTCAGCGCACAGACATACGCTGCATATAATCCGCCCGGACCTCCGCCGATGACCATGACGCGTTTCTTCTGCTCTGCCGGAAGAAGCTCCATCTCTCTTCCCACAAGCGGGTTTACCAGGCAGGTGATCGGCTCTCCTTTAAACATATTCGGCACACAGCCCTGAAGACAGCCGATGCACGGCTGCAGCAGATCCAGTTCTTCCTTCTTCGCCTTCATGGGGAGCTCCGGATCGGCAATGCTCTGACGTCCGAAGGCTACCAGATCCGCCTTGCCCTCCTTCACCATCAGCTCTGCATACTGAGGCTCTGTATAACGTCCTACGGTAATGACCGGGATGCTGACCGCCTGTTTGATCTCCGCCACGCAGCTGGAACTGAACCCTTCGTGAATCACACTGGGTGCCCACATATATTCATCATGCAGATGAACCGCTCTGGATACATGCAGCGCATCCACGCCACATTCCTTTTCCAGATAAGCGGCAACTGCTGCTGCATCCTGAGGCGTCTGCCCGCCCAGTATATCGTCCGAGCCATTGATTCTGCAGATCACAGCCAGTGACTTCCCTGCCTTTTCCCGGATATTTTCAATGATCAGCCGGGGAAGACGCAATCGATTCTCGAAGCATCCGCCAAATTCATCCTGACGCTTGTTCGTCCGTTCAGAAATGAAGGAGCTTACCAGATATCCGTGGGCACAATGTACCTCCACTGCGTCTGCTCCCGCTTTTTTCGCTCTCAGAGCCGCATCTCCGTATGCTTCGATCAGCCGGTATACTTCTTCCGTGGAAATTGCTTCCGGTATCTCTGTTTTTACAGAAGAAGGAATCGCGCTTGCTGACTTCAGCGGATAACCGGTCACCTGGGAATTTCCTTCCGGTCCTGCATGCTGAAGCTGAACAGAGACCTTTGCCCCCGCCTGATGACATGCTGCAATGACTGCCGAAAAGCTGCTGATGGTATCATCAGAAAATAAACACGGTTTTCTGGGTCCCCCCTTTGCCTGCTCATACACTACCGTCGCCTCAAAGGTGATCAGACCGAAGCCGCCTTTGGCTCTCGCCCCATAATAAGCGGCAGATCGTTCGCTCATCCTTCCGTCTGTATCCGCCAGATTATTTCCCATGGGACACATCACGAAACGGTTCGGAACTGTCACGTTTCCGATCTTGATTGGTTGATACATTGCTTCAAATCTCATGTCCTTTCCCCCTTTTTCTTACTCAGACAAAATTTCCTGCCATGAATTCATGAGTACCTTTTTTGTATTTTCAAAATTATATTCTGCTGCCTCTTTCACACCGGTCGAAAGTATCTGATCGCTGATTACCTCCACGCCAAATGCCAGCGGCTGTACTCCTTTTTCCTTCAGCATCCGGCAGAAGGCTTCTGTATTCCCGCAGCCTGTACCCGGAGCCAGTCTGTCATGCATGGATTCATCCCTTAAAACGTTCGCTGCGTAAGGTCTCTCATATACATCATTGATCTGTACGGAAACAATCTTATCAGCCGGAATTCCGTCCAGGACACCAGGGTCCACCGGCTGTCCTGCTCTTAACCAGTGCCAGGAATCCAGTATGATCTTTGCATTCTTACAGCCGCTTGCCTTTACAATCTCCCAGGCTCTCGCCACATTCGGGATCCCACTGTATGGCATGGGCTCTACCCCAATGATCAGATGTCCTGCCCGTCCGCATAATTCCTTTAACTTCTGTGCTGTATATTCTACGGAATAGGCTTCCATCAGTCCACAGTTGATATGAGCGACACCGAACAGCTCACACATGTGGAAGCACATCTGCTCCTTGTATTTCTGTTCGTAGCTTCTGCTTTCCTCTGCCCACTGAACGATATACTCCACCTCTGTCACACGCATATGGTATTTTTCAAGAATGCTCAGAATATCTCTGTCAAACAGCCCTTCGTTTAAAGCATCCACATAGGTTTCTGCTCTGAGCCCGATTCCTTCAAATCCGGCGTTCTTTGCAGCCTTCACCCTTTCTTCAAATGTACATTTGTCTCCCAGTGTCCAGGAACTTACTGTGATTGGATATTTTTTAGACATTTTCCTTCCTCCTCTTTATTGTTTCTGCATGGCAGAGAGCTTCTGCAGCAGTTCTTCACATATTTCGACGATTTCTTTTCCGGTTGTATCAATTACCATATCAGCCGCCGCACTGTATTTTTCTCTCCTGCTTTCCATCAGGTCACTGATAAACGGAACATTCATGTTTCCGTTGAGCAGCGGTCTGTCTGTACTGTTTTTAACCCGTTCCAGAATGGCTTCCGGCTCCCATAAAACCAATCAGAAGAATATTCCTGTCAAACAGCGCCTTCGCCTGTACAATTTCCCTGTCACAGTCACCTGTCATTTCCCTTAAATTCGATAATTCTCTTGTCACTTTTCAATGTCCTTTGCATATTTGATATTCAGTACGATGGCAAACAGAATGCCGATAAATGTCACCAGCATATTAAAAAGCAGTATCAGCCTCGGACCATTTGCCCCTCCTGCTGCGGTCAGAAGACCCGCTGCATTTATGACAACATAATTGGAGATTGCAGATGCAAACATGACCATTGCAGTAATGACGCCTCTGTGCTCCGGATACATCTCATTTGCCGTAGAGGTGGTAAGCTGCAGCACTCCTCCCGCTGCAAAAAAACCAATCAGAAATCCGCCTGCCAGACAGATCTGTGGGCTCCGGACCAGATACATGAGCAGCAATGAAGCACATGCCACCAGAGGATACGCCACCAGAATCCTTATGGGCTTGATCCCCTTGCTTACCAGGACCGAAGTCAGCAGTACCGCCGTTACAATTCCAACGGAATAAAACGACTGTATCAGCTGCGGATTTTCCAATCCGTACAGAATGCCCAGCTCCTGATTGCAGTTCATGAAGATCATAAAGGTCGCCGATGACGTAAAGCCGATGCCGATCAGCAGAAACAGTGCCGGTGACAGCTGAATTTTACTTTTCTTTTTCCCGGCTTTTTCAGTATTTCTTTCTCTGTCCGGGAACGGAAAGAGCACAATTGCAATGGTATCCAGCACCACAAGTCCCGCTGCCAGAAAGAATGTGGTATGGTACGTCATGCCCAGACCGTCAATGGACAGGATCAGGATCGGAAGCAGAAACTGTCCCACGGACACGGAAAACTTGGTAAACAGATTTGCCACCGCGCCATGCTCACTGAAGATCTCCATACAGGAGGGCGTAACGCTGGTGTCCAGAAAGGAATTGCCTATTCCGGCACACATAAGCAGAACATAGGCTTCCGCCGTATTCGTCGTAAAGGGAAGCCCTGCAAAAAAGATAAGGAAAAAGGTCATTCCCACCAACGCGCTTTTCTTTCTTCCATACCGGTCCGAAAAAGGTCCGGCAGCCGGAAATGCAATAAGCCTGCCCAGACCTATGGCGGCGATTACCGTCATCACACGGCTGATCTCAAAGGTACCGTCCTCCAGTCTTGCCGCTCCCCATGCCGCAGCAAATTCCTGCTTATACTGACCGACGATCGTTGCCGATATCCCCAGTAAAAAATATGTAATGTACAGCGCTACTGCTGCCGGATAGTATTTTCTTTTGTTCATATGTCTCTCTCCCTGTCATTCTGCTTAAAAAAATTGTTCCCTGATCTCATCCACCGGCATATCCAGCCCGGTATAGAGCTTTGCCGCAGCCGCTCCCTGATAGAGAAGCATTCCCACTCCATCCGCAGTCGGACTTCCGTTTTCTTCTGCATCTGTCAGCAGTCTGGTTTTTCTCGGATTATATACACAGTCAGTTACCAGAAGGCTTTCCCGGAACAGGGAAACATCCTGTATCAGACTGATTCCCTCCAAAGGCGCCATACCGGCTCTGGTGGCATTCGTCAGTACATCACTTTCCTGTATTTTTTCTCTCAGCAGCTCCTGATCATCCAGATCGTAGAGTGCAATTTTCTGATTCGGAAACGCATCCTGCAGCTCCTGCACCTTCTTCTGTGCCAGATCCCAGAAACCGTCCGCTTTATTAAAGACATGTACTTCAGCCACGCCCTCCAGCAGAGTCTGGACCTGTATGGCTGTTGCCGCACCTCCGGCTCCGAGCAGGGTCAGCTTTTTCCCCTTTATATCCATGCCATGGCTCTGCAGATTCATGACATATCCTTCTCCGTCCGTCATGTATCCCTTTAAAGTACCGCTGTCATTCACGATGGTATTGCATGCACCGGATAACCGGACTGCAGGTGAGACCCAGTCCAAATACGGGATCACCGCCTGTTTGCAGGGCATGGTCACGTTTGCCCCCTTCATGCCCAGCGCCCGAAACGCTTTCACGGCATCCTCTGTCTGTTCTTTCGTAATATCGAAGGCAAAATATCTCCAGTCAAGCTTCCATTTTTCAAAACAGCAGTTATACATAACCGGTGACATGGAATGCTCCACCGGAGAACCAAATAACCCCAGAAGCCTTGTTGTACCTGTTATCATCATTTTCATCCACCTCGTTTTTATATGTTTCTCTGCCCTTTATTGTAGTAATATGTGAAATTATTATCAAATGCATTATTTCATTCTAATCAATAGTTTATATCTATCATTTGTGATATACTGTTTGAAAAAGATATCAGGAGGAACACGCATATGAATCTGTATCAGCTCCGCTATTTTGCCCTTCTGGCAAGAAATGGTCATTTCCGAAAGACTGCCGAACAGCTGTGTATTGCCCAGCCAAGTCTCAGCCACTCCATTTCGCTTCTGGAACAGGAGCTGGGCGTCTCTTTATTCGAAAAGCAGGGGAGACGTTCTGCGCTCACTCCGGAGGGAGCGCAGTTTTTATCCTATGTGGAAAAATCATTGAATATTCTGGACGAAGGGATCCAGGACATGCAGCATATCGCAATGGGGGAGGGAATTATTGAGCTTGGCTTTCTCCGAACCCTTGGCATGGAATTCATACCTGAAATGGCACGTGGGTTTCTGGAGACCCAGAAAGAAAAGACCATCTATTTCAAATTTCATACAGGTATTACTGCATCTTTGATCGATGGTCTTAAAGACGAAAAATATGATATTGTATTCTGCACAAAGCTTGAGAAGGAATCGGATATTGAATTTATTCCTGTTTCCCGGCAGGATCTGGTGGTGATCGTCCCCCGAAACCATCCTCTTTCCAGTCGTTATACCATCGATCTGGAGGAGCTGGCTCCCTACCCACAGGTATATTTCTCTCCTTCTTCCGGTCTCAGAAGCATCGTAGACAATTTATTTGAGAAGATCCATGTGACACCTCAGATCGCATATGAGATCGAGGAGGATATTGTAATTGCCGGTCTTGTCTCCAGGGGCTTCGGAGTTGCGGTCGTGCCCTACATGCCGGATCTGCTCCGAATGGATCTGAAGATCATCCAGATCGCATCCCCTTACTGGGAGCGTAACTTTTATATGGCGACCCTGAAGACCCATCACCTGACACCGGCTGTGAAAAATTTTCACGATTATGTGATCGCTGAATATTCGGACCGGCAGTGAAAACTTTTTTTCACTTATCCTCTTGACAATTCTTTCATTTTCTAGTCTCAAAAAAAGAAACGAAGTTTACCACCGTACAACACTATTATTCGAACGGCTTGCTCGTTTCTTTTTTTTGTCCTTACAAAGGCATACAAATATACTTTTTAAACAATACAAATAACAGGAAAGATTTCCCACATCTTCTTATTCCAGTAATAATTTTAATCATTCCGTTATCTTTTCTTATTTTTAACTGTTCAAGGTAGGAATCTCTTTTTATCTCCATTCCTTTCACTCCTTATTTTTGTGTCTGGCACATTTTTTAGTAATGGTATTGTAGCATTAAATGATTTTATATTCAATAGTCATTACTATTTTATGTGTATTAACACATTTTTATGTTATAAGGAAATTATCTTCTCTCTTTTAAACAGGCAGGCTCTTCTCCACACACAGCTTCCCATACCCCACCACCGGATTGGGATACTCCCGGAAGGCGGGCAGCGGCTGCGCTCCTCTTCTCAGAAAAGCTTTCACCTTCTCTCCGTACAGATAAGGATCATTTCCGTCTGTGATCCCGTACTGCATCAGAAGAGCTGCCGCCCCGGTCACAAAGGGCGCTGCAAAAGAGGTTCCTGTCTGTCGTATATAGCCTCCATTTGGCGCAGCAGTCAGAATATTTACCCCCGGCGCTACCAGAGTGGGCTTCTGTGATCCATTGTCGGCAGAACCTCTTCCTGAAAAATCCGCATATGCATCTGTTACTGTATTGTAAGCTCCCACAGTGATCACCCGGAAGGCAGTGGAGGGAATCGTCAGCGTATTGTTCTCTGTGGGACGCAGAAACCGGGTCGCACCCCCGATGGCTTCATAACCGGGAAACCACATCTGATAGATTCCGTCTATGATCTTCACCGGAACCAGACGGATATTCCAGATCCCATTATCCATATAATCTCCGGAGGGAATAAATTCCACATAGATCTCCTGCTGTGCGCTGTATGGACTGGGTTCCCCATAATAGACCAAAAGCTCCGTTCTGCCTGCCTGATACCGCTGAACTGTGGGACGCTCCAGAAATGGTCCGATTACCGTTCCATTGGGATGAACAATGGACACTTCAAATGTATCCACATAATTTTTCCATATCTGAAGGCTCAGGGAAGGTTCATAAGGACCTGTTGCAAATTCCACGTTCTGTATCTCTCTGTTTCTGAGCTGTCCTCCCGCATGTCCGGCAGCCGCTCCCTCATTTCCGCTTCCTACACAGATCACGGATTTCCACAGATTGCTCATGTCATCCATATATCGTTCCAGAAGACTGGTTCCGGTATGGGAACCATAGGTATTTCCAAAGCTGATATTGACTGCCACCGGCATCCGGTATTCCAACGCCTTCCGTATCACATAATCCAGTCCCTGCATCAGCTCCGTGGTCCTGGGAAATCCTCCTTCTGCGGGATTTCCCAGCTTTACCACCAGAAGATCACTTTCATAAGCCATACCTCCGGTTCCGGCAGCAATTGCCAGTACCCCGGTTCCATGTCCGCTCACATCCCGGCTTACGGGAGGCTCTCCTCCTGCGTCAAGGGATGCATTTAGCTCCTCCTCTGTAAATTCGGTTCCCAGATGATACCCATCGGGGGCTCTTCCCGATACCGTCTGATCCCACAGATTCCGTATCCGGGTCCTGCCATCCCCGCGGCGGAACTCCGGATGCCGGTAATCCGCACCGGAATCCAGCACCGCTACCAACACCCCTTTTCCCGTCAGCGAAAAAGGCGGACGGCGGACCGGCGTCACGCAAGACGCACGCATCCCTTCCGTCCGTGCAAAATACAGCCTTCTCGGCTTCTCGATATATTCAATCTCCGGAATCTGCGCCACCGCTTCCAGAAGAGATTCCGGTACGATCAGGATCGCATATTCATTGAGCAGCTCTGTCACCCGTACAGCTTCCGGCACGATCTGTCCCAGACTGCCGGAATATTTTACAATGATCTCCCAGGTCCGTTCCACAGGGTCATAGCCCGTCTCCAGATCCGGAGATTTCTCACGCTCCTCCTGGGTTGCCTCCAGTGCAAGATTCAATTGATTCTCTATTTTCTGATCATTCATACAAAATGCCTTTTCTTATCAGGCTATGCATTCCGTTCCTGAATATTCTTCTCCTGTGCCTTTCTCCTGCGGCTGATCATTCCCCCAATTCTTCCGGTCTCCCGGGAGGACAATGCCTTCCAGCCGCCTTCTCTTACCTTATCCAAAAGCCCAAGCTCCTCAGCAATTTCATATTTCAGCCTGTCGTGGGGCTCCAACTTTTCAAAATCCAGATTCTTTGTTTCTTCCATATCCAATACTCCTTTCTTTTACAGGGAGTATTGCCGTTTTTCCACGCCTTATACCTTTCTGACTTCTATTTTAACTTCTGGCAGCTTTTCACGAAAATTTATTCTTGATTCTTACAAAGATTCTCTCAATACAGTAGGCAACTATAAATACCAGTAAAATCGCAGTCCCTGCCGTACCATAATCATATCCCTGCAGGCTGTTGGAAACGACATACCCAATACCGCCCGCTCCAACCATTCCAAGAATTGCACACTCCGAAAAGTTTGTTTCCAAACGCATTCCCGCCCATGCAACAATCTGAGATAATGACGCAGGCAGGATTGCATTCATAAAAATGCTCAAGCGTCCTGTTCCCGTAACTTCCAGCGCTTCAATTGTTTCCCCGGAAATGCTCTCAAAGCTCTGCGCAAAGGATTTTGTAAAAAAAGCAGTCGTATGAACACACAAGCCTGCAACGCCTGCCTCCGGTCCCATTCCCAGACACACCAACATCAGCAAAACCCATACAGGTGTCGGTACGGCTCTTAAAAATGTAAAAAAAGACTGTGTAATCACGGATAAAACAGGGATCCGAAACACATTTCCTGCCGCCAGCATTCCAAACAGAATACCTAAAAGCAGGCTGTACAGTAAGGATAGGACAGCAATAGAGACTGTCTCAACCAGAGAAGCAAGCACCAGATCCATATTTGCAAAATTCAGGTGTGCCAGATTCCAGAACACTTCTCCAATATCAGGGATCCTGGAAACTATCTTTACCCAGTCAATATCTAAATACAATAAACTTAATATGGATAAAGCCACAACCGCAATTAAAAAAGCCGGAATAAAATGATTTCTCTGTCTGCACTTTACCGGAATACGAGAGGCGTATTTCACTTTTACCGTTTTCATTTCAATAACTCCTTCCGAAGCTTACTGGTAATCTGATCCACTAAAATTACCATTACAGCGATTAACAAAATAATGCTCAATGCAACATCATACTGGAATCCTTTTATGTAAGAAAATAAAGTCAGACCGACCCCGCCTCCTCCAACCATTCCGACGATTGTAGATGCACGAATATTGATTTCCACACAGTAGAGAAACCAGGACAGAAAACCACTCAGACAAGAGGGTAAGATTGCCTGTGACACCCTCTGAGGAAATGTGGCGCCCACCGCCTGCAGGCTTTCCACACAATCCTGAGAGACATCCTCCATGGTTTCTACAAAAGCACGCACCATAAATGCAAAGCTGGTAATACACAGAGCGATAAATCCTACCCCCGTTCCGATTCCCAGAGAAGAGAACAAAATAAATGCCCAGACCAATGCGGGAATATTGCGTAAAAAAGTTGCAGATCCACGAACAAACCTGGCAATTCCCGGGAAGGGAGAAACTTTCTCACTTCCGAATAAGGAAACAAAAAACGCCAGAACAGCAGCCACCGCAGTCGCAGATACTGCCAATGCCAAAGTCACCAGAACACTGGATAATATTCCTGGTATTCTGCTGGTTTTCGGCAATGCCGGAGGAAGAAAATCCTCCGTAATAAATTCCCAGAAAGCATCGCCATTTGCAAGCAGTGTCATCACATTAAAATTTGTCAGGAAGCTGCATATCACAAATAAAATCATTGCCCCGATCAAAAATCCGGTATATAAACGTTTTAAATCATGCGCAATCAGCGGTATCCTCCTGGTCATTTCCCTCTCCTCCAATCATCAAATTTGCACGGGAAGTTCCATAAATTTTCTCAATCATTTCATCGGTCAGCTGTTCCGGGGTTCCATCAAATACAATTTCCCCTTTTGACAGTCCAATGATCCGGGTAGAATATTTCAGTGCGGCATCCAATTGATGCAGATTCACGATACAGGCAATATTTCTTTTCTGCGTCATGTCATGAAGAAGCTCCATGATCGTCCTGGCACTGGATGGGTCCAGCGAAGCAATGGGCTCATCGCACAAAAGCAGCTTCGGATTCTGCATGATCGCACGGGCAATTCCTACCCTCTGCTTTTGTCCTCCTGACAAATCAGACGCACGGTTATAGCTGAACTGTTCCAGCCCCATCTCCTTGAGCAAATCCAGGGCTTCCTGCTTATCCTCTTCACTGTAAAGACCAAATACTCCTTTTAGACCATTCATATATCCCAACCGTCCATGCAGAACATTCTGCAGAACGGACAGACTGTATACCAAATTATAATTTTGGAAAATCATCCCAACCTTTCTGCGCTGCATACGAAGATGTTTCCCGTGCTGATTGGAAATTACCTGTCCATCCAGCCAGACCTTCCCTCCACTGACAGGAATCAGACGATTGATCACGCGCAGCAGCGTAGATTTTCCGCTTCCCGAAGGACCGATTACAGAAATGAATTCTCCTTGACACACTTCCAGAGATACCTCTTTTAGTGCATGAATACCATTCTGATAATGCTTGGATACTTTATCAAATTTTAAAATAGCTTTCATAATTTCCTCCTGGACTCCTGCCCTTTAGAATTCATTAATGATTTTGTTCAGCTCAATAATTTCCTCATAATCACTCATATCACACTGAACAAAACGAGCTCCGGGAACTTTGATTACATCTGTAAAATATTCTTCGTTATCGTAAGCGGTTAAAAATTCTGTCAGCTGGTCTCTTGTTTCCTGTGTTACATGCTCTCCTACGACCATCGCCTCCGCAGGAATTGCGCCTGATTCATGAATGATTTTCACGTCATCCTCTTTTGCATTTCCATGTTCAATCTCAGAGGCAAGGATCTGATCCGAAATCGGGGCAACATCTACATCTCCTTTTATCACCGCCTGCAGCCCTGCCTGATGAGATCCCGAAAAGCTGACTGCCTCAAAAAAACTGCCATTGGTATGTAATGTATCTGAATTCAGCTCCTCATCAGAAAATGCCTGGATAATTTCCGCAGTCGGGACCAGATTTCCTGATGTGGAATCCGGATCTACAAATGCCATGGTTTTTCCTTTTATATCTTCGATAGAATGAATCCCATCGTTGCTGCTGTTTACAATCAACACGGAATGATAAATGGCTTTTTCCGGATCTCCTTCCTCCGCCTTCATCACAATTGGTTCCAGATCCGTACGCTCCACTCCCAAAGCCAGCGCCTGAGAGCCCATATAAGCCATATCCGCTTTCCCTGTACGAAGAGCTTCGATGATTGCATTGTAATCACTTGCCTGAATTTCCTCTACCTCGCATCCCAGCGCTTCACTTAGATCCTTTGCCAGACCGTTACGGGCATCCGCACTTTCTGTTGTGGACTCATTGGGAGCATAGGCAATTGTAAATACTCCGTCTTCTCCACCTGCTCCGTCTGCAGCCACAGTGTTATCTTTCGATCCACATCCCGCAAGCACAGATGCTGTCACCAGAGCTGCAAAACCAATTCTTACTGCTTTGTTTGTATATTTTCTCATAATTTTTTGTCCTTTCTTTTTTCCATTTTTGACCTGTTTAATAAACAGATTCTAATATTTCTTTGATTTTTTCTACTGTAAGTTCTACCGGGTTATTATCAGCACGCCCCTTCGTCATGCCCAGCATGGCCAGAGAAGCACACTCCTCAAAAGGAACATTCCACTCCTGCAGAGTCGCAGGCTGACCGGAACGTTTTAAGAAAGCGCCGATCCGTTCCCTGAGCATCTGGGCACTGTCAACTCCCAAAGCCGCAAACAGATTTTCCATATCTTCCACACCTGATGCATTTAATTCAAGAACCGGAGCCAGCAGCATGCTCACTGCTGCTCCATGAGGTATATGGTAGTGCATCGTTAAGGGATACGAGATGGAATGGCACGCTGTGGTTTTCGTATTGCTGAATGCCAGCCCTGCAAGCATGCTTCCTTTTGCCATAATGTCATGCGCATAAGATTTCCCGCAGAGCAGATCGTCCATATGACTCATGATCATGCGGATCGCCTGAAGCGCCAAAGCTCTTGATACAATGTTCGTACCTTTTGCCCAGTACGCTTCTGCTGCATGTGCAACCGCGTCCAATGCAGAAGAAACCGCCAGTTTCAATGGGAGTTCTTCTGTAAGCTGCGGATCGATCAATGCAGCGTATGCATAATTCCCGTGATTTTCTATGGAACATTTTACATTTTTACTTGGGTCCCAGATGGTAGCCCAACATGTCACCTCACTTCCTGTCCCCGATGTAGTCGGGACGCCGATCCAGCGTACAGCAGGTGTTTTGAAGCTTTTATTCTGAATATACGCTCTCAGATCCTCCTCATCAGAAATCTCATTTCCATACATACAGCACAGAGATTTTCCCACGTCCATGATACTTCCGCCACCGATGGCAACTACCACATCCGGGGAAAATTCCTTCGTTGACTGATAGGTTTCAAAAAGCTGCTCTACTGTCGGATTTGAAACCGTGAATACACATGTTTTAACATCAAATTTTTCCAGTCTTGAAAACACAGGATGCTGAAAAACCTTTTCCCCCCATCCCAGTACAAGCACACGCCTGCTTTCAGAATGCATTTCTTCTAATACATCGGGCAGACCACTTAAACTGCCCGCACCCTGGATCGTCCGTACCGGGTTATAGTATTGATTCATTCTGTTCTTGCCTCCTTCCCTGCCAGACAACAGTTAATTTTTTCTATTGCAGCAGGCAAATCCCTGATAGAATCGATCACCATATCCGCGCCTGCCTGACGATAACTTTCTGCCGCAGCCTCTTTACGCTTTTCCAGCTCCTCTGCACTCATTTCCTCGTATTCTTCCTTTGACAGTCCCAGAAGATTCGAACCGGTCAGGATTCCAACACTCCATGCTCCTGCATTTTTTCCTTCCTGCATATCCACGACTGTGTCGCCTGCTTTTACAACCGTACAGGGTGGATACACATTCATCTGACGCATACATTCAAACAGCATAAAGGGAGTCGGACGGCTTGCCTCTGTGACATCCGGTGTTACAACACAATCTGCTTCATATCCCATAGCTTTTGCCTTTGGTATCACCTGTTCCATCATTTGAGAAGTATATCCTGTAGTAGAACCGATTTTAAGTCCCTGCTTTCTTAATCCATCTACCGTTTCAACAACCCCCGGAATCGGCTCACTGTACTCTGCTACAATCGAATACAGCATTTCTTCAAATTTCCGATATAAAGCATCCACATCCTCTTCTGTCCAGGGTCTTTTCCTTATCTCAAGCCATTGTCTGTTTCCCGATTCACAGGAAAGCAGCGCACGTATATGTGCCTTTTTCTCCATTCCCATAGGACCATTAATTTCTTCTTTTGTTAATTTGATGCCAACTGATTCAAATACACGGTCAAATACCGTACTCGGGGCGCTTGACGCATAATCTACAGTTGTTCCTGCCCAATCGAAAACAACCATCTGAATTTTATTTTTGAAATTCATAATCAAATACTCCTTTGCTTCTTTTTGCCGTTTTTATGTTCCTATATACGGATTATAGTCGCATTAAACAGCATCTTCTATCATCAAACCGAAAAATATTTGTAAAATGTTTGCAAAATATATGTAATTGACCGGACACACGTCAAATGGGGACGTAGTAAAGCTTCACTACGTCCCCATTTCAACAATTTTATATAATTACAATTCCATGTTCTTCATATTTTTTTCTGATTTCTTCCGAAATACCATTATCCATCGCCAAAATATCCACCTGGTCAAGCCTGAGAACCTGCTTCTTGGAGCATTTACCAAGCTTACCTGAATCCATCACTGCGATTACTTTATCTGCATTCTTTGCCAGCAGCTGAATAATTCCCATTTCTTTAAAGCGGAAATCTGTAAACCCTTCTGAATAGTCCACTGCATTGATCGATAAAAAGGCTATATCTGGATAAAACCGGCGAAACTCATTTTCACAGGTTGTCCCATATGTGGAGCGTTCCAACGCATCCATCTCACCGCCTATTACGATCAAATGAATAAAACTGTTTTGCAGCAAAATATTTATGGCAGCATAGTTGTTTGTGATTACCGTGATTTCCTTTTCCAGCAAGGCAAGCTCCTGCGACAGCACTGTATTTGTAGTTCCCGAATTCAAGGCAACCACATCTCCTTCTTTTATAAAAGACAGTGCCTTGCATGCCGCTTCTCTTTTTAGTTCAATATTGATGATCTCCCGCCCGTTAAAATTTAAAAAAGGTGCCAGGGTATCGGGCAGACAAGCCCCTCCGTGGATATATTTTATGAGTCCCTGCTGCTCCATTGTCTTCAAATCCCGTCTCACTGTATCTACGGAAATGTGAAGAAGCTGACTTAATTCCGTTACCTTTACTGTTGACTGCAGCTGTAACTGCTGCATGATAAATTCTGCACGTTCTGTATATAACATTTTTACTTTTCTTCCTGTTCTGAAACCATTACCAGTTATTCCCGCTCTTGATCGAATCCATTGCCAGCCAGATCCTCGTTGCCGCTGGTGCGGTCGGTGAACTGCTCGATTCTCTCACTTCCAGCATATACCTCTCTCTGCAAGCGAGCAAGTAGAACTTGCTCACTGCCGCGATATTCGCCAGATGGGAATGCAAGCATTCCCGCATGGCTCATTATCCGCGCATAATCTCTGTCGTATACGCTGCCGGAATGGCTGGGCTGGGTGTGGTTGATCCGCACATCCAGTCCGTTCCATCCTCGTCCACGTTCTGTCCCGGAGGTACTTCTCCGTTGCCATTGCCATACTCGAAGCCTTCTGCTGTCGGAACCTTTTCTGTCGGAGCTTCCTCTGTTGATTCGGCAGCTTCATCTGCAGTAATCGTTGGAAGAACCAAACGACATCTCTTTTCACGATCTGTCTTATTGGGTAGAAAAATCGGAGGTATTCCAAGACCTTTTCAAGTCTAGAAATACCTCCGATACTGTGTTTAAATTAGATATTTAGGTATTTTGTTTTTCCCTCCTTATATCTCCTGGTGAGTGCCAGTGTAACATGGGCATTTGAAGATAGTCAAACAAAATATCCTGTCTTTAAACAAGACCTAATTTTTTTATTACCTACCTTAAAATTTCTTCAAAAATTTTTCTTGTCGCAATGCCTGCATTTGGCATTAATGTTTCAATTTTTTGCTTGATTTCAGAATTATTATAGACTATTTCTTTACCTATACTATTTTTAAAACATCTTAATGAATCCACTGATATCTCGAACAATTCTTCATCATCAGTATTAATTAAAATTAACAATACCTCTAATCCCCTTATATCAATGGAATCATGTAAACAGTATGACAGCCTTCTCTTCCAACCAATTGTTTTTTGGGGTAATTCTTCTCTCAAAGCTTCCCAATCTCTACAATCAAATTTCTGAATCATATCCTCAGCAATTGAAGCCCCCTCATCAAACCAATAATCTATAGGAAAATCTTCCATTGCAAACTCCATAATATATTTATCCAATTCTTTATACATATTTTGCTGGTCTCCTCTAATCCATACCAGAAAATCCAGGCAGCAATCCCGTTTTCATTCCACCAGTTGGATATCCAGATGTAACAACATCTCCAATTTTAATAACTTCAACCTGTACTCCATTAACAACCCCTCGATAAAGATTTGCCCCATCCGAAGCCCTTACCCCAATAGGAGTTGTATTACCTACAATTTGAATACTCTCGATTATATCACTATTACTCCAACTTTCCGGAAAAAGTGTACTCGTCTTGATGTTTGATAAATTTCCATCGGGATACTGTGTAACAAATTTCACTTTCTGCGTTCCATCAATATTGGTTTGCAATACTTCTACTGCATAATTAGGATTATTGTTATTAATGTCTGGAGAGTGTCCGCCAATCAATTCATTCTTTGCAGGATTTTTCCGTTGTCCATGCAAAATTTTTTCTTGCATATCAGGAGTAATTATTGTATTACCGCCACCCTTGACATCGAGTCTGACAGCTTATGTTTTTCCAAGCAGTTCCTTTTCCTTTGGAAAAAATTTACACTTTCCAAAGCACTGTCATTCACTG
>JAHABX010000005.1 GCA_018376135.1 Clostridiales bacterium | reverse complement strand
CAGGGGCGCTGCTGCCACAGACGCCGCCGCCCAAAGATAGGGATTCCCTGTAAGCAGGGATTCATTGAATTCCTGATAACCGACGGACCATTCCGGCAGAGGCGTAATGGCGATCAGGGCATTGCCAAGAAGTGCCAGCGCAATGCAGCTTGTTACTCCCCACACCAGAAAATAGGGCTGCAGGGGTACCGCCTCTTCCCAGAGCTTTGGTTCTGCCTCTTTTCTCCTCTTCTGGTCTGTCCCATACATCCAGCCGAACAGGGGAACCGCCATAACTGCTGTCAGGATCACACTCAAAGGTACCCGATCCTCAGGCAAAGCAGGAAATCCCATAAGTAGGATCACTGCTGCCGCTGCGAGCAGCTGATGCACCAGAAGGGGCCAGAGCGCCCTCCACAGCATACCCGCAGCCTTTTTCTTTCCGAATGTCATTGATTACATCCTTTCCGGCGCCTCAAATCCCAGCAGATCGATACAGGTCTCCAGCACGCGTTTGGTCAGCGCCAGAAGGCGGATCCAGCTTGCCTGCCGTACCTCATCCTCCTCGCCCAGAATCTTGGTGTCATGATAGAACTTGTTAAACGCATTGGCAAGATCATAAATATATGCACATATTTTGTGAGGCGCCGTCTCTTCAAAGGCATTCTCCATGACACTGTTGAACTTGGTGATCTCCAGCATCAGCGCTTTCTCACTGTCATTGCTGCATGCAAGCAGCGCATCCTCCGTGATGCCTTTTCCCAGCTCCTCGTATTTCTTCAGGATCGACTTAATACGAACAATGGTATACAGGATATATGGACCTGTATTTCCCTCTGAAGAAGTAAAGCGCTCCACATCAAAAATATAATCCTTGGATGCCTGATTGGAGAGATCTCCATACTTCACTGCGGAAAGCCCTACGATCCTGGCGATCTCCTTTGCCTCCTCTTCCTCCATGGGACGGCTCTCCTGAATCTTCTTCAGCATCTCGTCATTGATATTCTGAATCAGATATTCCAGACGCATAACGCCGCCCTCGCGGGTCTTGAAGGGCTTGCCGTCCTTGCCGTTCATGGTGCCGAAGCCCAGGAACTGCAGATCCGTATCTGCTTTCACAATGCCGCATTTTTTCGCACAGCGGAACACCTGAATAAAATGCATCTCCTGACGCTTGTCCACAATATAGATGACAGAATCCGGATCATACAGCTTCCGGCGCTCCACCAGAGTCGCCAGGTCTGTTGTCGTATAGAGAGAAGCACCGTCTGATTTCAGGATCATACACGGAGGAATCTCCTTGGTGTCCGTCTCCTCCTTCACATCAACCACCAGTGCACCCTCGCTCTCATAGGCGAAGCCTTCCTCCTGCAGTTTCTTAACCATATCCGGAATATAAGGCTGTGCATCAGACTCACCCTTCCACAGATCAAAATCCACATTGAGATTTTTGTAATTTCTTTTAAGATCGGTAACCGATACATTCAAAATATGCTGTAAAAGTGCCTGATACCCCTTACGTCCCTGCTGAAGCTCAAAGGTTGCCTGCATGGCAGCCTCCTTATATGCCTCATCCTCCTTGGACTTACCGCTGGCGGTAGGATAGATCTCCTCCAGCTCTGCGATGGTAAACGGAGCCTCTTTTGGATAATCTCCGTCATAATTCTCATCAAAATAGACAAGCCTGGGCTTCCGCTCCTTCAGCTCGGTAATGATCAGTCCCATCTGCAGCCCCCAGTCTCCCAGATGCACATCTCCGATCACATGATGTCCCATAAAACGGCTGATTCTCTTCACGCTCTCTCCAATAATGGCAGAACGCAGATGTCCCACATGAAGCGGCTTTGCCACGTTGGGTCCGCCGTAATCGATCATGATCGTCTTCGGATTCTCTGCCTTCTCACAGCCAAGGCGCTCATCCTCCTGCATGCCGCTCAGATAGGAGCTTAAAAACTCCGGACTGATCTTCATATTAATAAATCCCGGATTTACAGCCTGCACATCCTCCAGTACCTCTGATGCTCCGAGCGCTTCCACTACTGCATTGGCGATCATGATCGGAGCCTTATGGTATTCCTTGGCTGCCGCCAGGGCTCCATTACACTGATATTCACATAAATCCGGACGATTTGACAGGGTCACTCTTGCATACCTGGCGTCATAACCGGCTGCCTCAAAAGCCTTTACTGCCTCTTCCGTAATCAGGTCCAGTATCTTCTTCATTCTCTGCTTCCTCCATTTAGATTGCTTTTGGTAAATTCCATTTAAAATGATAAGCCATCATCCGCACTGCGATCACAATGATCGAGCCTGCAAACATGGCGTAACCTCTTGGCATGACACAGATCAGCCCGGCATAGCATACGGCCCCCAGAAGGGACGCACATGCGTATACGTGCTTTCTGAGAATGGCAGGTGTCAGCCCCGCCATAATGTCCCTGAGCATGCCTCCGCCGACTCCCGTCAGCATCCCCAGAAATATACACAGCATGTGATACCTGCCGTATCCTGCATCGATCGCCGTATTCACACCCACTACCGTAAACAGCCCAAGCCCGATGGCATCCGTGAAGTTCAGTACCCACTGAAAAATGCCCTCTGACATCCGGGGAATCATATGCTGATTCCAGTGGATCATAAAATAAGTATAAAGGGATGCCACGATCCCCACGGTCACGAATACAGGACTCAGAAACATGCCCGGAGGCACTTTTCCAAGCACCACATCTCTCATAAAACCGCCTCCCATGGCGGTCACAAGCCCCAGGAACAAAACTCCGAAGATGTCCATCTTCCGCTCAATGGCAAGCATGGCGCCGGAGATGGCGAACGCGATCGTTCCCAGGATCTCGCTGGTAAATTGTATGTTCATGTTTTCCTCACTTACAGATGAAAAATCTGATATTTGATGTGTAAAAACTTAGTTCAGTATAGGAAAATTCCCGGAATTTGTCAAGCTGACTTGTATTCCTTCTCTCCATCCTGTATTCTGAAAAGGTATCGTTCTGCAGACAGCCTTTGCAGGAACGGCACACGACTATGACTAAAAGGAGAATTTGCTTATGATAAAGATAGGTTCCCATGTGGGAATGTCCGGTAAAAAGATGATGCTGGGTTCCGTGGAGGAGGCTCTGTCCTACGGAGCGGACACCTTTATGATCTATACGGGAGCGCCTCAGAACACCCGGCGGAAGGACATCCGTGAATTGAACATTGAAGCGGCACAGGCTTTGATGAAGGAAAATGGTATGGAAGAATTCGTGGTCCATGCCCCGTATATCATCAATCTTGCCAATACGATCAATCCGGATACCTACCGGCTTGCCACAGAATTTCTGCATCTGGAGCTGACCCGCGCCGCTGCCATGGGAAGCAGGGTACTGATCCTCCATCCCGGCGCACATGTGGGTGCCGGTGTGGATGCAGGTATCGCTTCTATTGTAAAGGGACTCAATGAAGTGCTGACCGACGACAGCGACTGTCTCGTTGCCCTGGAGACCATGGCAGGCAAAGGCTCGGAGATCGGACGGACCTTTGAAGAGCTTGCCCGGATCTATGACGGCGTTGCCCGCAGGGACCGGCTCCGTGTCTGCTTTGACACCTGCCACACCCATGACAGCGGCTATGATATCATCCATGATTTTGACGGTGTGATGGAACAGTTCGACCGGATCCTTGGCAGGGACCAGATCGCTGTCTTCCACATCAACGACAGCAAAAACCCCTGCGGCGCATCCAAGGACCGGCATGAAAACCTTGGAAAGGGTCATATCGGCTTCGAGGCACTGCACCGCATCGTACACCACCCGGATTTCCTGCAGGTGCCCAAAATACTGGAGACGCCATGGATCCCCATCGACGGAGACCGAAAAAATACCAGAGCTCCTTATAAGGAAGAGATCGCCATGTTAAGATGACGTACCGACCGCTTCCAGATGATCACAGCCGCAGTAAAGGCAAGAGCGCCGGACAGGGTCGCCGTAAAAAACACGCCATAGACTCCCATGAACAGCGGGAGCAGCATAAGGCAGATCAACGGAAAAATGATCGCCCGGAATGCCATGATCAGCATGGATTCCCTGGGCTTATCCATTGCGGTAAGGAATGCGCTTGTGACCATGTTATACCAGGTAAATAAATAGGACGGAGAAAACAGCACCAGCGCAGCCACTGTCATGCTGATCACTTCCCGGTCGTCACCCTTTGCGAAGATTCCTGCCAGAACATCCGGGAAAGCAAGGATCAGAGCCATACAGACCAGCGATACCGCTGCTGTTGCAATGCTTGAAATCTTAAAGAACGAAAACGTCCTTTTGATCTTCCCTGCGCCAAGATTATAGCTGACTGCAGGCTGTATGGCATCCAGGATGCCGTACAGAATATTGACCAGAAGTGTATCGATATACATAACGATACCATAGCTCGCCACCGCAGTCGCACCTCCAAGCGCAAGCAGCGCGCCGTTTATAATCGCTGAGATAAAGGATCCTGCGATCCCGCTGAAAAACTCCGAACTGCCATTATACAGGATCCCTCTGATCTCCTGCATGGATATCTGCGGCTTTGTAAAGCGAAGAGTCAGTTTCCTGCCCAGAAACGGTGCAAAGCAAAATACAGATCCTATTATCATACTGATGACCGTCGCAATTGCCGAAAACTCAATTCCCAGACCAAGTCGTGCCAGAAAAAGCCAGTCAAGGACAATATTCAGCAGCGATACCATGACATTCACACACATGCTGTATCTTGCCCTTCCGCAGACCCGCAGAAAGTTGTCCATGGCAAACAGAGGCATCAAAAACGGCATTCCATAGACAAAGATGCGTGTATAATCATAGGCAGGCGCTGCCAGCGCCGGATCTTTGATCACCAGCTCTGTCAGCGGTCTCAGGAAAGCAGCTCCCAGCAGGGCAAATACCGCCCCGGTCCCGATGATCAGCCAGACGCTTGCCGAAAACAGCTGCCTTGCCTTTTTTATATTTCCTTCTCCCAGTGCGGTAGATACCTTAACGGACGAGCCCACCGCAACCATATTGGGCAGCGCCAGCACGATGATCATGATCGGCATCACAAGATTTACCGCCGCCAGCGCCTGGGCGCCGATAAAGCGTCCTACAAAGATTCCATCCGCTATCATATAGATGGAGGAAAACACCATACTCAAAATACTCGGAATGGTCAGACGAAAAAATACCTTCCTGACAGGCAGTGTTGCAAATTGTGTTTCTATCATAATATCTCCTCATTTCTTTCACAAAAATAACTTCAGAACTGCTTCCCGCCATATGGCTTTGGGCTGAACCGGCAGATCATATAAGATAGCTGCATCTATGCCGATCAGCACCATGTACAAAAGCTGTGCATTTACTTCTGCATCAAACTCCCCGGTAAAGGCACCGATCCCGACCCCATGAGTCATACATTCCAGAAGAAAGCTGTAAAGCCGCTCATTCGCAGCGTAGGTGATTTCCTTCACTGCAGGGATCCTCGTTGCCTGTATATCAATTTCCGCGCAGACCTTCCTGATATCCGGATTTTCAAAGTAGGAATCGATCAGCTCATCCCCATAACGCAGCAGCTCACTCTGAAAGGCTTCTGCATCGATATCTTCCCGCAAAACAGACGGATTCTGCAAATATTCATCCTCATAAAGCTCCGAGACCAGTTCTGAAAAAATCTCCTCCTTGGATTTAAAATAATAATATACAGAAGCTTTCTTAATCCCGATCGCATCCGCGATCTGTCCGATGGATGCTTTATCATAGCCACGCTGAGCCACCAGCGTACACATCGCATCTATAATTCGTTTTCTTGTTCTATTCTCACTCATCTTTTACTCCTTGCCTTTTATCTACCTACCGTTAGGTAGATATTAGCACAAAAAAAATTTAAGGTCAACACAAAAATAGCTGAAAATAAAAAAAGCCTTCCATGCATCAAAATGATACACAGAAGACTCCTGTTTATATTACTGCTTTCTCTCCGGCAGCTGCGCCAGTATGATCGCTGTAAACATGAGCACACAGCCAAAGATTTCCTTTCCATTCAGGGACTGTCCCAGGATCACCCATCCAGCCAGTACTGAGAACACGGATTCCAGACTTAACAAAAGAGACGCCACTGTAGGGTCCGCATCCTTCTGCCCCAGAATCTGCAGTGTATATCCCACTCCGCTGGACATCACACCTGCATAGAGAATGGGAGCCGCTGCAGCCAGAATATCCGACAGCTTCGGCGCTTCCCCGATCAGCATCGGTACAGAACAGAGAATACCTGCAGTCAGGAACTGAATGCAGGACATCCGTACTCCGTCTACCTTGGGGGAAAAATAATCAATAACCAGAATATGTCCGGTAAATCCCACTGCACAGAGAAGAACCAGAAGGTCTCCCGTTCCAAGCCGGAATTCCTCCGTCATACACAGGAAATAAAGCCCTGCTACCGAGATCAGTACACACAGAACAATCAGAGGACGTACCTTTTTCCCGAAAAAGCTGTTAAAGATCGGCACCAGCACGATATACATGGCAGTAATAAATCCAGCCTTTCCAACCGTAGTAAACAAAAGCCCGTACTGCTGCAGACTGCCTGCCACTGCCAGTACCACACCACAGCAGACGCCGCCCAGCACAAGCGTCCGGGTATCTCCCCGCTGTGCCTTCACCTCTGCTTCGCTCATACCGCCTCTTCTCTTCAGCCCGTCCATCAGGAAAATAACCGGAATCAGTATCAGCGCACCAATATAGTTTCTGACCGCATTGAACGTAAAGGGTCCTACATACTCCATGCCAACACTCTGTGCCACGAAAGCGCAGCCCCAGATAAATGCTGCCAGAAGCAGCATGGCATTATTTTTCATTTGTTTCATTTCATAACTCTCCTCGTGAATAGTCTTTCTACGACAGCTCAAACGCTCCCGTATACAGCTGATAATACTTTCCTCTCTCCTTCAGCAGCGATTCATGATCTCCTCTCTCAATGATGCGTCCCTGTTCCAGCACCATGATCACATCCGAGTTCTTGATCGTGGACAGCCGGTGCGCAATTACGAATACGGTCCTGCCCTTCATCAGCCGGTCCATACCATTCTGTACAATGGTCTCTGTTCTCGTATCGATGCTGGAGGTTGCTTCATCCAGAATCAGTACCGGCGGATCCGCGATAGCCGCTCTGGCGATGGCAAGAAGCTGCCGCTCACCCTGTGACAGACTGGTGCCGTCTCCGCTGATGACCGTATCATAGCCATGGGGAAGCTTCGTAATGAAATAATGGGCATTTGCCAGCTTCGCAGCAGCAACTACCTCTTCATCTGTGGCGTCCAGCTTGCCGTAACGGATATTATCGGCAATGGTTCCGCTGAACAGATGGGTATCCTGAAGTACGATTCCAAGAGACCGCCTCAGATCCGGCTTTTTGATCTTGTTAATATTGATGCCGTCATACCGGATCTTACCGTCCTGAATATCATAAAAACGGTTGATCAGATTGGTGATGGTTGTCTTGCCCGCGCCTGTGGATCCCACGAAGGCGATCTTCTGTCCAGGATTTGCATACATCTTAATATCATGGAGCACGATCTTATCATCGGTGTAGCCAAAGTCCACACCATTGAACACCACGTCTCCCTCCAGCTTCTGGTAAGTCACCGTACCGTCTGCCTGGTGAGGATGCTTCCATGCCCAGATACCTGTCCGCTTCACCGACTCCTTCAGCGTACCGTCCGGCTCCTCCGTCACATTGACCAGCGTCACGTAGCCCTCATCCACTTCCTCCGGCTCATCCAGAAGCTCAAAGATACGCTCTGCTCCCGCAAGTGCCATGATTATGGCATTGAACTGCTGAGACACCTGCGTGATCGGCATGTTAAAGCTTCGGGTAAGCTGCAGGAAGGAAGCCAGCGCACCCAGAGTCAGTCCGCCGATCCCATTGATCGCAAGCACCGCCCCTACTGCCAGAGTCAGCACATAGTTGATATTTCCAAGGTTTGCCATGACCGGCATAAGAATATTGGCATAGGTGTTTGCATTCTTTGCACTGTCGAACAGACCGTCATTCAGCTCATAGAATTTTTCCTTGGACTCTTCCTCATGACAGAAGACCTTCACCACCTTCTGCCCCTCCATCATCTCCTCAATATAACCATTTAACACTCCGAGAGATTTCTGCTGACGGATAAAATACATGCCGCTCTTGCCGCCGATATGACGGACAGCCCCCAGCATCACGAAGACCATGACCACAATCAGCACGGTCAGAGGCACACTCAGCACCACCATGGAAATAAACGTACTTACAATCGTGATCGAGGAGCTGAAGATCTGCGGAATACTCTGGCTGATCATCTGCCGGAGCGTATCCGTATCGTTGGTATAGCAGCTCATGATATCTCCGTGGGCATGGGTATCAAAATATTTGATGGGCAGCCTCTGCATATGACTGAACATCTCATCTCTTATCTTTTTCAAGGTTCCCTGGGTCACACTGACCATAACTCTCGCATAGAGAAAAGTGGACAGTGTTCCTGTATAATAAATGCATGCCATCATGATCAGCGCGCTCAAAAGCGGTGCAAAGCTGGGAGATTCCGCCCCCAGAAACGGCAGGATATAATCATCGATCAGACTCTTCAGGAACAGATTTCCCGCAACCGTGGTCAGGGAACTGATGACAATGCTGATAACGACCACGATACAGTGGATCTTATAATCCTTCCATATATAAGCCAGCAGCCGTCCAAGCGTTTTTCCCGGATTTCTGCTGCCCCGCCTTCCCTCTGCAGGACCATTTCCCGGTCCCTTGGGCATTTTCTTTTTACTCATCCTTATCCGCTCCTTTCTGCTGCAGTTCATAAATGTCACGATAAATCTCATTACTCTTCAAAAGCTCTTCATGCGTTCCGTAGCCTGCCACCTGACCCTGATCCAGTACCAGAATATGGTCTGCATCCTGCACAGAGGAGATACGCTGGGCAATGATCAGCTTGGTCGTATCCGGAATCTCCTCCGCAAATGCCTTCCGGATCAGCGCATCCGTCTTTGTATCCACTGCGCTGGTGGAATCATCCAGAATCAGGATCTTCGGTTTTTTCAAAAGAGCACGGGCGATACAGAGTCTCTGCTTCTGACCGCCGGACACATTCGTTCCGCCCTGCTCAATATAGGTATGATAGCCATCCGGCATTTTCCGGATAAATTCATCCGCCTGGGCAAGCTCACAGGCGCGGCGGCATTCCTCCTCTGTGGCATCCTTATTGCCCCAGCGCATATTTTCCAGGATCGTCCCGGAGAAAAGTACGTTTTTCTGAAGCACCATGGCCACTGCATCCCGCAGCGTCTCAATATCATACTCCCGTACATCTCTTCCGCCTACCTTTACAGAACCGTCCAGCACATCATACAGTCTGGGGATCAGCTGTACCAGCGTGGATTTGGAGCTTCCGGTTCCGCCGATGATCCCCACCGTCTCTCCTGCGCGGATATTCAGATCAATATCCTGAAGAACACATTTCTCCCGGCGTGCCTCCAGCGTCACTTCATCACTGTAGGTAAAATTAACATGCTCAAACTGAATGGATCCGTCCTTCACTTCGCAGACCGGATCTCTCGGATTCGTCAGAGAGCTCTTTTCATCCAGCACCTCCACGATACGTTCCGCAGAAGAACGTGCCATGGTCACCATAACAAATACCATGGAGATCATCATCAGACTCATCAGGATCTGGAAGGTATAAGTAAAAAGACTCATCAGCTGTCCCGTCGTCATGACTCCGTCCAGCACGATCAGCTTTGCACCTATCCAGGATACCAGAAGCATACAGGTATAAACCGTAAACTGCATGACGGGCTGGTTCATGATGACCAGCTTCTCTGCCCGGATGCTTATATCCTGCAGATTCTTTGTGGCACTGCTGAATTTCTCATTCTCATAATCCTCCCGTACATACGCCTTCACGACCCGCATACCGGTCAGATTCTCCTGCACACTGGCATTTAAACGGTCATAGCCCTTGAACATTTTATTGAATACGGGAAATGCCCTTTTAATGATAAATGCCATAATGCAGCCCAGAAATACCAGCGCCACAAGAAAGATCAGAGACATTTTCCCATTGATGCGCACACACATCACAAGCGCGGACACCATCATGATCGGCGCACGCACAAACATACGGATCAGCATCTGAAATGCATTCTGCACATTCGTCACATCCGTGGTCATACGGGTCACCAGACCTGCCGTGGAAAAGCGGTCAATATTCTGGAAGGAGAAGTCCTGGATGTTCTCATACATCGCCTTCCTCAGATTCCGTCCAAAGCCCATGGATGCCCGCGCCGCAAAAACGCCGGACATGGTGCCCGCCAGCAGGGACAGCATCGCCACCACCAGCATGATGCCTCCCATTTTCATTACATAATTCATGTCTCCTGCTTCCACACCCTTATCAATGACCGAAGCCATCAGAAGCGGAAGAAATACCTCCAGGATAACCTCCAACGTCACGCTTACAGGGGACATCAGCGTATCCCGCTTAAATTCTCCCACATAAGCAGCCAATTTTTTAATCATACTCTGCCTCCTTTAATCTGGTCTCTATCTTCTGCACACAGGCAAGCAGCATCTGCTGCTCCTCCGGCGTCATGATATCTCTGACCTGCCTCTCCAGCGCATCCAGGCGATCCTTCACCTGCTTTTGCATCGCCTGTCCCTCTGCCGTCAGGAGAAGCTCCTTTCTCCGGGCATCTCCCTTAACGCTGACCCTCTTCATAAGTCCCTTTTTCTCCAGTATCTGCAGTACACTGGTCACAGAAGATTTACGGATCTTGAATTCCTCCTCCAGCTCACTTTGAAATACCTGCTTTCCATTGTCTGCCTGAAACTGCAGATAGCCAAGCATACGGCTCTGGATGGAAGAAAGCCCCAGATCCGCCATCTGCCGCTCAATAATACGGCGAAAAACACAGTGAAGATTCAATACCGATTTGATCGGTTGATTCTGATTCATTGCTCTCTCCTTTCCGATCTCTTTACTTGTTAGAAATCTAACCAATTATAGGTTAGATTTCTAACAGTGTCAAGTAAGCAAAATCTGAAAATTTTGTGAACTGAGGGTAAACAAAACGGATGCAGCCCGCTGATTCTCCCATCGGTCTGCATCCGTCTGCTATTATTTATGTTTCCTTCTGCTTCTGATCCGCTCCCGGATCTCCGCCGCATTATCCGCCACAGTCATAAAACGGGATCCCGGATTCTGCATAAGCAGACGCTCCGCGCTGGCGGTCATGCGCTCCTTCAGCCGCTCATGCCGCTCCTCAAGCTGCCGGATCTCCTGCTCCACACGCTCTGACAGCGCTTCTCTGGAACGCGGGGCATACTGCGTCAGCGCCTCTCTCCGCTCGTCCAGTGTATCCTCCACCGCGGCTCTGGCAAAAGCAGCTGCCGCTTCCAGAAGACGCTTCTTCTGCCGGGCTCGCTGTTCCAGCTCTGCCCGCAGAAGCTCTGCCTGTATGAGCACCTCCCGCAGATCCATTGCCTTGCGGAATGCCTCTGCGAAATCATATACGATACAGACCGTAATTCCAAAGGTCAGCACCGACACCACCTCTTCATGCATCCAGAAGATAAAGCTTTCCACCGGTTTATGTACCACATAGACCATCAGAAGACTTAAAAATCCCCAGGCGATGGAAGACCAGAAGCAGATATGCCCCCGGTACTGAAGCCTCTGATCACTGTAATCCCAGTAACGAACCTTAAAAAGCCGCACCATGGCTTCGCCCGTAACCAGTTCCAGCACGGTCGCTCCCAGCATACCCACCACATAGACCAGCACCGGACTCTGCTGAAAGGGCAGCGTCAGCCAAAGCACTAAAATAGCGCCGCTCCCATATAAAGGAAGCCAGGGTCCCTTTAAGAAACCCCGGTTCACAAGCCGATGGCTTTTGAGCGACACATAGGTCGACTCAAAGCACCAGCCGAATATACAGTAAAAATAGAAAAATGATAACCATTCACGAAAATGATAGCTGTACATTACACATGAATCTCCGCTTTGGCACCCAGCTCTTCTTTGTTCGCTTCCAGAACCGGGTTTACCACATCTCTTAAAAATGCCTCCACCTGCACTGCGGAACGTCCTACATAACGGGACGGCTCCATACATGCCTCCAGCTCTTCCAGAGTCATGTTAAAGGAGGGATCTGCCGCGATCAGCTCCAGCAGGTTATTCTCCCTTCCCTCTGCCTTCACGTTCCGCCCTGCTTCCATGGACAGCGTACGGATCTTCTCATGCAGCTCCTGACGGTCTCCGCCTGCCTTCACCGCATCCATCATGATATTTTCCGTTGCCATAAACGGAAGCTCACTCTTCAAACGCTTCTCGATGACCTTCGGGTATACCACCAGTCCGTCCACCACATTCAGGCACAGATCCAGAATACCGTCGATGGCAAGAAAGCCTTCCGGAATGGAGAGGCGCTTGTTGGCAGAATCATCCAGCGTACGCTCAAACCACTGGGTTGCAGAGGTGATCGCCGGATTCAGCGCATCGATCATCACATATCTGGAAAGAGACGCGATGCGCTCGCTTCTCATGGGATTTCTCTTATATGCCATTGCCGAAGAGCCGATCTGAGATTTTTCAAAGGGCTCCTCCACCTCTTTTAAATGCTGCAGAAGCCGGATGTCATTGGACATCTTATGTGCACTTGCAGCGATCCCTGCCAGAACATTCAGCACTCTGGTGTCTGTCTTACGGGAATAGGTCTGACCGGATACAGGCACGCACCGCTCAAAGCCCATCTTTGCAGCGATCATGGGATCGATCCTGTCGATGGTCTCCTGATCGCCTTCAAAAAGCTCCAGAAAGCTTGCCTGGGTTCCGGTAGTTCCCTTGGAGCCAAGAAGCTTCATGGTCCCCAGCACATACTCCAGATCCTCCAGATCCATGCAGAACTCCTGCAGCCACAGGGAAGCGCGCTTTCCTACTGTCGTAGGCTGTGCCGGCTGGAAATGAGTAAATGCCAGCGTCGGCAGATCCTTATATTCATCGGCGAACCCGGCAAGCTCTGCGATCACGTTCACCAGCTTTTTGTGCACCAGACGGAGTGCCTCCGTCATAACAATGATATCTGTATTATCTCCCACATAACAGGAGGTTGCACCCAGATGAATGATTCCTTTTGCCTTCGGACACTGGACGCCATAGGCGTATACATGGGACATGACATCATGGCGCACTTCCTTCTCCCGCGCCCGTGCCACATCATAGTTGATGTCCTCCGCATGTGCCTTTAATTCATCGATCTGCTCCTGTGTGATCGGAAGTCCCAGCTCCTTTTCTGTCTCAGCCAGTGCGATCCACAGCTTCCTCCAGGTACGGAACTTCATATCCGGAGAAAATATATACTGCATTTCCTTACTGGCATAACGCTCGGATAAAGGACTGTTATATCTGTCTGTACTCATATGTCTGCCTCCTTTTTTCTAACCCTGGGTAAACCTTGACAGGAACTGTCTGGTCCGTTCTTCCTTCGGATGCTCAAAGACCTCCTCCGGAGTTCCCCGTTCTACAATATGACCGTCATCCATAAAGAGCACCTGATCCGCCACGTCTCTGGCAAATGCCATCTCATGGGTAACTATGATCATGGTCGTTTTCTGATCCGCCAGCTCCTGGATAACCCTCAGCACCTCTCCTGTCAGCTCCGGATCCAGCGCGGATGTGGGCTCATCAAAACACAGGATATCCGGCTTCAGGGCAAGCGCACGGGCAATTGCCACTCTCTGGCACTGACCGCCGGAAAGCTGATGCGGATAATTGGACATTCGTTCGGAAAGTCCCATCTGCTTTAACAGCTCCTCTGCTTCCCTTTTGATCTCCTCATGAATCTCCTTTTTTCTCATCTTATAGTCCGGCTGCTCCTTCGCCAGCAGCTCCTTTGCCAGCATCACGTTCTCCAGCGCCGTATACTGGGGAAAGAGATTGAAGGACTGGAACACAAGCCCGAAACGAAGCCGCTTTTTACGGATCTCCGACTCCTGCTGTGTCTTCCTGTCATCCGCGTCAAACAGGGTTTCCTGACCTACACGGATCACACCCTTATCGGGTCTTTCCAGAAAATTCAGGCATCGAAGCAGCGTTGTCTTGCCGCTTCCCGAGGAACCGATGATAGAGAGCACCTGGCTTTTCTCCAGAGAAAAGCTGATATCCTTCAGTACCTCTGTCCCTTCAAAAGATTTACATATATGCTCTGCTTCCAGAATTGGCATTCTATTTATCCTCCTTTACCTGAAATAATTCAGCTTTTTCTCCAGCCGTCCCAGAAGCACTGTCAGGATACCGTTAAAGATCAGGTAATAGACAGCCGTGAAGAACAGCGGCCAGATTGCGCCTGAGATGCCCTGAGAGCCTTTCAGGAATGCCTGTCCTGCCCAGATGATCTCCTGCAGTGCGATAATACGTGACAGGGAGGTATCCTTCACCAGTGTGATGATCTCATTGGACATGGGCGGCACGATACGCTTGATCATCTGCAGCAGCTTGATCCGGAAGAAGATCTGCCACTTGGTCATGCCCAGCACCAGTCCTGCCTCTTCCTGTCCCACAGGCACACTCTGGATACCGCCGCGGTAGATCTCGGAGAAGTAGCAGGCATAATTAAAGATAAAGGACACGGATGCTGCCAGAAAACGTCCGCCCTCTCCGCTTCCCCAGATCGGATTTCCCAGTACCAGTCCCGGAAAATAATAGATGATCAGAAGCTGGATCATCAATGGAGTTCCCCTTATGATCCATACCACGATCTTGGTAAAACAGCTTAAAGGTCTGAATCGGGACATCGAGCCAAAGGCAATGATCAGCCCCAGCGGAAACGCTCCTATGAGCGTCACAAAGAAGAGCTTCAGTGTCTGCAAAAATCCGATATTCAATGAGTGAATGACGATCGGCATCTGTTCTAATATCAGTTCCATGTGTTTATATCCTGCTTTCTACTTCAATGGTATTTCTCAGCAAAAAAGAGAGAGCGGAAGGACCCACTCTCTTTTTTTATTCTTAAAAAGTGCCCGTAAAATTACTGCTCCACAACAGCTGCCTGTACACCGTAGGTATCTGCGCACTCCAGCATACTGCCGTCTGCGTAGCTTGCAGCGAAGAAATCATTCAGAGCCGCTGCCAAATCAGAACCCTTACGGAAGCCTACTCCGTACTCCTCACTGTTCAGTCCTACCGTGTAGGTCAGCTCCTCATATCCGGTTCCCTCACCTACCATAGCCGCTGCCATCAGAGAATCAATGACTGCTGCATCGGAGGTGCCTGCCGCTACTTCCATCAGGGCATCAGACTGTGCCTTTACCGGAGTAAAATCAAGACCCAGTGCGGTCACCTGCTCCTCGCCTGCACTTCCTGCTTCTACCGCAAAGGACAGCTCGGAAAGGCTCTCCACATCCTGATACTGGTCTGCCTTATCCGCAGGCACGATCACTACCTGTGCGTTGTTGCAGTACGCGTTGGAGCACTCCATTGCGCTGACCACTTCATCTGTAAGGGTCATGCCGTTCCATACACAGTCGATGGTCTTGCCGTCCAGCTCCAGGATCTTGTTGTCCCAGTCGATCTCTACAAACTCTGCTTCTACACCAAGGCTCTCTGCAAAAGCCTTTGCCATATCTGCGTCAAAGCCGATCCACTCACCGCTCTCATCCTTGTAATCCATGGGAGCAAAATCGGTGATTCCTACTACCAGCGTTCCCTTTTCCTGTACATAAGCCATATCGCTCTCTTCTGCCGGAGCCTCTGCCTCTTCTTCCGCCGGAGCTTCTGTCTCCGTGGGTGCCTCTGCCTCCGTGGTTTCCTCTGCAGCCTCCGCCGCCGGAGCCTCTGCCGGCTCACTGGTGCTTCCGCATCCTGCCACCAGCGCCGCGGTCATTACACCTGCAAGCATTACAGCAATTAACTTTTTCATAAAAACATCCTCCTTGCAATTCTGTCTGTTACTACTTTACCACAGAAAAGTAATCTAACAATGTATGAATCATATCAGGTACAGACAGAAATGTCAAGAACTTTATTGCTTCTGACGGATCCGGTACTCTCTCTCCCACTGAAGGAGCTGCTTCTGAGGATTCTCAAAATCATGCCGTTTCTTTCCCGTCTCCGGCTTCTGACCTGCCGCAAGCTTTCCGGCAAGCTCCGCCTGCTGCTCCACCTCTTCGTCCGGATGATATTCGCAGGAGGTCTCAAAGCAGTCTGCCGCCTCCGCAAATAAGAACTGCCTTGCATAGCAGACCCCCAGATTATTCCAGACATCGCCGTAAAACTCCATCCCCAGCTTATGATTCTGGTGCATCCGCAGGATATGCCTGTATTCCTCCATGGCAGCCCATTCGTTCCGGCTGCGCAGAAGCTCGTCTGCCCGAAGCTTCAGCCGCTCCTGCTCCTGCAGGGTGCCCAGATTCTTCATCCGGTCTCCCAGCTCTGCCAGCTCCCGGTTGGAAAACAGATCCACCGAGCCCACCACGGATAATACCAGATTCTGAAAATTCGTCCCTGCGGCGATCCCGTTCCGGATCCGGTTGGCAAGCTCCGGATAACGGATCTCCTCGGCGATCCACCGGCACAGACCCTCTCCGAACATCTGGCGGTCAGCCAGGCAGATATTATGATACAGAAAATATGCCAGCTCTTCAAGGCTGTACAGGTTTATTCCCGCCTGCTCCACAAAGAACGGCGTCTTTGTCCTTCTGTATTTACAGATCGTAACCAGCCCCATGGTTCTCCTCCTCTTCCTCCAAAAGGAACGTTTCCTTCCAGTACAGATCTGACGCCGGATAGATCTCCCCGAAGCCCAGATCCGATACCTGTACCTCACACTGCCGGGGTCCCGAGAAATGGATCTCCACCAAAAGCCGGGTGGTCCCTTCCGGACGCTTTGGCAGTCCGTTCAGCATCAGCCCGGCAAGGTGCGGCTCTCCTCCCAGCATGGACTGAAAGGAAAATTCCAACAGCGGCTCCCCCAGAAGGATCATCTCACAGCTCTCCTGTACCTCATACCAGCTGCAGCCCGCACTGACCAGCGTGTGGATCAATTCCTTCCCTGCCCGGCTGCTTCTGATCCCCACATTATAAAGCAGCGTCTGCTCATTCAGGAACAAGTATGGCTTCCTCTTCTCTCCGTCACCGGCCAGCACGCAGGCTCCCCGGGCGTGAATCTGTTCTCCCAGAAATACCCTCCGCCGAAAACAGATCTCCTCTCTGCTTTTCCTGTAATCTCTGGCATTAAAGTCTGTGCCGGTCAGAAATACCGCCGACACCTGATATCTTCCGAAACGCTTTTTCGCCATATCTGCAAGCTGCTCATCCCGGTTCCCCTCCAGAAGACTTCCCACATGCCAGTATTCCGGCTCCTGTGCCTGTACCAGCATGGGAGTGGTTCTCTTATTTACCTGCAGGGAAGTGGCTTTCACTTCATCCGTATCGAATTCCAGAAGCCAGACCTGCTGCTGCCAGATATCATTGGTCTGATGCATGACAAAATGCACCACACTCTCCAGTTCCCCCAGCACCTGAAGCTGCTCCCGGACAAATCCTGCCTCACAGGCATCCTGAAGGTACTGCCGGATATCCTCCTCCGACATATCCGGCAGCACCACCGCCGCCCGGATATCCTCCTTCCTGCCGTACCGCTTCAGCGCAGACAGGATCTTGCGGAAGCATGCTCCTCTTCCCGATCTTCCGCCAAAATCCAGCGGAAGCAATTCCGGCTCCTTCATCTGCGCGGTCTGATAGCAGACCTCCGGGTATTCCCCCCGAAAATCGATGCCTGCCCAGAGCCTTTCATATCCATTGGTTATCTTCATATGGACACTCCCCTTTTATCCCTGCCTGATACAGAACTGTTCCTCCACAAGCTCTGTCAGTTCCTCATACTCTGCCATCATACGCTTCAGCGAGCGCTCCTGCTGATAATCCAGTGCCCTCTGCATCCTGCACAGTCTGTGATAGCGGCTGTCACCCTCCATATGCTCCTCCCGGTTCTCGATGGTATGGCATTCCGTGGACCGCTCGGTCCCATCCTCTGCCGTCTCTGTGAAGAACCAGGTCAGCCGCTCTCCGTAGAACAGGACAAAGGCTTTGGTGAAAACACCGCCGCATACCGGATACAGGCATTCCGTCACATAGTCAAAGGTCTTCTTCCCATGATACTCCAGCACATAGTGGATCACCACCTTATGCCCCGGATCACACCGGTACTCAACGATCCGCTGGTCATTGGGACGCCCCTTTTCCTCCACATAAGGCAGAAGCTGCCGGACAAAGGCAAATCTTCTCCGCCTTGTCTCCTGCTCTCCCAGAAGCTTCTGCACCAGCCGTTTCTGGATATCGGTCAGAAGCAGCAGGACCGAGAGCTGCTTTAAGTAGGAAAGGACCGAGGTCTCCGCCAGACGGTCTTCCCACAGAAGGTGATGCTCCAGACTGTCAAAGAGTCCTTCCGGAACCTCTGCGCCCTTTACAAAATCAAGCCAGCCCAGATAATTCAGATACGCCGTCCCGATGACCGAATCTCCGCCCCGGTCATCCATGGACAGATAGACCGGAAATACCTCATTCACGTACCGCCGGGTAAACAATGCCTGCACAAGGATCTGCTCCTCCAGCTCCGGAAGAGACATGCCGAAGGTATTTCCTGCCTTCCACAGGGCAAGCAGCTCCATCGTGCTCCCCTGATACGCCCCGGTCAGCAGCTCAATGATCTTCTCCGTATAGACTCCCTTTTCAAATACCTGGCAGGCGTAGGGCACAAGCGCTTCCCTGTCCGCCTTCTCCTCCGTCATAAGCCGCTGCAGCAGCCGAAGCAGGGATTTGGGCTCCACCTCCCGGCATCCGGTCTTCTTCAGAAGAGCAAAGGCTTCCTCATCCTGCCGAAGCCCTGTAAGCGCTTCTATATATGCAGCCTGATCCTTTCTCGTCAAAACATCCGGATCCGGTATACGAAGCCGTTCATCCATCTGCTCCAGCCGGTGATGCCTTCGTTCATAATCCAGAAGCTCCAGCTGCAGCCGCCTCCGGTAATCCTCACTGATACGCCCGTCCGCCATAAGCTTCCAGGCAAGCTCCACATTGTCCTCCTTCAGTCTGTGTCTGCCCTTTCCGTCCAGCAGATACAGATTCAGTCCCAGATGCTCCTTCAGCCGGACCGTGCAGAGCTGCAGAAATCCAGGTTCAATCATAACGCGCTTCAGATCATAGGGTACGGTCTTCTCATAGCGGTTACCATATTCATCCAGAAGCACGATCCGCGCCCCCGGCGTGTAAACGGGTATCCATGCACATCCGGAAGCCAGAGGAACCGTCACCTTTTGCTCCAGCTGTTCATAGCTGACCTCTGCCTGTCGGATCCGTTTCTCCCGGCAGGTAAGCTTCCGAAGAAACAGTACATCTGCCAGAGCCTCCAGAAGATCCTCCTCCAGAGTCTCTGCCAGCAGACATTTTCCATACAGCCACGCCAGATCCTCATTCAGCCTTCGTTCCCTGAGCTGCTTTCTCAAAAATTCCTGCAGCTGCCTCCGGTAAGACTCATACAGCTCCTCCCCCTGCTTCCCGTACCGGATCAGATTACAGAACAGCGCTGTCTTCTGCCGGTTCGTCAGAGTATTGTGATACTGAAAATAAAGAAATACCTGACGGGGCAGCAGCTGGTTATAATTTTCCGGCAGGGCATACATAAAATATTCGTAAAGGTTGGTGATCTTCGCATCCAGCTCCACACCCTTTTTATACCAGACAAAAGCATCCGAGTCCATCCGGTGCCCGCGGATATATACAGAGCACACTGCTCCTGCCGTCTCCCTGGAAGGGCTTACCTGATAACATGCCTTCAAAAGTCCTGCCGCCAGCAAAGACCAGTTCTTCAGCCTTGCCGCCTGCGCCGCTATGATCTGCGCTGCCTCTGCCGTCAGAAAGCCGTGATCAGCCGCCCAGCCGAAAATCTGCAGTGTAAAGCCATCCAGCCGGGTAAACAGCGCCATATCCTCCCGAAGGAGCTTCCATGCCTCCTGATAAAGCAGACGGTTCCTGGTTCCCGCACGAAACTGCCGCTCCAGAACCATATACCGGGTACGTGCATTTTTCTTAAGCTTCGGATCCAGCTCCAGAAGGAATGCCGTGATCAGTCCGTCCTCCGGATGCTTCTGGTACATCTTCTGAAGCTGTGCCACGCAGGATGCCGTCACCTCTTCATCCTGCCTGAAACGACTGTTCACATAAAGAAAAACCGCACTCACCTTTCTGTCTCTCTGCTGAAACAGACGGGTACGCTCATATTTCCGAAGGATCCAGCCCGCTTCCTCCCGCCGTTCCTCCCTAAGCATCACCATCGCATCCAGAAGCGGATAAAGAGAAGACTCCGGATCTGCTTCCACAAGCGCATCCGCCAGCTCTCTCAGACGGACATCCGCCTCCTCCTTTGTACATCCGTTCCTCCGCTCCTGCTCCAGCACCAGCTGGATACCCACGATTGCAGAGCTCTGCCTGCGCTTCGCGATCCATGCCTCACTCCGCCCGGGTCCCTTCCGGAAGCTTTCCTTTGGCTCCTCTGGTTCCTCAGCCGGCGGAAGCGGCAACTCCTCCTTCACCTCTTCCTGCCTGCCTCTGATCCTCACCTGCACCGGAAGCTCATACTCCCCTGCGCTGGTCTCCAGCCAGATCCGGTCCTCCAGACCTTCTCCCGCTCTCAGACGCCCTGCTTCAAAGGTAAACTCTATCCTTGCAGCTCTTGCAAAAAAGCTGTCTCCTTTCAATGTCAGTCCCGGGATCCGATGATAGAGAATGCCCTTTACCCTGCGCTCATCACAGGAGCTGACAATAAAACTCCCCTGTACGGACTTTCCCGCCTCCAGTTCCAGTACCAGCTCCTGCGGCTCTGTCTTCAGACTTGTCTGACAATATTCAAATACCCCGTTGGAAAAATCGATGATCTTCTCTTTCATAGGAACCCCGTTGCTTTTTTTTAGAATTCGATATAAGATGTATGTGGCTGTATCACTTTTAATCACAGTATAGCACTTTAAGGTCACTTCGTGCAACCGAAGTGATAACACAAGCGAGGAAAATGCAGATGAATCATGAAATAAAAATAGAAGGAAAAGAACATTTCCATGGAAGTGATCTGGAAAAGATCGAAAAGTATTTCGGCATACCAAAGGAGAAGATCACCGGCTTCGGCGCCAACGTCAATCCGCTTGGCATCTCTCCGAAGATGCGGGAAGGACTCTCTGAAAAAATTGATGTGATCACCACCTACCCGGATCCGGAATATACCGAACTGCGCGGTCATATTGCCGCCTATGCGGGCTGCCTTCCGGAACAGATCCTGGTGGGAAACGGATGCACGGAGCTGATCTCCCTTTTCATCCAGATCCACAAACCGAAGAAGGTGCTGATCGTCACTCCCACCTATTCGGAATACGAACGGGAGGTACTTCTGGCAGGGGGCAGCGTACGCCACTATCCACTGAAGGAATCCGATGACTTCCGCCTGCCGGTGGAGCGGTTCTGTCAGGAATTAACCGACGACCTGGATCTCTGTATCCTGTGTAATCCCAACAACCCCACCTCCACCGCAAGCGAACCCGGGGAGATGCGCCGGATCCTCAGATGCTGCCAGGAGCATCACATCTTTGTTATGATCGATGAGACCTATGCCGAATTTGCACCGGAAAATGTCAGCGTCTCTTCTACAGGTCTTCTGAAGGAATTCGATAATTTTGCCATCCTGCGCGGCATCTCCAAGTTCTTTGCAGCCCCCGGTCTGCGCCTTGGCTATGCCATGACCGGAAATCTGGATCTGCTGGCGGAGATCAAGGAGCGCAAAAACCCGTGGACCATCAACAGCCTGGCTGATGTGGCAGGCGCTCTCATGTTTACGGATACCGATTATATCGAACGCACCCGGCACCTGATCGCCTCCGAACGGGAGCGGATCTATCAGGAGCTTCTCACCTGGAAGCATATCAAGGCGTACAAGCCCTATGCCAATTTCATCCTTGTCCGTATCCTAAAGGAAGGGGTTACCTCCTACGATGTCTTCGTACATGCCATCAAACGGGGACTGATGCTGCGGGACTGCTCCACCTTCCCGGGGCTGGAGGACGAGACCTACTTCCGGTTCTGCTTTATGATGCCGGAGAAAAATACGGAGCTTTTGGAGTGCTTAAAAGAGCTGCTGGGCTGAATATAAAAAAAGAAAAAGGGGGCGCCGGCAAGTGCAATCATTTGCCGGTACCCCTTTCCGGTTTTCTGCTTAACTCTGAAAATGCTTCTGATACACTTCAAAGAAGGAATCCGTCTTCACTTCCTCATAATCCTCAAAGCGGATCCCGTCCCACAGCTTCTGCTGGAATTCAGAAAGCGTATCCTTCATCAGATCCGAATAGATTCCCTGGAAGCGCTCTGTCCTCTGCTGCTGCGCCACCCGGACCTTATTTTCCTCGGATTCTTCTTCCATATAGGTATTCAGACATTTCAAAATGTAATAACCGCCATCGGCAGCAAAGACACCGCTGACCTCCTCATTATCCAGGTCAAAGGCAATCTCTTCATATTCTTCGCTCCTGTCCCCTCTGGCAACGGAAACCGTTGTCTGGGATGCCTGGGAATAGTTTGCCGCCAGAACGTCAAACTCTTCTCCGTTGTCCAGCTTTCCCCTCAGCTCATTGGCAAGATTTTCCTCCGGAACGAAGATCTGCTGCAGCTTTATGATCCGCGCCTCATCGTCACTGATCTCCACGCTCACATCCTCTGTGATCTGGTCATATGCCTTGAATGCCAGACAGTAATCCTCATACATCTTCTGGATCTCATCCTCTTTCAGCTTCAGAGTATTCACCTCTGTCTCGCTCAGCGAGGTGAAATATTCTCCTGCCGCAGTGCCTGCAAGGTTCTTCTCCTCCTCTGTCAGACTGATCTCCTTCTCCTCTGCCAGCAGCACCATACTTTTCACCTGGGCAAGCTGAGAGATGACCTGACTCTTCAGATATTCCTCCATGGTCATGTCGCCAAGCGCCTGCTCCCACATCTCGATCCCGTACACATTCTCATACTGGTTCTTCTGTGTATTCAGGTAGACCAGCGCCTCCGGCAGCTTACAGGATACATCACCGATTCGAAACAGCTCGTCCGATGCAAGCCCTGTGGTAAACACGATCTTTTTATCTCCGCAGCCGGACAGCAGAGCCGTCATAAGCACTGCAGACAGACAGACCGGAATCCATTTTTTTCTACTTCTCATACTTTGTTTCCTCCAGCAGCTTTTTTAACACCTGAAGTACCCCATCCTCCTGATAGGATGCCACCTCATATCTTGCCGCTTTCTTAATATCCGGATGCGACAGCACCGACGCATAGCTTCTTGCAGACCTCTCCAGCATGGAAATGTCATTGAAATTATCCCCAAATACAACCGTTTCCTCCAGGGATGCACCAATCTGCTCCTGAATCCAGCGGACTGCATTTCCCTTGGTAGAATCAAAATCATTGATATCCAGCCACCGGGATCCGGATATATTGATGGCAAACCTGTCTTTCCACCGTGCATTCAGAATATCCCGCAGACTTCCTGCTCCCTCCTCGCTGTACAGACTGATCTTAATACACACATCTGCATATTGGGTCACATCCTCTACGATCTCACCTGACCCCTTATACTGTCTGAAGACCAGATCGTGGAAAAGCGGATCCTTATCATCTGTATAATACCCTTCTTTTGCCGAGAGCAGACAATGGCAGCCCGGAATTTTCCTGACATCCTCCATAAGCCCGATCACATCCTCCCGGTCCATACGCACTTCTCTGACCGCTTCCCCGTTCTTCTGAATATACGCCCCATTATCGGACAGATAATAAATCTGATCCCGCAGCTCATGAAAAACCGCATCCATACTGCTGGCCTGCCTGCCGCTTGCCGCTGCAAACTGTACTCCACGTGCGGTAAAAGCCCTGATCACATCCATATATTCCGGATTCAGGCAGCTTCCGCCCTCCGGCACCAGTGTCCCGTCAATATCACTTACAATTAATTTTATCATTGTTTTCTTTTTTCCTTTACTGTAAATACTATACTAGTGTAATGGATAACTCCGGAAAGCTCAACTCATATTTTCTAAAATTTTAATGATTTTTCACTTTCCAACTGCCTGCATTTATATTAGAATAAGAAGAAACGAATTGATTCTGCATGAAAGGAGTACCCTGATGAAAAAATTATTCAAAGCTCTTACGACCATTGGTACCGCTGCCCTCGCTGTTGTGGGAGGTATCTATGTCTATCGTAAGTTTTTTACCAAAGATGAAGAATTAGATGAAGCCTTTGACGATGAGGAAGTATTTGAGGATACGGAAGAGGATGAGGTTCCCGCCTTTGACAGCGAAGACGAGATCTTTGAAGATGAAGAGACCCCTGTAACTGTTTCCGAAGAAGCCGTTCCTGCTGACCCGGTTCAGGAGGAGACTTCTGCGGAGGAGACCGCTGCTGCCCTTGGGGCAGAGGTGCCGGATGCTACCGTAGAAGAACAGGAACACATATAATACCCGGAAAAAGGGTGCGGCGGAATCACTCCTGCCGCACCTTTAAATTCTATACCTGCCCCAGCATCCATTTCAGGGCATTTTTCTTCTGAATCCCCTCGTAATTCATTTCCCCAAAAAGCTCATCCAGGGTCAGCAGATACTTGGGAAAATTGTCCTGTATTTTCTGAAGCGGTGCAAGCTCCCTTTGCAGTACCCGTTCATCCAGAACTGTCTGAGCTACCTGATAATATTCCGGTATTCCGTTCTTGATCGCTACAAAATCCACCTCTCCATCTGCTCCATACTGTCCCACGAAAACCTCATAGCCCCTTCGCCGCAGTTCCAGGTATACAAGATTTTCAAGTATATGACCAATATCTGTGTCCTTTCCCCGAACAAGCATATTCCTCACAGCCACATCACATGCATAATATTTGCTGATGGAATTCAACAGCTCTTTCCCTTTAATATTATATCTTCTTGCCTCATAGAAAAGCAGGCTGTCTGTCAGTCCTCTGATATAACGGTCTACCGTTTTCGGGTCGATTTTTCGCTGTTTGGATACCATTGTATTAGAAATTGCGGTGGGGGTTGTCCGGCTGCCTATGTTGTGCATCAAATACCTCGTTACCGCTTCCAGCATATTTACATCTGCAATCTTCAGACGTTTCACCACATCATTGAGCAATATAGTATGATAAATACCATACATGTATTCCTTCGCCTCATCAGCCTCATACTGATACTTCAATACATAGGGAAAAGAACCTGTCTCCATATACAGATTAAACTTTTCTGTCAAAGTCAGATTTCTTCTCCCGCCCTCTAAACCTTCACAAAATTCTGCAAAAGAAAGGGGCATCATAGAAAGCTGTGCATACCGCCCGGTCAAAAGAGTTGCCAGTTCTCCGGACATAAAGTAAGCATTGGAGCCTGTAATATAAACGTCGCAGTTCTCCCTCAGGAACAAACTGTCCACAGCCTTCTCATAAGCTTCCACGTGCTGAATCTCATCCAGAAAAATATAATTCATTTTATCCGGGCAAAGCCTTTCCTTTACATAAAGATACAACTGCTTATACTCTGTCAGTTCCTCAAATTCCAGATCTTCAAAATTCAATGAAATAATCTGTTCCGGCAAAATCCCCTGACTCAGAAGATATTCCCGATAAATTTCAAAAAGAGTAGACTTTCCACATCTTCGAACACCTGTAACCACTTTAATGATCTGCTTATCTTTCTTCTTTACAAGCCATTCCAGATAATCAGGTCTCTCCAACCTTTTCACCATACCACCTCCATAGTTACAGTATACTCCTTTTTTTTAAATTATCAAAGAAAATCGGATTTCATTCCGTTTTTTGTTCAACAAATTAAATTATTTGGATTTTATTCCACTTTTTTCCACACTGCAGACAAAATCCTTACCGCCTCCCGGATCTCATCCTCCGTCATGGTGGCATATCCCAGAAGAATCGTCGGTTCATATCTGCGGTCATCAATACAGTATTCGGACAGCGGATATACCTTTACCCCGACCGCTTTCGCCTGCGCGACCCGCTCCTGCTCGGAGACACTCTCCTCCATCTGAAGCAGGATATGTACGCCGGAGCGTTCTCCCAGGATCTTTTTCACACCCTTTATCTTCCTGACCTCTGCCAGCAGAAGATCATGCTTGCTCTTATACAGCGCCCGCATCCGGTTGAGATGCCTCTCATAACAGCCTCTCTCCATAAACAGCTGCAGCATCTTCTGATCGATCCTGGAGACCGTACAGGAAAAGCTCCGTCCCACCTGCTCGTACCGCTCCATCAGGGCTTCCGGCAGCACCAGATAGCTGATACGGATAGCCGGAGCAATGGATTTTGAGAAGGTTCCAATATAAATCACACTCTGATGACTGTCGCTTCCCTGCAGGGATGGGATGGGCTTTCCCACATACCGGAATTCGCTGTCATAATCATCCTCTATAATATAGCGTCCCGGCTGCTCTGCCGCCCACTGCAAAAGCTCCTGCCGACGCTTGATGGGCATGACAATGCCCAGGGGATACTGATGAGACGGCATCACATAGGCAATATCCGCTCCGCTGGTCTCAAGCTCCTGTACATTCATGCCGTACCGGTCCATGGACACTGTACAGCAGTCATATCCCAGTCTGCAGAAAATATCATAGGCATGGCGGTAAGTGGGGCTTTCCATGGCAACCCGGTGTCCGGTCCCGATCATGCGTGACAGCAGCAGAAGCAGATAATCATTTCCTGCCCCCAAAACGATCTGCGACGGCTGTACCCGAACCCCCCGCGCCTGATGAAGATAGGAACAGATCGCCCTGCGAAGGGAAAGCTCTCCCTGCGCATCCCCCAGATGGAACAGTTCCTTTTGATCATCCAGCAGGACTTCCCGGTTCAGCTTCCTCCACACCGCATAGGGAAAATGCTCCAGATCAATGCCATTGGGGGAAAAATCATACCGGCACCGCTCCTCTTCTGCGGGAATATCTTCTTCCTGGATAACCGGCTCTGACTTCAGATGATACAGCTCCTTCATCTGGCAGGCAAAATACCCCCTGCAGGGAACGGACTCAATATATCCCTCCGACAAAAGCTGTTCATAGGCAAGCTGCGCCGTGCTTCTGCTGACCTCCAGACGCTCCGCCAGCAGACGGGTAGACGGAAGCCTGTCCCCACAGCCGATATTTCCGGTCTGAATTTCCTCTTTTATATATTCATAAATCTGCTCATACAGGTTCTGCCCGGAATGAGCATCCAGATGCAGCATCATCTCATACATGGCATTCTCTCTTCCTGTTTTGAAAAAGCTGCCGTGCACAAAGCAAATGCTCCATGCAGCGGCAGCTCTCATGATCAGTTAATCATCTTTCGGCAGTTTAAAGGAACTCTTCAGGGACACGATCCGGTTGAACACCAGTGCATCCGGTCTGGAATCCTTTGCATCCACGCAGAAGAAACCATTTCTCACGAACTGGAAGCTCTCGTATGCCTTGACATCCTTCAAAGCAGGCTCCAGCTTCGCCTGTACAACCGTCAGTGAATTCGGATTGATATTCATGGTTCCGTCCTCATTGTAGACGCCCTTTTCCTCATCGATCAGGTTCTCGTAAAGACGCACTTCTGCATCCACCGCATATTCTGCCGGTACCCAGTGAATGGTTCCCTTCACCTTACGTCCGGTAAAACCGCTTCCCGCCCTGGTCTCCGGATCATAGGTACAGTGTACCTCGGTGATATTTCCATTTTCATCCTTCACGAAGCTCTCGCATTTCACAAAATATGCATGCATCAGGCGAACCTCGTTGCCCGGGAACAGGCGGAAATACTTCTTCGGCGGCTCTTCCATAAAATCCTCACGCTCGATGTACAGCTCTCTGCCAAAGGGGATCTTTCTGGAACCCAGCTCCTCATTCTCCAGATTATTTGCCGCATCCAGATACTCTACCTCTCCCTCCGGATAGTTATCGATGATCAGCTTGATCGGGTCAAGGACCGCCATCATACGGGAGCGCTTCATCTTCAGATCCTCACGGATACAGTACTCCAGCATTGCATAATCCACAGAGCTGTTGCTCTTGGACACACCGCAGAGCTCCACAAACAGCCGGATAGACTCCGGAGTGAATCCCCGGCGGCGCAGTGCTGCAATCGACACCAGACGGGGATCATCCCAGCCGTCCACAACACCGTCCTCTACCAGCTTCTTAATATATCTCTTACCAGTCACCACATTGGTCAGATACAGCTTTGCAAACTCGATCTGACGGGGCGGATGAGGATATTCCAGCTCTCTTACAACCCAGTCATACAGCGGTCTGTGATCCTCAAACTCCAGCGTACAGATGGAATGGGTAATCCCCTCAATGGCATCTTCGATGGGATGGGCAAAATCGTACATCGGATAAATACACCACTGATCGCCTGTATTGTGATGGCTCATATGCGCCACACGATAGATGACCGGATCACGCATGTTCATATTGGGAGAAGCCATATCGATCTTCGCACGAAGTACCTTCTCTCCATCCCCATATACGCCGTTCTTCATATTTTCGAACAGCTCCAGGTTCTCCTCCACGCTGCGGTCCCGACAGGGGCTGTTCTTACCCGGCTCTGTCAGCGTTCCGCGATACTGACGGATCTCCTCCGCAGTCAGATCACAGACATAGGCCTTACCCTTCCGGATCAGCTTGACTGCCGCTTCATACATCTGCTGAAAATAATCGGACGCAAAGAACAGACGGTCCTCCCAGTCCGCTCCCAGCCACTGAATATCGTTCTTGATCGCCTCTACGAACTCCACTCTCTCCTTCGTCGGGTTCGTATCGTCAAAACGCATGTTGAACTTGCCGTTGTATTTCTGCGCCAGACCATAATTCAGCAGAATGGACTTGGCATGTCCGATGTGCAGGTAGCCGTTTGGCTCCGGTGGGAAACGGGTGTGCACCGTGTCGTAGACACCCTCTGCAAGGTCTTTGTCGATTTCTATCTCAATAAAATTTTTGGAAACAACTTCGTTCTCCATAATAGGTTCCTCCTGGGGTTCATTAACGTAAAATATGGTATATCATAGCATAAATTATTTATACTTTGCAAGAATATCCTTCTTTGAAATCCTGTACAGGTTACTGCATATCATCTATCATTCGTTCAAATGCTTCTTTTAATTCCACTTCCGGAAACCATCCTAACTTCTGCATTTTTTGAGAATTCAGATATAATTTTGTGTCGGAAGCATATCCATATAGCATATTGTCTTCCGGAATGTCAAATACAACTTTGATTTCATCTTTTGCGATATCACTCGCAACCATTTGCGCCATATTCGCAATCGTTGTATGACTTTTCTCATTCGATATGTTATACGCCTGCGCCGATTCTCCTTTTATTAAAAGTAAAAGCAGCGCCTGAATCGCATCTCTTGTATAAACATAGTTTCCCTCTGATTTCCCTAATGTATGAAGAACGATATCCTTTTTCTCAATTACACTTCTTGCAAACTGAGCAAAGACACGATTTTCCGTTTCCAAAATCCCCGCTCCAAAGGTCTGTGCCAGACGTGCAATTCTTGTATTTACTCCATACTCCTGCGCATATGCTACACATAAGCACTCACACATTCTCTTACTTTCCGGATAACAGCTGCGTACTGCCTGTAAATTCAAATAGCCCAAAGCATTCTCATCTACCTTGTCTGTTCCATTCAATACCCCGTATACTTCCATCGAAGATATATATATAAAACTCTTTACTTTCTTTTCCACTGCCAAAGTCAATAACTGGTCCGTACTATTTACAGAAAGTCTAATTGTCTCCACTGGTTTTGTAACCATCATCTTCGACTGTGTAACTGCTGCTGCATGAATAATATAGTCTACCTTTGTTTCTACGCAGATTTTATCATTTTCCAAATTACATACTAAGAATTTCAAAGCTATGTCATCTGAAAAATCAGCAAATATACGTTCTGCTTTTTGAGGATCACGAACTACTGCAAATATTTTAATTCCCAAGCCATGAATTCTATTGCAATGTAGTAGATTCTTTATAAGTAAAGATCCGATCAGCCCCGTAGCTCCTGTAATTAAAAAATTGCTGTTCCTATACTCCTCAAATGGAAGATCACTCGCAGAAACATACCCCATATCCTCCAGTTCTCTTCGTTTTAACACACTAGCCCTCCACCCTGTAAATCTGCGAATCTTCCTTCGCATCAAGCATTGCTCTCATAACATAAAAGTCTTCTGGTGTTGTAATCTTGATATTTTCCTCTGGTGACTCGATTAAATATAATCTTTTCCCATAATATTGCATCATAGAACACGAATCTACAAAATTCAGATGTCCTTCTCTTTCTGCTCTTTGATGCGCTTCCAGAATCTCCTCCAGCCAAAAACTCTGAGGTGCTCTTGCAAGCCTTGACTGACTCCTCTCTGGGATCTCACGAATCCCATCTTTATCATCAACAAGCAGTACTGTTTCTTTTACCTTCACGGATGCAATTGCAGAACCATGGTTTTTTACAGATTGAATACTGTCACTTATCACTTTCTCATCAATCAGGGGACGAACTCCATCATGAATAAGTACAATGCTTTTCCCTTCATCTGCAATAGCTTTCGCTGCACATAATCCATGAAATATAGACTGCTGCCCATTACTCCCACCGGGAACAATACTCATAATCTTTTTCAGATTATATTTTTGAACAAGTGACTCCAAATAAGGGATCCATTCTCCAATACATGCAACAACAATCGCGTCTATTTCCTTATGGTTTTCAAACTGCTCCAATGTGTGAACAATGATAGGTTTTCCATGCATATTCAAAAATTGTTTTGGTTTTTCTTTTGTATGCATACGAGTCCCTGTTCCACCCGCAAATATAACTGCAATATTCATACCTTCTTCTCCTGATTCTGACTCCTGTTTACCAGTTCTGATGTAACGCTTTGAATGAACTTTTTATAATCACCTTTCGACACATACAATTGTTCCTGAAAACGGGCAATTTCTTTATCATACTTATCTGTATGTTCAATTTTCTCTAAAGCATCCGGAAGTTCTTTCGCTTTGGCAATAACGGGAAATTTCTTTTTTATCTCATAATACATAGACTTTTTCCAGATTCTCCCATCCGGAAAATCACTTAAAACAACCTTTTTTCCTGCCAAAACAGCTAACGAAAGCATTGCTGAATAATCTACAACAATCATATCACTTGCCATCATATAAGGCAACCAGTCTTCCCCTGGAGAACGTACAAAAAATCCCGATTCTCGCTGTTGTTCTACCATTTTTCCTAATGGTTCAACATCTTCTGCATATCTGCTATATTCTCTTGGATGTATAGAAAAAATAAATTCATACCCTTCCTCTTTCAGTTTCTTACACACCTCGAAAAGTTCTGTTCCTAACACATGAAACAAACTGTCCCTGTTCCAGGAGCCCCATATGCTGACCACCTTTCTCCCACTGGGAATACCCAATCTATATTGATATGCTTCTTTATCCATGGCAGCATCCCGAAATTTATATGCAAAACGATATCCCGCTGAACGGATAATTTTTCCATATATACTATCCTTCTCCATAAGCTTTGCAGTTTCTTTATTTGGTTCAAGCATAATATCAAACAATGGTCTGCCTTTTTCATCCAGGCTTGCATTGCTATAGTCATATGAATGCTCGCCACCATCATAACTGATTCCACCAGAACCATGTCCAATATATATAACAGGTATTGTTCCTCTCTTTATCCAGAAAGGATAATCCATATCAGGACATACGATCAATGCCCATTTCATTGTATACATCTGACATGTACTCTCTAATGCTATTACATCTTTGCCATCAAATAACGTATCTTTTATCTTGTGCCTCTTACCATCTGCATATCCCTCTCCGAATCTAAGATAAAATAGATACCTCTTGTTCTCCTCCAATTGTTCCATATAATTCAGCAAATGTTCTTCCATAGTCTGACTCTGGCAAAATAACAGAATATTTTTTTCACCTGATTGATTTTCTCTTTTATTTATGATGCCCGACCATTCTCTTCCTGTCAAATATGCAATGTGCAAAAACTTATCTGTTATCCACTTTACGTTTTTCACTCAAAATTCCCTCCAGCAAAAGTTTACGTTTTGTCACCAAAAGCGCACATATAATAAGCAATAATCCCCATCTAACCCATGTATACGGATATAAAGCAGGAGCACCAATTGCCAAAACCAAAACGATCAGCCCAATTACTCCAAGTTTTTTCATATCATAGACAGACTCCCCTGTCACTTTACGCACAGCAACATAACTCCATACAACCTGTATCAGGTATGCTGCCAATGTCGTGTAGCCTGCAGCCAAATATCCTACAGTAGGAATAAATATCAAATTCAAAATCAAATTTGCAATCGCTGCCGCAACTCCTGCCCCCATAACAAACTGCGGCTTCTTTTCATAATATACAATATTAGAAAAAATACTGAATATAGACATATAAAACACACCGCCAACAATGACAGGTATGATATACATTCCTTCTCCATAACTTGCCGGTGCAAGAAAACGTATAATTTCTGGAGATAATAGTATAATCAATCCACATACTGCCCCATATCCTGCAACAATTGGAACAATCAGTCGTGAAAGTGTGTCTCTTCTTCCCTCATCACATCTTTTATAAATGGTTGGCACTAAGGTTGCATTGACAGATGACCAGACGATATTGGCAACTGCTGACATCGTATATGCAATTCCGTATATTCCGGCTTTATCCTCTCCCCAAAAATATCCTATCATCAAACGGTCACTGCTGCTCAAAACGTAACTGGACAGAAAATATGGAATAAGAGGAAGATTATATGCAATCGCATATTTCCAATACTCTGCCTTAGGACGCCCTCCGGACTGCATCACCTCATATACATAGCATCCTCCGCTAAGCAATAAAGTAATAACCTGTGCACCTATAATACGGGCTTCTACTTTGTATTCCGGGAACAAAAAAATGCCTGCAATAGACACAGCCGGTGCAAATACCATAATCAGAATCATAAAAAAGCACAACAGCTTATACTTGTAAGCAAATCTCTGATCTGTCTTCCAGAACTCAAAAGCAGGTTCCAGTAAAAAAGTAAAAAACATAAATAATATTAAAATATCCGGAACGTCTAAAAATGTAAAAAGGTATTTATTTACTCCCCAAACAAGCACAAATACCCCCAACGTAATCAGATTAGAAAGAGACAACAAAGAAAATGTAAACTTCTTTTTATCTTCTTTAAACTCTAAAATACCTCTGCAATATACATTATTATAAAGACCAAACATGGCAAAGATTCCAATCACATCCAACCATGAGGAATAAATTGTAATAACACCATATTCTTCTGTCGTTAACAACCGAGTAAATATAGGTGCCGTCAAAAAAGACATTCCCTTCTGCATAAAATTAACAATCATAAATGCCATAGATGCCTTTACCTGAACAGACAGTCCCTGGAATGTACAAATTCCTTTTTTTATCAATCCCTTCATATTTCCCTTTCCTTTTCCGATTCTCCATATACGAAAAAAGCGGAAATTCTATCGAATCTCCGCTCAAAAAGCTGCTGACGGGAATCGGACCCGTGACCTCCGCACTACCAATGCGACGCTCTACCGACTGAGCCACAGCAGCTTATCGTGTCGCTCTCGCTCGCGACCTGATTATAATAGCATAGCCACCATCTGGTGTCAACACCTTTTTTCATCTTTATCCAACTTTTTTTTCAGACGCTGGATCGTGTTATCGACAGCCTTCTCATTCTTTCCGATCATCCCGGCAATCTGCTCATAGGTCTTACCCTCCAGATACAGTTCCAGAACCTCTTTCTCCATATCAGTCAGTCGTCTGTGGATCTGTTCATACCGTTTCTCCAGATTTTCCCGGTCGATGATCAGATTCTCCGGATTCTGCTCTGTGAGGATCTGCGGCTCTTCATCCAGCGAAACATAGGAATTCAAGGGCGCATGCTTCATCCGGTTCGACGCCTGTACCGCTGTATACATCTGCCGCGTAACGCACAGCTCTGCGAATGCGAAGAAGGCTCCCTCCTCCGGGCGATAGCTGCTCACTGCCTTAAACAGCCCGATCATACCCTCCTGTATCAGGTCATCATTCTCTCCGCCGATCAGATACATGGTGCGCGCCTGTCGTTTCACAAGCGGCTTATACTTATCCAGCAGATATTCCATCACATCGGTCTCACCGCTTTTCAGACGACGCACCAGCTCTTCATCCGTCAGCTTCTGATACTGCTCGTTTCCACTCAAATCAGCACATCCTCTGTCTCACGATCTCGTAGGCAAGCACGCCTGCCGCCACGGAGGCATTCAGGGAATCAATATCTCCCTTCATCGGAATCGATGCAATATAATCACATTTTTCCCTTACCAGACGGCTGACACCTTCCCCTTCATTACCGACTACCAGTCCGATCGGACCTTTCAGATTCAGATCATACATGGTCGTACCGCCCATATCTGCACAGACAAACCACAGTCCCTTTTCCTTCAGCTCCTCAATCGTCGCTCCCAGATTCGTCACCTTTGCCACCGGAGTGTAATTCAGTGCTCCTGCAGATGTCTTTGCAACGGTTGCCGTCAGTCCCACCGCACGGCGCTTGGGAATGATCACACCATGTGCACCTGCCAGATTCGCAGTACGGATGATCGCTCCCAGATTATGGGGATCCTCAATATTATCCAGCAGAAAAACAAACGGAGGCTCTCCCTTCTCCTCTGCCAGCTTCAGAATATCCTCTACTTCCGCATATTCATATGCGGCGGCATAGGCGATCACACCCTGATGCTTTCCGGTCTCAGAAAGCTGATCCAGTCGTTCCTTCGCCACGTAGCTGACAATAGTATCATGCTTTCTGGCTTCCCGCAGAATGCTGTTTACCGGACCATCCTGACAGCCCTTCAGAACAAACAGCTTGTCTATGGTCTTTCCGGCTTTCAATGCTTCCATGACTGCATTACGGCCTTCTATGGTCAGTTCTTCATATCTCACGGCAATCCTCCTGTTCTCTCCATCCCCGTTTTTACCAGATCTATCATCCGTTCCATCTGTCCCGTCAGGTACAGATACCCCATCAGCGCTTCAAATCCGGTTGCATGCCGGTAATCATGCATGGTTGCATGCTTCGCCATGCTGACCGTCTTGGCATTGCGTCCGCGCTTGTAGACCTGCATCTCTTCCTCGGTCAGATCTACCTGCAGGGAAAGAATCATCTCCGCCTGCGCTGACGCTTTTACATGGCTGCTGGCTTTCTTGTGAAGCGTATTTGCCTGACAGTTACCCTTCCCCACCAGAATGGTCCGGACGATCAGCTCATAGATGCCGTCTCCAATGTAAGCCAGCACAAGGGGAGAATAGGTCCGGATGTCCACATCCGGAAGCCCAAACTGTTCCTTCAGATATTTTATGCTCTCTTCCATTTTACTCCTTCACGGGTATCCTCAAGAATGATCCCTTTCTCCAGCAGAAGTCCGCGGATCTCATCTGCTCTTGCAAAATCCTTTGCTTTTCTTGCTGCCTGACGTTCTGCGATCAGGTTCTCAATATCTGTGTCCAGAAGCTCTTCCTTCTTCTCTGTAATGATTCCGAGAATATCGCAGAGTCCCTGAATCATCTCCCTCAGCGCGTCTGCAAACGCCCTGCTGCTGCCTTCCGCCGCCTGGGTATTGGCATACTTTACAAGATCAAACACAGCCGCAATGGCATCTGCGGTATTAAAGTCGTCATCCATGGCTTCGTCAAAATTCACTTCGTATTTCTTCGCTTCCTCAGCCTTTGCCGCTTCTTCCGCAGTCATTTCTGATACAGCTGCATGCTCTGCCACAAATTTCAGATTGTCAACAGCCGTCTGGATACGCTCCAGCGCATTCTTGGAGGACTCCATCAGATCCGCACTGAAGTTCAGCGGACTGCGGTAATGAGCATTCAACATGAAGAAACGCAGCACCTGAAGATCATATTTCTCACTGATCTCACGGACCGTGAAGAAATTCCCAAGAGATTTGGACATCTTCCGGTTATCAATATTTAAAAATGCATTGTGCATCCAGTATCTGGAAAATACCTTTCCGCAGCATGCCTCACTCTGAGCGATCTCGTTTTCATGATGAGGAAATACCAGATCCTCTCCGCCTCCATGAATATCGATCTGCTCTCCCAGATATTTTCTGGACATAACGGAACACTCAATATGCCAGCCCGGCCGTCCATTGCCCCATGGAGATACCCAATAAGGCTCTCCTTCCTTCTTCGGCTTCCAGAGTACAAAATCCAGCGGATCTTCCTTCTCGTCCTCACCGGATACCAGAAGAGAACGATTGCCTGCCTGCAGATCGTCCAGATTCTTGTGAGACAGCTTTCCATATTCACTGAACCGGCGGGTGCGGAAATAGACTGTACCGTTCACTGCATAGGCATATCCCTTTTCAATCAAGGTGGAGATCATATCGATCATTCCGTCAATCTCCTGGGTTGCAAGAGGATGGGTTGTTGCCGGCTTAATGTTCATGCCTTCCATGTCCTTTTTGCACTCTGCAATGTATCTCTGAGAGATCTCCTCTGCACTCACACCCTCTTCATTTGCTTTTTTGATGATCTTGTCATCCACATCTGTAAAATTGGATACAAAATTCACCTCATAACCCTTATGCTCCATGTAGCGGCGCACCGTATCAAAAACGATCATCGGTCTGGCATTTCCAATATGAATAAAATTATAAACGGTAGGACCGCACACATACATACGGACCTTTCCCTCTTCCAACGGGATAAACTCTTCTTTTTTCTTGGATAATGTGTTGTAAATACGAATCATTTTTCATTTCCTCCTTCTACTCTCTGTTTCAGTATTTCCAATTCTTCCTGTAATTTTTTATTTTCACTCTGCAGCTCTGAAATTGCATCCAGCACCGGGTCAGGCAGGTTGACCTGATCCAGATCATTCCTCGGAATCCGGATATTATCCTTCTTCACGATTCTCCCGGGGACGCCCACCACGGTACAGTTGGCAGGCACCGGACCAAGTACCACACTTCCGGCTCCTATCTTGGAATTCTCTCCAATGGTAAAGGATCCCAGTATCTTTGCCCCGGCACTGACCATCACGTTATCCTCCAACGTAGGATGACGCTTGCCTTTCTCCTTTCCGGTTCCTCCAAGAGTCACTCCCTGATAAAGAGTTACATTATCCCCAAGAACCGCCGTCTCTCCGATGATGACTCCCGTTCCATGATCGATGAACAGCCCTTTTCCTATGGTTGCTCCCGGATGAATCTCAATCCCGGTCTTTCTGGCAGCCCGCTGGGATACCCACCGCGCCCAGAAATAATGTTTTTTTACATACAGCTTATGTGCAAGCCGATACCGCAGGATCGCATGAAATGTAGGATAAAGAAAGACCTCCATATTTGACTTGATTGCAGGGTCACGCTCCCGGATCACTGCTATCTCTTCCCTGATATAACTGACCAGTCCCATAATTACTCCTCAAAAAATAAATGCCCTCATCTCCATATAGAGACGAAGGCATCCGTGGTTCCACTCTACTGAAAAGCAATTGCTTTCCACTCAAAACACGTAACGTGTGTGTCCGTACAGGAATACTGGATTTCCTCCTGTCTGCTCCCGGATGCACTTTCATTTTCTGCTGCCCGGAACCGCTTACAGCCGATGACGGTTCCTCTCTGATGGTGCGTAGAAAATTACTCTATCCGTTCTCTGCATTTGACTATTCTTCTATAGAATATGAAATTTGGGTAGTTTTGTCAAGAAGTGCATAAAAACTTTTACAAGAACAGATAAAGCCCAAGCACCAATCAAGGATATGATAAAACAACTTCCAACCTCTAATATTGTGTTCACTCTATACCATGGCAACTTAAAAAGATCATAACTCTGTATTTTAAAAGAAATCAATTCATGTGTCAGATAGAACTCTAATGAGAGTGTACCGAGAAAAACAAATCCTCTACGAATAAAATCTATCTGTTTATTCAAAGAAATCTTATCAAATAGTTTTATGCTTCCCAAGCAAACAATAAGTGCTGTTAGTGTATTTGTAGCATTCCGTATACTGTGAAGCCATCCACCTGGTTCTTTACCTACTAATCTATAGTTAATAGCAATCACAATTCCCAAACACAAATATTTCAATATTTTTTGCATTTTAGAAAAACTCCATTTTTCTACCAAAAGATCTTTTTTTTCAACACACATGTGTCCTGCAAAAACTCCTATTAAGAAAATAGGAATTCTATCTAAAAGCAAAAACAGATCTTCCCGTACTTCATAATAAAAAAATCCTTTAAGTAAAAAGTATATACATAATGTAACAGCAGTAAAACCAAACGAATTTTTTCGTTTCCTGAAAATAGAATAATAGAATGGGAACCACAAATAAAGCATCAAAATAGCCGGAACATACCACATATACTCTAATAAATCCACTTTCCAATTTGCATAAAAAGTAATTCTAGATAAGTATTCTTTAAAAGATAATACATCATCACGTACTAATGTAGATACCGTAAGCCATATCCAAAATGTTGGATAGACCCTAAAAAATCTTTTCAAATAGAACTGTTTTAAAGTCTCTTTATGAATTGCATATACTAACCCCATACCAGAAAGAAAAATAAATATCTCAACACCCAAAAAACCGGTAGTATAAGTATACCACTCAACTTTTCCCAGAATCCATATGCCCTCAAAAATTGGACGACCAAAATGACGCAAAAAAACCCAAGCGGCAGCTATTCCCATCAATTCTTTTCTATACTTACTTATTTCAAACAAACACATCTCTCATTCCCTGTATACACATCTTATGTATTTCTTTTTATTTATACTAATTCTGACAGACAACTCCGAAAACTCTGAAATATCATAGAAGTCAGCTCCCCGATCGTCAGCTCCATATCGATCCTTTCCGGGATCTCAGTCAGCTTTTCCGCTCTGCTGTACTCTCTGGAGGATTCCCAGCAAAAATATCCGTCATTGCTTTCAATAATCGGATCCTTCACATGAAGGTACAGCTCTCTCTTCTGAAAACTGTTCACCATAGAAAGCATCCGGCACACATCCGTGATTCTTGCCATATAAGGGGGGATCTTCCCTTCCGGTGACTCTCCCTCTTCTGCTCTTTGCTCTGCTTCCCGATTCTCCATATATCGAGCATCTCTTTTACAGAACAGCTGGTACTGACTTGCCAGATAAAGATTCTGCCCCTCCGCATCCATCTGCTCCACCTGTCTGGGAAGTGTTGTGTACGGGCAGATCCATACAAAATCAAAAGGTGCATAGATACTTTCACTGGCTGGCATCAAAAAAGTAAACGGCATCTTCCGCCCAGCCATATCCTTCAGCGCCTGTTCCAACAACAGTCTCATATATCCCCGATGCCGATACTCTTTATGAGTAGCAACCGCTACAATGTAGCTGCTCTTCACTTCATAGCCATTGACAATCATCATATAAGGATTCAGATGCAGCATAGATACGATCTGCCCCTCTTCCTCCAATACCAGTATCTCATTATCCTTTGTCTTATACTGATAATAGTAATCCACGAATTTCTTTGTATCCTCTGAAAAGACCGCCTCATATAAGGAACGGGATAAGCCCTTTTCTTCTTCTGTCAGATATCTGGAAACCGGCACTATTTCTGACATCCTGCGCATCCCTCACATGGTCTTCCTTCTGCAAGCATATCTTCCTCAATATAAGCAGTGATCGGCATCAGCGAGCAGATCGCCTGAGAGGAAATGCCTTCTCCTGTTCCGGTAAACCCAAGTCCTTCCTCCGTGGTTGCCTTGATATTCACCTGGCTCTCTGCAATCTTCAGTGTCTCTGCCACATTTTTCACCATCTGGGAAATATGCGGAGCCATCTTGGGTCTCTGGGCAATGATCGTGGCGTCAATATTGATGATCTGGTAGCTCTCCTGCTCCAGAAGCGCGCCCACGTGCTCCAAAAGCTTCACACTGGAAATACCCTTATATGCCGGATCTGTATCCGGAAAATGCCGTCCAATATCTCCCAGCGCTGCCGCTCCCAGCAATGCATCCATAATCGCATGCAGCAGTACATCTGCATCCGAATGTCCCAACAATCCTTTTTCATAAGGAATCGTTACACCGCCAAGGATCAGATCCCTGTCTTCTACCAGGCGATGAACATCATAACCTAAACCAACGCGCATTCTTATCTCCTCCTGATCTTTTATCCTTTTACTTTCATCCATGTATCTGGTATAATATCTATTTTTTCATCACTTTCCCGATTCACCCACTTCTCCGGTGCAATTACGATCTTATCCGCATTTTGATTCAGCCAGGCTCCCCACCAGCTGAAAGAACTGTTTGCGATTATATTGTGTTTGCATAAACTCATAAGCTGCATATCCCGGAAGCTTTCCGTTCCGGTATTTCCTTTTACAAAATGACAATCCTTTTCCAAAAAATGTTCCTCTGCCCACGGAAAATCATTCGTAAATATATAAAACTCCACTCCACCCTGATATCTGTCTCTGAAATACTGCATTGCTCTCTTATAATAATCCAACGTACAGATATTCTGAAGATAAGAATAATTCAGATAATCTCCTCTTCTGATATGCACACTAATGGAATATCCGCTCTGCATTCGAGCTGCCCATTCCTTCTGCTGCTTTGATGCAAATTCCGGGAACTGATATGTCTCCAATATTTTATCCCTTATGCTCATAAAATATTTTTCTGATTGCCAGTAGCCTTCCAGATAACGCTCATCCATCAAAAAAACGGATTCATCAAACTGATAGGATTCATTATTGTAGATACTTTTCTTGCCAAAGGGTGTTTTCTTCAAAAACTCAGTCCAGTGGTTTGCTTTTCGATATCCAAGTCTGCGAATTTCATCCTCACCGGCAAAAGGACAGGAAATACGAAATACCTTGTCCAGCTCAAAATCATTGTGCGAATGATGCTCTGCATATTTTGTAACATCAATTTTAACTTCTTTTCCAAGACTCTGCAGTTTCAAAGCCAATGCATACTGGAACATCTGATTTCCAAGTCCGCCATCAATCCAAACAATATTCATGTTCTGTCCCTCATCTCCACAGGTATAAAAAAACAGCTTCCTAATTGCTTAGGAAGCTTAAGTAGCGAGAGGGGGACTCGAACCCTCGACACCACGGGTATGAACCGTGTGCTCTAGCCAGCTGAGCTATCTCGCCATATTAATTTTTCAATGGGGCCTATAGGGCTCGAACCTATGACCCTCTGCTTGTAAGGCAGATGCTCTCCCAGCTGAGCTAAGACCCCATTTGTTTGTCGGTCTCACAACCGACTCCGTTATAATACCAAAACCGAAGCCGGTTGTCAACAACTTTTTACAAATTTTTGAAAAGTTTTTTTCATGAATTTTTTCAAATTTTTTCAAGAATTTTCAAGAATCTGATCGAAACCGATTAATTGTAAATTTTATCTCCTATTTCTGCTCCTGCACCTCAATCTTACGAATCTCTTTTGTTCTGATCTCTTTGCAGATTGCATCAATAAACTCCTGCAGATCCTTCTGTCCCTCGTCTCCAAGGAAACGGCTTCTGACTGCAACCTTGCCTTCTGCCTCTTCCTTTTCACCGACTACCAGCATATAAGGAACCTTTGCAAGTCTGGTTTCACGGATCTTATATCCGATCTTCTCTGCTCTGGTATCCACCGTAGCAAGAATTCCGTTTGCCTTCAGTTCTTTTTCCACTTTTTCCGCATATGCAAGGTATTTGTCAGAGATTGGAAGTACACGTACCTGCTCCGGGCACAGCCAGGTCGGGAACATACCTGCATACTTTTCAATCAGCCATGCAAGCGTTCTCTCATAGCAGCCAATGGAAGTTCTGTGAATGATGCACGGACGCACCTTTTCTCCATTCTGATCAATATAGTACATATCAAACTGCTCTGCCAGAAGTGCATCCCACTGGATCGTAATCATGGTGTCTTCTTTTCCATAAACATTTTTCGCGTTAATATCAACCTTCGGTCCATAGAATGCAGCTTCACCCACATCCTCTACAAAAGGCACATCCAGCTCGATCAGGATATTGCGGATATGCTGCTCTGTCTCATTCCATACCTCCGGCTCTCCAATGTATTTTTCCTTGTTTTCCGGATCCCATTTAGAAAGATGATAGGTTACATCCTCCTGCAGTCCCAGTGTAGTCAGACACTTTTTCGCCAGTGCAAGGCAGCCCTTGAACTCCTCTACCATCTGATCCGGACGGACAACCAGATGTCCCTCGGAGATCGTAAACTGACGGACACGGGTCAGACCATGCATCTCTCCGGAATCTTCATTACGGAACAGCGTAGAGGTCTCACCATAACGGATCGGCAGGTCTCTGTAAGATTTCTGGCTTGCCTTGTATACATAATACTGGAACGGACAGGTCATCGGGCGGAGTGCAAATACCTCCTTGTCCTTCTCTTCATCACCCAGCACAAACATTCCGTCCTTGTAATGATCCCAGTGACCGGAAATCTTGTACAGATCGCTCTTTGCCATCAGCGGAGTCTTCGTACGGACATAACCCCAGTTATTATCCTCTTCATCCTCAATCCATCTCTGAAGTGTCTGGATCATCTTGGTTCCCTTCGGCATCATAAGCGGAAGTCCCTGTCCGATCACATCAACCGTAGTAAAAAGCTCCATCTCCCGGCCAAGCTTATTGTGATCACGCTTTTTGATATCCTCCAGATGCTGAAGATATGCCTCCAGCTCTTCCTTCGTTGCAAAAGCACTTCCATAGATTCTCTGAAGCATTGCCCGGTCAGAATCACCTCTCCAGTATGCACCGGAAGAAGAAGTCAGCTTGAATGCCTTGATTCCCTTTGTGCTCATCAGATGTGGTCCTGCACAAAGATCCACAAAATCTCCCTGGCTGTAGAAGGAAATAACCGAATCCTCCGGCAGATCACGAATCAGTTCTACCTTGTATGGTTCTCCCTTTTCTTCCATAAATTTCATTGCTTCTTCTCTCGGAAGTGTATATTTCTCCAGCTTTGCACCCTTTTTGATGATTTTTTTCATCTCTTTTTCAATCTTATCCAGATCTTCTCTTGAAAATGGCGCTGCTTCAAAATCATAGTAATATCCCGTATCGATTGCCGGTCCAATGGCAAGCTTTGCCTCCGGGAACAGATTCTTTACTGCCTCAGCCAGTACATGAGAGCAGGTATGACGTACTACCCGAAGTCCCTCTTCATCTCTCGCTGTTAAAATATTCAAGGTACAATCCTGATCGATCACGGTTCTTAAATCAACCACTTCTCCATCCACTTCACCTGCGCAGGCTGCTCTTGCAAGTCCCTCACTGATATCAAATGCAATATCAATAATGGATTTACTCTCTGCATATTCTTTGACTGATCCATCTTTTAATGTAATCCTCATCTTTTCTTCCTCCTGTTTCTTCTCAAAAAAATATCCCTGAACAATCCAAATAGATTGTTCAGGGACGATAAACGAATTTACCGCGGTTCCACCCTAATTGCGTGCACCACTCATTAGACGATAACGGCGTCGACCGGGCTGGATTAGAGCCACTCCGGGGTGGTTAGTCCCATCATTGCGTTCGCAATATTGATCTGTTTTTCATTATAACAGCTGGCAGACTTATGTCAAGCCTTTTTCCCACAGCACTGTTTGTATTTTCTGCCGCTGCCGCAAGGACACGGATCATTTCGTCCAACCTTCGGCCCCTTAACAATCGTACCGGATTTCTTCTGCTCCAGATAGAGCGCCTTTCTGGTCTCCTCGTCAAAGATGCCATCCCACTGAGGAAGCTCATACAGCCAGTCTGCTTTTGCATCGACCATATTCTTGTACAGCTTTTCCTTGTCAAACTTCAGGCTGACAACCGTATCCTCCTCCATCTCTTCGATTGGATTCGGAGTCACAAGACTGTCATTGATGCCGTCCAGAAAACCGGTCATCTCCATAATGCTCAGACCGTACTTCTCTGCCAGCTCCTTTACCGTACCCTTTACTTCTGTATCCGGCGCTTCTAATAACTGCTCATAGATACCCTTTTCCAGATTAAAATAATTTGCCCAGAATCTCTCAAGCGTACCCTTGTCCTTTGTTTCATCATATGCAATTTTGTGCCACTCTTTTAATAATGCCATTTTTAAAACCATCCTTTTTGTAATCTAGAATTAATATATACTATTTCCAATTATTTTTCAATTTGTATTTTCAGTTAATCATAGTCCACCTCTGGATCATATCGATTCAGACGCACGGTATCTTTATCATAGAAATCACTCACACCTGTGTTTTTCCAATTCTCCGGGTCATCCGTAATATCATCAAAAAACAAAAGATACGGTTTTACACTGTAAGGATCTACTTCCACATTTCTCATTTCTGTATTTTGAAAAAGCTCTTTTCTCTCCAGATATTCGCCATGATACTGTTTTGCTTCACCTGATACCAGTTCCCTTGCTGCTTCCAGACTAATTCCATAACTCTGAAAATTTCCGATACAAAATAATCCTGCCAGCAGCACTGCAAGTCCAATGCATACTCCGGATGGAATTGTCTCATAAAAGTCAGAAACCTTTCTCCATATCTGCTTCTCCTGTTGTTTCGCCACAAGCCAGCCTAATAAATAGCTGTAACCAAGAACCAGCAAAATGATATAATTCACAAAAATAACATTCCGCATCCTTCCAGGTCCCGGTTCACCCAATATGTAAAATGCAGGACTGGACATCGCTGATATAAAACATATACAGCCTATGCCAACCAGTATCGGCAATGGAAATCTGAAACTATATCTTTCAACAATTTTCACCACAGCTTTTACCAGCAACGGTGTCAGGATAAGAAGCATAACAACAATTACAGCTGTAGTCCACCCTAACAAATATTGGCGAATGGTCCATTTAAAACATTTACTTACGGCAGTTAAAATGGGGGTATAATTACTGCTGTCTCCACCACGGATTCTGGTCCCCGGAGACAGATAACTCACCACAAACCCACAGATACTCAATACAAACGGGAAAAAAATTCCCCATTTTCTACGGATCAAAATTGCCGCCATGACAAAAACGCAGTATGTCAGAATACTGATAAAAGATGTCACATTATTTCCTCCGGCAGCAAGCAGCGTCAAAACAGAAATAAGAACCATATATATTCTATTCTTCCTTCTGTCTTCCGTAAAAAAATAATTTATAATAACACCACACATCCAAATATAAAATGAATGATGCAGCATATATGCCATAGAACCATCAAACCAGAAAAAAGCTTCTACCGGATATGGCATCTTCTGCGTAACCGCGAACAAAACTATCACAGCAATCGCTGTTCCTATCCAGGCATTTTCTTTCTGAAGCATACACTTTCCCAAAGAACGGAACAGGAAAATAATACTTCCGGCAAGCAGCAAATAAATAATGATCGTCCATGCCCAGTAAGCACCAAATATTTCTGGCATAAAAGAAGCAAAAAAGGATTCCGAATATCTTCCCTGCCAGGTAAAATAATAATTTACTGCATTTTGAACTGCACATTTTAAAATGCCTCCCAGGTGATATCCATTCTCATTCACCCAGGAATACATAAGACGCCCAAAAGTATAATCATCAGCACTCGGCACATTATAAAACGACAGCACAAAAACAGGAACAGACAACACAAAGAACACGATTAAAAGCGTACGATAAAGTTTTTTCTCATTTGTACTCATACTTGTTACCTTTTCACCCAATTCTCAAGTATCTCACTCAGCTTCCTGGCATCCAATGCCTCAAAAAACTCCGCTCTTTCATAATCTCCCACGCAGTCTCTGGCATACAGACAGTCTGCTACCACGATCCATGCGCCTGCAGATCTTGCCTCCAGAAGCGGAAGACCGATAGTCTCAATATACGAGGGAAACACCAGCACCGAGGAAGCATACAGGTCAAACAGCTCTCTTCTGGGCATAGCCCCCCGGAACTCTATGGGAAGCCCTTTCTCCTCCGCCTCTTTCCGTATGGCGCGGATTCCTTCATTCTCTTCTCCGGTAACCGTCCAGATTACCTGATAGCTTTCAAGACCTTTTTCTTTCAAATATATGCAGGCCTTCAGGAATGTCCGGTGGTTTTTGTAAGCCGAAGCATTTGCCGGATAAAAGAAAACCGGCTTCTCTGCATTCAGCAGATACGGTTTCGTTTCCAGCATCTCCACCGGAGGAAATTTAACCTCCACCCGGCTCTCCGGAATCCTGCACTGGCGCACGATCTCCTCTTTCATCCAGTTGGTCTGCACCATCACCTTCTCTGCCCTGCGGATGGATTTTTTCATCATCCGTCCCAGGATCTGCTGAGTCGTCCACGGACGGAATGCCTCCCATGGCTTGAAGCGATACTCTGCAAAGGGCAGTGCATTGTGCTCGTAGACGATCTGAGGTACGCCGGCGTGGGGCAGCTCAATGTTCTGCAGAGACAGTACCTTATCCGCATGATACCGTTTCACCAGCTTATGCGCCGCAAAATGATCGAAATACAGCCGATGGAGCGGACTTTTCTTGATCCACGGAAAATTCAGCACCTTGATATGTGCCGTCTCCGGCAGTTCATAAACACTCAGGACAAACACATATTCATTTTCCGTATCCTTCAGAAATTCCTCATAAAAGCTCTGCAGCACCGTCACAGCTCCTCCGCTGTCCGCCGCTACGTCATAGACAAGGATCCTCATACTTCCTTCACCTTCTGCATGGCTTTGATCAGCAGCTCCTGTCCGCGGAACGCATCCTCAATCACCGTATTCTTCTCTGCTCCCTTCAGCACCCTGCAGATATACTCATACTCAGCCTTGATACCCTTATCCTGCTTCAGCTTCTCCTTCACGGTCTTTGTGCTTCCGTATTTCCGAAGACGGATAAAATTATCCATCTCATAGACAGAGCCGTTGGACAGCACACGAAGCTGTTCCTTGGGATACTTTTTCGATCCCATGGAGGAATAGATGATATTTCCGATCGCTCCTGAAGAAAACCTGAGTGTGATCAGCACGTTGTCATTCATTGGATAAGCATTGTTCTGAGCCGCAGTCACCTGAAGCTCCTGAAGCTCGCTTCCGTCCAGATACTGGATCAGATCCACAAAGTGGCACGCCTCACCCAGAATCCTGCCGCCGCCTGCCGCCTCATCATGTACCCAGTGATCCTTCGGAATAAATCCGGCATTGGCAATGAAATCATAGACTGCCGGAATCTGGTCTGTCTTCATTTCCTTTTTCAGCTGTTGAATCAACGGTGCGTGTCTGCGGTTCAGTCCGCAGAACAGCTCTCCCTCTGACTGTTCATAGGCAGCCCTGATATCCTCCAGCTCCTCCAGGGTCAGACAAAGAGGCTTCTCACAATAGACATTCTTATTGGCCTTCAGCGCCTCCACCACAAATTTCGCATGGCTGTTGTGCTGAGTGGAGACGGCGATCAGATCAATCTCAGGGTCTTCCAGAAGCTTCTTATAATCATTGGTCGTATAGGAAAACGGAGTTCCCGCATTTGCCTGAGCTCCGCCAACGCCTCCCGTGGTCGCAAGTCCCCGGAATTCAAACTTTCCGGTTTCTTTCATGATCGGCAGCATGGTGCTGCGCACAAAATTCCCGGCTCCGATCAGTCCCAGACGGATCTTTTCAGAAGATACTGCCTTCTTCTCACTGCCGGTCTCGATGGTGTCCTTCCATTTTTCCTCATTCTCGCTGTATTTCAAAAGGACTCCGATATAGCGCTCATGATTCGGATTCTTTGTGATCATCTCATAGGCGTCTGCCGCCCGCTCAAATGGGATCTCATGAGTGATCAAATCTGCAAAATCCGCTCTCTTCTGGGCGATCAGGCGTACAAATTCTTCCACATTCCGTCCTTCTGTAAAACGTACATATCCGATAGGATAATCGATTCCCTTCTGCTCATAGGTGGGGTCATAACGTCCTGCTCCATAAGAACGTGCGATCCGGAAGGAAAGCTCCCGCTCATAATACGGACGACGGTCAATGTTCATCTGAGTCACGCCGATCATACAGATGATACCGCGGTCTCTGGTAATGGCTGCCGCCAGATCCATAGGGGCATTGCTGTTTGCCGCCGCTGTAATGATCACCTTATCCACGCCCCGTCCCCGGGTGAGTGCCTTGCTCATATCCACCGCACTGTCATCATTGGAATTGATAAATGCCTTCAGACGTGTACCCGGCATACTCTTATCCGCCACATCATAGCCGATCACATCACAGCCGTAAGCATTGAGGATCCGGCTGACAATATGTCCCAGAAGTCCCATGCCGATAACTGCCACGGTCTCTCCCGGCACGACCTCTGCCTGATGGATGCCTTCCAGGGCGATTCCTCCAAGGGCACAGAAGGCTGCCTGACGATAATCCTCCAACTCCTCCGGCACTCTGGTCAGCATGGTACGGCTGACCCGATTGATCTCACAATGATAAGCGGTCCCGACCATGGCCACCAGATCCCCTGCCTGCACCTCGGTCACACCCCTTCCGCAGGAAATAACGCGTCCCACGCCGGAATATCCCATGGGCATGGGCTCCGCCAGCTTATTGAACGCACTCTCCATGGTTGTCACGATTCCATCTGTGGACAGCTTCTCCAGCACCTTCTTTACCTGATCCGGGCGCTCCAGCGCCTTCTGCACCAGATTCTTGCCGCCAAAAGAGGTCAGTCCTCTCTCCGTTCCTGCACTGACTACCGTATAAAGGCTTTCCACCAGCACCATATTTTCCTTAACTGTAGGCATCGGCTGATCGATCAGCTTCATGCTTCCGTCCTTCACATTTAAAAATAATTGCTTCATACTGCTATGTTCTCCCATCTATAACCGATAAACGCCATCCAGGAAACAGATATGTCTCGTATCCAGGACTACTTTTCCCTGTAGCTTTTCCATATTTTCCCTGATCTCGTCATGCCCCACCAGAAGCACCACCAGATCCACATCCTTCAGGAAGCTGTCCAGATCATGATACTGATTTTTCACCACATCACGGGTCACATAGGGATCATAGACCCGGATCTGCCCGCCGCACAGATGCCGGTCCATACTCTCCAGCATCTGAAGAGTCGGGCTCTCTCTCATATCATCCACATTTTCCTTGTAGGTCAGTCCGTAAAGTCCCACTCTGCCCACATCGGTAATGCCATTTTCTTTCATAATCTCATGGATCCGCTCCAGCACAAAATCCGGCATGGAATCGTTGATCTTCCGCGCTGCCAGAATGATATTGGCAAGTCCCGGATAATCTCCCACCAGGAACCATGGATCCACGGAAATACAGTGACCGCCCACGCCCGGTCCGGGAGTCAGGATATTGACACGGGGATGCTTATTGGCAATGCGGATGATCTCGTACACATCCATGTTGTCGGAGCGGCAGATCTTTGCCAGCTCATTGGCAAATGCAATATTAATATCACGGAAGGTATTTTCCACTACCTTCGTCATCTCCGCCGTACGGATATCGGTGACCACGATCTCCCCCTCGCAGAAAGAGCTGTAAAGAGCCTTCACCTTTTCTCCGACCTCACAGCTGTCTGCACCGATGGTACGGGAATTATGCTTCAGCTCATAGACCATATTTCCGGGAATAATACGCTCCGGCGCATGTACCAGATGGATATCCTCTCCAATGACAAAGCCTCTCTCCTCCACAACCGGGCGGACATACTTGTCAATGGTGCCGGGAGAGACCGTGGATTCAATCACGACCACCGCTCCCTTCGGGCAGACCTCCATCACATTCTTCACTGCCCCTGCCACATATTCCGCATCCACCTTCTTACTGGCTTTGTCATAAGGAGTCGGCACCGCAACGATATACATATCGGTCTTCTGATATTCATGAGAAAAATGAATTCCCCTCTTCACTGCCGCCTGAAACAGCTCGTCCAGACCATCCTCCTCAAAGGTGGTCTTTCCCGCATTCAGAGTATCTACCAGTTCCCTGTTGTAATCCGTTCCGACCACTTCCACTCCGTGCGCTGCAAACATCAGTGCCGTGGGAAGTCCGATATATCCAAGTCCTACTACGTTAATCATATGTTTTCCTCGATTCTGTATGTGATTGGGTGATTCTGCAGCTCATGCAAACCTCACCTGTATTCCATGTTCCGTTCCTTCGCTGTCCCAGGAGATTTCCAGCACCTGTATCTCCTCCACTTTCCCAAACTCCGGGGCGTAGGAACAGATCTCTCCTTCCGTGTGCACCAAAAGCTGATCCTTGGGCATGCTCTGTATCTCGCATACCGTCTGTCCGTCTCTGTCCTGCACCAGCACTTTCCTGCCCTGCACCCGGTAAACATATTCCGGCGCCAGATGCAGATATGCCTGTGCATGTCCCTGCACCAGATCCCAGATCTCCACCAGATTCTCCTTAATCTCTATACAGCGGCTCTGATGCCTTCCCTGACAGGTGGTCAGTTTTCCCCTGATCCAGGTATCACTGCAGCTTCCGGACACCTCCGAGATCCTGCGCGCCACCCGGTGTTCACCCCAGCACTCTGACTGCTCCTGCCCGTCGATCACAACCGTATTATGAGCAGCCGTACTCCGGAAATATCTCCGAAGAGGTCCCTGATACTGCCCGGTTCCCGCATTTACAAAGACCGGATGTCCCTTACAGGACAGCTCAAAGCTCAGTCCGTCACAGTGCCCGTGTCCCGGCATATAGTCCGGGGCAATCTCTCCCACATCCATGAGAAGCTTCAGATCCCGTTTCCGGATACAATAGTAACCGGAGGCATCAAACGCATTTCTGCAGCCGGGCGTAATGGAAAATTCATCCCGCAGCGCCGCCAGCAGACTGACCATGGATCTTGCCACATTGTCTCCTGCATCGTTGAACAGCGGCGTATGCCCCATCCCTTCCTCCAGAGAGTACATGGCATCTGTCATTTTCCGGATCACAACAAGCAGATCTGCATACAGCAGCCGGTCTGCCGACTCCACTGCCTTTGCGGTACGCATCAGATCCTCCAGAATGATCTTGTGATACATAAGGCTCCGCTCATAGTGTACCCCATCCGGCAGGATCTGTTCCTCTGTCTCCTCCTGCAGATGAAATTTATATGCATCATAGACACCCGGCTCTTTGAAATACAGAGCTCCCAGCATCACCGCTTTCAGATTTTCAAAATAATGGTTGCCCAGAAGATGCAGCTCCAGCTTCTTCTGCAGATGCAGATACTGAGCATACATGCTGTTATTCAATTCTGTAAAAAACTCCCTGTCTTCACTGAGGATCTCCCAGAATGCATCCATACAGATCCACAGATTGGTCAATCGCAGAGAAATAGTATAGGGATGCCAGCCGTCTCCATTTCCTTCCCGGTTATCCGCGATCCAGCTGCGGCAATAATTACGGAAGCACTCATAATACCGCTGCTCCCGCTCCTCCTGCCAGGCTGCTGCCAGCGGGATCAGAAATTCCAGATAATGCAGATTAAAATTCCACAGATGGGACTTCTCCGGATCTGCCCAGTTCCTGCCTCCCGGTATTCCCTGCTCATAAAGCAGCGTTACCTTCCCCTCCAGGATCTCCTCCAGACAAAAACGCTCCAGATAATCCGGATGACTGTCCAGCCTCGGCATCCACAGGGAAAGACGTCCATGCGCCGGAGACAGGACATCCGTAACCGCTTTTTTCCTTCGCTCCAGACGATTTTTCACCAGATATTTCATCTGGCTTTTTTTTAAATATTTTAATGTCTGATAATATTTCTCAGCCTTTTTCCACACTCTCGATCACCTTATACAGCCGCTCCGTCAATACGGAGAAGTCAAAATCCTTCGCTCCCTCTTTCGCATTCTCTGCCATCTGCGCATAGGATTCTGCCGGCATGTCATGAATCTTCATTATCATTTCCGCAAGCGCCTGCGGCGTGCACTCCTCCAGTGACAATCCACACTGATACTTATCCAGAATGCAGTAGCCCATCTTCACCGTAGAGATGATCGGCTTTCCGCTTGCCATATATTCAAACAGCTTATTGGAGCTGTTTCCCCGGGACCAGTTATACTGGGACTGGGAATAATTCAGGATATTGACTGAGGATCTGCTCAGAATATAGGGAATATATTTTTTCTCCACAAAGCCTTTAAAGACCACATTGTCCAGCTTTTCGTCCATGACCCGCTTCTGAAGCCGCTCCAGCTGATTGCCGCCTCCGAAGATCAGGAAGCGGATATCCTTATGCTTTTCTAACAGCTTCGCCGTATCCAGAAGATTGTCCACGTTATTGACCGGCCGGATCGTTCCCGTGTAGACCACCTTGAAGCTGTCATCCTTCAGATCCGGATCCTCCAGAACATCCGTTTCAATACTCCGATAATAATCACTCAGCTTCACGCCATTATTCACATAATGGCACTTCTTCAGATCGATCTTTCCTCCATGGGCAGTGTCCCAGCCCATTTCCCTGATATGATCCACATCGCCTTCCTTGGTAAACACAATAGCGTCCGCATGCACATACATCCATTTTTCTCCGGCGCTCAAAAGCCTTCCCACCAGACTGTCCATCTTCACCTTTCCAAAGGAAAAGATGGCTTCCGGCCACAGATCCCGCACCTCAACGATCGCCGGCACACGGAACTTCCGTGCCACAAGGATTCCCGCAATGCTGGTCAGCGGATGGGCACTGGAGCCCAAGATCACATCCGGCTTCCCATATTTCTTCGCATATCCCCCGGAGATCCGCAGCAGTCCGAAGAAAAATGAAAGCATATTTTTCACGCGGGAGATTCCATTCCCCTGATATTTACTTGTCTTAACAAACACAAAGGGAACCCCTTCCTCTTCGGTCCGAAGATAAGGCTTCCCATGTGTGTCGACGGCAGTCCCGGTCTGATGCAGCTCGTTGGCGGCAAAGACTGTCGTCTCCATATCCTTTTCCTTTAAACATTCCGCAAAATAGTAATGACGAAGCAATGGTCCCGTCAGCGGGGTCGTTGCATAATGATTGAATATCCAAAATCTACGCATGGTTCTTTCCTTCCTCCACACCCTCTGTGCTTTCCTTGGTAAACATGATCTTCAGAGTCAGGAAGATCAGCCGAATGTCCAGAAGGACCGAGTAGCTTTCAATATACATCAGATCCAGCTTCAGCTTGTCCAGCGGAGTTGTGTTGTATTTTCCATAAATCTGGGCATATCCGGTGAGTCCCGCCTTTACCTTCAGGCGATAGATAAACTCCGGCGTCTCCTCACAGAATTCATCAATATAATTCTGTCTCTCCGGTCTTGGTCCCACAATACTCATATCACCCTTTAAAATATTGATGAGCTGAGGAAGCTCATCCAGACGGGTCGCACGGATAAATTTTCCAACCTTCGTGATCCGGCTGTCATTTTTAGATGAGAACTGCGCTCCGTGCTTCTCCGCATCCACAATCATGCTGCGGAATTTGTAAATATAAAACTTCTTTCCATTCAGGGTTACTCTTTCCTGCTTAAAAAGCGCCGGACCATGATCCTCCAGCTTAATCGCCAGAGCGGTCACCAGCATAAACGGGGAGGCAAGCAAAAGCATGATCCCGGATATAACAATATCCATCGCCCGCTTCATAACCCGCTGCTCAAAGGACAATCCGTAATTTCTCAGCAGCAAAAACGGCGTGTCGAAGGAATGCACCCGGTCTGCGCCCCGCAGCAGAATATCCGTGATCTCCGGCGCCACGTAGATACGAATGGATTTTTCATAGCAATATTTTACCAGAGCATTGCGCTTCTGCTCCTCAATGCCGTAAAGCATCATGGCGTCACAGTCCTGTACCGCCTCCTTCAATCGCTCCAGCGGCTCCTCTGCGGAAACACATCTGGATACCTCGTACAGATCCTTCCGCCCTGATATTTTACGGATCAGATTCTCCTTTGCATTCAGATCGCAGATCAAAAGCAGCTTCTTAGGCGGAAACAGACGGCGGAACAATCTGTCCGAAATCTGGTTCAGGATCGCGATCACTAAAAAATCAGCGGCGCTGATCACAAACATCGGCAGTACCGTCGGGAACGGGTATCTGCCCAGTACCATGATGATCTGAATATAGGTTACCACATTCGCAATCAAAGTTCCCAATATCTGAGACAGGATCAACTGTCCTTTTTTATAATATGCAAACTTTGTACCGCCATACAAGTATACAAAAACAACCAGATATAAGATGTAGCAGCCGATCATCATCAGGTTTCCCTTGTTTTCAAAGGGATTCGTTTTCCACACATTATATATGTTAAACCAGACATATCCGAAGAAAATCGTCTCTACCAGTATCTCAAAACCGACCACACCGGTACGGATCAAACGCTTGTACTGCGCAAACTTATCCATTGTCATATTCCTCATTATCTATAATCTTTAGTATTCTAACACTTTCCGGCTGTTTTTACAACAATTGCAGTCTGTAAATCTTAAATCCCGGTATCTTTTCCACTTCTGTACATTCTACTCCATCATACAAAGACACCAGATATTCCAGCCCTTTGTCAAAACTGCAGATCAGATACACCTCTTCCTGTGTATACAAAGCATCCTTTACACTGCTGATTCCCTGCTGATCCAGCTTTTCCTGCCATACAGGACTGTAGCTCATCCAGTCTCCAAGAGACATATAATTCATCTTATAGGCATCTTCCCTCCACAGCTTTACATTATAGGTTGTAAAAGCCATGGAAGTCACATCATTAAAATAGAAATTCTCCGGCTGTTCCATACAATATACTTTCAGCGCTTCTATGTCTTCATTCCGACGACTCATCTCCAGATTCTGCTGCCGCATGCGGCTGATCTGAAAAACCGACGCTCCTGCAAGCAGGAAAATCAAAGCTGCCGCTCCCGTTTTCTGTATATTCTCTGGAATCATCCTGCCACGCAAGGCTTCAGCCAGCAGCAGAATCCCGGTAACTGCCATCATCAGATTCATACTGTAGATAACCCGTTCCGGCGTCCTCCCCTCATAGAACAAATAGATCCAAAGTACCATCTGAATCCCCATTACACAGAGAACCTTCCCGCAGCCTTTCCCGTCCTTTCGGACAGCATACCAGGCTGCAAGTCCCATGTACAAAAGAACTGCCAGCACATGTTGTATATGGATTTTTCCCACAAAAAACTTCTTCAGATATCCCTTTACACTCTCCAAAACCTGATCCAGCTGTGTCTCCTCTGACGGGAAGGCAGCTTCATAATCAGAAATATATGTGCCGAAGAATTCCGGTGAAATCTGCTCATCCGCTGTATAATTATAATAAAACAACGTCTTTGCCCTGCTTTTGGATTCAATTCCCATACGGTTGTAGAACTCCGTGGCATCCTCATATCTGGGGAATGTATAATCAGAATAATCAAATACCGCCGAACGGTTCTGATTATAGGACTGGTATGCTCTCCATGAATCACTGCCATATCCCACCTGATTTCCCAGAAGGCTTAACAGCAGCACACTTACTGCCGCTGCCGGAATCCATCCATGCCACCTGCCTTCTTCCCTTCTTCCGGCTCTGAACAACCACAGAATGCCGCATACCGGAAGAATCATGAAATACACCGATGAGCGGACCTGCTCGGTCAGGAAACACAGAATCAGCAGCAGAAGCCAGTCCGCAAACCGGATCTTCTCCGAGGTCATATACCAGAAGAGCACCGTAACTCCCAATACCGCCGCCGTGGTGGTAAAAGTCAGCTGGGTAAGCGCCTGCACCCCCAGTACCAGTATCAGCAATAATACAAATATACAACCGGACAGACCTCTTCTCCTGTCTGATGCCCGGCTCATGATCCGATACAGAATCAGACACAGGCATCCTCCCTGCAGCAGCATATAGCACAGGGCATACCAGTCCACATTGGGAAGCAGCCGGTACAATCCAGTCAGCAGCAGAGAGTACCAATATCCCAGAAAAATCGTATGTGCATCTGGATGCCCCAGATACTGCCCGGATACAATCTCCATCATCGAACGGTCATCAATAATACCATAGACAAAGGGAACCAGATTCCATATAACGATCATATATATGGCAGAACACAAAACTGCCCCAATAAAATTCCTTCTTTTTATACCTAACATCTCTATCTCTCACTTCTTAAAGCTTTCTTTATTTTACTTTATTTTTCCGGGTTTGTCATTATACTTCTTGTTCACTGCTTTATTTTCGCATATAATAGTAACATCATCATATACCAATGGAGATTACTATGACAATACCTGAACTATCTATTATCACCGTCTGTTACGAAGCCAAATCCGAGCTTCTTACGACTCTGAATAATATCTTACAGCAATCCTGGAAGCATTTTGAATATCTGGTGATTGACGGAGACTCTAAGGACGGGACCAAAGAACTTCTGGCACAATATGAAGACAAATTTTCACAAAACGGGATTTCATTCCGCTATGTATCAGAGCCTGACCACGGAATCTACGATGCCATGAACAAAGGAACTCGACTCGCCACAGGAAACTGGCTTCTCTTCCTGAATGCCGGTGATCTTCTGGCAGATGACAGCGTACTCTGGCAGATTTTCAATCATCCGTCTCCTGCCCAGATCGTATACGGAGATACCCTCTGCATCTATCAGGGCAACAAAAAGCTGTATCCCGCACTGCCGTTGGAGCATCTGACCTATGAAATGTCCTTCTGCCACCAGTCTGTATTTATCCGAAGAGAACTGATGCTCCGGCATCCTTATGATATTTCCTATAAGATATGTGCCGATCATCATTTCTTTCTTTCTATGTATTTACAGAAAAAAATATTTGATTACCGCCCCATTCCTATCTCCATCTATGAGATTGCCGGATATTCCGATAAAAACAAAATGACCGCACACAAAGAAAAGCAGCGGATGCAGAAGGAGCTTGGAGTGTTTAAAATCACCCTGACCTGGCTGCTCCGTGAGATCAGCTTTTATTGCAAACAATTCATAAAAACTGCCTTCGGACAGGGCATAATTGATAAGGTACGTAAAAACCGCCTGCGCTGATGCGCAGACGGTTTTTTTAAAATTGCTCTTTCTCTTTTAAAATACTTGCTATAAATACTAATATTCCAAATAATGCTACCAATTGCGCACGATACGTAAACCAATGATGAATCTGAGAATGATTTGACATCACAAGATACCATACATATGGATAAGCAGCCACAAAAAGGATCGGAATATAGGCACTAACTGTTTTTATATCTTTTAATTTCTTCCATATAATAAGAATCAATGCCACAATTAAAATCAGAAACGCGACTTTACTCCACGTAATAATTCCATCATCCTGTACATTCATCCAGGACTTCAGATTTTTCCGAATTGTACCGATCCGATCAAGCGGTTCCCCCTCACTTCCCTCCAGACGATACTGTACAACGCTCATAGTTCTCCAGAAATAACGGATACCCAAAATTCCTGCAGAAATCACCCATTTGGTAATCCAGGTCAGTGCATAACCCCAAAACCAGGAAACAGAAGCTTTGAACATGAACCAGAAATTACTTTTAAAATCAGCCTGTTCATCTCTTACTCTCAGCCACAGCAAAAGAATCAATGGAATACCCAGCGTAATAATCGGATAGGTCAGAAAATCAAAGAAATTTTCCACCATACCGACCACAAAAAAGAAAAGCATCAGCTTCCCAACTTTCTCTTTTGTAGGAGGTTCATTCTCGTCATACCTGGACAGCAGCACGATCAGAGATGTAAAAAGGACAAAAAAGGTAGTCATAAACTGCAGACACACTGCCAGAAAGATCACATATCCACTTGCCACCGTCAGTACATACAGCAGAGCATTGATCGGCTTTGTTTTCTTCGCAATCAGCCATGCACTCCAGAAAAAGAGCAGATGGAACAGGAGCATTCCCAGATACCGCACCTCCTGTATCTGAAAGACCACTGACAGCGGTCTGAGCAATACCTGATATCCATGCCAATATCTGGGATACTGATTAATACTGACCGACGCCTGAATGGGATTGTACTCCTCCCGGTTCTGAATCAGACTCTCATACATCAGCTTATCTGTATGGATATCTACAATCCCACTGTGCCGGTAAAAGAAATACATGGGGTAATCCCCCTCACCCTCCATAACCGCAATGGATTTTTCCACATTATTCTGGATCCATGATGTCGGAATACAGTAAACCAATACCATAGATAAAAAAAATACTGCAATCAGTACTACATACGTCTTTATAAAAGGGTTCAATTCTTGTATCTTTTTCATTTTTCTAATAATATTCCTCTCCATAAATTTCTTTTATTCTACTTCATTTCCAATATTTTGTCATTACCTTTTCACAATTAAACATTCAACATAAATCGCCTAATATTCCAATATTTCCCCAAAACAGTTGCTTTCATTTTTATTTTGATGTAAACTTATAAAGTTAATATATATTTAAGATTGGAGGGTCTATGACGTCACTAATATTAACTTTATATAGAAAATGTGAAAAAATACTGCAGTATCTATTTTTTTCTATACTATCAACAATTTTAGATGTCACTGTTGTATGGATCAGCTTTCATATTTTGAATATTAATCTTACTATTTCAAATACTATAGGAGTTATCCTTGGATTTTTTGTAAGTTATATTCTTTCTTCCAAAACAATTTTTGACACCAAATTTGGATTCAGTGGATTTGCGATTTACTTTTCTACCTTTATACTGGGATTGTTTCTGGCAAATTACCTTATTACTACATCTTACGAATTTTCAATTATATATTGTGCTGAGTGGCTTGCCTTTCTCTTTAGTAAAGGTGTTTCCATTGTTGTTCCGTTCTTTGCACTTTATTTCTCTCGAAAATATTTGTACATATGGTTAAACCAAAGGAGATCTTCACATGAATAAATTATATGCTTATCTGCCCTGTTATAATGAATCCGGCAATATTCAGGCTTTAATTGAAGGCTGGCTGAATGAAAAAGAGACACTTCTGAATAAGGGATTTGATCTGGAAATTATCCCCATTGATGACAAAAGTACAGATAACACCTTACAAATTATCCAGTCCATGGAAAAAACATATGATACTGTCCGTGTAATTGCACATAAAACAAACCAGAATCTCGGCGGTGCACTTTTTACTGCTATTCGCGATTTTCTGCATAACGCAGAATCTGATGATTTAATGTGCTTTATGGATGGAGATAACACTCATAAGCCTCAGTTCGTTCACAGCATGATCTCCAAATCAAAAGAAGGAGCAGAATGCGTCATTGCCTCCAGATATCAGCCTGGAGCCACCATCAACGGTGTCCCCTCTAATCGTTTATTGCTAAGTGACGGAGCCAAGTTGTATTATTCTATGATCCTTCGCGTCCCGGATGTAAAAGATTATACTTGTGGCTACCGCCTTTATACATACTCTATTCTGAGACGAGCATATGGAAAATACAAAGAAAATCTTGTTACAATGCATTCTTTCTCCTGTATGATGGAACTACTTTATAAATTACATAAATCCGGCTGTAAATTTGCTGAGGTACCATTTACTCTTTATTATGATAATAAAGTTGGCGCCAGCAAAATGCGTATCTTACGAACAGTGAAAGACAGTCTGTTTGTGGCTTTAGATCTTCGCTTACATTGCAAATAATTAAATTACACAATAGAAAGTGCTTTAGAGGACTGAACTTCTAAAGCACTTTTCATTACCGTAATAAATATGTTTCAGAAAACGAGAAGCTGCATAATAACTCACATGTTTCAAATTCTGTATTTTCAGCTATCTCATTACAGATTTTTTCCGAATCAAATCCGCTTCCCCACTCCTCTGATACATCAATATATAGTATAATTCCTTCACTTGTATCCATCTTCTCCAAATAATTCTTCGTTTTTTCACTTACAAAATTATTTGTTATATAAACCTCTTTGAATTCTATAAGCTGGAGCATATCCTGCGTCAGAGAAGCCTTCTCATTTGCATTTAAATACACACACGGCAAATCTGAATATGCTTCTACTATATCATAATTTTCTTTCGGTACATTTTCCACATATTCAGGTTCCGTATATAATGATCTTCCCACACATAAAATCCCACAAATAGCAGTAGCTATCCCAAAATACTTTTTCTGATTTACAGACACAAGCTTTATAAAGTATACAAAAAACAAAGCTGCCAACGGCAAAATATTATATATATATCTCAATGCCGTAACCGGTGAAACGACTGCCGTAAATAGGACAGAAAAGATAACCGCCGCTATCAAGGCAATACATGAAGAATCCTTTATATCAAATTTTGTAATATACAAATTAATATTTTCACGCAACTTAAACATTCCGGCTGCCACTGCAGCCACCAGCAAAAAACAGGCTGCTTTATAACTGGCTGCCATCTGCATAAAAAACGAATAAATACTTAGCAGCATCCCGGGAATATCCATAACATTTTCTACTGCTGTTTTTCCCGATACTAATTTATCAGCAAATAACTGATCAATCACACACGGATATGTACCATAAAATATTCCTATTCCTAAAAATGCAAACAATGCATATATCATTGCATCTTTCCATCGTCCTGATTTTAATTCACGTAAAAAATATATTGCACTGAAGAAAAAGGCAAACCATACAAAAAAATACTGTGTAAACATTCCGCAAAACAAAATCAGAGTAATTGCCGGATAATACCATTTATTTTTATCTCCCTGATAAAGTTTCAAGGCTGCATAAGCAAAACACATCGTCAGAAAAGTAAGCAGCATATACATTCTGATCATAAGCACCGTCGATAATCCACCATAACTAAGCCCATATATCAGTACTGCCAGTGCAGACAGCTTTCTGCTTCCTAAAATCATGATACTTATTTTATAAAGCAGTATATTGGTTATTAAATACAGAATAAGATTAATTGATAAGCCTATCCATTTAGAATAACTTTCCTGAAATATAGAACAGCCAAAATGCAGTAACAGGTAATGCAGGGGAGGTTGTGTATCCTGTGTTTGATTATAATATACGGAATTAAACTTAAATGCATCCTCTCCGGAAACTGTTAAATACTCTTTTATATCCTCCTGAGTTAAAACCTTATCTACTAAATCAGCATCTTCCGATATGTCATTAATGAAAGGAGCATAGTACGAATTGGCAAGTCCATAGGTACATATTTCATCAATAAACATATCCGACTTCTTCACGCACCAAAAAAATGATACAGCCATAACTAAAAATAAGACAGCCAAAATCATCTTGTTTTCTGTATTCAGCTTCCACTTTCCTCTCATATCAACTCTCCCTTTAAATTCTCCCAACAATCATCTTTCTAACTTTTATAACTTTCGTCTGCGAAGATAACAAATTCATCGGTTCTCCCATATTCAAAAAATCCGTAATCTTCCCATTTTCCAATATAAGTTCTGTTATTAGAAAATACAAAAAATTCAATTTGGACTTCTCTCCCCAAAGATATTAGTTTATTCAGATCGATCTCCGGCTTTTGTGCCTCCAGATATAGGAGCTGTTCATGCGATGTCGTCTCAGTTATTCCATTATAGTTCAAAGCATTACGCCCATACTCCAATGTAATAGTGGGATTATACTGACGCATATACGGCATTAAACGATTTGACACCATTGCATGTATATTATCAGGCAGCAACTCGCAGACCTCCACCACATTCTGCGGAAGCTTATATACATTTGTGGACACTTCAAACCACTCTGTGGAGAGCACCTGTTTCCCGCTCAGTGCCAGCACTGCCATCAATACAAGAAATGCCCCCTGCCTCCAGATTCCCTTTAACTTTTTCAGCAGCAGACAGCCCCCATAGGGAATCGTCACTGCGAGCAGAAGCAGCCACAGGATCCGCCAGTACACATTCTCTCCCAACAGCTTCATAAACAAAATGCCGGTCAGCGGACACCAGTATAAAAATAAAAATGCCAGCGGCAGAACTCCCAGCAGAAGCTTACGCATCCAGTCCTTTTCCTGCCAAAGGATCCAGACAATGCTGATCAACAGTACCGGAAATATCCACGCTCCCTCAAAGGTCGCTGCAAAATCTGTCTTTGCAATCTCAAAAAATTCCTGCATATAGCTCCTTTTTTAACGTATCAGATAGATATAGTAGATACCAAGCACGATACAGGGCAGACAGGCGGCCATGCCCTGCATCAGATACCGGATACTCTTTTTCCTCAGACTCACCAGGAATACTGCCATCCCTACAAAAACCGGCGTCAGCATGATTCCCGTGGAGGAGATCAGGCATCCCCCAAGGCAGGTAATTCCAAGCATGACCCAGTTGCCAGTCTGCTCCTCCTGAGCCGTCCGCAGCACCCAGTAGAAGAGCATGGGGATCAGCACCGCTGCCAGCACACCTTTTCCAACCCAGGGAGTAATACTTAAAAAAGTCAGCCCCGATGTATGCTGTCCGCTCATGAACAGGTGGAGTAGTACGGCAAACGCCAGAAACATACCCTGCAGCTGCCTGTCCTCCGGGAAAAGCCGTTTTCCGATGAGCACATATACCATATAAGCAAGAGGGATCATCAGCCATGGCAGAATGGTGTGTGCCATAATCGTCGGAAGTACGCCTGTCAGTCTGGACAGCCACGCATAGAAGATCGGCCACAGAGACAGTACATACCGCTTGTCAAAGTCCGCAAAGGCTCCTGTCTCCGGGTAGATCCAGTAGATCCTGTCCGAATACACCGCTTCATTGGCAAGATTCACATAATAAGTATCATCCCACTCCAGATACATATGATGATGGATAAAATACAGCTGATAACAGATCAGCCCCAAAGATGCCAGATGTCCCAGCGTCAGGTACTGCCTTGCATCTCTGCAAAGGGCTTTGATGTCCTCCCAAATCTCCTTCCGGCAGAACAGCCCGCAGATCACCAGTCCCCCGATCACCGCAGTATATACATATACAAAGCTGTGAAAGGACGCCAGCTTCATGGTCATGGGAACCAGAATCAGCTCCATGACCGCCCACCAGAGCATGGTTCCTGCTGCAGCAGAAAACAGAACCCCCTCTTTATTCATTTTTAAAACCCGCCGCAGTGCATAGCCGGTCAAACATGTGCCGCCAAAAAAGCACACTGCGGTCAATAGAATCTCCAGACGCATGTCCTGTCCTCTCTACCTTTCAATCATCCATAACTGCTGATCTTCAATATTATAACCATAGATTTCTTTTACCTTCTCTTCATAAGGGAAAAATTGATCTATCGCATCCTGCCGGAATACAGATATATACGGGTAATTCCAGACCTTAATTCCGAAACTGGCATACCCGCCTTCTAAGATCATTGCATTCATATTTTTGAATCCCATTAACAGAACCACTCCAAAAAAGAATGCCGCTGCTGTTTTTGCCGCTCTGTCTCTTTCTCTCACCAGTAAGACAACCAGCACACACTCCAGCACCTTGAAGATCACGCCATACCGGCTGGCATAGTAGGAGCTGCCGCAGAGCAGCATATAAAAGCACACGCCGCACATATATGCCTTCAGCAAAAGCTCCGTCTTTTCTTCCACGGTACCGTCTTTTTTCTTTTTCCAGAGATACAGCCCCAGAAGAACCAGAAAAGCCGTCAGTCTCTCGCCTACAGCAAACAGGCTGACCTCCCCCTCCAGCAAAAACTGTTTGACATGATATGCCGGAACCAGATTTACCAGGAACTGTTCCACAGGTCCCACCTGCAGAAGCAGACCGCCTGCCACAGACAGTCCTGTCAAAAGCATCATGATCTGGACCGGCAGATAGTACACCACCGGCAGTACCAGCCATGCATAGCCAACTCTGTGAAAGGATGCCGCAATCAGAATACTGATCACATATCTTCCCCATTTCTTTTCCAGATAAAAAGGAACTGCCACGCCCAGAAACAGACACATGGCAAGTCCCTGCCGAAGCCCGGACACCATATAGGTAATAAATAATACCGGATAGCAAAGGAGCAGCCCTGCCGCCTTCATGGGCACATACTTCCTCAGGAAGCGGTGAAGAAGCATCATCTCAGCCAGACCCAGTACCATGGTAAATACCCAGAAAGGAGCATGGAACACCTTGAACAGCGCAGAGATCAGCCGCCATCCCGTCTCCGGATAAAATCCGCAGAGATACCCCTGAGACAGATCGATCACGGGCGGTATGGTCTCATAGATGGCATGATAGGTCGCATAATCCGTTCCCTGTCCAAACCGGAAGCAGAGACATGCCGTCATGAGAATCCAGCAGCACCCGTATATCTTCTCCTCATACTGAGGCTTAAACCATTCCAGCAGCACTGCCGCTGCCAGAATCAAAAATACGATCAGATAAAGATTCATTCTTTCCCTTCCAGCACATCCGCAATCCTCCGGCATGCAAATCCATCGCCATAAGGATTGCTTGCCGTACTCATTGCTTCATAAGCTTCTTTATTTTCCAGCAGCAGCCGGAAGTTCTCATAGATCACTTCTTCCTCTGTCCCCACCAGCTTCAGTGTGCCGGCGGCAATCCCTTCCGGACGCTCGGTGGTGTCACGCATGACCAGAACCGGCTTTCCGAGAGAAGGAGCCTCCTCCTGGATCCCGCCGCTGTCGGTCAGGATCAGATAGCTTCTGGACAGGAAATTGTGGAAATCCAGCACATCCAGCGGCTCGATCATGTGGATGCGTTCATCGTCTCCAAGGATCTCACTGGCAATCTCCCGGACCACCGGATTCATATGGATCGGATAGATCGCCTTCACGTCCGGATGCTCATCCATCACTCTGCGGATCGCCCGGAACATATGCTTCATGGGCTCGCCCAGATTTTCCCGGCGATGTGCCGTGATCATGATCAGACGGCTTCCCTCTGCCCACTGAAGCTCCGGATGGGTATAATCCTCCCGTACCGTAGTCTTTAAGGCATCAATGGCTGTATTTCCCGTCACATAGATGGTATCCGGATCTTTGCCCTCCTTCAGAAGGTTCTGCTTTGACAGCTCCGTGGGCGCAAAATTATAGGAAGAGATAATGCTGACCGCCTGACGGTTGAACTCCTCCGGATAGGGTGAATAGATATTGTAAGTACGTAATCCGGCCTCCACATGTCCTACCGGGATCTGCAGATAGAAGCATGCCAGCGCAGTCACAAAGGTGGTGGAGGTATCTCCATGCACCAGTACCACATCCGGACGCACCTCCTCCAGCACCTCTTTGATCCGGTTCAGAATATTCGTCGTCACATCAAAAAGGGTCTGACGGTCCTTCATAATGGACAGATCATAGTCCGGCACCACGGAAAAGGCTTCCAGCACCTGATCCAGCATCTGCCGGTGCTGTCCTGTCACGCAGACTACCGTTTCGATTCCTTCCCTGCTCTTTAATTCATTGACCAGCGGACACATCTTGATCGCCTCCGGCCTCGTTCCAAATACCAGCATTACTTTTTTCATTCTACATTTCCTCTAATTCTTTCTGTATCTTCTCTGCCAGCCTGTGATTGTTCTTCTCTACATGCACATGCCTTATGAATTTCTCCACATTCTCCTGCCAGTCCGCATACCGTTCATAAATCGTGCGTACAGCGTCCTCATAATCGTCATCCGCAATGCCCACCTGATACTTTCCGCAGAATTCCCGCAGGGGCGGATTGGTGGAGGTGACCACCGGCTTGCCCTCGAACAGGAATTCAAAGATTTTGCCGCTGGCGCAGTATTTATTATTCAGGTCTCTCTGATGATAAGTCACCATACCCACCTGACTGTTCTCAATAAAATATTTCAGATGATCCTGATCCATCCGCGGAAAGATCTTCACATTAGTCAGTCCCAGCTCCTGAATGGTCTGGCGGACAATCAGCTCGTCCTCCTCCTCACTTTCACCGATCAGCAGAAGCTCACAGCCTTCTCCCAGACCTTTCATTGCTTCCAGCATCATTCCGGTGGTGCGGCTCATATCACAGCCTGCGGTGGAAATGATACGGAATTTCTTCTCCTTGAAGAATTCTCCACATTCCGCTTCCATCTGCTGACGTTTGTCCACATCTGTGTATTCCAGACGGCGGATATTTTCATAATTCAGCGGAGTCTTTGCAAGCCCGAACATCTTCACCATAATCTGCGCACGAAAGGTATTCGCTGCAATGACCACATCCGAATGCCGGGTAAAGATTTTCTCAATGATACAGCCGATCTTTCCCGGAATTCCTGCCGCGCTCTTCATGTCATAAAGCTCTCTGCAGTCCTGCACCACATAGGCGGCACCGGTCAGACGCTTTGCCAGATACCCCGGCAGGATTCCCTTCCGATTGTCAATAAAGATCAGATCCTGCTTTCCAAGCTTTTTCGCCTGCACACAGCAAAAGCCGATAAAATGCCGGTATCCCCGATCCGGATAAACAATATGTGAAGTCTCCTGAGGCGCCTCACCATCCGAACCCCGGGTAATATAGGTTACTTCCCCAAGCTCTTTAGCTACCTTGATCAGTTCCCGGACACGTCCGTCATATTTAAAATAATCATAGGATATCAATAAAATCTTCATGCATCTGCTCCTGTTCTCTCGCGAATCAGACGGATCACCTTCTGCCGGTCCTCTTCCGTCAGGTATGGGGACAAGGGCAGGGCAAGCACCCGTTCACACACATGGGAGGTCACCGGAAATGTCTCCCCATACAGACTGCATCCTGCGAATGCCGTCTGCTGATGCATTCCCCTGGGATAATAAACCATAGAAGGCACCCCCTGTTCCTTCAGATAAGTCTGTACTGCATCCCGCTCCTCTTCGTCCTTCAGAAGAATGCTGTACTGTGCCCAGCCGGAACCAAGCCCCTCCGGAATCATCGGAACCTTCACACAGTCCTTCAGTTCATTCGTATAGCCTGCCGCAATCCCATCCACATCCTTCAGCTCATACTCCCGGAACGCCTTCAGCTTCACCTGAAGAACCGCTGCCTGAATCGTATCCAGTCGGGAATTCATCCCGATGCGTACATTATCATATTTATCGCTGCCTTTTCCATGGATCCGGTAGGATCTTAAAAGGTCTGCCCATTCTTCATTGTCTGTGAAGACAGCCCCGCCGTCTCCGTAGCATCCCAGAGGCTTTGCCGGGAAGAAGGAAGTGGTGGAGATATCTCCAAAGCTTCCCGCGCGTTTTCCGTGATACATGCCGCCAAAGCCCTGGGCCGCATCCTCCAGAATATACATCCGGTATTTATCCGCAATGGCACGGATCCTTACATAATCTGCCGGAAGACCGAACAGATCCACCGTTACGATCACTCTGGGCGTCAGCTTTCCTTCTGCCAGAACTGCCTGTACCGCACGCTCCAGACTGTCCGGATCCATATTAAAGGTATCCTCCAGAATATCCGTAAATACCGGAGTGGCTCCCTCATATGCCACCGTCTCTGCCGATGAGAAAAAGGTAAAGTCCGGTACAAATACCGCATCCCCTTCTCCGATTCCCCATGCCATCAGTGCCAGTGTCAGTGCATCCGTTCCGTTGGCACAGGTAATACAGTGCTTCACACCCACATATTCTGCCAGCTCTGTCTCCAGCTCTGCCACCTGCTTCCCGCTGATATAATTGGAAGCCTCCAGCACCTGGCTGATCGCTGCATCCATCTCAGGCTTCAGCACCTGATACTGCTTTTTCAGATCCCGAAACTCCATGTTAAGCCTCCTCTTTGATCCGCTCCATCAGATTCCAGATCCCTTCTGCGGAGTTGAAATTCTCCGGCACGATCTCCTCTGCCGGAATCTCAATACCAAACTGATCCTCGATCTCCGCGATCAGAGTGATCACATCAAAGGACTCCAGAAGCCCCTCGTCGATCAGTTCCTTTTCCACTTCAAAATCAATCTCCGGTTTTAACGCCGTCAGTAATTCCATTAACTCTTCCATTCCATTTCCTCCTGTTTTTCTGTATTGAATGTCCAGGTCTCCAGATTCTCCCGAAGCAGCCGGACTCCTTCTTCCTCACTGTATAGACAGATCTTCGGCAGCCTTCTGCTCAGAAACAGATAGATTCCTTCTGTTACCGAATAAGCGCCGATATTATGGAACACCAGATAATCTCCCACTCTCGCATCCAGAAGAGGCAGCTTCTTCAGCAAAATATCTGCCACCGTACAGAGAGAGCCGTAGACGGTCCACTCCTCTTCCTCCTCCTTTTCCAGCGGATGCTGCGGAAAATAAGAAAGGACCGGCGTTTTCATAGCCATATTCTGCCCATAATAATTCACATGGTTGATACCGCCGTCCACAATACACACGTTGACGGCATCATTTTTTTTCTGATCCATGATCTTTGTCATATAATAACCGCAGGACGCGGTCAGGTAACGCCCCATCTCAAAGATGATCTCATAGGGTCTCTCTTCCCGGAACAGTTCCATGAACTCCTCCAGAAGCCTTTCGTCCTCCTCAAAATCATCCCTGGTAAAATACGGCACTCCAAGCCCCGGGCCAAATTCCAGCACCTGTGCGGTATAGTCTTCCTCTTCCTTAAGCCGCCGGATAAAATCTTCTATATATTCCACTTCTCCCGCAATCTTCTTCATGACCTTCTTCTGGGTCCCGGTAAAATACTGCAGACCCATAACCTTCAGATGAGGATAATCGCCTCTCTCCCGGATCAATTCTATCACATCCGACTCACTCATGCCAAACTGATTGCCGCTGGTCACGCGAAGCAGGATCTCCACCGTCTTTCCCAGTTCCTCTGCACAGCGGTGTACCAGCCGGAACTGGCTCACGGATTCTGCCGTATAATGGACGACGCCCTGCTCCATGGCATAGCGCACATCCTCATATTCCTTATTGACGCCGGACAGGACCACTTTCGCTCTGTCCAGATCATGTTTCACGCAGATATGAAATTCTCCCGGAGAACACACCTCATACCGCTCCGCCTGATCATCCAGTGCACCGATCAGAAAAGGATTGGCTTTGATGGCAAAACACAGCTTTGCCGGGCAGATCCTCTCCCGGATCCACTCTGCTCTTGCCTTTAATCTATCCGTATCAAACACGAATGCCGGTGTCCCGAGAGCCACGGCAAGTTCCTGTAATCTTTCCTCTGTCATATCAAATCTCCTTCCGCCTCCGCAAAGTCCGGGTCAGCTCTGATACTCTGCCATCAGCGCCTTCCGGTCGATCTTCCCGTTTTTCGTAACCGGCATACTTTCCACCTTCCGGAACACATTGGGTATCATAAATCTTGGAAGCTTCTCCGCCAGCAGGCTGATGATCTCCTTCGAGCTCCTCTCACCCACATAGAACCCGATGATCTTTGTATTGGGCTCATCGTAGATGCAGCAGACCCGGGAGATTCCGTCCAGTGCCTGAAAGGCGGTCTCGATCTCACCCAGCTCGATCCGGTGTCCCATATGCTTGATCTGAAAATCCTTCCGGGTCACATAATAGAGCTCTCCCTTTTCATCATACCTTCCCAGATCTCCGGTCCGGTAGATGGGTTCCAGATACCTGTGGTTCAGCGGATTCTGTACAAATACCTCCTCCGTCTTCTCCCAATTTCTGTAATAGCCCAGCGCCAGCGCCGTGCCGGACACACAGATCTCTCCCAGCACATCCGGTTCACTTACCGGGCGATCCTCCTCATCCAGCAAAAATACCCGTTCATTGGGAAATGCCTGTCCGATGGGAAGTACCTCATCCTCCGCAAATTCCCGGTCCAGAATATAATAAGTACAATTGCAGGTGATCTCTGTAGGACCATACAGATTCACATAGAGCGCATCCGGCAGATAGCTCCGCCAGTAATTCAGATGTTTGACCGGCATCACTTCCCCGCTGAACATGACTCTTTTTATGCTTTTGGGCAGCTTGTATTTAAAGCCCTTCAGCATGGAAATGATACAAAGGGCAGAGACTGCCCATGTAAGGTTTGTAACTTTTCTGTCATCCAGGAAATCCAGAAGTTTCTTTGGTACTGAAAAGAATTTCTTAGGAATCACTTCCAGCGTTGCCCCTGTTTTGAGCGCAGGGTAGATATCCTTCACCGACACATCAAAATCAAAGGGCGCCTGATTGCCGATCACATCCTCTCTGCCAATCCCGAATATCCGGGTAAAATGCTCTGTAAAATCAATCACCGAGCGATGGGATACGACCACACCCTTGGGTACTCCGGTGGACCCGGAGGTAAAATTCGTATACAGCGGATCCACATCGCAGAAATCCCTGCGCCGCCTTGCAAGCAGCCGCTCATCCACAGAAGCTTCTTTTAACTCCTCTGCCACCAGGATCTGTCCTTTGAAGCCAAGTCCCTGAACCTTTTCCAGAAGCTTTTCACTGGTCACCACCACTTCTGCTTCCAATGTATCCAGAATCGTAAGTATCCGGTCCACCGGCTGCTCCGGCTCCACTAACGTATAAAAGCAGCCTGCACAGACTGCTCCCATAAACACATTCAAAGTCCATGCTTCCTTTTCCATCAGAACCGGGACCGGCGCATTCTGAGGGAGCACTGCCCCAAGGGCACTGCCGATCCTCTTCGCGTTATCCAGAACCTGTGCATAGGTACAGCTGGTCTCCAGATCCTCAAATGCTGCTTTTTCCGGACAGGAAGCGGCGCTCGCCTCCAGATATTCCAAGATATTCTGAATCATGAACTTCTCCTCTTTTTCTACTGTTTCTTCTTCATCTCCAGCACCTTACGCGCCGGATTGCCGAACTGCTTCTCTCCATCTGGTACATCCTTGATCGCCACCGCACCGATGCCCAGATATGCCTGATCTCCTACCGTAATGCGATTCGTCGTCACGGACATGGGCGCCACATAGGTATGATCTCCCACCCTGCAGTGACCGGAGATACTGGCTTTTCCGCTGATCAGCGTACCTTCGCCGATCCTGCAGTTATGTCCCACATCTCCCAGAAGCCCGATCATCGATCCTTTTCCAAGGACCGTCGTCCGCGTATCTCCCGCTGCCAGCACTGCTCCCGCCAGCAGAAGACAGCCATCCTCGATCACCGTTCCTGCCAGATGAGGAAGGGTTCTGCACGCTCCGGACTCAGGGCGGTAAATATCCGCATCCTCCACACCGATCAGGCATCTTTCCCGGATCTGCACATCATTTCCGATGCGTACATGGTCTCTGATGATCGTTCCGGCTCCGATCTCACAGCGGTCACCGATGACCACGTCCTGACCGATCCAGCAGCCAAACCCAATCTTCGTATCCTGCCCCCGCTTCAGATCCGCGCTGATCATTCCGCCGTTTTCCGGCAGCATCTCCGTCTTCGGTAAAAACCCCTGCAGACGCTCCAGAAGCTCTCCGTACCGATTCTTCGGTGCACTGCTCTCCACCTGAACACAGGAAGGATCCAAGGACAGCTCCACGCCCTCCTTCGTGATGAAGATGCTTTCCTTCACCTTCGTATAGCTCTCTGCAAGATCACCCTTTACAAAAATGATGGTATGGTCCTTCGGTTCTTCCGGATCGGACACTCCGTATATTATAAATGTATGATCCGTATCCAGCAGCTTTCCTGCCGGTATCTCACATATTTTAAACATCAAATTCTCCCGCCATATCGGTACTCTTAAAATTCTTCAGCGGCAGCTTCACCGGAACGCCTTCCTTCTGGCTCTTGTAGATGGCAAGCACCAGCTCCAGTGCATTCCTTCCTGCCACCGCGTCCACATAGGGCTTCCTGTCATGAGTGACCGCGTCTATCATATCTGCATACAGACTGGTGTGTCCGTTTCCATAGACATTGCTGGTCGCCTCCTGCAGATTCTTATTGGCACTGTCCCGATCCGTCTCGTCCGCAAAATCCCACACATCAATATTATTGGTGGACTTTCCGCCGAGCTTTACGGTTCCGTTCTCTCCGAAGATATACAGAGTCTCCTCCAGATTCTGCGGATATACATTGGTCGTTCCTTCAATGGTTGCAATGGCTCCATTCTTGAACCGCACCACTGCCATGCCGATGTCCTCCGCCTCCAGATAATGATGGAACTGCTGCCGGGTCTGTCCATAGACCTCCTCCACCTGATCTCCGAACATCCAGCGGAGCAGGTCGATGCCATGGATGCACTGGTTCATCAGCGCGCCTCCGTCCGAAGCCCATTTTCCTCTCCAGGGCGCCTGATCGTAGTAATTCTGATTCCGGTTCCAGCGTACATGGATGGAGCCGTGGGACAGTCTGCCGAAGCGTCCTGCCTCCACTGCCTTTCTCGCCTCCTGTACGGCGATATTAAAGCGGTTCTGATGACAGGCGGAGACCTTTACTCCCTTCTCCTCAGAACGGCGGATAATCTCATCTGCATCCTCGATACTCATGGCAATGGGCTTTTCAATGATGCAGTTCACACCATGATCAATACAGAACAGGGCGATCCGGGCATGGATCCCGCTCTCTGTGGCGATCCCCACCAGCTCCGGCTTCACCTCTTCGATCATCTTCTTATAATCGGTATAACGGGCAATGGACGGATCCTTCTCCAGATCATGCTTTGCCAGCAGACTCTCCATGTTTTCAGGAACCACATCACAGACTGCCGCAAATTCCAGTCCATTGTTTACCACTGCCTTTATATGGTTTGTGGCGATGCGTCCGCATCCAATCAATGCATATTTCATTACAGCACCTCGATATTTTCTCTGTTCTCTACCTGTTTCATCACGTTTTTCGTATCAAAGACAGCCTTCGCATGCTTCTGTACGAACTCATAATCCACATTGGTATGGGCCGCGGTCACCATGACCAGATCCGCACTTTCCACCAGCGCCTCATCCAGCACCGGCTCACTGTCACGCACCTGTCCTTTATATTTGTACTGACGCACCCATGGGTCAAAATAGACCACCTCTGCGCCGGTCTTCTCCAGCTCCTCGATCACCCGGAGCGCCGGACTCTCTCTGTAGTCATCTATATCCTGCTTGTATGCCACTCCCAGCACCAGCACTCTGGAACCGTTCAGCGCCTTTTTGAAACGGTTCAGGATCTTCCCTGCCCGCTCCACGCAGTATGCCGGCATCCGGTCATTGATCATCATGGAGCTCTCGATCATGGACGTATGGAAGCCGTACTCTCTCGCCTTCCAGGACAGATAGTAGGGATCCAGCGGAATACAGTGTCCGCCCAGACCCGGTCCCGGATAAAACGCCTGGAATCCATAGGGCTTCGTGCTTGCCGCCTCGATAACCTCCCAGATGCTGATGCCCATCTCATTGCAGAGGATCGCCAGCTCGTTGATCAGACCAATATTGATATTCCGGTACGTATTTTCCAGGATCTTCTCCATCTCCGCAATGGCTGGAGAGGATACCTCTTTTACGTCTCCCTCAAGGACCGTGCGGTACATGGACGCAATGACCTCCGTCGCATCCTTTCCGATTCCTCCGATGACCTTTGGCGTATTCTTCGTCTTATAGATCAGGTTGCCCGGATCCACGCGCTCCGGAGAAAAACCAAGATAGAAATCCTCCCCGCAGGTAAGTCCGGAGCCCTTCTCCAGAATAGGCTTTACCAGCTCCTCTGTGGTTCCCGGATACGTGGTGGATTCCAGCACCACCATGGTATTCTTCGTCAGATATTTTGCGATCTCTGTTGTGGAATCCCGCACACAGCTCAGATCCGGCTCCTGATGGATGTCCAGCGGAGTCGGAACACAGATGGCGATAAAATCCACATCCTTGATAAAGCTGAAATCCGAGGTGGCAGAAAGCTTCCCTTCCTCCACCAGCCTTTTCAGATCCTTGTCCACCACATCCCCGATGTAGTTGTGTCCCTCATTGACCATGTCCACCTTGATCTTCTGCTCGTCGAAACCGATGGTCTTAAAGCCTGCCTTCGCCTTCTCCACCGCCAGCGGCAGACCTACGTAACCAAGACCGATCACACCGACGACGATCTCTCTTTTTGCAATTTTATCCAAGAGTAACTGTTTCATAATCTCTCCTCTTCTTTCCGCAGCTTATCCGGCTTCACAGCCTGATAAGATATCCATATACTGCTTTGCCAGCAGGGAATAACTGTATTTTTCACGGATCTCCTTCCGTCCCTTTTCACCCATGGCATGCCGTTCCTCCTCCGGCATATGATACACCTGCATCAACGCCTCCGCATATGCCTTCGGATCGCTGCACGGAACAACGATACCTCCGCCGGATTCTTCCACTACATTGGCGGAATTGCAGGCAAATACGGTCGGATTTCCGGAATACAGATAATCATTCAATTTATTCAGACTCAGACCCAGATCATTGAGCACCCGGTCATCCTGCAGAGCCGCTATGCAGACCTTTGCCCTGGACAGTACCACCGCCACCTGACTCTTCTCGATCCGCGGAAAAATACGGACATTTTTCAGCTGCTCCTTTTCCACCCGCTCTTCCATCCGGGCTCGCAGATGTCCGTCTCCGATGATTGCAAATTTCACTTCATCCATCCGGTGCTCCTGCATATATGCGGCTGTATCCAAAAGATCCGGCAGACACTCTGAATCCACAAAGCTGCCTGTATAGACCGCGCACCAGTGCTCCTTCAGATACTGCTCCATCTCCTCCGGAAGGGAGACCTCCTGCGTTTCCAGTACCCGGTCGATCTCCTCCGTATGATAACCATTGGGAATCCAGAAGACCCGATCCCTCTTCACATAAGAAAACTGCTCCAGATACTTATATCCAAACTCCATGGATGTGACGATCGCATCTGCACGCCGGTAGGCTCTGCGCTCCAATGCGGAAAATAAAAGGCATACCGGATGATATTTGGACCAGCCGTACATCTCAATAAAGGACAGGGGCCAAAAATCACGGATCTCACAGATGAACGGAATCTGATTCAGTCTGGCGATCCGGTAAGCACTCTCCCACGCAAAAGGATGAACGGACGAACCGATCACCGCTTCCGGTTTTCCGAAACGCTCATAGAACTTCTGCTCATATCTCTTCATGAGCCGGCTGTAGTCCATCATGTTCAAGATACGCGCCGGACCATTGCCGTGGTAGGCAGGAGCGGTGCGGAGCCAGACGTAGGATAAGCCCTTCCGGATATTCCGGATCGTCACCGGCTTTTCGTATATATATTCTTCCTTCTGATGATCGAAGGCAGACATGAACACCACCACTTCCAGCCCGGCACTGACCATTTCCTTTGCCAGCTCATAGTGTCTGTCACCCTCCAATCCCGAATGATGATTTAATATCCAGATTCTTTTCATAGGTTCTCTCTTCGTATCATAATCTCATTATATTTCATCATAACAATACCATCGTCATAATTCCCGATCTGCGGAGTATTCTTCTCTCCCTCCAGATTGCGGACTATATACTGCATATGATTGACGCCCGCCTCATAGGCATGGGGATAGCCGCCTCCAAATCTCGGATTGACTTCCGACAGATAATACTGACCATTACAGTCAAACACATCAATATCGATCTGCCCCCGGAAGCCGCTGTCTTTTACAAACCGCTGCACCAATGCGAAGAGCTCCGTATCCTTAAAAGAAATTCCCTTATCCGTCTCTCCCGCCCGCATGACCAGCTTCTTCTTTGAAAATGCAGAGATCAGCTCGCCACTGAGCATGTCAATATAGCAGTCCACTCCGATTTCCTGTCCGTCCAGATATTCCTGGATCATCAGCCCGTCTGAATGAGAAAATAACAGGTCTACAGTCTCTCTGTCATATACCTTGGATATGGCAATGCTGGCGCTTCCTCTCACCGGCTTTACGAATACCGGATAATCGATCACGCCCCGTTCCACATCCTCGTAAAACTTCTCTTTCTCAATATAGCTCTTTGCACAGGCATAACCATGTGCTTCCAGCCATTGAAACATCTCCCACTTATCAAGGGTCCGCTCACATAACTCGTAGGATGAACCTATGATCATCACGCCCAGCTCACGGAATTTCTCCTCATGCTCTGCCAGCAGAGACAGCTCCGGATCGATCAGGGAAAACACACCATCAACCTGTTCTTTTCTGCAAATATCAAAAATAACTTCTATATAACCCGGTGCGGTCATCCGGGGCACGATATAATGCGTATCCGCCTCATAAAGCGCCGGTGCATTCGGACTCATATCCGTTGCAATGACTCTGCCCTTCCCCTGCAGCTCGTTCTTTACATACTGTACGATCTTGTTTCGGGTTCCACAGCTTAAAATCAGAATATTCATATATTATTTCCTTCTATCACAGACTGCTGTACATATTCCTTCGGTCCCCACTTCCTGCGGACACAGGATATATCACCATCCTCCTCCAGATAGACCGGCGGAAAATATCCGATGAACAGAGGAGACAGACACATCGTATAGGCACCCACTTTCTCATAGACGATCCGGTCGCCCGCCTCAAGCCTTCTTCCATCCTGAAGCTCAAACAGGCGGTCATTCTCCATGCAGGTAAAACCGGAAATCACCTGCTTTTGCAGCATAACAGGCTCTTCCATCCGGTCTGCGGGTTCTATATGATAAAAATAGCTTTTCTTGGTCATCAGCGGGTCCACATGGATCCGGCTGCCGTCCGTTACAACAAAATGATTCCGGTTCGTCTCTTTTACATCCGTTACGGTTGTAATATAATCGATCGGCGGGCAGATCAGTGAAGTTCCCGGTTCCACGATCAGCATCGTATGCTCCGGTGAGAATTCTTCCTTCAGGATCTGTGACATTTCCCGCAGATAGTCCGCATACTGGGGCTTATTGGCAAGCCCTCCGAAATATCCGCCTCCCACATCCACATAGGAAAGCTCTACACCGCACTCTCTGTGGATCCGGCATGCCATCCCGGCGATCGCCCTGTAAATGTTCAGACTCCTTGTCTTGGAGCTGCAATGAAGATGGATTCCCGCAAGCTCCACTCCAGGAATCCGCTTCAGCCGGTCTGCCACATTATGAAAACTTCCGTTCTCATAACTGAAGCCAAATCGACCTCCCTCTTCGCCTCCGGATGCCTCTCCCGGACACATGGTCTCCAGATCAAAGTTCACCCGGATTCCGACCTTTGCCTTCACACCCAAAGCAGCCGCTTCCTTCAGCCATTCCAGCTCCCGTTCAGCATCCAGATTGATGATATGACCGGCTCTGTACGCCCTCAGAAAGCTTTCCTTTCCTTTTACCGGACCATTGTATATGATACGGTCATAGCCCATATATTCCGCCAGCTCGTATTCATCCTCAGAAACCACTTCGGCATGGCATCCCTGACGCTTCATATAATCCAGAACCCAGGGAAGCGCGTTCGTCTTAAAGGAATATCCAATCATGGCATTCGGCCAGTATTCCGTAAGAGCTCTCTTCAGTTTATCCATACCCTCATCCAGCATGCTTCTGTGGATCAGGTAACAAGGTGTCTCCATCATACTCTACTCCTCCTGCTCCGGGGTTCCCATAAAGTCTTCCATAGTAGCAGAATTTTCACTGTTGATCCCTTCCCGTTTAAACACCTTAAATACAGTTCCAAACAGGATACGGATATCTTCCATGAATGTAACGTTTTCTACATAGGTTACATCGTATTCAAATTTCTCTTCCCAGGAGATGCTGTTCCTGCCGTTGATCTGAGCAAGCCCTGTAATCCCCGGTCTCACATCATGCCGCCTGTGCTGACGCTTATTGTACAGGGGCAGATACTGCACCAGCAGCGGTCTTGGTCCCACAAGGCTCATATCCCCCTTTAAAATATTCAAAAGCTCCGGCAGTTCATCCAGACTGCTGCTTCTAAGCTTTTCTCCAAAAGGAGTCAGCCTCACCTCATCCGGAAGAAGCTCTCCATTTTTATCCCGCGCATCGGTCATGGACCGAAATTTGTACATTTCAAAAATCTCTTCCTGATATCCGGGACGCTTCTGTTTGAACAGTACCGGTCTTCCAAGCTTCACAGCCACCAGCACTGCAGTGATCCCCATAACAGGGCTCAGAACCACAAATGCCGGTATGGTCAGGCATAAGTCAAATATCCTTTTTCCATGCTTTTTATAAAAGCTCATCTATCTCCACAGTCCTCTGATTATCTCACAGACCCTCTCCAGGTCTTCCTCTGTCATCTTTGTATCACTGGGCAGGCACACGCCTCTTCGGAACAGCGTTGCTGCCACACCGCCATTGTCAATATAATCACAGCCTGCAAATACCGGCTGCATATGCATGGGCTTCCATACAGGACGGCTCTCGATATCCCCCTGCTCCAGTGCCACCATCACATCCAGCGGCTTCACCGGGCACTCATCCGCAAGCTGGATCACGGAAAGCCAGCAATTCGCCCGTTCTCCTTCATTCACAGGCATAAAGGACAAGCCCTCCAGATCTCCCAGATGCTCCTGATAATAGGAGAAAATATGACGCTTCTGTGCGATTCTCTCATCCAGGACCTTCATCTGACCACGGCCAATGCCTGCCACAATATTGCTCATACGGTAATTATACCCAATTTCCTTATGTTCATAATGGCGCGCCTGCTCCCTTGCCTGGGTAGCCCAAAAACGCACCTTTGAGATCCGCTCCTTCGCCTCATCTTCTGCAAGACTGCAGACCAGCATGCCGCCTCCGGAGGTGGTGATGATCTTATTGCCGTTAAAGGAAAATGCTCCGTAAGCCCCGAAGGTTCCTGTATGCTGACCATGATAGATGCTTCCAAGGCTCTCTGCCGCATCCTCAATGACCGGCACTCCGTATCTGCCGCACAGCTCCATGATCCGTTCCATATTCGCCGGATTTCCGTACAGGTGCACCGGAATGACCGCTTTCGCATGCGGGTACTTCTCCAGTGCCCGCTCCAGCGCTTCCGGAGACATATTCCAGGTCTCATATTCACTGTCCACAAACACCGGCACTGCCTTTTCGTAGGCTACCGGATTGACTGTCGCAGAGAAGGTCAGATCCTGACAGATGACCACATCCCCTTCCTTCACGCCAACCGCCTTCAGCGCCAGATGCAGTGCCGCTGAACCCGATGACAGTGCTGCCGCATCCTTCGCATCCACATAGGAGGCAAACTCCTTCTCAAATTCATTTACATTCTTCCCAAGGGGAGCAATCCAGTTGGTGTCAAATGCTTCCTTCACAAATTCCTGCTCATAGCCCTCCGCACTCATATGCGGGGAGGCAAGAAAAATATGTGCCATAACCATCGCCTCTTTCAAAAATTAATTTATCTTCATATGGTAAGTTGGAACAATTTCCATAACCTTTTCCTTGATCAACGGGCTGTCTGCTCTTGCAAGCTCATCCAGCTCCTCCAACTGACTGCAGAATATCTCTTCATCAAATTCAATGGGCTTTCCGATATGGATCAGCTTATTCGCTGTCTCCTTCAGACCCTCTTCATCCATCAGAAGCTCCTCATACAGCTTCTCTCCCGGACGCAGTCCGGTAAACTTGATATCAATATCCTCATAGGGCCTGTACCCGGACAATCGGATCAGATTCAGAGCAAGATCCAATATCTTCACCGGCTTTCCCATATCCAGCACAAAGATCTCTCCGCCCTTCGCCTGTGCTCCCGCCTGAAGCACCAGAGATACCGCCTCCGGTATGGTCATGAAATAGCGGATAATATCCGGATGAGTCACCGTCACCGGACCGCCCTCCTCAATCTGCTTTTTGAACAGCGGGATCACGCTTCCGTTGCTCCCCAGCACATTACCGAAACGCACTGCCACAAACTCTGTCTTTGACCGGTTGTTCATCATCTGGATGACCATCTCGCAGAGCCGCTTGGAGGCGCCCATAATATTGGTCGGATTTACCGCCTTATCTGTAGAAATCAGCACAAAACGGGATACCCCATACCGATCTGCCGCCTGTGCGGTCTTGTAGGTACCGAACACATTATTCTTGATCGCTTCGTTGGGGCTGTCCTCCATCAGCGGCACATGCTTATGTGCAGCCGCATGGTACACAATATGCGGTCTGTATTGTTCAAACACCCCATTGATACGATGGGTGTTTCTCACGGAGCCGATCAATACGACCAGATCCAGCTTGGGATAATCCCTTCTAAGCTCCTGCTGGATATCATACGCATTATTCTCATAAATATCAAAGATGATCAGGCGCCCGGGTTCATGTCTTGCGATCTGCCGGCAAAGCTCACTTCCAATGGAGCCGCCTCCGCCGGTCACAAGAACCGTCTTGCCTGACACATAATCCATAATACTGTCCACCTGTGTATCCACCGGCTCTCTGCCCAGAAGATCCTCGATCTCCACATTGCGGAGCTTAGACACGCTCACTTCCTCGTTGACCAGCTGATACAGCCCCGGAAGCACCTTCAGCTTACAGCTTGTCTGACTGCAGATATCCAGTATCTCCTGAACCACTGCGTGGGACGCTGACGGGATCGCGATCATGATCTCATCCACATCATACTCCTCTGCCAGGCGGCAGATATCATACCGGGTTCCCGCTACCAGCACGCCTCTCAGATATTTTCCCTGCTTACCCGGATCATCATCCACAATACAGCATACATTCTGAGCAACGAAACGGCTGTTCTGCAGCTCCTTCAGCAGAGTGTAGCCCGCTTCTCCGGCTCCCACGATCATGGTGTTCTTCTTCCCTGTCCTGACCATCCCTCCTCTTCTGGACTGAATATAGCCCAGAATCCGGTACATAAAACGGAATACGGAGATCCCTGCCGTCAGGATCACAAAATACATAAACGGATAACTTCTCGGATAATCCAATCCCAGAAGCGACATCCCCACTGCCTGAGTCACTGCAGAGATCAGACAGCCCACTATAATATTCACCAGATCAGAGGCACTGGCATACTTCCAGATCCCCTGATACAGCCGGCATACCCCGAATGCCGTGATCGAGATCAGCAGATTCAGCGGCAGATACCGGAAAATATGCTCAATAAACTCAATGGCACGAGGCTCAAAAAGCCAGTTGTAACGTACGTAAATCGCCATGGGACCTGCCAGTGTGATGATCAATACATCCATCAGCATCAACAGCAGAATCCGGTATATCATTTTTTTGCTCTTATTTTTAAACATCAGAGGCTCCTAAGCATAATAATCCATATTCTGTAATAGTTTATCACCTTTGGTGGGATTTTACAATACGCATTAATTTTCGCATGGCGCGGACGATCAGCCATGGACGATTAATCTCCCAGTCATACTTATCTATCTGATGATCTCTTTCCACCCTTGCAGGATACTTTAACGGAAACTCCATGGAATATGTCTGTCCGTCATAGCTTCCCTGATCCTGTGTATGTGTCGCATCTTCTCCAAATCCCTGATTCGAAATCAAATTCACACTGGGAACTGCACAGAGTCCCTGATATCTCATACAAGAAACCCACCATAGATAATCCCACGGACACTTCCCCCGTTCATAATAGTAATCCAGTTCTTTCTTTACAAAATGCCGAATACGAAACGGATATATCTGTGCTAAAGTTCCATCTTTCTTAATCTGTTTCCAAACTTCTTCATCTTCATTATAACATTCCCAGGCTCTCTTCCAGGTAGCCCATCCCCATGTGTAAACCCTGGCAGAAAAGCAACAGCAATCCCTCATCTTATAATTCTGCATGTAGTTAGAACCTGCAATCATCATAACGCTATGGTTATCCTTATACCGCTCCAACATATTTTCTGAATACCGAAAAAAATCATCAGAGGGAATACAGTCATCTTCCAGAATCACCGCCTGCTCTACCTGTCCAAAAACCCAGTCAATTCCTGATGGAACACGATTATCACACCCCATATTCTGATCTGCGTAATTCTTGTATACCTTGCAGGGCCATGGAATTTCTTCAAACAGTGCCCGTACCTTCTCTACTTTTTCTTTTTCCCCTGATACATGCTCTCTTGCTCCGTCTGAAATAACAAATAATTGTTCTGGCTGAATTTTTTCCAGACACTTAAGCATCTTCTTCGCCAGTTCTACCCGATTGAATACAATAACTGCTACAGGCACTCTATACTGCGCTCCCATATCTTCCCTCTCATATCTCCTATTTTGTTTTTCATTGTATCATTGCCCGTCAAAATTTACAAGGCAGGCATTTTCCTGTTGCAGACTCAATTTGTAATCAGTTATAATAAATTTCATAAAACAACCGGAGACTACTACTATGAATATTTTATTTCTTAATACAACTTACCTCTGCGGAGGTGCCGAAAAAGTTACAAATCAAATTTTTAATGGTATGCGTGCACGTGGTCATAACGTCTATGAGATTGTCAGCTATTACAAACGAACGAAACCATTGCCGCCTGGCATATCCGTATTATATCAGGGAACTCCTATGCTTCTGCTCAACCGCCTGATTACAAAAAATCACAGCAACTCAAATCTGACAATTCCCTACAGCCGCTACAGGATCCTGCATTTTATCAAAGAAAAACACATTGACATCATCCATCTTCATAATGCCCACGGAAATTTTCTTGGAATCCATGACATTCAGGCAATTGCAGATGTATGCCCTGTCGTATGGACTGTACACGATTTCTGGCCTTTAACCGGACACTGCGCATCCCCATCCGGTTGTGCCGATTTTTGGATAAACGGATGCAATTCCTGTCCACAGCTCCAGAACTATCCTCCATTAAAAAAAGATTGTTCACATTATCTGTGGAAAGAAAAGGCAAAAACCTTTTCACATCCGAATATTCATTTTGCAGTTCCCTCTAACTGGATGCTTTCCCAATTGAAGCAGTCTCATTTAAAAAATACCGACTATATGAGCATTCCCAACAGCTTGGACACGAACGTATGGATACCCTATAACAAAAAAGACCTCCGAGAAGAATATCACCTGCCGTCAAACAAACATATTGTTGCTTTTGTCGCAGCAGATCCGACAAAAAAATCCAAAGGAATGTATCTTCTGCTGGATGCATTACAAAAACTGTCCAACCCGGAACAATACCTTCTGCTAATTGCAGGACAGACTAAGGGTCTGGAATCTATAAATAACTCTGGATTTTCCATCCGTCACTTTGGATACTTGACAGAGCAGAAACAAATGAATGAATTTTACTCACTTGCAGATGTTCTGGTTAATCCATCACTTTATGAGACCTTTGGACTGGTCAATATTGAAGCTATGTCATCCGGCACACCCGTAATCGCATTTTCTATTTGTGCCATGGATGAAATCATCACCCCTGACTGTGGTTGGTGTATTCCCCCGGGCGACAACGAACAATTAGCCCAAACCATCCATTCAGCCTTTACTTCAGAATCTATACTGTCAAAAATGTCTGTTGCTTCCCGAAAACGTGTAGTAGATACCTATTCTGAACCAGACATGCTGACTGCATATGAAAATTTATACAAAAAAGTCGTGACCAAATGATCACGACTTTTTTAATACTCTCTTGATTTTTCTTTTCCAAGCTTTAGGAATCCTGGAAGAAATATGCTTAACTATACCTCTTTGCTTTTCTATATAATAGGCTTCCGCATAATCCACATTTATATGGATTCCCCTGTAACAACTCAGACCGACTCCCTTTGAAGCATAATCAATATCTCCTATCTGCGATTCATGCTGCTCGATTAGTCTCCTTTTTCTATCAATCACTTCTGAAATATCCAAAAAACATGTAGGTTCAACTAATGGTGTCCATACTTCATATTCCACTAATATCGCTTTTGCCCTCTGCTCCTTTTTCAGCTTCTTCAGCATGCGATAACTCACTCGATGATCTTCATGAGCTTCTCTGCGATTTGGCACAAAAACATAATCATAAGAACGTATATCTATCTTTTTCACCACATTATAATGACTGAACAGATCACCATCCGGAATGCGAAGCATATGAACCTCCTGTACTTCCGCCAATTCCGCTGCATTTTTCAGCTCCTGCTCTCGAATCTTTACCAGTTCCCCCTCATCTCCGGCAAAATCTGAAGCATGACCTTTACTTCCATCTGTCAGAAGAAGAATATCACATTGCTTCCCATATAACGCAAGCAGACCTCCGCATCCTATACTTTCATCATCCGGATGGGGCGCTACTATCAGAATTCGCTTCTGTTGATGTATATTCAAATTTCTATCCAATGTATTCTGTCACTCCCTCTTCACTCTCTTACATAAAATTTTCCACACGGCTCCTCATACACCTGATATTCATTCTCCTCTGCCAGCATTTTGAACCATCCACATAATTCTTCACTTCCCATTCCCGTTGTATTACTTCCATGAGACGAAAATCTCCATCCCTGGTACTTCCCATACTCCGGGTTCAACAGAAAAATCACATCTGGAACCTGTTCTGGATATTTTTCATAATAAAATTCATTTCTAACATCTTCAAAGTCCACATTCCATACAGCAAACACACCGCACTCTGCCGGAGCCTCCAGATATATCCAAGGATTATTTTCATCAACTGCCAGCACTTTTCCAGTACCTGCATATTGCTCTAATTTATTCAATACCTCAAAATACTCTTCTGCTCTTTCCGCAGTTGTATAAATTCCTTTTCCAGCTCCTCTCTCCAGAGAAACTGTAAGCTCCAACAATTCTGCATCACGGTAAACATCACAAATCCGGATTAAAAAAACAACTCCCAACACCCAACAAGGTGCCAGACACTTTATCACACGTTCTTCTCTATAACTATTCTGTATATCCTTCCATACAACCTGAAATGCCCATATTTCTGCGATGACACATCCCATATTAAACACTCTCTGACCCACATTGGAACCAAGCATCCAGATAATTCCAAACAGAATCCCGGGAATAAGATATTTGCAGACAAGCAGTTTTTCAAAATCCCGATTCAAAAGCGCAAGCTGCACTGCCATCAGAAGGAACACTATAATAATTCCTCCCTCAAAAAAGGTTCTAACATAAGCAGTCTGGACAAAAAACAATAGATATGCTGCATATTTCAGTGTTCTCCGCATCAAATCATTTTTACACTTTTTATAATACCACCATCCAATTGCCAGAAACTCCATTACCATAGGCACAAAAAGGAACTTATAAAAAACTCCTGCCATAAACCATATAAATTCTGTAACAGACCCAAACATTGTTCCCTGATGTTCTGGATCCTGTAAAATATATGGTAAATTTTCAAAAATTTCAACTACATTTCCTGATTGAAAACAATATGTCAAAAACACAACCGCACATACAAAAATCCCCAGATAAAACATCCCATCTGACAATAGTTTTTTCTTCTTATAAATAGCTGCAATTATATTTTTGATTAAAATTCCTATAAAATACAGAAGCATATACGGCATACACAGCACTGATATAGCAAAAGATACCCCTGAACAGAATTCACATATTTTTGACTGCCTATTCCTAAACAGTAAAAATAGTAAGAACGTTCCCAAACCTATACTGTAATATGACAAAGTCGGAATATTAGCTCTTACATAGAACAAATATAATAACGCTGCACATATGGAAACTTTCCAGTCACATTTCTCTATTCGGTTCAGTATATAATACAAATAAACAGCTATACAGCCACTGAATACTACATAGCACAGCCTGACAAATAAAATAATTCCCTCCTGACTTCCATGTATCCAACAATACAGCGAATACAAAGGAAGAAGCAATACTCCAATCAGCTGAGTTGGAAACCATTCCTCCCGAAACGGAAGATTGCCTTCCGCAAATCGTTTTGTCACAGCAAGATAAAAAGACTCATCTGTTAAATCAAACCCGTAAAATGCCCTCCCCATCATCAGTAGACTTGCAGCCAGAATTATCACATATGGAATCTTTAATCTCATTCTTTTTTCAGCCACGTCTTCAGATACCTCCAGCTCTTCCATGAATCAAGATATATCTTGACAAAAGGTCTTGTTTCCTTCCAAAACAATGGTGCAATAAGAGCTACCACAATCTGAGAAATCATTGTTGCCAATGCGGCTCCAAATACTCCCCACACCGGAATCGCCAGTGTATTAAGTATCAGATTACACACTGCCCCACAGACAGGATAATATTTCGTATATTTATTTTTATCCTCTGCTACGCTCCATACATTTCTTGCCAGTCCAATCATAGCAAACGTTGTTGACCAGATCAGAAGCTTCAAAACCGGAACCGCATCTATAAAATCCTGACCATATAATATCAGTACTGCAAGCTTTCCAAATATCTGGATCACAATTCCAACCAAAATACCAAGGATACTGATGCCAAAAAACATCAGTTTCAGCTTATTATAATACTCCTCTTCATTCTTTGTCTTTGCCTCAAGAATCATGGTACGGGAAGAGTTGAAGATTGCGGTCGGTATAAATTCCCAAAGCATGGCAATGGTCATGGCTGCCGTATAGATGCCAACCTCTGCTTCTCCACACATCTTTCCCAGCATAACCTTATCCATCTGTGTATAAAGGGAAACTGCAATTCCTGCCATAACATAGTGTTTACTTCGGGCGAAAATGTCCTTTGCATACTGCCAGCGGAAGCCCAGTCTGAAATCCCGCATATGCAGAAACAAAACAATTACAATACCACCACACACCAGTGCCTGAATGGTCGTAGAGGCTGCGAACCATGCCACGGATGCTCCAATGATCAAAAGCAAAATCTTCCAGATGCCTACCACGGTCTGCCCAACCATATTGGCAATGACATAATATTTGGACTTCATCTCTGACAGGAACCATTCATTCAATAATTCGTAAGAACGCAGCGCGATCGCAAATGCCTGAAGTCCCGTAATAAACCACAGTACATAATTTCCCGGTTCGATCAGCACTACCAGAATCATCGAGCAGATAAAGCTGATCACTGCTGAAAAGGTACGCATACACAATGCAGTCCCCATCACTCCGCCCTTTTCCTGCGGATGCTTCATCATTTCGTTAATCAGCACATTGTCAATACCCAGTTGACTGATGGCTGTAAAAAGGTTCACCAAAGAGGCTCCATACCCAATCAATCCATAATTAGACGGTCCCAGATATCTGGCGGACAGCGCCCCGACAATCAGCGACAATCCCATAGAATAGATATTCTGAAGAATCAGCCAGTTTGTATTCCCTATAAATTTGTTACCTGCTATTTTTTTAATTGCTGCTATCACTTACTTCTCCTCGAGAAATTGCTGCAACTCCTCCGGCGTCCCCAGCACATGTACTTTTTTCTCATCTACAATACTGATTGTAACCGGAAGCCCCTTCTCAATCATATAGTTATAGAGCGGCGCAATATATTTCTCATTTTTCTCCATCCTGCTGTCATCTGCATAATACTCCTCATACAGCTGACGATATAATTCTGCCGATGAAAAGTAGTAGGCTCCCAGAGTACAGTTATCCGAGATCCTTACTTTCTCTCTCACCTCTGTCACTTTTCCATTCTCATCCAGCTTTGCAAAGCTCCAGTGATCTCCTTTTGCATGAAAGCATGGAATATGACCATCCCCTGAGATATCCTCATATTTCATCTCATAAGGCTCCACATATGTATCTATATTATATACCATAACAGCCTCTTTCGGGTCACAATACGGTATAGCAAGCATGCAGGTAGTCGCCTGACCATCCGTCATATAATCGATCTCTATCATCTCCGTCTTCCCGATTCCATACTTTGCAATCTGTTCCCGGATAAAGTCCCCGGAACCATCCTCCTTGCGAACAACAAAGATATATTTTGACACATGATCGTTATATCCAATCAAGCTGTCCATGGACCACTCAAATAAGGTCTTTCCCTTTGCTTCTATCATATACTTCGGAACCTGATACCCGGCTTTGCGAAATCTGCTTCCCAATCCTGCCATCGTAATAATTACATTCATCATTCTATCTCCACTATTTTGAACAATTCTTTGAGTTTCTGCAAATCTGATCCAACTCTTCTACTGAGCAATTCAAAAATTCATCCGGACGAACAGTCCTGTCATCCACATAAAATCCCTTGTGTCCAGGCCATGGTTTCCCATAGACAATCTCATCATAGGGAATATCCCACTTATCCAGCCACTCCAGAAGAATCTTTGCTGTATTTTTGTTGATCAGGCCAATATTCCCGCCATAGGAATTCATATTTCTGGAAGTAAATAAAATGATCCTGGCGCCATTCTCCTTATAATACCGAAGCTTTTCCACCACATTCGCATACGGAACCAGATCTTCATATTTTTCCTCTTTTTTCTTGATCGGGCAGATCGTCCCGTCAATGTCAAATACAAACGAATACTCTTTAAACATATTTCCCCCTCTTATCCTCTAGTTCACCCGGATATCCAGTACTCTGTCCAAAATCTCAATACCGGTCGCCAACATCACATACTGGTGCTCCAGACTTTCCCCGTGCAGCGGGATCATACTCAGGAACAGTAACGCCTCTATCAGCTCAATCTTCCTGCGGCTTTCCCCTATTTCATCCTGAAACACCTGCAAAAATGCCTCATATAAATCAAAGTCCCGCTTACGCTCCAGGATATTATAATCAATCCTGACCTGCTCTGCATCTGCATCCAGCCGGAACAGATCCTTAATGATAAAATCATATTTTCCATCCACACTGTGGAACAGCTTGGCAAGCTCATATCTCTGATCTCCATAGATATCATAGGAACCAAACTTCCCTCGCGGGTCAATTACCTTTATAAAAGAGAAATTACTGTCCACCATAATATTGGCAAAACACAGATCTCCATGAATAATATGAAATGCATCCACATCATATAACTGTGCTGGAATCTCCCGCTCCAGAAGCCTGCAGATCTCATCCAATGACTGATATACCACCCGGTTGATCGTCATATTTTTATGAAAAAACGCGGAAAACTGTTCATTCTCACGCAGTCTGTCCAGCCTTTTCAGAGTTTTATCCAGATATACTTCCTTCAGCGCAGGCTGGATCCCCGTATCGCATACCTGATATCTTTTAAAATCATCATAAATAAAACGAATCCTGCTGAAAATATCCCGCCATTGATGGTAATTCAGATCTCCATATAAAAACAACTCATGTACCGTATGATAGGAATAGTACTCCATGGAGACATACGGATCATGATAACTTGTAGAATAGGAAAAAATTCTGGGGCGTACATATTCAATATCCGCCGGAAGCTTCAGATACCAGAGAATTTCCCCGATAAATTTTTCTTTATCATCACTGCTCTTACGCAGAATCCCCCTGTTCTTATCTATGGTAATATGATTGAACTCTCTTGCCTGTACTTCCAATTTAGAATTGTAATATTTATCCACATGACCAATATCGAACCAATTCTCTGCCAGAACTGCTTCCATTGGATGCTGCTGTGTGTATAAGACCAGCGCCTGGTAAAATGTACTCATTTCCTGCTGCCCGGATTCAGCTGCAAGCCGCAGACACTCCTTAAAGTCCGCCTCATCAGATATCTGAAACACCCCGACAAAAAGCTTCTGCCGGTCTCCGGCGCCTGAACCGGTCTGCTTGTCTCTTATCGAAGTAATTCTTCCATCCAGACAGTCAAAAAATGTCCATATCTCTGACGGATAATCCTCTGCATAAAAAAAGCTGTCTCCATATTCTGCCGGAAGATGATCCAAAACAATCGTATCTGCAAAATTAATAACTACCGGCGTATGAGTATCCTCCAGTCCAGCGTAAATCGTATCTCCAAGATCTCCCAACCGGTCCAGTTTCACAAGCTGAAGCTTCTCTGAACGATAAGAAGACAGACTCCGCTCCACCTCATCTGCCATCTCATAACACATCACCTTCAGGGATTCTGCCCTTTCTTCATATTGCTCCAGAAGATAATCAAGAACTATCCCCTCACCTACCGGATAAATTATTGCCGGCAGTTTACCAATCTTCTGAAGCTCCTCCGGTACAACCTTTGCACTGGGAATCACTACTCTCATCGCTCTGACCTCTTACGTTTCTTTATCAAATCTCTCTTCCAGTATCTGCTGGAGCCCCCGGGAATATTCTGACTGAAACTTTTTCGCATATAACTGTTCACAGTCCAGAAGCTCCTCACACTCCTCTTCCTCTAAGATTTTAGCACCTTTATCCTCCGGAAGCCACACTATTTTGAAGATATCCTTCTCAGCCTCTATCCGCTCACGGAATTCAGAATTGAACAGTACCGTTGCCACATAAAAATCATCCGGCGCATGCATATATTCAAAGTAGCGGTTAAACTTTTTATTCTTCTTATAAAAATCCAGCAAATAAGCTGCACATTCTCCGGACAATGCCCATTTTGGTGAAATGCCATAGATTGGGTACTTTTTCCCTTCATGAATCACATAGTCCGGTTTTCCCTTTTTACCTGCAGTCCGTAAAAGCTTCTCCCATACCTGTAAGCACTTATTGCGGAGCTTATAGTCTCTTGCCGTGTAATAATACAGGTGATCATGCTCCTCACCAGTTACAACTCCCGCATGGATGTACTCTGTCTGTGCATGTTCACAAAAGAACTGCTGAATCTGTGCATCTGACTTAATGGGATAATCCAGACCGGTCAGCAATACGTATCGATCATATTCCTTCTTCTGCTTTGCCTGATCCATCATGGAAAATGCAGCCTTCAGAATCGAATAGCCACCCCATACAACCCTATATCGCTCTTCGGAGAACTCCAGTCTTCCTTTTCCCTGCAGCTCTTCCAATGCATTTTTAAACGGACCTATGTCCACACTGGCATTGATGTGCACATAAACATCCGCATCCTGTGTCAGCCGCAGACAAAGACGCTGCAGCTGCTCCGGATCCATATATGCAATAACCAAATATGCAATCTTTACCTTTTTATCCATCTGTTTTCCCCTCTTTTTCTTATGCGATCACACACCCTTGGCATAAATCAAAGGTCTTGTCACCTTTCCTGCTATCTTATAAAAACCATCCAGAAGCACAGACGCTCCCAGAGATAATACCGTCAATATTGTAAGATCTATCCATGGATTCGATGATACATGCGTCAACTGCACAAACGGATAGAAATAGTAGCAGAAGAACGTGTGAGTCAGCCACATATTGGTGCTGTTCTGTCCAAGTATGGAAAATATGTTGGGAAGAAATGGGACACCATCCAAAAGCTCCAAAAAGAACACAATCAGACACGGAACATAGAAAACATCCAATTCGCTTCCCAATATGTAATATCTGATATAAACCATAGATATAATCCCTGCCAAAGCCAGCACCTTCCTGACTCCTGTTCGAAAAACATGAAATGCCTCTCTCATAATCTCTATGCCGTTATATCTTGCAAATACAATTCCCAAAAAGAAACAGCCGGAGCTTTCTTCGAATAAAAACAACCGGGAAAACCAGATATTTGCCTCTAATCCTGCAAGCGCATCCAGACTAATAATTCCAGGGAAAAAATCTTTTCCCAAAATCATCAGCACGATTACCAGAAAGCTTTCTCTCCCAAAGCCAAACCTGGGTACACTTTTCATATAGAAATATCCCAGAAACAACATACATAGATATTCTCTGAAAAACCACCACTCTCTGTTATATGTTGCTTCCCAGCCCATTATATTTGATGCCAGTTTTTTCAGATTAAAATTCGAAAATATCTGTGTTATAGCTTCCTCTTCGCAATATGAAATCTGGTTGCTGAAGAACAGAAAACCTATTGGGATAAAAATCAGTAAAACTTTCCAGTATGCCTTGTACAGTTTTATAATACTGTGGGAAAGCAGCGATGCCTTTTCTCTCTGACACCACAAGCCATATCCTCCAAGAAACATAAACATAGATACGCAGATCTTTCCAAAACGTCCTATTACAGTAATCGCAGCAACCTCATCCGTCCAAACAGGACTGTCAAAACCAAACCCTGCCGGATATCTCTCCGGGAAGAGGAAAAGATGATGTGCCAGCATAAGAAGAATCGTCATGCCCTTTATAATTTTTGTATCATTTCTAGTAAACATTTATCATTCTCCAGTCCTTTGAACAAATTACAGACACTATACCCCCTTTATTATATAAAATCAAGAAAAACCTTTCTACTATTTTACCCTTTTGTATACATCATTCACCAGACAATACAATCGCACATTTATCACACAAAGCAGCACTCGAAAGCGGTTCCACCGAGTAACCGCTTTATTCAGCATAAATTTTTTATCAATCAGCTTCCGGTACCGGACCTGATACATCCTTGCTTCCTGGATCATATTCAAATAGCTATTCAAAACAGCGTCTTTCATCCATCTGCACAACTCCGTATCCTGTTGTTCTGCCAGCTCTGTCTGTTCCTGAAGAGTCATGAACAGATCACGTATATTTTTTTCTTTACTTTTCTGTGTACTAATAGAATCTGCCCTTACCATATAGTGATAATAATTTCCAGGAACCGTCACTACCTGCTCCGCCATCAATAATGCCCGAGGAGTAAACTCCACATCCTCATGCAGAATTCCCTCCCGAAAGCGTAAACACCTCTCCATCAGAAACTCTCTTCGATATGCGTAGAGCCATGCCTGTACATTCATATTTCTTTGTTTAAAGCACTTAAGTAAAAACTCTTTTCCACTGTGAATCTCCAACTCTTCAGGCTCAACGCTGCGCAATGGTGTTATCATTCCTTCAGACTCTTCCATTCCTCCATAAACCAATGCGTCTGCACGCGAAACTTCATCCACTGCTTTTTGAAGAGTTCTGCACAAATCTAATTCAATATAATCATCTGAATCCAAAAAAATAACGTACTCCCCCACTGCTCTCTCAATTCCATAATTCCGTGCGGAGGAAAGTCCTCCATTGACTTTATGAAATACTTTTATTCGAGAACTTTGTTCTGCATATTCATCGCATATCGCCCCACTGGTATCTGTACTCCCATCATCTATCAGCAGTATTTCGCAATCGGAATCTGTCTGGTGTACTGCTGAATCCAGACATCGCCTCAAATATGCCTCTACATTATAAACAGGGATTACAATTGATATCATCATTTTTTCTTCCACCTATAGATATTTCCTGTAAAGGAGCTGTACATGCCAGTGCTTTATCCGGTCTTTTACAGATACAGCTCCCCTGTCCACATAATTACTCCATGCTTCTTTCCATGCAGTATTTCCTAACGCCTTTAAAAGCACGTTTTCCGCCTCATTCGTATTGGCTTTATCCTTTTTATATGCCAGAAAAATACGGAAAACCAAATATAATCTGTTCCAATACAATTCATAATACGATCTCTGATCATCCATAGTCCAAATCCGGCACTTCTCCATAAACATCCGAAGCCGCTCAAACAGCTCCACCTGCAGATCAAACAGCTGGGGTGCAAATGCATTCGCAAGACTGTCTTCTCTGCCCTCCTGATAATAATAAAGCGGACAATGTATTACCTTGTACTTCGCCGGAGCAAATTGAAAGTATTCCAGATTAAATAAGAAATCCTCTCCAAGCTTTTTTGTCTCATCAAAGCGAATCTGATGTTCCCGAAGAATTTTTGTATCATAAAACTTATTCCACGGAGCATTGACATACTCATCCTTCATGAACTGCAGGAATTCCTCTCTATGATAATACTGGATCCTAGTACTCCAAATTTTGTCATAAGACAACTCCAGCTCATCTTCCTGCTTCGTGTAATCACATGCAAGAACCACATTTTCCGCCAAAGCCTGCACGTATATACTTATCATATGACGATGAATACAGTCATCCGAATCCACAAATATAAGATATTCTCCTCTGGCAAGATCCAGCCCACTATTGCGTGCAGCAGATACCCCTCCATTCCTCTTATGGATCACTCTTATCCGCTGATCATTATGGGCATATTCGTCGCATATACTTCCGCTATTATCGGTAGACCCATCATCAATCAATATTATATCCAGTTTTTCATAACTCTGGGAAATCAGCGAATCCAGGCATCTTGGCAGATCCTTCTGCGTATTGTAGACCGGAACAATTATCGTCACTAACATCACTCAATCCCCGTAATCTTCCATCCATTCTTATTTTCCAGATAAACCCTTATTCCCAGCCACTGGCTTTCATAAACATACTCCAGAACATACTCTGCCTTCTGCCCATCATTCTGAACCTCCGTTATCCTTTGAAAACTGGAAAACAACATATTCGTTGTCGAAAGAGCAGTTGCCAGATCTCCTCCTCTGTCATCCAGATCTCTGCGTATCCAGTCGTAATAGCCGGTATTGCTCAGAAAAATCCGATAATATATCTCCTGAAGTTTTAATGCAGCCATACTTTGCCGTTCCAGAAGTTCAGAAGACACTGTCTTCTCTTCTCCCTGATTATAAATATCCATATACGTCATTGCAGATAACGCATCTTCCCGCTGTAAATAAAGGAAGAATCGCTCCAGTAACATTTCCGGATCATTCTCGCTGCAGTTATTAATAATATAATAATTGCACGGAAGAATATCCTTTTGATATGCACTCAGATCCAGCTCCGTCTGCACGGTCTCTGTACTCTTCCTTATATCTATATATTCCATGTCTTTATCCTGAAGAGGATGAAAACTCAACAGCTTCCAGTATTTTTTATAACGCGCAAGCGTACAACGCAGTTCCAGAACCTCATCCCCGGAACCAATATAGAGAATCATCTCTTTCAGACTTCTGGCTCCTATAATCTCACAGATCTTCTCTCTGTTCTGATAGTACATCCCATCCGGATTCTCCGGAACATCTTCCCTTATTTCAAGCAGCCTCCATATTTCCCCATTACCTGTTAACTGTCTCTGAAGTTCCTCTGCAGCAGCTGCATATTCTGCTGCCAGCCGGGCATTGGTTATGGCACGATATGCCTCACTGTCCGTATCTGCCGGGGGTATCAACTCAACCTCTTCAAATCGGTTCAGATATTTTATATAATACTCAAGAGAAAAATATTGGGCCAGCTCCTCAATGGCACATCCCCTTAAAACGCCATCCAGATTTTGGTTTTGAAGATTCCATACCAGATAACCAATCAGCTCTTCTCCCTCTTCATACCCCTCCAATGTGCTTCCTTCCGTCTCCTCCGGAAATGCCAGTGGTATAACATTTCTCTTTGCTTCCCGCCATTCATAAAGGCACATGAACACTATCAAAAAAACCGTCAGACCTATTCCTATTTTTAAGGTTCTTTTTTCCATCCTATACCCTTCTCTTTTCTTTCTTCATCTAATCGGGCAAATAGCGCCAGTATAAAAGGACAATACGACAGACTCCATATGCGCTGCTCGATAATACCATGAATACTCATCAATGCCAGGATCCAGAGAAGTATCCACTGCTTTTCGCTATATGCCCGGTAGCCGATTATCTGAAATGCGATCAATACCAGTGCCGAGATAATCATGCCATACATCACAGCCATCTGAAGATAGCTGCTGTCAATATAAAAATACTTTCCAGTCGCAGATCCCTCTGCCCAATTTCCAATCAGCCGGATATCTCTTCCCCAAATCTGAAAACCACATATAGCAATCGCACGTTTACCCAATTCTAATCGATTGCTCATCACTTCATTCAGTTTTACCCATAAAGGAATTTTCGCATTATAGGCAGCCGATATTACAAGGGTGCCAATGGCCGACAAAACAAAAGAAAGTGACAAGAAAAATGTCCATACAGAACTCATCCTGTATTTCTCTTCTCTTCTTTCTTTTATCTTCCTTGCCCAGTAATGCCCCGCTATCAGAAATGCCAAAGCAATCAAACAAATAGTAGAACACCGTGCAATACTCCATTTATATACAAACACAGCCGCTCCCAGCGGCAGCAATGCCTCCCACCAGGTAATCCGTTCTCCTCTTACATACCAATAACACAGCATCAGGAAAAATACATGTGCTGCAAAATCTGTAGAAGACACAATTCCAAATGCCAGCTTATCCCCTTCTCCAAATGCAAGATTCTCAATCCGGCCGCTGACAGCCGCTCCGACCGTAATACTTAAAAGCAAAGCAACTGTAAATGTATATATCCTCATCATTTTACGAAATGGAATATCCTTAGCTCCCAGGGTCAGCAGGCACAGAAGGATCAGATTGTCATACTGATTAACAGAGACCGCATATTTAACGACTCCATACAATCCAGCTGCCAGAAGAAGATATCTCCAACGCTCCTTCATCCTTATCGCCATACGAAACAGAATAACAATGATCAGCGAATACTCCATATAGACCGGAATATTCTCGGCATATTCATTAAAATATTCTATGGAAGCTCCCGGAGAAGCCCATGGCACCGGAATGGTTGTTGTTTTCAAAAACGTAAAAACTACCAGCACCAAAAACATAACCAGATACATATTCTCTGCCAACTGATCCAATTGCGTCTGTATTCTATTCCACTTTTTTCTGTGCTTTACCATTTCACTTTCTCCAAACTGCTCAAATCACTCCAGTCTACAATACAGAACAACCGTGGCACACACCAGCATGTATACCACGGCTGCACTATTCATATTATAGCCAATCCGCTGAGAGACTGCAACCTTTTTAAAAATCCGTCACAACCAGCTTCCCTGCATCAAATCCAGCAATCGCACTCTCCCAGCTGGACACCCCAACCGTACTCTTATACGGATCCATATATCTCAGTGTCTGACTGGTATCCAGATTCTTATATAAGTCATAAGATATCTTGGCAGTCTGACCGGTATCTGCTCTCCGAAGCCCCAGATATAATCCTGCACTTGTCTCCGCCGGTGCATCCAGATACGCTCGGATAATATATGCATCGATCCTTGTATTGAACATGGTCTTATAATATCCATATCCCAAAGCAGCTGCCTGCTTATGTTCCGCCCCCGTATTTCCTCCAGGCGCAGAAAATCCCATTTCACCAAGAATCACGCGAATGGAACCACTGGGCTTTCCATATTTTGCCTCCAGTGTTGACAGATAGTCGGTCAATACCTGTATATTTCTCATGGAAATATATCGTGTCCCAACTGCATCTGTCGTATTCGAGTAATCGCTCCAGAATTCCGTTCGATTCAAAGGCTGCGAATACGGATGATAATTCACATTCCATCTCATAGCTGGCGCTGTTTTATCCATATATGCTGCAAACTCATCCAAAAATGCTTTGCCACTGTGTCCTGCATCCGCCGCATTCCAGCAATGATCCAGCGAAATAAACATTCTGGAGCTGCTCGCTGTGCGCTGTACACCCTGATACAAAATCTGAAATGCTTCCGCATAGTTTGCCACACACTCCTGAAGAGACATATTGCCGGAATAATTCCATGCTTTACAGCTATTTACCTCATTGCCAAGAGTCCAGTTGCTTACACGTTCCTTATACTGTCCCAGCTCTTCTCCCATATAACAGAAAAGTGCCTCATATGTATTTCTCGCACGTTCCTCCTGCATATTCAGTGCATAGTAAGATGCCGCTCCTTTTACTCTCGCATCCGGATGAATCAGATAGGATACATCATCCCGCCAGCTCAAAAGAAGGTTCAATGTCACCGCACGCATATGGTTTTCTCCATACGGATTTCCTTCTGTACTGCCCCAGCCGTGCAGATTGTAGATTGTCTTCTTCAATGCAATCAAATCCTGAAAATAATAGGTCTGTCCCTTGTAAGTATATGGAATATATCCAGACCGGGAAGCGGGGCTCACCATGTCTGCCAGATCCACATTCAACAGAACATGCTGTACACGAAGGTCCTCTGTATATGCATCAGAAACACCCTGGATTCCTTTTTTTGATGTGATTTTGTATCCTTCATAATATCCCCAGTACTTGTCCTTGAAATCTTCTGCCTTTGAGGCAAAGATATTCGGATTCGATAAATAGAACGCATCACTTATCAGCCAATATCCTGTACTTGACTTAACTGCAATTGCATATTTGCTCATTGCTGCTGTTTTAAAATTATCACCAGAAGAGAATGAAGCTTGAATGGTGAATTCATCTCCTTTACTGATTGTTCCTTTTCCTGCGTTCCAGGCATAATTTCCTTCTCCACTCAACATCACCAAATAGAACTCATTACTCAATTGTTCTGCTTTACTATTACTTTGAGCCTTCAGCGATACTGTTAATCTTGTGCCATCATATCCAGCTGCCGTACAGCTTTTTATCTTAAACTTATCCTTTGCCACAAGTCCCGGATAATCAGAAACTGTCACTTCGCCCGAAAAACGAAATTTCTGTCTGTCGCTTCCATTTTGCTCATCGATCTGAATATTGGTTCCATTCTCTGTCTTCCCAGATAAGACATCCAATACTTTGCCACTGGCCGCTGACATAAACACATAATTTCCATTTCCTGTATCTCTGATCAGCCATCTTTGCGCAGCTGAATGATTAGATGTATATTGTCTCACATTACTTCCATTCACATAACTGCCATTAGCAACATCTAAAACTTTACCAGAGTGCTCTGCTTTCAATGTATATGTTCCATCTCCATTATAACTGATTTTAAAGCGCTGTGCCGAAGAGTTATTCATTTGATAGAGCTGTACGTTCGCTCCATCTGCACTGCTCCCGCTACTGACATCCAACACCTTATTTCTTGCCAATGCTGACCATAAAACATAAGTATCATTTTTGATTCTCTGTTGGTTATCTGGCTTTAAAGAGAACCTTTGGGCATTGCTTCCATTGTATACATATTGCTGAATTTTTGCACCGTTTTGTGCATTTCCATTCGCCACATCTAATACCTTTCCAGTTCCCATGGACATCAATGTATAATATCCTTTTCCCCGATCCAATAAGTACCATTTCTGGGAATCTAATCCACTATATGCATTCTGTCGAATTCGAGCTCCATTGCCTATATTCCCATCTGCCACTTCCAATACTTTTCCAGACATACAGGATATCAAAATATACACACCATTTCCTATATTATGGAAATAATATCTCTGCGCATCTGTATGATTTGCGGTATGTAACTGAACATTTACCTTATTTTGGAGGCTGGCGCTGGGTATATCTAAACACATATTTACAGACAAAGCAGAAGGAATCATATAGATTCCTTCTGCTACAGTCATTCTCTTTTTTACTGGTATCCATTTTTGAGCATTACTGTTATTATATTCGTAACATTGCACATTTGCCCTATTTTTTGTACTTCCACCACTTACATCCAAGACTTTTCCATTTACTGCGGAAATTAAAATGTATGTACCATTTCCTTTGCCACGGATCAGCCATTTTTGTGCAGCAGAACCATTGGCAGTATATTGCCATACGTTCGTCCCATTTGCGTATGCTGCACTTTTCACATCCAAGGCTTTCCCCGAATGTTCCGCCTTGATTGTATATGTCCCGTCTCCATTATAGGAAACTTTAAAATTCTGCGCTCCGGAACCATTCATTTGATATAACTGCACATTTGCTCCATCGGAACGGCTTCCACTACTAATATCCAGTACCTTATTACTTGCCAATGCAGACTGGAACACATACGTCCCCTCTGCAAAATTATTCCGATTACAAGATTTCAATGAAAATTTCTGTGCGTTGCTGCCATTCTGCATATATTGCTGTACATTGGCTCCATTTTTTGCGTTACCACCACTAATATCGAGCACCTTTCCGCTTGAAACAGACATCAATGTATAATACCCATTTTCAGCATTAAACAACCACCATTTTTGATGGCTGAATCCACTATATGGATTCAAACAAACATTTGCTCTGTCTGTATTACTTCCACCTGCTACCTCTAGAACCTTCCCTGATATTAGTGATATCAAAACATACGTGTTATCTCCGACATTACGCAAATAAAATTTTTGCGCCTCTGTACCATTTGAAGTATAAATCTGCACATTTGCATTATTCTGTACATTTGCACTGGCAATGTCCAAAACCATATCTCCTGATAATGCAGAAGAAAATGTATAAACTCCTTCTGCTACAGACACTCGTTTCTTCAGTATTTTCCACTTCTGAGCATTTGTTCCATTATACTCATAAACCTGTATATTGGCTCCATTTTTTGTGCTTGCTCCATTCACATCCAACACTTTTCCACTTGCTGCAGATATAAATACGTACCTTCCATCACCTGCATTTCTGACAAGCCATTTCTGTGCTGCAGAACCATTAAAATCGTATTGCCATACATTTGTTCCATTTGTATACGCACCACTTTTTACATCCAGTGCTTTTCCTGAATGTTCTGCTTTCAACGAGTACGTTCCATCTCCATTATAGCTGACTTTAAAATGCTGCGCCTCGGACCCATTTATTTGATTAAGCTGCACATTAGCTCCACTTACACTGCTCCCATTACTGATTTCCAGCGCCTTATTTTCTGCCAAAGCAGATAAAAATACATAAGTACCTTCTGTAAAATTTTTCTTATTGCTGGATTTTAATGCAAATTTCTGCGCAGCGCTTCCGTTATAAGTATATTGCTGAATATTTGCTCCATTCTTACTGCTTCCGCCACTAACATCCAGCACCTTTCCACTCTTCGAGGACACTAAGGTATAATATCCATTTGTATCTTTGGTCACCCACCATTTTTGTTGTAATGAACCATTATATGCATTCTGACATACATTAGCTCTATCTCCTGTATTGCCATCCTTTACTTCCAATACTTTTCCAGATGCAGCAGAAATTAAGATATATGTTTTGTCTCCTACGGCATGAATATAAAATCTTTGTGCATCACTTTCATTAGCAGAATACAATTGAATATTAGCCCCATTACTGATACTTCCATTACTTACATCTACAACCATCTGCGTATCCAGTGCCGAACTCAACGTATAGACACCTTCTGCAATACTTACACTTTCTGTCGGCTGCTCAATCTCTTCCTTTTTCGGTTCTACATACCAAAAATCCCTGTCTACCCTGCCATTGATTCCATCTACATATTCAGAATCCGAATATTGCCAAAAACTATATGTCCCACTGTAATTCGTCTTGGAGGTATAGTGTGCCAGCCAGATTTTATAGTCCTTTGCAATTTCTTCCGCATTCAAATGATTCGTAAGCATGTCCTTATTTGCATAGACCATTGCTTCATATCCATCTGCCTCTATTACCTTACAAAAATCCCTGCAGATTGCTGTTGCTTCCTCTTTTGATAAGTTTGCATTATATAATCTGCCTGTTAATCCGGAAGCATCCGAAGCATATTCAAAATCCATAACTATCGGCAATGAAATTTTATAATTATTCAAATGTGCAAGTATATAATCCGCCTCAGCTCTTGCTTCAGATCTTCCTGTTGCCTGAGAAAAGAAATACACCCCGACCTGTAACCCCGCATCCAAGGCACCTTCTATATTATCATAATATCTGTCATCCATTGCCATATTTCCAGCACTTCCATAACCACGATAGCCCAGCCGAATATATGCAAAATCCACACCATCTGCTTTTACTTTCTCCCAGTCAATCTCTCCCTGATACTTTGATACATCAATACCATTTTTTATCGTATATCCATCAAATCTACTATTATGTTCATAATTTCCATTGGACATCAGATTGATTTCATCATAAAATCCCGAATCTACATATCCAGATGCACGCCCCTCACCAGGATCTCCATCCTTCTCTTCTACTTCTTCTATCTTGAGTGCAGGCTGCAATTCTACAAGTGGCTGCGTTTCTTTTATTTCTTCTTCCGGAACTACCTCCTGCTGCAAATCATCCGAAGGAACAATTCCCTCTGAATTATCCGGTTCAACATCTGTTTCTTCTTCCGGCAGTGTATCATTTACATCTTTGTTCTCTTCATTCGGCAATTTCTCGTCACTCTCTATTTCGTCATCACTTTCTACTACATCCTCACCGGAGTCTCCAGAGACATCTTCCTCAGGCTTCTCCGTTGATGGTTTCTCTTCGCCTTCAGTTGGCTTTTCTTCCACATCCGGATCCTCTTCCTTATCCTTTATCTCCTCTGTACCTTCTGTAGTATCTGTAGTATCTGTAGTATCCGTATTCTCAATATCCTCTTCACGCTCTTCCTCTTGCGGAGGAAGAAGCTCTTCTGAGTCTACCACAATATTATCATCAGAAATACCTGATTGATTTGACATCTTATCAACTGATCCTTGCTCTTCAGCCAACGCTCCCATATTTTTCTCTGCAGCAAACACCATATTACTTTCTGAAAAAAACAGCATTCCCACCATGCATAGTAGTAGCATTTTTTTCCAAATATACTTTTTTAGTTTTATCATTTGTATAATCCTCTCATTTTCTGCTCTTCTAAAAATATGTAATTCAAAAAGCATGATACCAATACAAAATATTTCTCACAAATTAATTCATTTTATACTTTATTCTATTTATTATTGGCTTAACAATATTCTCATTCCAAAGTTCATCATGTGTCAAACATAATGTTGCAAAGTATATTATCATACCTCCTCCCAACATTATAATCATTCGTACTCTTCCTGTCGGAAAGATACTACACAAAATCAAGAAGTAAGTGAGCATCGGTAAACTTACAAAAAAGTATTTTTTTGCTTGTCCAAATATTATCTTAGGTTTGAAATAATCTTTTACAAAATATACTTCCAGGGTCGTAACACACATTTCCGCTATAACACTTGCTATAGAAGCACCTATTGCTGCGTATTGGGGAATCAAATAAAAGTTAAACCCAACATTAACAATTGCTCCCACAGCGACTGCAAACGTATATTGTTTCTCTCTTCTCATGGGTATCAATAAAGGTGCGCCAACAACTTTCGCCATTCCAATTACAACAAATAATACTGATAATATTTTAAAAATTGGTATTGAAGAAACAAACTCCTCTCCGAAAAACCAGGGTATAAAATCTTCTGCAATAAAAAATCCCCCTATTGAACAAGGAATTGCCAACAACGAAACTACCCCTACTGCTTTTAAATAATACATATTTGCTGTTTCATATTTTTCCCCCGCAATTAAACTACTCATTCTTGGTAATAAAACTACCGAAAGAGCATTAATCACACATAAAATAACTTTTACTATTTTTTCTGCTTGAGAATAATAACCAACTTCTAAAATATTTGTTAATGAACCTAACATTGTTTTATCAAGGACAGTATATACTTGAATCGCTATTGCTGGAACAAACAACTTTAAAGATCCACAAAAATGTTTCTTTAATCCCAAATTTTTCAATTCGAATATTCCAATATATTTTTTAAGAAAACCAAATAAAGTTAAGTTCCCAATAAATACTGCACCAACGTTTAATACAAAATATAGCCATAAGTCATTCGAATCTTTTACTACTAAAAAAATCAATATTGTCATAATTAGTTTAACAATAAAATTTCTAGTTATTGTTATTTTAAATTCTTCTAATCCTTGAAAAAACCAACTTACATCCGTAGCAACAGAAATTATTGAAATAGAACTAATCAAATAATATAAGCTATATTTATTATTAATAAACACAAAAAAACTAAATCCTATTAATGTAGTAATTGTAATTATTACTCTAAAAATAAATATCCCCCAAAACTCATTTGTTAATACTTTTTTTTCTTTTTGATAAAAAGCTATTTCCCGTTGTGCATATGAAGCAGAACCAAACGCTGCAAGTATCGAAAAGTATGTAACATTTGCTGTTACATAATTGTAAATTCCTATACTTTCTGCCCCTAATACCCTCGCAACATAAGGAGCTGTTACCAACGGAACTACAAGTATTAAAATTTCATATAATATATTAAATATGAAATTCTTTTTCAAACTTTTTCCCATATATTATTTTTCTCTTTCTTCTATAATTTATTTTCTTATCTTTCCATACAACTTTCCAAGCAAAACAGCACTCTTTGTCATCCTTAAAGACAAAAGGATTTTTAATACCTGATAATAAATATTTTGGAATTTGCCATCTGATAAACGCTTTCCTTTTACATTTTTTAATGCTCTTTGAACGTCTTCTCTTTCAATCAACTTTTTATATAATTCCATTCGCTGTTTATCTTCTATTTCGCATATTTGCTGATTTAACTGAAAAATACAATTTATAATATATTTATATAATGCATTTTTCATTTCTGGAGTTTCTAAATTAATCTGTTTTATATAATCTAAAAGCACATTCCGATTACTTATATGTGTAATCGTTCTTTGACTAGTCACTGATAATTCATTTTTTCTATATCTGTAGAAATCCACATCACATATTCTTACTACATTGCAGTAAATCAAATATTCCAAACAAAAACAAGTATCCTCACTTAATTTTAATTGAGAATTAAATTTTAAATCACTAGAATCTATAATTGATTTCTTAAACACTTTAGCCCAACAAGCTGTAAATATCATTGAGTGTCTCGTCATCGCCTTATATACCAGTTCTAAATCTGTAAAATAATCCAATGTAGCTTCTATAATCAAATCAGCATTAACATCTGTCACTTTATTTGTAAAAGAAATTACTTCTCTATCTTTATGATGATTGAAATATAGAACATCAATACCTGGTTCCAGTTTTTCTTTTATATATGCAACTGCACCCGGAATCAATGTATCATCTGCATCAACAAAACAAATCCATTCACCTTTTGCAACTGAAATACCGATATTTCGTGCAGAGGCAACCCCACTATTTACAGTTGTAATTAACTTAATTCTATTATCTTTTTTTTGATACTTCATGCAGATCAATCCACTCTCATCCGTAGACCCATCATCAATAAGAATTACTTCATCATGTTCTCCAATTTGACATATAATACTTTCTATACATTCAGCCACGTACTTAGCAGTATTATATACAGGTACAATAATAGACAACTCAACAGTGTTAAACATTTTTTCCTTTCCAAAGGTTCTAATCCTTAATCATTATCTTCTATGTAATGGTATAGTTCTATCAAAATATCTCTCACTCATATTATCTTCTTTAAATGAGCATATCTGGAAACATTCAATATCAGACAAAGGAAGAAACAATAGGTATACATATGATCTTGATATAACCCCAGACCATTATATGAATTTACGTCCAATACTAACATTCCAAATATTACTAATATTGTATATTGCTTTCGCTTCAAAAAATAATATGCTGGAAAAACAAACAAAACCATATATAATATAATCGTAAAAATAATACCAAATTCATATGGAAATAACTTGAACGGATACTCAAAGGCAGCAGATGCCCTTCTAACAATATCATTCAACTCAAAAACTGATCCATGACCATTTCCATAAAACCAATTGATATCTATATCAACCATATTTATAAGCTCTATCCATTTTTCAGACCTACCTGTAGTTAACGTTTCATTTAATAGACGACTGATGATCAAATCAAAGAATCCACCAAAATAGAGACCTACTACAGCCACTAAATAGGTCAATAACCATTTTAAGTTACTAATATTAAGCATCAACGTCCCCATTAAAATCAAAACAATACCTGTTTTACTTCCCGTAAGCAGTACACCAGCCAAAGAAATTAGCACATACCAAAAGCTCTTTTTTTTATCTAAATATTTCTGATAAACTGCATTTAAACCAAAATATGCAACAAAAAACTCTGTATTATATAAAGGGTGACCTAAAAATGATACAAATCTTCTACTACTCACAATTGACATTAACTGAGAGCTTTTTAATATTGTTGCCGTAAATATTGCTATTTTATTTTCGAATAAATATCCTGCAATAGCTAATATCAAAAGCACACCTATAAAATTATTGAAAAATTTCATAAATTTGACAAAAAAAACTTGGAAATTCTCTAACTCTTTAATTCTTACATGAACCAATATTAAGGGAACTAATAATCCACCATAACATTTTATAATTGAAACCAATGATTTTTCTGCAAATAACTCAGTTAATAAAAACAGTGCCGTTAAACTAATAAATATTAACGTGAATTTTATATCCATATAATTTAGCTTTATACCTTTTTCATAAAATCCTACAATTAGCAAAAAACTGCATTCAACAAATGCAATCGCATTAAATGCCACTAATTGCTCTGGCACAAAAGCCCCTCTAATATATACCCCTCCAAAACACAAGCTTAGTATTACAATGAATAAACCTTTACTTTTTAATCTATCCACCTTATTTGTCATATAGTTATAACCTCGGTCTACGTTACTTTTCTCGAAACATCTTTAGCCATTCACCTGATATTACATTTGGTAAAAAATCATCAGCGCGCTCAAATGCAGCAATCGACATTTTTAAATATAAATCCTCATTTTGAAGTACATATGCAATTGTTTCAGCAAACTTCTCTGTATCATACAACTTTATTAAAATTCCCGCTTCCGAATCATCAAGTATATCTCGAGGACCACTGTTATCAAAAGATACAAATGGCACGCCAAACATCATTGCTTCCACTAGTGTTAATCCGAATCCCTCCCAACGAGATGTTGATATAAGTAAATCAGCTTCTTCATAAAACTTTTTCACATTATTGGTTGCCTCGCATATGTTCACTTTGTCACTAAGATTTCTTCTTTTTACTTCTTCCTCGAGCTTTATCTTGTCTTCTCCATCTCCGACTATTAAAAACCTATAATACGAAATATACTTTTCTAACTTCTCAGCAATATTAAGCAAGAAATCCAAACCTTTTGTCTTATAATCTAGTCTTCCCACAAAAAGAATAATTTTTTCTGTTCTAACTCTTTTTAACCTTCCAGCTGGAACTTTTGCTTTTGATATTTCTACTAAATTCGAAATTTTATTTGCGCTTACATCAAGTTCCTTTTTATACATTAAAACATCATAGTTACTCAGCACCACACATCCCGACATCTTTTTTAAATATTTTGATGCCAATCTATTCTGATTCCAATAATATTCATGTGGTGTCTTATAATATGCATCAAAAGAACTGTGCTGCCATGCAAAACATTTACATTTTATATCCTGACATATTGATCCTAGTAATATACTAAGCTTTAACTGAACAGCTATCACGACATCGAAATCAGATGCATTAAAGTAATCCTTTAATTTCTTTTGTTCGCTGGGAATCAAATATATATATTCAAGAAATCTCACACTTTTAATTCCCAATATTTGTTTATTTATAAATCTCAAACCCTTTCGAAAATAATATCTTTGATTAATGGACGTAAGTTCAGAAGGATTGCTAACCAGAATTTGCTCGCATAATCCATATCGTTGTCTATTAATTTTCAGTTCTGGTTTCAGGCATATTAATGTAACAATATTTTCCTTTGATAATTCATTACACAAATTATTGACTACTCGCTGAACACCACCCAAACTAAATGGATCCTCAACTAAAAAGGCAATATTCATATCACTTAATCCTGCACTTTCTATCTGTCTTCATCTTTCCGAAAATTTTTCAATAATTCTCTCTTCATAGATTTTTTTCTAAACCAATATTACAACTTTCACACTTTTTCTTATTTCTACTACACATTTTTTCATTTACACTTACTTCAGATGTAGATATGTTTCAATAAGCTTCAATTCTATATATCTGTACTTAACTATTTTGCCCAAAGTACTTTTCTTCCAATCCATATTCTCCATTTAAGAATAAGGAATTCTAATCAACACAATAAAAATAATAAAACAAAAACACCATCTCCAATGTAATTATGTCCTTACCATATACCCTCTTACAACTAACATAGTATAAATTTTATCATTTTCTCACATTTTTCTTTTCTCATCAAGTAATGCAAAAAGTTGATCTGACTTTCCCACAATAAGCTTTCGAGCAAAAAATTTATTAGAATCACAAATTTTATCATAGTCTTCTTCATCAAGAACTTTTACTTTTCCTACATAATAAAAATATTCTAATGGCGACAAATAACTTAACTCTCGATGCTCATAATCTTTATAAGCAATTCCCCTTGATGCAAATCTCGAATTAAAAAACAAAGTGTGTATCCATGATTCACTCGGCACAAAAGCTGACCTAAGTATTTTCTGTAATTCCAGATCCTCGTCCCATATTCTCATAAGTTCCTTTACACATTCATACGTAAGACACCAGTACTCACTTCCATAGTAAAAATTACGTTCAAATTCTCTAACACTTTTTACCCGACGAATTTTTAAACGCTTTATTATCCCACGAACAAATTTCCCATTATCATAACGCCATACATATAAAAATCTATCTTGATGAGGTGGTCTACATCCAGGACGGTACTCTTCATTATTAATATCAAACCCTATAATAAATTCATCACTTGTTTCACACAATTTACCAATTAAAATCTCATTAGATACTGTAGGATAATCTGTCCCTGTAATATTAACTACTCTCTCATATTCATTCGATGAATCAATCGCACATTGAATCATATTGCGTTGAAATTCAACCTGAGAGTACCCCCCCCCAATTCACTTTTACACGCTGCGTATTATTTAAAAAATAAACATTAGACAACATATCTAGCTCACGAATAAATGGTTCAATTTTCACCTTTTTATCCACATGAATAAAAAAGTCAACAGAATCACAATTCAAGGCTCTAACCATATTTCCTAATGTCTTTGGTTCTGTATAAGCAGAAATCAAATAAGCAATCTTCTTTTTCATTTACAATTCCTCATATAGATCATCATTTTTTTTGCAATACTATCCCACATATAATCTCTTTTTATAGTTTCAGTCGCAACCTCCCCCAATTCGCTTGCATAGCCATAATCATCAAGTATACTTTCAATTGCAAATTTCCACTCATTAACTTCAAACTGCTCAACTATCAGACCATTTATACCATTTTGAATAAGCGTTCCTGCTCCAGCACTATGACTTGAAATAACCGGAAGCCCAAAATACATTGCTTCAAGAAGCACCATACCAAATATTTCTTGGATTGATGGTAATAAAAAAGCGTATGCCTTCTGATAAACAAATTTTAACTGTGCATTTTTAATAATCTTACACCAAACCACTTCATTCTTTATTTCATCAGAAATCAAAGATTTACATTTACTAATATACCTCTCATCACCTCTGCCAACCAATACAAGCTGAACATCCTTATAACTATCTTTTTTCTTTAACTCAATAAATGCCTTAATCAGAAAATCTATATTTTTTCTTGGAATGATGCTTCCCACATAAAGAAGCGTTCTTTTTCCTTCCATTTTCTTCAACAAATTTTGTGTCTCTGGAAGAATCTCTCTTTCTGTATCAAACTTAGAAGTATCTAGTCCTACACCAACAACAACTGTATTAGTGATACCCTTTTTCCCAATATATTCTGCCGCCATCTGCGTTTTACAATAGACCGTTTTCATTTCACTGTTTATCTTTTTACAAAATATCGTATCATATATAGGTTCTATAAATGGTAATTTAAATAAATTATAATAAGGTCCATTATACAAATAGACATTAGAATGTCTTTGCGCAACTAAGTGACTCATTATTTGGCTATATTCCGAGACAATTACAGCATCGTAGTTCGCAAGAAAATCCTTTTTCAACACCTGTGGATATATACCACTACGCAATAAACGAATACCTTTTCTCCATAAAACTTCTATCTTACATCCATTTTTATAAACAATCTGATTTGAATCTTTCTTTTTATGGTAGTACATCACATCACAATTGTTCCCCTTTTTTATAAATGCCGCAGCAAGTCCTAACTCCTGCAAATTATAAGAATCAATATCAACTTGATAGGGACCGCTTCTAATAATCAAAATGTTCATTTCTGAAAACCTCTTGTTCTTGTCTCTTTATTTCTTTTATCCATCACAATGCTACCTGCTGGCACATCTTTCGAAACTAATGTTCCTGCACCAATTACAGAACCTTTTCCTATCGTCACACCATCCAGTATGGTCACATTACTTCCAATCCAACAGTTATCCTCTACCGTAATTCCCTTTTGATTAACTCCCTGACTCTTGATATTAATCTCTATGTCACTAAAATTATGATTCTCAGCAAACAGACTACATTTTGGTCCAAACATTACATTATTGCCAATAATAATTTTACCCGAACACCCCACATAACTATAAGGTCCAATAGAAGAATGCTCCCCTATTACCAATCCTTGTCCATAATCTCCACCATAATAACTTGAAGGACGAATCATAACTCCACGACTTATTGTCACATAATTTCCGAATACTAACCCCTCATAACAAAGTCCGTGAATTTCTGCATAATCCTCAAACTTCACATTTCTCCCACAAGAAATATGTTTTCCATGAGTAATCTGAACATGTTTACCAACAAGAAACATGCCCGATACCTCCTTTAAAAACAATCTCTTCCAAAGACCTCTAATAAATTTAACACCTGTCCTATAAAAAATTTCCACCTTGTCAATGTTGGTTATCTCAGCTACAAATCCCATCACATTACTCCCTTAAGGGTTTTATATATACTCATTAGTTGCTGATAATTATCTTCTGGAAGATAGTTTGCTTCATAATCCAATCTTGCGTTTTTCCCCAGCTCTACACACTTCCTTGGTTCTTTCCATAGTTCAGTAATAGCATCTACAAAACCATTTATGTCTCCTAACGGAACCTTGTATCCGTTTACACCATTCTCAATAGTCTCAGCAGAAAAGCCAAGGTCTGTTGCAATCAAAGGTTTACCAAGACTCTCTGCCTCAATCTCTACCATAGAGCAACCCTCATACCAAATTGATGGAAATACTACAAATTCACTACCCTTAACAATATTCAAACACTTATCATGCTGTGTATAACCAAGGAAAAAAACATTGCTTTTTTGTTCCGCCCAAAACTTAAACTCATCTTCCAACGGTCCCCCCCCCATAACCACAAGTGGAATGAGGTTAGTTCTCATGTCATCCCATATTTTCATTAACATTCTGATACCTTTCTCTTCACCAATACGACCATAAAAAACAACATATCGTTCAGGAATTCTCTCTTTATTATCAGAACTTAGATTAACCTCTACATCCGGCACAAAGTTATACTTTTTGACAATTTTCCGATTATCAAATCCTATCTCTGTCAGCAAATTAATCTGGTTTTCATTCAAACAGATATATTTATCAATCTGCTTATAGAAACTCTTTCTAATGCGATGGTATTTAAAAATTCCAGCCACTAAAAAACTCTGCAAACGACTTTCTTTAAAGCAACCATACTTACACATCCTAAAATAGTGACCATCCCCACACTGATTACAAATTTGTGTTCCTCTCAATGAAGTTGCACATGGACACACAAAACGAGTATCATGTAACGTAACTACCACTGGTACTCCGCACCGTTTTGCTGCATAAAGAATAGACGGAGAAAGCAAAGGGAAAAAGGTATGAATATGGACTATATCAGGTCTTTCTTTCTTTATAAGCTTCTGAACTGCGTTGTAATTTTTAAAGGACCACAACATACCAAATGTTGATATAACCTTTCCTATTATATTTACATTATCAAATTCATCATTTGAGACAGTATATCGAATTACCCTGTTATCATGTTTTTCAAGTAAGGTTGTTTCACTTTTAAAAACTTGATCATCACCACTTGCAGAACCTTTTCTATGGAAATTATGCATCGCCAGTATCTTCATAAAATTATCCATCCAATCTCTTAAAAAGTATCAATCTCTTAAGAAAATATCTCTCGTATAAACTTTATCCTTCACATCATCTAAACACTTATCATATCTATTCGCAATAATTGCATCAGATATACTCTTAAATTTATTCAAATCATTAATTACTAAACTCCCAAAAAATGTTTCTCCATTTTTCAATGTGGGTTCATAAATAACCACGGTAGCCCCTTTCGCCTTTATGCGTTTCATGACACCCTGAATAGAACTTTGACGAAAATTGTCTGAATTACTCTTCATAGTCAAACGATACACACCCACCACAGCAGTCTTTTCTTTATTTTTGCTATATTCGTTATCTGCCTCATAACCATAATATCCCGCCATCTTCAACACACGATCTGCAATAAAATCCTTTCTGGTTCTATTGCTCTCTACTATAGCTTCTATAAGATTCTCTGGCACATCTACATAATTTGCCAACAACTGTTTTGTATCTTTGGGAAGGCAATAACCACCATATCCAAAGGATGGATTGTTATAATGAGTTCCAATGCGAGGATCAAGGCACACCCCTTGAATAATCTGCTGAGTATTCAAGCCTTTCATCTCTGCGTACGTATCCAATTCATTAAAATAAGAAACCCGAAGAGCCAAATAAGTATTGGCAAACAACTTGACTGCTTCTGCTTCCGTGAACCCCATGAACAATGTATCAATATTTTCTTTAATTGCTCCTTCCTGAAGTAATCTAGCGAAAGTATGCGCAGCATCAACTAAACATTCATCTTCCATATCTGTGCCCACAATAATACGTGACGGATACAAATTATCGTAAAGAGCTTTTGACTCTCTTAAAAATTCAGGACTAAAGATAATGTTTTTAGTCCTGAATTTTTTTCTCACACTCATTGTATATCCCACAGGAATGGTGCTTTTAATAACCATAATGGCATTCGGGTTGTATTCCATAACCAATTTAATAACATCTTCCACAGCACTTGTATCAAAAAAATTTTTCTGACTATCATAATTAGTCGGAGCTGCAATTACAACAAAATCTGCCTTACTATATGCCTCCTTTGCATCTAATGTAGCAATCAAATCCAATTCTTTCTCTGCAAGATATTTCATAATATAATCGTCTTGAATAGGGGATTTTCTGCTATTAATCAGTTCCACCTTTTCATGAATAATGTCTACTGCAATAACTTCATTATGCTGTGCCAAAAGCGTAGCGATAGACATACCAACATACCCTGTTCCTGCAACAGCTATTCTAAAACCACCTCTATCATTCATACTTTTTATATTCACCCTTCCCTCTTGGTATAATACCTCTTTATTCCTTGTAAGTTCTATACCATCTACTTCACATCATTTATAAATATTTTTTCATATAAATCCGATATATACTGCCAACTATAAGCATCTGAAATCCTCTGCTTAGCTTTTCGACTATATTCCTCAATCTCTTCAACACTCATCTTGTCTGTCTTTTCAATCAATGTTGCCAAATTTCCAGATACTTTTGTCCAATAAAGAGCACTATCTCCCGCAACTTCACGATTAAATCCAACATCCAATAGCAAATTAAGCTTTGTACTTCCTAATGCTTCCAACAAACTTGGATTAGTCCCACCTACTTCATGTCCATGGAAGTACCCATAGGCATTCTCTCGAATTTTTTTTAATAGCTCCTGGTCGTAAACCGTACCCACAAACTTAATTCTCGAATCATCCTTAAAATGTAATTTTTCCTCTAGCTCCTCTAAAAACTTATCATTTACATTCGTAATAAGGACTAAGTCACATTTAGTATTCGTTTTCATAAATTCACGAATCATTGTCTCATAATTGTTTTCTGGAACGAAACGACCACATAACATGAAAAATTTCTTTTTATCAAGACCCTTAGACTGTAGCCAATTCACGAATTTGGGATCATCATCTTTCAATATACTTTTTCTTGTATCTGCTCCATATGCAACAAAAGTTGTTTTTGGATTGCATCCTTTAATCCCCTTACCGTCATAACATTTATGAATATATCTTTCAATATTTACCGAATCGCATATTGCAAGATCACAGTGTTTAATCATCATCTGCTCTGAAATCTTCCAGTATTTACGAATAAGCCAACTCCATTTAGCTCTCATCCATTCATGTCCATCAGGATTTAAATATACCTTTCCTCCAAGTTTATGAATCCTACGCTGAAAGTACCCCGAAAATGGTCCAATTCTACATGCAAGAATATAAACAATCGGTTTTTTAATATTATTCTTTCTGATATAATCACAGCAATATTTCAATGCAGCAATATCGTAATAAATTGCCACCGCGGATCCAATATCCGGAACATGGATTTTGAAACAATGCGCATTATGAAATTCGAACTCTGTGTCTGATATTCTCTTTATTCCATCTAGCTTTGCCTCATCCATGCACCCATCTCCATTTGCTTTACAGGCTATATGGTATTTAATATTTACATTATTCTGATGGTACTCTGTCAGCTTGTAGACAAATGTTTCATAGCCACCATAAGCTCCCAGCGATTTAGAACCAATTATAAACACATCCTGCACCATCTCCATCTCCTTTTAGTTTGAAAGTTTTATTTTATCCATTCCACTTGCTATAAATCTCACTGTCAAAGAACAACTCATGTTATAACAGCAGACAGTTGACACAGAATCACATATAAACCTTCAATACTAGCTACTCTCTGCTTTACTTTTTAAATATTCAGATTAAACTCTATTATTCAATCACAATACTTCCTAGCACTGGAATTTTCTGAATACTACATATTTCTAATTCTCTCTGAATTTCTGTCTGTTTAGTTTTTCCAACGACGAATATAAAAATAACCCCATCTGCGTTCTTTGCTACTTCCAATACTTTGCAGTTTTCTCTAATGGAATCACCGGCTTCTATCTTGCAACGGGAGGCTTGTGCCGTTTCTACCAACTTCTTTATCTCCCTATTTTCCATCTCCCCGCTAAGTATAACATTTTCTTTACCCATAGCATTGATAGCTGCAACAATATACTCTTCCGAATCAAACGGTTCTTGAAATCTCTCATGTAACCGGCACACCCAATCTTTCTTTTTGCCTACATCCTTTCCTCTCAATCGACCAATCAGAGATATTCCATACATACTCCGCACTTCATCTGTTGTTTTAATCCGTCTGTCCATCAAATATATCACCAAATAGAAACCACCCCAGCATACGCACATCAGAAAAATTCCAATAACCAGCCATTTTACTGGACTTACCGGCTCCACTTCCTCCACCACAGGAGTTTCCACTACTTCTTCATCTTGTTCGTACTCTCGAGACAGATATACTACATTGTAATATTCTTTATCACCTTCTCCAAAAGCCCCTTCCAATCTTGACATATTACTGAGATAATTGCTCAGTTGATCTGCATTAGACTTCTGCTTGCTTAAGTAGTCACTGCTTGCAATAACTCTCACGCTGTCATTAATTGGTGTCATTTCATAATCTTCATACTCATCCAGACATTTTTGATTCAGTTCCTCAACCTTGCTGCGGATCACACCAAGCATTTTGTCACAGGATTCTTCATCAATAGAGTTAATCGTATACGTAATCAACACATTTTTCGCAGTAAAACTGGATTCCTCAAGCGTCTTTCCCGCTGCATTATTGATATTGATAGAAGCATCTCCATCTTCACTGACGCCGCAGCCAATCAGTTCTCTGATATACTGCTCCTCGCATTCCAACTCTGATGCATCTTTAAGTTCCGATAAAATATCATCAGTAGCTAAAATATTCTGATATAACGTTTTGACCAGAGTAGTATCATATCCCGCAGAAATATAATACTTCAATTCTCCCTGATAAACCTTACTGGGATCCATCTGCATGATCGGAGAGTTTTGGTTATACTCCAACTGCTTTCTATATAACTGGCGATACTGATATGCAAGCTCCATATTTGCCTTCACATCCGGATCAACCTTATAATTCTTAATTGCTTCCTCAGTATCTTCTTCTGTAACAGCCGAGATATCAATGGTTTTCTTTTGATCAGCTTCTTTTTTCTTCACCACATAGATGCCACTCCCCAGAATCGCACCGATAACAACCGCCATAATCAACGTCTTCCACTGCTTCATCAGATAAAACATCAGATCAATCAGATCGATCTCTCGCTCATTCTCATACGGATAATTCATATTCTCGTTCATACTATCTCCTTTATCTTGCTCCGCTTCCGCGGAATACTATCAGAACTGTCTTAAAGATGATCTTCAGATCCAGCAGAATTGACCAGTTATCAATATATTCCAGATCCAGCTTCACAACCTCATCAAAATCCTTGATATCACTTCGTCCACTGACCTGCCATAACCCGGTGATTCCGGGGCGGAAACTGATGCGGCGCTTCTGATAATAGCTGTACTGCTCATATTCATCTACTGTCGGCGGACGGGTTCCCACCAGACTCATGTCCCCCTTCAATACATTCCAGAACTGCGGTAGCTCATCAATACTGGTCTTCCGGATAAATGCCCCCACCTTTGTAATACGTGGATCATTATCCATCTTGAACATCAGACCATTCATCTCATTCTGCGCCATCAATTCTTTTTTCCGCTCCTCCGCATCTGCATACATGGAACGGAATTTGTAAAAGTCAAACATACGTCCATTGACTCCCACTCTCTTCTGATGGAAGATCAGTGGTCCCGGCGACTCTAATAGCAAGATCGGTGCCAGCACAATACCAACAAGTAAAGTAAGCACCAAACCAATCACGGCACCCATAATATCCATAACTCTCTTTGCAATGACCATCCGATAGTCAAACAAGCGGCTGGAAAATGCAACTACATGATACTGCTCCAGATTGTAGATCCTTTTTTCCCCGGGTCCCCCCATATTAAAAAGATCCAGACTAAGGTTAACTACCACGCCCATCTTCTCAAATTCCAGAATCATTTTCTTCAGAAAATGCTCCCGTTTCTGTATCTCATCTGCCTGAATAAATACTTCATCCACCACATTATGAGCCGCATATTCCAGATATGCGTCTTCCGAATCCGGAATCAGCGTAATTCCATCTGTTCTTTCCGGAAGATCCCGTTCTCCCAGCAGGACAACGCCGGCTATATTCCATGTTGTCTCCTTGGACTTTTGAAACCGTTGAAGGATCTCTTCCAGATGCTCTGATGATGTAACGATCAACAGATTCGACACCCTTCTGCGGCTCCAGCGGAACACCCTTTCCCGATTTCTGATAAAAAGGTGTACCAGCCAGATCATAAAAATGTTCAACACAAAAAAATATCCCATGACCAGACGGGATACGAACACCTCACTCTTCAGTCCAAATCCCAGCAGAGTAGCTCCTGCAACCAGAACCAGATTATATTTCACGGACAGGAACAATTCCTTGTATCGTCCGCGCTTAAAAAAACCATCATACACTTTCAGGAGATAGTATGCCATTACATGCAGCAGCAAAATAACACTGCACATACTTCGCAGATTCTCTGCCGCCGCAAACTCATTCAGCGTGCGATACCGAATCATCCCGGCCACAAACAGACTGAATATCATCGCAAGGGCATCTGTCAGACAGACAATCATCTCCATTAATTGATTTCTCTTTCGATACATATGATTACCAACCACTATTCAATATAATTGCACAAAAGTACATAATGATTATAACACAAAAACTTGGGAGTGCAATAACAAATAACTGGGATGGATCACCTCCCATACATCCGCAGCTCCTCAACTTTTTCCTTCATCCCATTCCACAGCTTTTGTTCCGTCTCATTCTCCGGTACATAGCGCTCCATGGCATCTTCTATGATGCTCACACCCTTTGCCCACTGAAAGGCAGAGGCATACACCGCACCAATATTGATAAAGTTCTGCATGGCAGATACCCGATCATAGCCCGCGCATGTCTCATCCAGAAGCTGATAGACTTCCATTACTTTATCTGCCATCTGGGTTCCGGTATAAAGATGCTCCAGAACTCTCTGACTTGTACCTTCGACTCGGGAAAGGATGACGGAGATCCTGCACTGGATCAGTGCGGCAGTCATCATCATCTGTGGCTTCCATTTGCTCATATCCGGAAAGCCCTTACGCTCCAGTCCTACAATATAATCAATGATCACATTCAGGCTGTCCGCTGCCTGTTCCACCTCCTGCAGAGAAATACCGCAGAAATCATAGTCTTCGTGGAGACACTGAAAATATCTCCACTGAGTCACCAGATAGATTTCGTTTTCCGAAGGATTTCCAGGCATCCCAAGCTGATCGATCCGGGCCACACACTCCTTTAATATCCTGTAGGGCTTGTCTCGTTCTCCGGCAGATTTATAGCACATTGCCGCCAGACAGCCAAGACTGACATCGTCATATCCACGCTTCCACAGCCGCATATCCGGCAGCAGCTTCTCGACTTCCCGGACGGCTGCTGGTGGATCATAATTTCGGATCATACCGATAAAATTATGGCTGAGAGAACTCCATACAGCATGTATCCTCTCCCCTGCATGCGACATCTCATCCTTTATCTGTCCATAGATCCGGGCAGCCCTTTCATAATAACCAATGCCTCTTTGATGGTCGTAAAGATCCCCGCAGACACAGATCATATTGGAAAAATATGAAATGACCTGTATGCAGATTTCTCTGTGGTTCTCCCATTCTGACTGGTACCTCTGGAGGATCTGATCCAATCGGTCTGTAAATGCAAAAATCTGCTTCTGTATTCCCAGGACTGCATAGAGACGAAGATTGGTGTTGCAGACAGCAAGACACAGAAGAAGATTTTGTTCCTCACAGCTTTGCTCTAACTGCAGCATATAGGTCTCAAAAAGGGTATCCAGACATCTTTTGCTGCGAAAGATCTGATGGCTCTGTACTCCTTTTTGAAATCTCACTGCCACATACATCACCTTCTGAAGCAGCTCCTTGTCTCTGATTTTCAGTCCCAGCCGGGAAAAATAGTAACCAAGCACCGACGCCTTATACAGAAAACTGTTCCATTGGATCTCCGGGTATACGTTCTCTTCCGTTGTATTCATTTCCAACAGATCCTGCTCCCATTCAAGTGCAAGCTGTTTTAAGCTGTCCGGGTAAAGATTGCGGATGGCTTCCACCCATCCTGCACCGGAAAAACCGTACACAGCTCCTCTGTAGTCTCTGAATTCCATAAGAAGTGGTCTTAAATCATATAAAAAGGCAATCTCCCGCGTTGTAAGACCGTGATTTTCAGACAGCCATGCCACCTCCTGCAGATCCAGTGCTTCTGCCGGAGTCTCCGCCAGTATCACAGCCATATGCAGCAGCCTGCAAAAATATGCCTTGCCGTAGCGTATTGAGAGTCTTCTCATATATTCTTCCAGAATGGTCCAATCATCCAGCCGGTCTCTGGTTTTTACCAGCATTTCGATATCTTCTTTTTTCATAACACTTAGCAGGGGCACTGCTGAAAATCTGTAATCCATCATTTCCGCCATTTTATCCGCCAGCACATCTTCTATTTTAAGCTGCTTTTTAAGATATCTTTTCAATAAGACCCCATTTTCCTGGGTTCGGTCAAACAAAACCTGCTCTGTAAACCTGTGTCTTCCGCAAAAATCAGCTGCAAGAGCCGGTATTCTTTCCTTCACACTGCGGCAGGTCACGATAAGATATACCCCTTCCGGCACATTCCCTGCTTCCGGCAGCGATTCTAAAAGTCCGCCATTATGTTCGGTCAGTTCATCAATCCCATCCACAAAGACAAGCATCTTGTCCGTTCCGCAGATCTCCCGGTAAGCACGCTGATATGCCTTTATTTTCTCAGCAAGCGGCAGCCTGACCCAGGCAGACTCTGCAATTCCCCGGATTCGGACGGATTTGTCATCAGGTGTACTTTGAAGCTGTTCCAGAATATTCTGTACAGCCTCATCGGATGACAGCATTTCCGTCCGGCTGGCATAATATGCCCGTACTGCTGTCTTTATACCATCAAAGGAAAGCTTTATCTTCTGACTTCCTTTATCATGCTGCAGTTCATCACAGGCATATACAAAGGCAGACTTTCCCGTCCCCCGGTCTCCCGACAGCAGAAAGATACCGCTGTCATATTTTTTCAGCCATCCCCTGACACAATCTGTCAGGTACTGCGGTTTCTCATAATCGTATGTCTTATGAAATGCTGACAGGATCTCATCCAGATCCGAAATATAACCGGCAGAATAGTCCTTGACCTCATTGGCTGCATTCAGTGCGCCATAATATTTTTTCCGTTTTTCTGTCCAGAGTATATCCGCTCTTTTTACCCGGCAGCGCTCTGTACAGTCCAGATACCGGCTGGTTCCATCTCGGTCCATAGAATCGAACATCAGGATCCGTCCAGTATCCCATATGACAAACGGGCTCAGCTCCATCTGCTTTTCCGGCGCATCATATACAGCGATCCTCTCCAGTGTTCTCTGCTGTTCCTTCAGAAAATCGTAAAGCTTCCTTCTCTTCTCTGCAATATCCCTAATCATTTCCTGATCTGCAGAAAACTTCATAACTCCATGCCCCAGCGTATTATTTCTCCAGGGCACGATTCCGGTGTCACTGATCAGTGTCGAAAGGCTCTTGCAATAATCACTGTATTCTGCATTCTGACGGATGTATGTACTCCGGGCAGCCGCATTTAACAGATCGTTGCACCAGTCCCCCAGCGACATGGATTTCTCCGGATTGGTGAGGATCCGGAAGAAATCCTCCTCCCCAACTCCATAGATCAGCGCACACAAAGCCAGACAGGAGTATTTCATCAGTATCTCATAGCCATCCTTAATTGCAAGAATTGCACCAAACCAGTTCTGTGTCCTGTATTTTTCTTCCAGATTCGAAAGCTCCGCCTCGATCGCAGCCGGTATACGGAACGAAACGCCCTGGCCACAATGCTGCTCTGTATCCTTCATACCTCTCCCCCCTAAGCCTGTATCTTCTGATATGCCAGCCCGCACAGCCGCTTCAGGTACTTCCGCCTCTGCCCGGTCTGCATATCCGCTTCCAGAAGATATTGATACATACTCAGGTAGACTGCATCCACCGGACTGCGTTTCACATCATAGGTCTCCCCAAGCTTCAGAAAAAGGGCACAGTCCTTTATGCCGGTTCTCTTCAGGTATGCCGTCACCTGTTCTCCCAGCTCTTCTGTCTCCTCCGGATTCCAGTCCGGGACCCGCATCAAAAACAGCAGACGTCCCAGCTCACGCAAGGGTTCTACGCAGCTGAACCTCAGAAGCTGCCTGTATTTTCCGGCAGGAAGGCTGCCCTCTGTCTTCGGAGCCGAAACAAGGGTCGACGGGATGACCCGGAAAATCGGATGATCCTTCCGGACCGCTTCCAGCATCCAGATAATACTCTCCCACAGATTCTCCACGCTCTTTCCCGTCACTGCCTTTTCTCCGTGCAGATAGAGGGCTTCTTCCTTCTGGACAAATGCCTCATACTGATCCGATGCATTCACAAGCTCCGCCGCCTCTTTTTCATTCAGCAGATACAGAGCGATCCTCCTTGCCCAGATATTGACCCAGGGAATCTCCCAGTCCCGTCTGAGATACTCCTCATAAGCCGCTTTCATGATCTGCTGCTCATCCTCCTCCAGATCATGATCCTGCAGATTAACCGCGGTTACAAACAGAAGATGTGCCAGCTCTTCCTCATTCATCTGCGGAATCTGGTCCTCTGCTTTCTCCTGTTCCTCCAGATACAGACGAATGCCCAGATTCCGACCACTTCCGTTTGCACCGACCATGCCTGTCCACTTCCAGAATTCGTCCCAGTCCCTCTGACGGTATGCAGCTCTCAACTTCTGATTATTCTGTTCATAGTCCAGACACAGAGCCCCAAGCGCCTGCTCCCATTCCATTTCAGCCCAAGCGGAGAGGGTATATTTCCTGACTACCCCGTAGAGTATCCCGCTTTGATTGGAATGTACCTTCAGCCATCTGCGCCGCTCATCTATAGTTTCCTTCCAGAGCCTGTCCACATATATGCCTGCATGTGCAGCATCCGGATACAGCAGCAGATCAAGAAATACCGCTTCTATATCCAGTCCTGTCTGCTCAAACCAGATCTTTGCTTCCTCAAGAACTTCACGTTCCCCTTTCTCCACTGCAAATGCTCTCCACTGAAAGGTAAGCACCTCTGCCAGATCCAGCGCTGTTCTTCCGTTGTTCAGCTTTAATAAAATCTCCTCAAATCTTCCCCAGAAATCCGGCAGATATTTCATCGCTGCCCCGCGCATCCTTATCTTTCTTCTCCTGAAATCAATTTCCTGCAGGAGGGCTTTGCAGATCAGTGCAAAGGCTTTGGAATCCACAGCAGGCTTTGCATGACAGAGCACCTGGCAGGCATCCTCGTAGGATATACGCATATCCCCTTCTGTCTGTTCCAAAAGTTCTGCAAGACACTTCCCTATGGCTTCTGCGGCATCGCTGTCCCACAGAGAAAATTTCTCCCTCAGGAACCAAAGGACTTCTCTTTGTTGTGCAGCAGAAAGCTTCATCTGCTTCACATGCTCCAGAACCTCATCCATTCCCTCAGACATACTCAGCAGGTACCACAGCGTCAGATTCTCTTTTTCCGTCTTCAGCTGAGGCAGTATGTATTCCCTCCGCAGATACTCCTTCTTTTCAGCGGAAAGCCGGGAGTATTCCCGAAGCTCATCCATGACTGCCTCCGCCGGATTTTTGATCTGAAAGAACAGGCTGCAGTATTTCTTCTCTATCTTCACCGCACCCTTATAGATTCCCTCTATCAGGATATCCAGCGCCAGCAGCGAGCCCGCACAGGAGATTTTCTCCAGGCTATACTGTGCCGGGGTGCAGTCTTCCCCGTTCAGCTTACCGCAGATCCGGCAGACCTCCGGTTCCAGATGCTTCATATTTTTATTCATATACCCAAGTGCAAACAGGAAGACATTTCTCCAATAGGCACTGGGCGCGATCCGATTCAATTCTGTTATCAGCTCCTGCTCTCTCTGACGCACGATTCCGTTTGCTGCCAGAAATTCCTGCATGGAACGGATAGAAAACATATATTCTCCTTCTGTATTTACATCCGTGATAAAACAGAGACGTCTGGTCAGGATATGAAAAAAGGTCCTGCCAAGCTCCTCCGCATCGATCTCGTCATCCATTTCCTCCAGATATTCCCGGATCAACTGCAGAAACGGCTCCTCTGTAATGGCAGCGGACGGATTGCGGTCACTCTCCGACTCCTTCTGAAGCCGCAGGGCAAGCCGGTAGTGGATATCATCCATCCAGTCCAGGGTGTCATGCAGGGACTCCAGTGTATCCTTCTGTTTCTCACGGTTTTTCATGGTCTGATAATAGGTATCAAACAGATTATAGCGGTCTCTGGGCGGCTTTCCGCCTGTCTTCACCAGAATCGCCACAATGGTCGCCTGCAGCGGGCTCTTCATCAGATGTGATACCACCGGATCCCCGGCAGACTCTCCAAGCACCTCCATGAATCTTGCTTTTTCTTCCGAAGAGCTGCTCATCTGCTCCATCAGCCGGTCCAGATAGATCAGGCATCTTTCCTGGGAAAAATCAGCCAGACGCAGCCGGAGGAAAAAGGCGTCCACCAGTCCTTCCAGATTTCCCTGGGGTCTGGAAGTACAGATGACCACCCCGTCACAGTTTGCACGCCTCAGCTCTCCGTCCCGAAAATCCCGGATTTCACCGGTCAGACGCTCCCGGTTGGAGGAGGAAGGAACCTCATCCAGCCCGTCAAACACAAAGATCCATGACAGCTTTGCCAGCAGCTCCCTCAGTATTTCCAGCCGTATCTCCTCCCCGGTCTTTCTGCGGATCTGCTCTCTCATATAGAGAAGCACGTCCAATGCTTCCCCCTGCTCTGCCTGCTTTTGAAGCCATGCGGCATACTCCTTCACCACAATGTGGATCGGGATTCTTCTGCACTGCACCTTTGTGCACTGACTCTTTTCATACTCCTGCTGAAAGCTGCCGACTTCCTTTCTGGAGCCATGTGCGGAATTCTGTTCCAGCCAGGCTGCCCGGTAGATCTGAATCAGATACTGGCATACAGTGGACTTTCCCTGACCTGCCGTTCCCAGCAGCAGATAATCGCGCTTCACCAGATGCTCTTCTTTTCGGAAGGTCTTTACATAGCGGTTCACATGGTTGCCGAGCCTGATCATTTCATCTACAAACATCCCCGGCCTCCCATTCCGGTTTCCCTGCTCCCGAAATGCCTCCAGATCCACAAATACCTTCTGCAGAGCAACCTTTTCATCCGTTACGGAGCCTGCCTGCTCCATTTTGGAAAAGCGGTCCTCCATAAAGCATTTCTCCAGATAACGCCCCAGCGTACTCAGACAGCTCCTCTGTTCATCGGTAAACAGCCTCTCCCGCGCTCCCGCATACTCCGGATAACTTACATACTGCTCCCTGATCTGCGGAAGCTCCTGCAATATGGTTTCGATCACACTGATATCCCAGAAATACCGCTCACATGCTTCACCCTCATTCTGCTCCAGACTCTCCCTCAGCCTGGTCAGACAAGCCTCCTGCTCCGGTATCCGGCTGTCCAGATTGACCAGATAATAGATGACCTGCCGGTCCCCGGGGGCGCCTTCCGGCTCCTCCGATTCCATTTCCATCCACTGCTCCTCCAGCTCTGCCATTTCATCCAAAGACAGCTCCTCACTGCAGTCCAGTATGCAGCAGCGGCTGTCTTTTTTCATCATTCGATTCACGCATGCAAAAGAAAGGTCCTCCCTGATCTCCATCCAGCCTCCGTCAAGCATATGGACTGCCCCATCGCTTTTCTTTCCGCATTCGTACATCATATGTTCCATCAGTACCTCCCAGATCGATGTCCGGGTCTGGTCAAATCTGACTATACTCATCTGTCTACTCCCCGCCAAACTCAAATAACTCCAACTGTTTCCTCATGTATTCCACTATGGACAGGCGTTTGATCTGTTCCCAGTGTACGAAATCCGGTGCGTACAAAAGTCCCAGAAAACAGGTGTCCTCCTCAATCGCAACGGTCTTTTCACCAGATCCCGTCGTAATAATGGTATCTCCTTGTACTCCTGCTATTCTGGTCTGCCTGCTGCCCACTGCCCCAAGGGATCTGCCGTACAGCCATCCTTCCAGCTCCTCAAGCTTCCACCAGACGGAATGTTTGAACAGTCCCTGAAGCATGGAGTCCTCCGGCAGATCGTCCAGCACCTTCTCCAGCTCCGGCATCTCATCCAGCCGGGAATACTCCTGCCGCCTCAGATACGCTGTCAAATCTGCATACCGGTATTTCATCACCAAAAACAGAAAATACAGCAGATGGGCTTCGATTCGCAGATAATTCTTCAGCTTATAATCATACAGGATCATATAGTTTTTCCAGATAGTATCCAGCTCCCGCAGGGACAGGCGGAATCCGTCTGCCAGCCCCTGCACAAAGCCCGCTGCCTGATCGATCTGTTCTTCTCTTTGGTATACCGCCTGAAAATTCTCTCTCTTCTCCTCAAACAGAACCTTAAAATAAAGTCCGCTGTCCGGCTCCGGCAGATGCGTTACATAATGGAACATCCGATTCAGATAATTCCTGGCATCCAGACCTTCTCCGTAGATCCCCCGGATCACGCAGCCCAACTGCTCCATATCCACCGCAAACAGGAATACCAGTCCCTCCACATTAAACAGATGCTTCACCACCTCCAGTGTCTGCACTGCAAAATCCGGTCTGCAGCGGTCCAGCTCGTCCACCACAATCACAATCTTCCCGTATCCTTCCAGATTCTTCTGATAATCCGAAAGCATCCCCCGGATCGTCTCATATGCCCGGCAGAACTCCTCATAATCCTGAAATACAGGCGCTATTCCCTGCTCCGGCTTCTCCAGCATGTGATCCACACCGCCCTTGAGCATCTTTGCCGCATCCTCGCCCAAAACCGTCTCCAGCCTTTTAAATCCGACCTCTTTTCCCAGATAAACACTCAGACGAAGAATGTCCTTCACACAATTTCCTGCCTTCTCCCCCTGGGCTTCCACACTCAGCATCTCTTCCTTATATAACGCATACAGAAGCGGCAGAAATGCATTATCCCAGAAGTCATTTTCCCACGCACTGTAATGGATGATCCGGAGCCCGTTCTGTTTCTCTGTCTCTGATATATATTTCTCAAACAGCTCCAGAAAATAACTCTTGCCGGTTCCCCACGGAGAATCCAGCGCAATTACATAGGAATTCTCTCCTTCCGAACGCCTGTATTTATCGGAATTCTTAATCAATGTACAAAGAAAATCCGCAAATTCCTTTCGATTCAGTTTGTCTTTCTCCCACATAGATATATCCCCTTAAATCAGATCGAGCAGCTCATCTATACCATCAATCTCACAACCGTCTCTCAGATTCACACTGACATGCTGCATGGCTGCAGTGCTAATTCTTTTGGTATAATAGCGGAAGAAGTTTTCTGCCTTCTTCACCAGTAGATGGGTCTTCAGACCTTCTATTTTCATTGCTTCTACAAATTCCGGAGATTCCTTGATGCTATTTTTCATATGCTTATCTCCTGTTAAAATGGACTACTTAATCTGTAGCTTTACCATAAGAGCTTCCCGAAGGACCTGAGAAAAATTGATTTCTGCAGCAATAGCAGCCTCATTTAACCATTCAGGGATACTCAAAGTTTTCTTTACTGCTTTAGAGTTTGTTCGGCGTTGATAAGCGAGCATATCAAATTCAATTACCATTAAAAAATCGCCTGAATCCAATTCAACAGCCGACGGATCAGAAGCTTCCGGAATCATTTCACCGGAAATTTCACGACTGATGATAGCCAGACCAAGCGCATCAGACGCCATCTCATAGGCTTGAGTTGTATTTTCCCCCTGAGAAAAGCACTCAGGAAAATCAGGAAAAGAAATCCAAAATCCTCCCCCTTCTGCTTTATGGAAAATCGCTGGATAAAACATTTTTTCATATCTATACCTCCGGTTTTATATTGGCAGGACTATTTCAGTCCTGTCTGTTGCAAAATCGCTTTCTTCAATCCCTTTCTCAGGCCTTTGGAATGATAAGGAACAACAACTGACTTTCCAGTTTGCGGATTCAAAAGCTTAACATGAGAACCATTCTGGCTTATGGTTTTCAAACCATTGTTCTGAAGGTGCTGTATCATTTCTTTAGATGTTATCGGCGTCTTATGTATCTCCTCCTCTTATCCCAGCCACATTATAGTACGTATAAATACGTATTTCAATGACAAATACGCAGCACTGCGCACACTACAAAAACTTTAATTCTTACCGTCCCCTTACGGGGACATCTGTATATTCTCCAGTATCAGGCTGGCATTTCCAACCTTATTTTCCCTAATGCCATTCAAACGTAAACGACCACAACGACGCAAAGTCTGATTACTGCAACCGTATATTTCGACCAACATCCCCTTCACGGGAATGACCTTCGTCACCCATGGAAAACAACGGAAATGAAAAGATTTCAACTCCCGTCCCCTCCGCGGGGACGACCCAGATTTTAAAATGTCAAGCGCACTCTCTACCTTGATTTCAACCCACGTCCCCTCCGCGGGGACGACCACTAAGCTCGATCGCTGGTTCCGCAACCTAAAAATTTCAACCCACGTCCCCTCCGCGGGGACGACCCGACGCAGATTACTTCCAGAAAATCAGTCTGACTGAATTTCAACCCACGTCCCCTCCGCGGGGACGACCATTGTCGTGGGGATCGGACAAAACCGCTTACCAGATTTCAACCCACGTCCCCTCCGCGGGGACGACCGATGGCTATATGTGCCAGCGCTGCAGGAGATACGATTTCAACCCACGTCCCCTCCGCGGGGACGACCGTTTCCGGAAATGTTCGTCTTCCCATGTTTTCCAATTTCAACCCACGTCCCCTCCGCGGGGACGACCTCACTGTACACGAACCCAACACCCGGAGTCATATAATTTCAACCCACGTCCCCTCCGCGGGGACGACCATGAATATCTTCTGACGTCATCGGATCGATGGAATTTCAACCCACGTCCCCTCCGCGGGGACGACCCCCGTTCTGTGGCAGAGATGCAACGACAAGCGAATTTCAACCCACGTCCCCTCCGCGGGGACGACCGTTAAATGAGTTGATTTCTTCAATTCCTTACAGAATTTCAACCCACGTCCCCTCCGCGGGGACGACCTCGGAGGTGCGATCAGCCTCGTTCTGAGCAACAATTTCAACCCACGTCCCCTCCGCGGGGACGACCGGTAATATTATTATTAATGCTGTTGGTCTGGTCACATTTCAACCCACGTCCCCTCCGCGGGGACGACCCATGTTTGACTGCAATTCAGTTGTAATGTGTGATATTTCAACCCACGTCCCCTCCGCGGGGACGACCCAGCACCCAGCTAATCAGTGCACCAGCCTGATCCAATTTCAACCCACGTCCCCTCCGCGGGGACGACCATCAACGATACCTGCAAAATAGTCCAGGTAAGTGATTTCAACCCACGTCCCCTCCGCGGGGACGACCGCTGAGAACCCATCAATCAGCTTGTTATGCTGGAATTTCAACCCACGTCCCCTCCGCGGGGACGACCTCGTCAAATATTCTTTCATACCAATTCACCAAATATTTCAACCCACGTCCCCTCCGCGGGGACGACCCGAGAACGATTACAATCGTCATTGACAATGATACATTTCAACCCACGTCCCCTCCGCGGGGACGACCTTCTTCTGCAATTTTATTACCTTCCTCCAGAGTGATTTCAACCCACGTCCCCTCCGCGGGGACGACCAGATTAAGCTGCCAAGCAGCTGGAGAAAAAGCGATTTCAACCCACGTCCCCTCCGCGGGGACGACCACGGTTGCCACCAAACAGGGCAAGGACGCACATTATTTCAACCCACGTCCCCTCCGCGGGGACGACCTGGATCGGTTTGAATCAGAAGTCCCTATTTATCCAATTTCAACCCACGTCCCCTCCGCGGGGACGACCGCAAGCGAGCGCGCGGTTGCAGAGATATATAACAATTTCAACCCACGTCCCCTCCGCGGGGACGACCCGGAAGAAAAATTTGAGGATGTATTGGCGATGGGAATGGATTTCAACCCACGTCCCCTCCGCGGGGACGACCGGAAAAAGGACAGGCTGCCAGAAAATGGTGGGGAATTTCAACCCACGTCCCCTCCGCGGGGACGACCAAAAATCTTTATTCGTACACATCCGTCTTAACAATTTCAACCCACGTCCCCTCCGCGGGGACGACCTTTTGCAGAGTCAGTACGTAATCGTCGCTGACCTATTTCAACCCACGTCCCCTCCGCGGGGACGACCTATAACCAAAAGACCAGTTATCTGCAGAGACAAATATTTCAACCCACGTCCCCTCCGCGGGGACGACCACCTTATTTTGATGCAAAAAAATTATTGTCTCAATTTCAACCCACGTCCCCTCCGCGGGGACGACCCAGCTATGCGCCATCGATCGGACGATGTGAGGAGATTTCAACCCACGTCCCCTCCGCGGGGACGACCGAAGAATGGCTGGGGCAACAGTTTATTGACGATGCGATTTCAACCCACGTCCCCTCCGCGGGGACGACCGCTTCTCCACAAGCCTAATCTTTACCCATAACTCATTTCAACCCACGTCCCCTCCGCGGGGACGACCCAATGCGGTGTCCGCTGTTCAGTGTAGAGAACGATTTCAACCCACGTCCCCTCCGCGGGGACGACCAATATGTACCATTTGAAGTTGTTAATCTATTCATATTTCAACCCACGTCCCCTCCGCGGGGACGACCCACAGCGCCGAATTCGTCAGCTTGTAGAGGAGGATTTCAACCCACGTCCCCTCCGCGGGGACGACCTTACGAACAGGATTATTTTGGGATAGGATGCGCAATTTCAACCCACGTCCCCTCCGCGGGGACGACCGTAATTACGAATATTATTCATACCATTTTTGTAGATTTCAACCCACGTCCCCTCCGCGGGGACGACCGATAAATGCAATGAAAGAAAAAAAGCGACCAGGGGATTTCAACCCACGTCCCCTCCGCGGGGACGACCCGGGCAGGTGACGGTGAATCTGTTCCGTGTTGTAAATTTCAACCCACGTCCCCTCCGCGGGGACGACCGATATACACATACGCAATACCAACTGGCATCCATATTTCAACCCACGTCCCCTCCGCGGGGACGACCATCTGTGCAGCAGGATGGGATATGCCGCGTGGTATATTTCAACCCACGTCCCCTCCGCGGGGACGACCAAGCATCTCATTTTTCATTATTAGTTAACTATATATTTCAACCCACGTCCCCTCCGCGGGGACGACCCGGATTGCCCGCGATGCAGACCACAAGATACATTGAATTTCAACCCACGTCCCCTCCGCGGGGACGACCAAGCATCTCCGATCACTTCTGTTGGTGTTCCTGGATTTCAACCCACGTCCCCTCCGCGGGGACGACCAATTCGTTCCAGCATACTGCCGTTGCATGCGGAATTTCAACCCACGTCCCCTCCGCGGGGACGACCTCTCACAAGTGCTCCGTCAACTCCTATAATCCCGATTTCAACCCACGTCCCCTCCGCGGGGACGACCTACCACATCATTCGCTTTTTGTCAATCATTTTTTATTTCAACCCACGTCCCCTCCGCGGGGACGACCTAATATTCCATCAGACACTTTCTCAGTTCGTCAGATTTCAACCCACGTCCCCTCCGCGGGGACGACCGAGTTTTACGTAACCATCGTTAAAAGCGGCATACTATTTCAACCCACGTCCCCTCCGCGGGGACGACCCCTGACCCAGATTTTCACAGACGGCGCTATACGTATTTCAACCCACGTCCCCTCCGCGGGGACGACCAATGACGGTCCATTTTCTCCATATTTTCCTGGAATTTCAACCCACGTCCCCTCCGCGGGGACGACCCTACTGTCACCTCTTCGGGTGTTACGTCCTCTTTACATTTCAACCCACGTCCCCTCCGCGGGGACGACCCTTCACCAATTCGGTATCAGGCATTTCCTTAATACATTTCAACCCACGTCCCCTCCGCGGGGACGACCTGTATTTCTTCTGTTACATTGCTGTTATTATGTATTTCAACCCACGTCCCCTCCGCGGGGACGACC
>JAHABX010000044.1 GCA_018376135.1 Clostridiales bacterium | reverse complement strand
CGGGCACGTTCCTGTTCATGCCCGAGTCCTCGTGGCTGCCACCGTGGCCGCCGGCCGTTATCGGCGGTCGGGCTGGTGGTGTCCGTGGAGGCGTGGCCGCTTGCCCGTCCGTCGCGTCTTCCGTTTTCCGGTTCAGGTGTCGGCGGGCTGATTGGGAGAGTGTGTCATGCTGTCGGTTCTGGTGTTGCTGCTGGTGGTGGCCGCGGCGTCGTTCGCGTATCGCGCGTTCTGGATGCTGCGGGCCCGTCCGTCGTCCCGGTATGTGGGGAGCCGTTTCCGTGACGAGGTGGTGGCGATGAGCCGTCGCCAGCGTCGTCGCGCGTTCTGGGGCAATGTGCTGCTGTGCGTGTTGTGCGTGGCCGCGATGGTGTTGGTCGGCGTGCTGGTGGGCGGCATGGGCGGCTCGGTGTGACCGTCCGTCGTCGTTTCGCTTCCGGCCCGTCGGCGTGTCCGGCGGGCTTTCGTCTTGTGTGTGGGCCTGATCGTCGGAGGTTGGTGTGATGTCTGGTTCGACTGGGGATGCTCCGGTGTTGGAGGGAGAACACCGGTTGGGCGAGGGCATGCGTCGCGGCGTGTTCTGTCTGGGTCTGGTGCCGGTGGCGACGGGGTTGACGCTGCGCGAGGCGATGTGGATGCAGTGTTGTCTGACGGCGGGTGTGGAGCCCGGGCCGATGCCCGCGCATGCGTTCCGTCGCGCCGACCGGCATGCGGTGGAGGACGCGATGGGCGTGGCCCCGGGTCTGATGCGCGCGATGGCCGCGGATGCTAAACGGCGTCGGCGCATGGTGGATGCTGACGAGGAGGGGCATCTGCCTCTCGGCTCGCCCTCCCCCGTGGACATGATGACCCGTGATTTCCGCGTGCGGCCGGTCACGGCGTGGCATCAGACCAGCACGGGGCGTGCGGGGGTCCTGTCCACGCTGGTGGCGGGGTCGGGGGCGCCTCGCATCGACGGGCCGGTCATCGGCGTGGATGTGCTGTCGCGTGAGTTGTGGCGGTTCGATTCGTGGGCGACGTATGACGCGCCGGGCGTTCACGGCCCGCATATGACGACCAGTCCGGACGTGTTCATCTGCGGTCTTCGCGGCAACGGCAAGTCGTTCGCGGCGAAGGTGATGGCGTTGCGCGAGATCGAGGCGGGCCGTCATGTGATCGTCCAGTCGGATCGCGAGGGCGAGTGGGGCCGGGTCGCCAATCATGTGGGAGGCCAGGTCGTCTCGCCGGGCGGCGGCCATTATCTGAACCCGTTCGCGTTGCCGGACCGTCCGTCCGCCGGCGAGGACGATCTGTGGCGTCAGGAGGTGCTTTCCGGGCGCAAGGCGGCGTTCATGAGCCTGGCGGAGGCATTGCGCGAGGATGGAGGCCCGTTCCCGCTGGATCGCGACATGCAGGTGGTCGTGGACCGTGTGGCGGTGTCGTTCGGCACTGGGCCGATGACGTTGGAGGCGGCGGTGGACCGTCTCGCGGACCGTTCGTGGGTGGATGGGGAGTCGCCCTCGATGACGGGTTTCGAGCATGAGCCGGCGTTGGCCCGTGCGGCGGCGGCCGCGGCGGCTCGCGTGTATGCGCCGATGGTGCGTGGCGGCACCCTGTCGGGCATGTTCGACAGGGAGTCCACGATCCGGTTGGACCCGTCGAGCCCGATGATCGTGTTCGACACGTCGAGTCCGGCGTTGAACAACGAGCAGCTCAAGCGCGTGTTCACGGCGGCGGTGAGCTCGTGGATCGACCGTCTGCTGCAGGGGCGTGACGGGAGGCGGCGGATCGTGGTCGACGAGGAGGCGTGGGATCTGCTGTCGAACGCGCGTCTGGTGGACTCGTTGCAGACCAGGCAGCGGTCCGCCGGCCATTGGGGGTGCGCGACCTGGCTGATCGTGCATGGCGTGAACGACATGACGCATGTGTTCGGCGAGGGCAGCGAGCTGCGTGGCCGTGTCGAGGAGATCCTCAACCAGATGCAGACGAAGATCATCTTCCGTCAGGGCGGGTCGAACATCGACATGCTCAGCCGGCTGGTCCCGGATCTGAGCGAGGACGAGCGGCGGGTGATTCCCACGCTGCCGCAGGGGCTTGGGGTGTGGAGGGTCGGCGCGGAGCATCCGCGCATGGTGCGCGCCCTGGCCGGTCCGACCCTGTCGGCCCTGTTCGACACGAGCGACCTGAGGTCCGCGGCCTGAACCGCATCGTTTTTGTTGTATCCGTTTTCCGTATTCGTTGGTGAGGAGGCCGCTGATGGCGGATGCGTCCGGGGATCGTCCCTGGTATGAGGAGCTGGAGCCCGATCTGGAGGGCGATGCCGGCCGGGGCGTGGAGGGGTCGCGTGTCGATTCGCGCCGTCGGGTCATGGCCGTGTGGCGTGGGTTCGAGGACTCGCGTGCGGGCGTGTGGCTGGCGGAGCATACGGGGCTTCTGGCCGCCCTGTCGCGTGAGGGGTCGGTGCTGGTGCGTCGTCTGGCCGTGGGCGTCCTGCTCGCGGCGATGGCGTTCACGCTACTGCTGTTCGCGGCGGCGGGCGGCGACCCGGTGGCCGGCGGGCTGCTGTCCATGCCCTTCTGGATGGCCGCGTTGGCCGTGTGCGCCGTGCTGTGGGCGTTCTGGGACGCGTACCGTGATTCCGGGGAACGGCTCGTGGATCGTCTGTCGTCGGCTCCGGGCATGGCCACGCGTCGTCAGGTCGCGGCCGCGTGCGGGGTGCGCGAGGTGATGCGCACGATGGTGCCGAGCGTGCTGCCGGCCATGCTGGCCGCGGCCATGCGGGAGCGTCGCATGGGCGGCGACCCGGTGTGGCCGAGGCCCTGGCAGGCGGCCATGTACGTGGGCGAATGCCATCACGTCGGTGTCTGGCTGTCGTTGGAGATGCACGCGTACGTGCTGGGACCGACCAGGTCCGGCAAGACAGTGACGGTCGTGATCCCCGCGGTGGTGGAGGCGCCCGGCTTCGTGCTGGCCACGTCGACGCGCAGCGACATCATCTCCGCGACCCGTCGCCTGCGGGAGAGGGGTGTGGCGGATCCGTCGAACGGGGCCCGGTACGGCGGCCGTGGCCGTGTCCATATCTTCGACCCGGAGGGGTTGGGCGCGGCGGATCCGCTGACCCGGCACAACATGCGTTGGACCCCGTTGCAGGGGTGCGAGGACCCGACCACGGCGATGCGCCGCGCGCAGACCCTGGTGGGTGTGGGCGGATTGGGCCAGGGGTCGAACAACAGGGAGTGGGGCGTGAGCGCGGGAGGCTATATCCAGGCGCTTCTGTATGCGGCGGCGATCAGCAACCTGCCGATCTCGAAATGCTACGAGTGGTCGGTCAGCCCCCGCAAGGCGCTCGAGGCCGCGGACCTGATCCGCGAGCATACGGGCGAACGGGAGATGCTGCGCTGGGCGGACACGATCCGTGGCCTGGAGACCATGGACACGCGCCAACGGTCGAGCGAATGGTTCGGCGTGAGGAACGCGTTCGCGATCCTCGCGGACCCGAAGGTGCGTTCGACGATGGATTTCTCGCCGCGCGACCCGCGTCTGATCGATCCGAGGCGCATGGTCGAGGATCATGACACCGTGTACGTGCTCAGCCGGCCGAAATCGCAGGCGGGCGGAGGCGTGAACGCGGGCCTGTTCGCCGTGCTCCTGCTGGACACGTTCCAGGAGGCGTGCCAGGATCTCGCCCTGTCGCGCGAGGCGTCGGGACCCAACCTGCGCAAGATCGAGCCGCCGGCCCGGTTCGTGCTCGACGAGCTGAGCAACATCGAGACGTGGGGCGGCCTGCGCAACGCGATCACGCAGGGCGGCGGCAACGGCTATCAGTTGCTCGTGGTCGAGCAGTCGCGCGACATGATGGTGCGCGACTACGACCGGGAGACCGAGCAGACCGTTTGGAACAACTGCAACCGGATCATGCTGGGCGGCGTCACCGACCGGGACAGCCTCGAATGGTGGGGCATGCAGATCGGCCGGCATGAGGTCACCCGTTTCGAGTCCACGTGGAATCCGGGACAGGGCCCGCTCGGAGGGGTCACGGAACGCCGCGGCGC
>JAHABX010000004.1 GCA_018376135.1 Clostridiales bacterium | reverse complement strand
TTCGGTATCACTACACGGACATCCCATTCGTCCTTATTAAACCCCTTCGGCAAAGCTCCGCATACATCCGCCAGCCCGCCGGTCTTAACGAACGGAACACACTCTGATGCCGCAAACAATATTTTCTTCATAAATGAGCCCCTCCCATAAGTATAAGAAATATTTTGATGCTCTAATCATACCACAATACGGGCAATTTCTAAAGCATATTTTCATAAATTTCCTATAAAGTGCTTGCAAAAACAGAATTTTCCGATACAATATATGTTGGTATAGTAACGTAACAGGTTAGAATAAAAAGAAAGGCTGAAGTTATATGATTAGTGCAAACAACATTACTCTTCGTCTGGGCAAAAAAGCTCTTTTCGAGGATGTCAATATCAAATTCACAGAAGGAAACTGCTATGGTATGATCGGTGCCAACGGTGCAGGTAAGTCCACTTTCCTGAAGATCTTATCCGGAGAGCTGGAATCCACCAGCGGAGACATCGTCATCACTCCCGGACAGCGTCTCTCCTTCTTAAAGCAGGATCATTTCCAGTATGATGAATATACCGTTCTGGACACGGTCATCATGGGAAATGCACGGCTCTATGAGATCATGAAGGAAAAGGACGCCATCTATGCCAAGGAGGATTTTACCGACGAGGACGGTATCCGGGCAAGCGAGCTGGAAGCGGAATTTGCAGACATGGACGGCTGGGAAGCAGAGTCTGACGCAGCAACCCTGTTAAACGGTCTGGGCATCGAAACCGAGATCCACTATTCTCTGATGAAGGATCTGACCGGTGCACAGAAGGTCAAGGTTCTGCTGGCACAGGCATTATTCGGCAACCCGGATATCCTGCTTCTGGATGAGCCTACCAACCACCTGGATCTGGATGCCATCGCATGGCTGGAGGAGTTCCTGATCAACTTTGAAAATACGGTCATCGTTGTTTCCCATGACCGTTATTTCTTAAATAAAGTATGTACCCACACTGCCGATATCGACTACGGCAAGATCCAGCTCTATGCCGGCAACTATGATTTCTGGTATGAGTCCAGCCAGCTTCTGGTCCGCCAGATGAAGGAAGCCAACAAGAAGAAGGAAGAGAAGATCAAGGAGCTGCAGGAGTTCATCTCCCGTTTCTCCGCCAACGCTTCCAAATCCAAGCAGGCGACCTCCCGTAAGAAGGCACTGGAGAAGATCCAGCTGGATGAAATCCGTCCTTCCAGCCGTAAGTATCCGTATATCGACTTCCGTCCAAACCGTGAGATCGGCAACGAGGTACTGACTGTAGAAGGCATCTCCAAGACCATCGACGGCGTTAAGGTCCTGGATAATGTATCCTTTATCCTCGGTCACGATGACAAGGTGGCTTTTGTAGGCAGCAACGAGTTTGCAAAGACTACCCTCTTCAAGATTCTTTCCGGCGAGATGGAGCCGGACGAAGGAAATTACAAGTGGGGTGTTACCACCTCCCAGTCCTATTTCCCGAAGGACAACACGAAGGAATTTGACAACGATGATATCATCGTGGACTGGCTGACCCAGTATTCTGAGATCAAGGATGTGACCTATGTCCGCGGCTTCCTGGGACGTATGCTCTTCGCAGGTGAGGACGGAGTGAAAAAGGTCCGTGTTCTCTCCGGTGGTGAAAAGGTGCGCTGTATGCTCAGCAAGCTGATGATCTCCGGTGCCAACGTGCTGATCCTTGACGAGCCTACCGACCACCTGGATATGGAGTCTATCACCGCTTTAAACAACGGTCTGATCAAATTCCCGGGAGTTCTTCTGTTCTCCTCCCGTGACCACCAGATCGTACAAACCACCGCCAACCGGATCATCGAGATCCTGCCCAACGGCTCTGTCATCGACAAGATCACGACCTATGATGAATATCTGGAAAGCGATGAGATGGCAAGAAAACGTACTGTATATACCAGTAATAAGGATGAAGAGGACGATAATTAATATCTTCTCCATATACAAAAGCCCGGAAGAAATCCTGTATTAAAAGGATCCCTCCCGGGCTTTTATTTTTTACATTTTGTTATTTGTTACATAACAAATATCGCTTTTTACATTACAGTTTCTATCTTTTTATTTTTTCAATTTTACATTCATGATGCTTTTCTCTGCTGTAATTGATTCCCACCAGCAAGATTTCCTTATATGCTTCCGCTTTCTGCATATAGTTCTTCTCTTTTATCTGATTCAGTGCCTCCTCGCAGGTTCCTCCTATTTTCAACTCCAGTATAATCACTGGCTTTCCGGCTTTCCTGGGAAGAAACAGATAATCGCAATATCCTTTTCCGCTTTTCGCTTCCCTCTCTATCATATAATCATCTCTTGCGGCAAGATACCCCTGGTCAACGCTTTGTGAACTGAACGTGGATTAAACAGGCTGCTGCCATCACTCAGATAATATCCATCATACCATCTCTCCAGCTCTTCAAATGGCACTGTCGTTTTATCCACATAGATCTCATTGTTCAGAGTTTTCCGAAACAGAATAAATGAATTCATCATATTTACCAGAAAAAAGGGCATCCCTCCGACCTAAGTCTCTGGAATGCCCTTTTCTCTATTCTCTATACCGTTTTATCGCTTCTATAGCTTCCCCCATGATCCGGTCACCCTTTGCCATACCATAATCCCTGGTATCCACGGCAAGAACCGGAACCCCCCTGGGAACCTGCTCCCTTATACTGGCTATCGCACAGCGTACCTGAGGTCCGACCAGAACGATGTCTGCCCCCTCCTTGTCATAAATGAGTCCTGACAGGGAAGAGATGATGATCTCTGCCTTCACTTCATGGGCACGTGCCCATGCGGCCATCCGGTCTCTCAGGATACTGGCTGAGCTGCCTGAATAACACACCAAAACGATCTTCATGACTCCACTCATCCCTTATCCCAAGCAATGTGCAGTCTGTTACTGAGGATCGTTATATCCGTTCGGATTCTGGGACTGCCATCTCCAGGAATCTGCACACATCTCATCGATACCATACTCTGCTTCCCAGCCAAGCTCTTCCTTCGCCTTGGTCGGATCACAGTAGCAGGCTGCAATATCACCGGCACGACGCGGCTTGATCGCATACGGAATCTCCTTGCCGCATGCCTTGCCAAATGCCTCTACTACCTGAAGCACGCTGTAGCCATGTCCGGTTCCCAGATTGTAGATCAGAACACCTTTGTTCTCACTGAACTTCTCAACTGCCTTCACATGTCCTCTCGCCAGGTCAACCACATGAATATAGTCACGGACACCGGTTCCGTCCGGGGTATCATAATCATTTCCAAATACTCCGACACACTCCAGCTTGCCGATCGCCACCTGCGCCACATACGGAAGGAGATTGTTCGGGATACCCTTCGGATCCTCTCCGATCAGACCGGACTTATGCGCTCCGATCGGGTTAAAATAACGAAGCAGCGTCACATTCCACTCCGGATCTGATGTATGGATATCCATCAGAACCTGCTCCAGCATGGTCTTGGTCTGACCATACGGATTGGTCGGGGTCTGCTTCGGACACTTCTCAGTAATCGGAATCTCAAGGGGATCTCCGTATACAGTTGCTGAGGAACTGAAGATAATGTTTTTCACTCCATGCTTTCTCATGGTATCACACAGGAGCAGTGTTCCTGTCATGTTATTGTGATAATACTCGATCGGCTTTGATACAGACTCTCCAACTGCCTTGTATCCTGCAAAATGGATGACTGCCTCCGGCTTCTCTGCCTCAAATATCCGGTCGATCTCCGGCTGATCCAACAGATCCGCATTGTAAAATTTCAAAGTCTTTCCGGTAATCTTCTCTACTCTCTCCAATGACTTTTCGCTGGAATTGTACAGATTATCAACAACAACAACCTCATACCCTTCGTTCAGCAGTTCCACGCAGGTGTGGCTTCCAATGTACCCGGCTCCGCCGGCAACCAAAATCTTCATAGTACCCTTCCTCTCCTGAGACAATATTTTAGAACTATAGATCAGTGTATCACACTTCCTCAATAATAGCAAACAACGGGCATATTTGTCTTTACAAAATTATAGATTTGTTTTGCACTTTTGAAAGGGAGATTGATACATCCGTGAGATCCTCCTGTCTTGTAGATATTCCCTCCAAAGCTTCCCCGCCAGGAGGCATCATGCATGCCGATATTGCGGTTAAAGGGCATCCAGTAGCTGACCGGTGTTGCATAATCCGCTCCCCGAAGAACCGCATTCCTTGTCTTATAGGTAATCCCGAACACTCCCGCCGGTGTGCTCCAGCCCCGGGCTGCATTGCCGGACACCAGCTTGCTGTCCAGGATCACTTCTCCCTGATCGATCAGGTACAGATGCTGACCGCCAAGATCGATCTCCACGTAGGTGTCTCCAATATCGGATTCCCCCTCCGCATATCCTTTCTTCAGCCATTTGGGTTCTCTTTTGCAGCTTTTGCCCTCGCGCAGCATGGCAAGGAAGGCTTCCTGTTCTGCCTTTACATCCATCCTCCAGCCATACGCCCCGCTTTTCAGATGCTTTACTTCTCCCTTTACCGTCCGGAAGCTGCGTACCTTTCCATAGGTATCATAGGTATCCGCCAGCTCCTGTACACAGGCAAGCGCCTTTTCTTCATCAATGCGTACCTCTCCGTCCTCCTCCACAAGCCAGCTGTGGATCTGATCGCCATCCACAACCGCCTCCACTCCATGCATATCATAGGTGAAGGTAAGGCGGGTAAACACATTCCTCTGCTCTGCCCTCCGAAGCAGAGTCTCGTCGTCCGCATAAATGCGGGGACACAGATAGAACCTGTTATCTCTGAGCACGATCTCGCTTTTCTGCTCTGCAAAGGCTTCTCTGACCGCCTTCAGCGCCGTTTCCTTCCGGATCAGATTTCCCTCCTGCTCCGGAATCACAACATATCCCTTATGAAAAGAAGAATAATCTGACAGATATGCATCCTTTGGCGCCTTCATGTTCTGCCGCTGAAAAACAGACAGCTTCTCTGCCGCTGCCCGGAACTGCTCCTCGTCTATACGGATACTGTCCGTCAGCTCATACACATGCTCCTCAAAAAAACTAAGGGGCCACAGATACCAGATCTGCCGGTTCAGAATCCCCTGAAGCTCTTCCCCCGGTTCAAAGACAAGCCCTGCCTCTGTTCCTTTCAGCGTATCCTCCAGCCCCCGCCTTCCAAGGATCTTCATCTGATAACTGCCCTGCTTCTGTATCAGATCATCCCGAACCTGCTGCTTTTCCAGACATCCGTAAACGGTCCCTTCAATGGTCGTTCCATAATAAAAATGTGTCTGAAAATACCAGCAGCCGGCACCGTATACAGCCAGCAGAAGCAGCAGGAAAAACCCTGCCGTTATTCCAAGTACCTTTTTCATATTTTGTCCTCCCAGTATACCTTGATTATACCAAAGTCCGACATAAAATAAAAGACAGGTGCAAGTTATCTTGTATTTTTTCCCGGCAGGATTTATAATGAATAATAACAGACCAAGCGTCCGGAACTTTCCAAAAGGAGATTATATTATGAAGAACCAATTATTTGACGAAGCAAAGCGTTCCGATATCCTGAGCAAAGAGCTGATCAGCAATCTGCTGGAATCCATGCAGTACAGCAGCATCTCTTTTATTGAATGGACCATCGATGTTCTCAAGATCCTGCGCACCCGTATTGAGAGAGGCGACAAGATCAAGGACGAAGTGTCCGGAATCATCTACGACAAAAAGTCCTTCCAGGAATTCGTGAAGAAGAATTTTTCTTCCTATATCTACAGCCAGACCTTCATGGATCCGAAGAAGGCTGAGAAGGTATACTTTACCATGGAAGCATGCGAAGGCGGCTACAATCTGGTTATGGCTGCTTCCTCTAAGGAAAAGACCTACAAGTGGATCTCCAGCCTCAGCGAGCGTTTCTCTCTGGTAGAGATGATCGCCACCGGAATCGTATACATCAAGGATAACAAGAACAATTCCTATATGCCGTTCATTTCCGAAAACGGGAAATACTGCCGGTACGACGTAGAGGCAGGAAAGATCCTTGAGCTGTAATTACATATTCTGATCCTGTACAGCAGACTGCCGTCCTGCCGGTGTTTTCACACACTGACAGGACGGCAGCTTTCTTTTTCTGTATTCTTAAAGTCTTGTGGTCCACTTACTGCAGTCCCACACCTTTGTTGCCAGCCCCTCGTAGAACTCCGGCTCATGGCATACCATCAGGATACTTCCCCGGTACTCCATAAGCGCACGCTTCAGTTCATCCTTGGCATCCACATCCAGATGGTTCGTCGGCTCATCCAGCACCAGCAGATTACTCTCCCGGTTGATCAGCTTACAGAGACGAAGCTTCGCCTGCTCCCCGCCGCTTAACACCTTTACCATACTCTCGATGTGCTTCGTGGTCAGACCGCATTTTGCCAGCGCCGCACGGGCTTCATACTGCGTAAAGCCCGGAAATTCCTGCCACAGCTCCTGAAGACAGGTGGTCTGTATGCTCTGGTCCATCTCCTGTTCAAAATAGCCGATCTCCAGATAGTCCCCCAGTTCCACGCTTCCGGACAGGGACGGGATCAGCCCCAGAATACTTTTCAGCAGCGTCGTCTTACCGATACCGTTGGCTCCGGTCAGTACGATCTTCTCTCCCCGCTCCATCTGAAGATCCAGCGTACCGGACAGCGGATCATCATAGCCGATGACCAGTCCGTGGGTCTCAAAAATATATCTTCCGGGAGTTCTTGCCTCCTTAAAATGAAACTCCGGCTTTGGCTTTTCTGCCGCCAGCTCGATCACATCCATCTTATCCAGCTTCTTCTGACGGGACATTGCCATATTTCTGGTAGCGACCCGCGCCTTATTCCTTGCCACAAAATCCTTCAGCTCCGCAATCTCCTTCTGCTGACGGTTGTAGGCTGCTTCCAGCTGTGCTTTCTTCACCACATAGACCTCCTGGAACTTGTCATAATCCCCCACATAACGGTTAAGCTGCTGGCTGTCCATATGATAGATCAGGTTGATCACACTGTTCAGGAACGGAATATCATGGGATATAAGGATAAAGGCATTCTCGTAATCATTCAGATATCGCTTCAGCCACTCAATATGCTCTGCGTCCAGATAGTTGGTCGGCTCGTCCAAAAGCAGGATATCCGGCTTCTCCAGCAGAAGCTTTCCCAACAGCACCTTCGTTCTCTGTCCGCCGGAAAGCTCCGTCACGTCCTTATCAAGACCAATATCGGCAAGTCCCAGTGCTCTCCCCACTTCCTCTACCTTTGCATCGATCATATAAAAATCATGTGCGGACAACAGCTCCTGGATCACACCGGTCTCTTCCATATAATGAGCCATCTCTTCCTCTGTGGCATCCGCCATCCGGTCATACATGCCATTCATCTGCTCCTCCAGCTCGAACAGGAACTGAAATGCAGAAGCCAGTACATCCCGAATCGTCATTCCCTTTTCCAGTTCCGTGTGCTGATCCAGATAGCCCACACGGACATTTTTGGACCATTCTACTTTTCCCTCATCGGGCATCAGTTTTCCGGTGATGATATTCATAAATGTGGATTTGCCCTCGCCATTGGCTCCCACCAGTCCGATGTGTTCTCCCTTCAGCAGCCGGAAGGACACATCCTGAAAGATTGCCCGGTCTCCAAATCCGTGGCTCAAGTGTTCTACATTCAATATACTCATAGGTCTTTTTTACTCCTTGATCTCTGTATTTTCCGGCAGTCCTTCATAATCGAACGCCGGGATAAAGCTCTCCCGGGCACATTCGCCTTCCTGGATATACACCTGCTCCATCCCCAGGAACAGAGCATAATCTGCCACTTCTTCATATTCTGCTTCTGTCACTCTCCGATTCAGCTCCGGATATGCCGCCACATGGGGAAGCGGTGTATACTGACTCATGATGCTCACATAGATCCGGTTTCCATAGATATCCCACAGGTATTCCAGGACATCCTTACTGTCGCTTACACATCCCGGCAGCACCAGATGCCGTACGATCACACCGCTTTTCATCATACCTCTTTCATCAAATACCGGATCCCCTGCCTGACGCACCATCTCCTGAAGCGCCTCTGCCGCACGCTGCGGATAATCAGCAGCATGGGAATACCTGGCAGCCAGAACCGTGCTTCTGTATTTATAATCCGGCAGCCAGATATCCGCCAGTCCCTCCAGAAGCTTCAGGCTGTCCGGCTTCTCATAGCCTCCTGTATTATAGACCACCGGGATCCGAAGCCCCTGATCCTTTGCCCTGACCAGCGCACGGACCACCGACGGCAGAAAATGCCCTGCCGTGACCAGATTGATATTATTGGCTCCCCGGTCCTGAAGCCTTAGAAATATCTCTGCCAGAGCGCCTGTATCCAGCGGTCTTCCTGCCTTTCCTGCCGCAATCTCATGATTCTGACAAAAGACGCAGCGCAGGGTACAGCCTGAGAAAAAGACCGCACCGGAGCCTTCTGTTCCGGATATACACGGCTCCTCCCAGTAATGCAGCGCCGCACGGGCTGCCACAGGATATTCCGGCATCCGGCAAAAACCTGTCTGTCCATGCTTTCGATCCGCTCCACACTCCCGGGGACAGAGCATACATTTATCCATCATCCTTCATACAGCCTTTCAAACCAGTCCAGATAGGTCTGCTCTGTCACCTCAAAGGGCTCCGTATCAAACACCGGGCAGCTTTTCAGCTCCTCCGGGCATTCCTGCAGTCTCTCTCCCATGAAATGCTCAAACTCATGAAACAGCAGAACATCGTCCAGCTTTCTCCAGAGCCTATGCTCTTCTGCTGACAGCTTTCCTAAATATTTCTCAAAAATGCTTCCCTGAAGCACCTGTTCGATCTCTTTATACTGCGGCAGATGTCCCTTGACCGGACGGGTAATATCCGCCAGATATGCTTCGCTGGCATCGTGCAAAAGACAGGCAAGCTGCTCTCTCTTCGTATATCCTCTGGCATAAGCCTCCTCGCAGCAGTGGATGCAGTGCTGTCCCACCGAATAGAACTTCGGAAAATGACCGTTTGCCCTTGTCATCAGCGACAGGGCATGGGCAATATCCCGGATATGGATGTCCTCCTTCTTCGGATGCAGCGGCGTCATATGTGTTTTTGTAAATGTGGTAATATATTCTCCCATAACTTTCCTCTCTGAATGAACGGTTACGGCTGAACCGCTACAACAGCTTATCACATTTTCCGTTCCAGGAACAGTCCTCTTGCGATTTTTTCTGTCCTGGATTATACTAAGTTTAATTATTACATTTTAAAGGAGCTGCAATGAAAGAAAAAAAAGAACTTATCCAATATGCAACTATCTGTGTCGGTATTCTCATCCTTGTATACCTTTACTGGGACCGGGTCTTCGCATGGCTGGGTATCCTTTTGAATATTTCCAAGCCTCTGCTGACCGGCTGTGCGGTGGCATACATCCTGAATCTGATCATGAGCTTCTATGAGCGGAACCTGTTCAGCAAATGGAAGAAATCACATACAGCCAAGCGTGCCATATCGATCCTTCTGGCGCTGGTCACTTTACTGTTCATCTTCTCTTTGATCATCAACATGGTCCTTCCGGAGCTGAAGTCCTGCGGAGAAGCCCTGATCGCCAGTATCCCGGTCGCTTATGAGCAGATCCGTACCTTCCTGTATAATAACCCGGATCTGGCAGCGCTCCTTCCCACCACTTCAAATATTCAGTTCGATATGCAGAGTATTCTGAAGGATCTGGTGGACTGGATCGGATCCGGCGCCGGCGCAAGTATCTTCGGATATCTCTCCTCTTTTGTAGGAGTGATTTTTAACCTGTTCGTGACACTGGTCTTCGCCATCTACCTGCTTGCCGGCAAAGAATGGCTCAGTCACCAGATGTCCCGGCTGATCACCACGTATTTTCCACGAGGATTCAAGGACAAGCTCCACTATGTTCTGGGGACTCTGGACAACAGCTTCCACCGCTTCATCGTAGGACAGTGCATGGAAGCCGTGATCCTGGGGTCTCTCTGTGTTCTGGGTATGGCGCTGCTGCGCTTCCCTTATGCAGTGATGATCGGTGTTCTGATCGGCGCTACTGCACTGATCCCCATCTTCGGTGCATACATCGGCGGAGTTATCGGATTTATCCTGATCTTCTCCCAGTCACCGTTCCAGTCCGTCCTGTTCGTAGTCTTCCTTGTGGTTCTCCAGCAGCTGGAAAATCAGCTCATCTACCCCAGGGTCGTAGGCTCCTCCATCGGACTTCCGGGAATTCTGGTCTTCTCCTCTGTCACCATCGGCGGCAGTCTGTTCGGAGTAACCGGAGTGCTCCTTGGAATCCCCCTGACGGCGGCAGGATATCAGCTTCTGAAAAATGACCTGAGGAAGCGGGAAAAGAAATAAATAAGAGTGCAGTTCCTGTTGAGCCATCAAGGAAGCTGCACTCTTATTCTTTTCAATATTCCACATTCACAAGTGTCAGCCCCTCCGGAGGCATCAGCCTTCCGGCACGGGCCCGGTCCAGACCTTCCAGGATCGTCCCCATCTCCTCCGGAGAACGAAGTCCCAGCCCCACCTCCACCAGCGTCCCGGTGAGGATCCGCACCATATGGTACAGGAATCCGTCTCCGGTATAAAAGATACAGACTTCTGGACCCTCCTGTGTGATCCGTATCTCTTTCACTGTGCGTACGGTGGACTTCTTAAACTTTTTCAGTGAACAGAATGCCCGGTAATCATGGGTTCCGCATAAGGCTTTCGCCGCATGACGCATGGCATCCACATCCAGAGGCTCCGGTATATGGGTCTGGAACCGCCGTCCGAACACATCGGGAACCAGGGCATTCCAGATCCGGTACTCGTAGGTCTTGCGCACCGCGTTCAGCCTGGCATGGAACCGGGGTGCCGTTTCTTCTACCGAAATCACTGCCATATCCTCCGGCAGATACTGATTCATATAATCCCGGATCTCCTCCGGGCTTTTCCCCAGGCTGCTCCGGAAATTAATAACCTGACCGGCTGCATGGACACCGGCATCCGTTCTTCCGGAGCCGTGCACCTCCACAGGAGCCCCCTCCATACGGGAGAGAAGCGCTTCTAACTTTCCCTGGATCGTATTGTCCGTATTCCCCTGGGTCTGCCAGCCCCGGTAACGGGTTCCTTCATACTGCAGCACCGCTTTATAATTCATCATCTTAATTCCTGCTCTAAAAATTCCACCATATCAATTGCCTTTGGCGGGCAGCCCTTACAGCTCTTCTCAAAGCCGCAGGTACACTGACCCACTCCGATCTGTCCGGTCTGTCCTTTATAGCCCTGTCCGATGGCAATCTTCTTCTTACATTTGCGCAGCATGCCCATATCATTCAGGCGGTCCAGCGCATAGATCAAAGAACCATAGCAGGCACTGCAGGCATCCACAGGCTCCACATATTTTGCCAGCTCCTGCACTCTTCTGGTCATACGGATCTTGCCGGCGGCATTGCAGCCCTCATTCAGCTCCGTGATCTTCGCCTTGGAGGTATCCGCACAGCCCACGCCCAGACGCTCTGCCATGCCGATATATGCCACCTCGTCCACACTGTAGCCCATAGTCTCGCAGACAAATGCATCACAGAGCACCGGATCCCTGAAGCCCAGGATACGGTTCATGGTCACCGGATTGCCGCCCTCCTCAAAGTCCAGGTCTCCGCAAATATTGTCCACCAGGATGAAATCATTGGGCACTCTGGTCGCCAGATGAGCGATGGGCTTATGTAATCCCATAGTATGGAAATGACGCTTTTCGCTGTTGGGGATCAGTCCCTTATTGTTCTTCAATGCACAGGTAATGGCGGTCTGGCAGTGCCCTTTCAGAACCGGCATATTGATGAGGAAATCAAGAGACATGGGGAAATCACAGATATCCAGCTTCATACCCTTACAGTCATAGGATTTGTAGCTGTCCTTCTGGTTGTCTACCAGCTCCACGCCGTATTTTCTTGCCACAGCAGGATAACCGCAGACACTAAATGCCGCCTGGGTACGGTCTCCCACCCAGGAGCCCTCGGTGATGAAGATATTTTTGAAGCCATTTTCCTGAAGATACTCGATGGTTCCCTCGATCATCTCCATATGGGTAGTCGCACCGGAATCCGGTGTCTTTGCCACAACCAGATTGGGCTTCAGACCGATCCTTTTCTTCTTGTCTCCGATCTGATCCGCCAGTCCGGCTGCCGTCAGAAGCTCCCTGGTCATCTCCTTATAATTCTTTCCGTAGATTATCAAAATCTCGTTTTTTTCCATTATGGTCTCTCCTTTTCTCGTATATACTAAAGTTCAATACCCTTCCGTGCAGGTACCCCCTGGTCAAAAGGATGCTTCACCTTACGCATCTGAGTCACATAATCTGCCAGTTCCAGAAGCTCCTCTCCCGGATCCCTTCCCGTGAGCACCACCTCCAGCCTTTCCGGGCGGTTCACAAGGAAATCCAGCGCCTCCTTCTGACAGATCATGCCATGATTGTAAGCGCTCATGAACTCATCAATGACCAGCAGATCATATGCTTCTTCCTCTGCCCTTCGGGCCGCATCCTCAAACAGACGGGTATAGGCATGCGCCGCCTTTTCCTTCTGCTCCTCTGTCATGTTCCAGAAAAATCCGAAATGCTCCCTGCAGCAGCAACAGTGAATTCCCAGCTTTTCCAGCATCCTGACCTCACTGGAGCTGCCGTCCTTCATACACTGGCAGAACAGGACCTTCAGACCATGTCCCGCTGCCCGAACCGCAAGCCCCACAGCCGCCGTTGTCTTGCCTTTGCCGTCCCCGCAGTAAATATGCAGGCATCCCTTTACAGGAACCACAGAATCACTCCTTTCAATGCTGTAAATGTGAGAAGGGACAGGATCGAAGTCCCGTACAGCAGACGGTTCGCCCTGGGAATATCCTCATATTCCACCGGTCTGTCCGCGTCTCCCAGCGTGGGCTTCTCATACAGCTTTCCAAAATAATATGCATTTCCCGCAAGCTGAATATGCAGCGCTCCGGCAGTCACTGCCTCCGTATGAGCAGAATTGGGACTTGCATGGTTGTACCGGTCACGCCGGTAGATCTTCCACCCATGGCGCGCGTCCATCCCGCACAGAGCGGATGCCGCCGTCATCAAAAGAGCCGAAAGCCGTGCCGGAATATAATTCAGCACATCATCAAATCTGGCCGCTGCCCTGCCGAAATACAGATATTTATCATTCTTATATCCTACCATAGAATCCATGGTATTAACAGCCTTATAGAAAAATCCCAAAGGCGCCCCGCCTATGACCATAAAAAGAAGAGGAGCCACAATCCCATCCGATGTGTTCTCGGCCACCGTTTCCACCGCTGCCTTTGTAATACCAATCTCGTCCAGCACCGCCGTATCTCTGCCTACCACCATGGATACTGCATAACGCGCCTTCTCCGTATCACCTTCCTTCAGTGCCGCATATACCTTCATGGTCTCATCCTTCAATGCTCTGGTTGCAAGAAGCTGATAACACATGACCGTCTCCATCGCAAACCGGGCATACGGAGACCAAAATCCCGCAAGCTGTAAAAGCCCCCAGGCTGCAAAGGTGGTAATGCCCGCTGTCAAAAGAAGAAGAAATCCTCCTGCAGTCCGCTCTCCCTTTTCTGTTCCGGGAAACAGCGCCCGAAGGATCCGCTCCAGGGTACTGATCAGGCGTCCCACCAGCCGAATCGGATGATAGAGCCAGTGGGGATCTCCTATGAGCAGATCCAGTATAAAGCCAAGCACTACTGCCAGTATTGATAGTTCCATAATTCCGTCCCTTCCACAGGTGTCAGCACATATCCGCAGCCGTTCTTCACCTGATAGTCAAAATATTCCCTCTTCGGAGATCCGTATTTTTCCAGGATCGCCATGATAGTCCCTCCATGAGCGACCACTGCCGCCCGGAAGGGCTGTTCTGCGGCGTTTGCTCCTGCAGCCGTCTGTATGCCTGCAGATAGTGCTGCCGCCCGTATCTTTGACACGATCCGGGCAAACGCCGCCTGACAGCGCGCCCGGAATCCTTCCTGCGATTCGCCTCCGGGAAAGGGCAGCGTACCGCCGCTGTCGATCCATGCCTGATAATCCGGATCCCCGCTTAATTCTCTGTAATTTTTATTTTCAAAAGCTCCAAAGTCACATTCCCGAAGCTCCGGCACAGAGATGACCGGCGCCTCCCTGTCACTCCAGATCAGCTCTGCAGTCTCCAAGCACCGCTTCATAGGGCTTGTATAGATCCGTGATACCTTTGGATACTCCCGCTCCAGAACCAGTCTTATACCCGCTTCACAAAGGGGCTCGTCTGTCCGGCTCCCGATGTAACGCCCTTCCGTATTGCCCTGGGTGATGGAATGCCTGATCAGTAAAATTTCAATCACCCTTGATCACCGTCCCCATTCCGCAGACGACCCGGTGGACCTTTGCTGCCTCTTTTGCGATCTCACAGCACACACGCCCGGTCTTTTCCCGGTATGCCCGGTCAAACCGGTCCACGGGAACCACACCGTATCCCAGTTCATTGGTCACCAGCACAATTCCCGGATTGCGTCTTAAAAGCTCCGGAACAGACAGCTCCTGCTCCGCTTCCATCAGCCGCCGTATATATTCATGAAAATGATAGAGAAGCCTTACATGATAGAGATCCTCCAGCGGGCAGACCGCTCCGTCCACCGCTTCTCCTCTGTCAATTCCAAATCTTTCACATGCATAGGCTGTCTTCCCCTGAAAACAGCCGCCCGTCACCAATATCATAATAATTTTCCTCCCAGCATGACCGTACATGCCATGGCAAGCTCACACACCTGTACGAAAAATCCCGCGATATCTCCGGTGGTTCCGCCGAACTCCCTGACCGCCACCCGGTAATAATATCCATAAACACACACTGCCGTTCCCAAAAGAATCAGGGCCAGCTTCCAGTTCAGGTCAAATGCCGGCAGCGCACACAGAACAAGCCAAAGGATCAGTACCACTCTCACGGTTTTTCGCTGTGCCGCATCGGCGAACATCCCAAGGGAGCCCTTCTGATTGGCACAGGGAAAAAAGGTCAGGGCAAGCCCGCTCAAAGACCGGGAAACCACACAGCCAATGCCCATCAGCGGCAGTGCACAATCCGGCAGCTCACTCCATACCCCCAGCGCCAGCACAAAATAGGCGCAGCCCATAATGACCGCAAAAGCGCCCGCATGGGAATCCTTTAAGATCTCCAGCTTCCGTTCCTTTGGCTGATAAGAGCTCAGCGCATCCACCGTATCCAGGAATCCGTCCAGATGGATTCCGCCGGTCACCAGCACAGGGATCAGCACAAAGCCTGCTCCCCTCATGAGGCTGCCAAAATCCGCCGCCTGACAGATCCAGCCGTAGCCCATGAGCAGCCCGCCGATCACCAGACCGATCCCCGGGAAAAAGCACATCATATACTTCATATTTTCCTTATCCCAGTCTGCTCTCGGAACCGGAATCTTGGAAAACATGGCAAATGCGATCAAAAAACTGTTCCATATCTGCTTCAGCATTCTTTGCACACCTCCTCAAGCCTTCCTTTATGGACAACAGGAATGGAATAGACCACCTCCACCACCAGATCGGCAAGCTTTGCCAGCTCCTGATTGATCCTTCCCAGGTTCTGCTGGTACTTCCTGGTCTCCGCATCATAATCGATCCCGTCGGAAAATATCTCGTTGGTCACAATGACCATATGCTCACACTGTCCGCTCATATGACGGACCCCCTCCAGCACCGCTTCCACACACCGCTCGCCTGCTCCGCCCTCCTGATACATCTCATTGGCGGTCAGGTTGGACATGCACTCCAGAAGCACCGTTCCATACCCTTCCGCAGACGCATGCTTCAGATCCGTATAGCATTCCAGGGTGTCAAATTCCTTTTCCTTGCGCATCTGTCTGTGCCTTTCGATCCTCTGATGACATTCCTCATCAAAGGGATACATGGTCGCCACATAAAGATACGGCTTTGTATGTAACTGCAGGATCAGATGCTCCGCAAACTCCGACTTCCCGCTTCCGCTTCCCCCTGTCACCAGTATCCGCATGTCCTGTACTCCTCGCATTTTTTTATAAATTCATAAGGAACCTGCGTGTTGGAGTAGAAAAACAGATGAGGAAATCCTGCATACAAAGTCTTTGTGCCCCAGACACAGTCCCACTCTCTCTTCCCCACAGGCTTCCCCGCATGAAAGCTCTCTCCGCAGCGTTCGCTGTCCCAGTAATGGAATTCATGTCCCCGGACGCTGGTTCCGGCATTCCCCAGAAGCTGATCTTCCTTTGCCGTCAGGGTAATATAACCAAAACGTCCCAGCTTTTCTGTCCGGTAAGCTTTCGCCTCGATCACACCTGCCATAGGATACTGGTTTCCGTCCGCTCCCTCCAGCTCCCGGTGCAGATACAGAAATCCGCCGCACTCGGCAATACAGGGCATTCCCTTCTGCACGGCCTCCCGGACTGCCTCCCGCATGGAGCAGTTCTCACTCAGCGCCCGTGCATGAAGCTCCGGGTAGCCTCCGCTTAAGATCATACCGGAAATTCCTTCCGGCAGCCTCCGATCCTTCAACGGAGAAAATGGTACAAGCTCTGCTCCCATCTCCTGCAAAAGCTCCAGATTGTCCGGATAGGTGAAGCAAAATGCCTCATCCTCCGCAATCGCGATCCGAAGAGGCTCCGCAAGGGACAAAATGGGAATGGACGGCTTCACAGCCAAAAGCTCCGGACTGTTTTTAGCAAGCTCCAGAAGGGAGCCCAGATCCAGCGTCTCTTCCAGCACCGCTGCCAGAGCGTTCAGCTTCTCCCTGAGCGCTTCGATCTCTCCCGGCAGCACCAGTCCAAGATGCCGGCTTTCCAGCGTAAGATCCGTAAGCTTCGGCACATAGCCCAGCACCTGCACCCCCAGCTCCTGCTCCAAAAGGGGCTTCAGCTGCCGGTAGATCATGGGCGATACCTGATTCAGGATGACTGCCCGGATATGGCTGTCCGTCCGATAAGCCAGAAAGCCCTTTACCATTGCCAGTATGGACAGGCTTGCTCCTTTTGCATTCACCACCAGCACCACCGGCGCATCCAGCGTGCATGCCGCGTCATAGGTACTTCCCTCGGTTCGGATCCCGCCCAGACCGTCATAATAGCCCATAACGCCCTCAATGACCGCCACGTCACAGCCGGAGGCATATTTCCCGAAAAGATACCGGGTGGTCTCTGCATCCGTGAAAAAGGTGTCCAGATTACGGGATCTGGTCCCGATGACCCGCCCGTGGAACATAGGATCAATATAATCCGGTCCGCATTTGAAGGAGGCAGCCTTCATTCCCCGGTTTACCAGCGCCTGCAGGATCCCGCAGGTGATCAGGGTCTTGCCGCTGCCGCTTGCGGGCGCGGTCAAAAGGACTCTTGGTATCTTCATGCCTCTCCTCCTCTGCACGTGATGATGTAGATGGGATTCTGTCCCGTCATCAGATGGTATCTTCCCAGCAGTTTCGCCCGGGCTGCACTGATGGAGAGAACCTCTTCTTCCAGCAGCGGCAGCTCCCGGAGACATTCTGTCACCTCTGCAATGGTCTCCAGCGTCACCGTATTGATGACCAGACGGATATATGGATTTTTCTCAAGCAGGCACTGAAGGATCTCCTTCAGATTTCCGGCAGAGCCTCCGATAAATGCATGGGTAGGTACGGGCAGTCCTGCCATTGCCTCCGGCGCCAGTCCGTGCACCACCTGAATATTGGGCGTCCCGAAGCGTCTCTTATTCTCCTCGATCAGCCCGCACGCCTCCTCATTGCGCTCGATGGCATATACCATTCCGTCCACTGCCTGCAGCGCCATCTCAATGGTCACAGAACCGGTCCCGGCTCCGATATCATAAACCACCGCATCTCTGGCAAGACCAAGCTTTGCCACCGAAAGGCTTCGCACCTCACTCTTGGTCATGGGCGCTTTGCCCCGGAGAAATTCTCCGTCCTCAATACAGGACCGTACCACGGAGGAGGCATAAGGATTCTCGATCAGCGCCACACAAAGACCGTCATAGCTTCTGCTTAAAAGCTCTGACGGAGTGCCGGAGCTGATCCGCTCCTCCTCATATCCCAGCCTTTCTCCCACATGCACCTGCACCTGAGACAGCCCGTATTCCACAAGCTCCCGACAGAGCTTCTGCACGCTGTCCTTCGCGCTTAGCAGGGTGAAGGTCTTCTGATGGGTACGCACTGCTCCGATCAGATTTGCACTTCGTCCATGGGTGCTCTGAAGACATACATCCTCCCAGGGCATCTGAAGCCTGCTGCAGAAATATACCACAGAAGAGATTCCCGGAACACTTCTGATCTCCAGCTCCAGCCTTCCCAGTGCCTCATAGAGCTTTTTCGCACCGCTGTAAAATCCAATATCGCCGGATAAAAGCACCGCTGTACGAAGGTATTCCGGATGCTCCTCTATATATGCCGCAATCTTCCTGGGGTCATAAGCGCTGTAGACCGGCTTTTTCTCATGGACTGCTGCCTCCAGCATCCGGTCTGCCCCGATGAGAAGATCCGCTTCCCGAATCGCACTTTCTGCCTCCAGCGTCATCCCCTTTGATGTCCCCATGCCGATGCCGATCAGTGTTACCCGGCGCTTCTGCACATCTTTTGCGGGTACTGTCTCCACTGCTCCCGCTCCTGTCTCTGTTCCTTCCACTTCAGAAGACAGGCGCAGTCTTTCCTTCAGGATCTGCAGAACCTCCTCATAGGAACAGCCCTCCTGCTCCGCAGGTCTTCCGATCAGAACCACCTGTGCCCCTGCACGTTCCGCTGCCCGAAGCTTCTCTTCAAAGCCTCCCGCCTTCCCGGTCTCCTTGGTGACCAGATACCGGCAGTCAAACTGCTTCAGCATGGCGGTATTCAGCTCTTCGCTGAAGGGTCCCTGCATGCAGATCAGGTTCCTGCCGCAGAAGCCCAGCCTTTCGCAGGCTGCTGCCACCTCGCCGGTGGAGAGGACTCTTGCATAAACTCTCTCCCTGTAATCCGGAAGCTCTGTATACCGGAACAGCTCCTTGCTCCCGGTGGTCGCCAGTATATTCCCCCTTGTCCCTTTCAGATACTCCACTGCCTCTTCTACAGATGATACGCAGACCGCCTGCCCGGACAGCCCCGCCGCAAAAGAGCTCTCCCGGATCAGACGCAGGTAGTCCACACTCTGCGCCTTACACGCCCGGGACAGATTTTCCGACACCGCAGCCGCATAGGGATGGGTAGCATCCACCACCAGCTTAGGAGCCTGTTCCCGGATAAACTGCTCCATCTGTGCTTCGTCCATCCGACCGGCGTGCACCTTCAGGTATTCACTTTCGGAAAGCAGTGTCTCTCCATATTCCGTTGCCACACATGCGGTTACGGTTACCTTCTGTCCCGACAGATACTCCGACAGTGTTCTTCCTTCTATGGTTCCTGCAAATACGATTACTGGTCTCATCTTACTCCTCCATGCAGACAGTATAATCCGCCAGTGCGGCAGCCACCGTCACTCCCTCACAGGCAGTCTTTGGTATCAGAAGCCTCCTGGCTCCCGCCCCCAGAAGCGCTGCCCTTTCACAGACATTTCCCACGCCTGCGACCGCTCTTACAAATTCCGATTCTGTAAATCCATCCTCAGATTCCGCTTCCTGAAGCTCCTGGGCTGTATATGTGATAAATGGGATCTGCCAGCGCTGTGCCAGCGACAGGATCCCCGCTTCTTCCTTTTTCAGATCAATGGACGCAATTTCACGGATGCTTTCCCGGAACAGCCCATGCTTTTTCAGCGCCTGCTCCACCACCCGAAGAATATGCTCCGCTGACGTTCCCTTCCTGCAGCCAACGCCAAGAACCACCGCCTTCGGAACCAGATGAAGGGTCCGGGGAAACGGTCGGCTGTCCCACACATCCACCGCGAAACCAACGGACTGTACGCCCTCTGTATCCAGCTCTTCCGGAACCGTTCCCAGCACCGGGAAGGCACTTCTCATTCCTGCTTTCCTTCCTGCCACCAGCTCTGCCGCGATCTCTCTGGCATATTCCATGGAATCCATATACCAGCCCCTTCGGGCAGCAAATTCATCCACTGCGAACCTGCCGCTCAGATCCGTCGCCGTGGTGATGACCGGCTCTGCTCCCAGCACCTGGGCGATCAGACGGGTCATGGCATTGGCTCCGCCTATATGCCCGGACAGAAGGGAGATGGCATGCCGTCCCCTTTCATCCACCACGATCACTGCCGGATCTGTCTTCTTGCTCTTCACATGGGGCGCAATGCTCCGCACGGCAATGCCTGCCGCTCCAATGAAGACCAGCGCATCCTTTCTGGGGAACTGATCGTTCGTCCACCGGGAAAGGGGTGCCTCCAGCCTTCTGACCAGGCGGGCAGTCTCTCCGCTCAGACAGGAATCCTTTTTCCTGATCCATGCCTCGCAGCTTATCTGTCTTTCGCCAAGCTCCTGCACCAGCTTCGCCGCCAGCTCAGCTCCGTGCTCTGTAAAACTGATTATTGCAGCCTTCATCTGTTCTGCGCTCCTATCCGTTCCACCAGCTCTGTCACGCCGCCTGTCTGTCCCAGGATTCCGTGTACCTTGGAAAAGGTGATCACACCCGGTTCCAGCCGGTCCTGCACCCGCTGCTTCACATAAAACTCCATCCGCTCCAGCAGCCGTTCCATCACCGGCTCCAGCATCCCGGCTTCCTTCAGATACTGTAATGCGTCATCCGTGGTCACACACTCCATCATCCTCCGAAGCAGGGACAAGGGCGCCCCCAAAAGCGCCGCATGGACCGTGAGAAGCTCCATCCGTGCATCCGCGTTGTGGGAATGGGTATTCATGATCCCGCCTGCCAGCTTGACAAATTTGCCGATATGCCCCACCAAAAGCACGCCCTTTGCACCGTATTCCACTGCCGCATCCAGCGCCTCTCCCACAAAATTGCTGCATTTGACCGCATCTGCCAGGTCAAGGCCCTGTCCGTATTCTCCGAGAAAATCGATGCCGTAGTTGCCCGGCACGATCAGAAGATATTCCATGCCGTTCGCCAGCTTCTGCCGGATCTCCACCCGGATGGTCTCGATCAGTGCCTGCTCGCTCATGGGCTCTACGATGCCGCTGGTTCCGAGGATTGAGATTCCCCCCACAATGCCAAGCCGGGGATTGAAGGTCCTTTTTGCCAGCTCCTCTCCCTCCGGAACGGATACCGTTACCTGAAGCCCGCCTGTATATCCGAGACTTCTCGAGACCTCCTCCAGATTTTCCCGGATCATCTGACGGGGCACCCGGTTAATGGCGGCCTCTCCAACCGGCTGCTCCAGTCCCGGCTTCGTCACCCGTCCCACGCCTCTGCCGCCCAGGATCCTGATCCCCGGCTGCTCCATTCGCTGCACACAGGCACAGACCCGGATCCCGTTGGTCACATCCGGGTCGTCTCCGCCGTCCTTTCGGATGGCACAGCTTACCTCCTGCCCGGTCCGGACCGGATCCAGCACCTCCAGATGAAGGGGCATCTGCTTTGGAGTCATCAGATCCACCGTCCTGATATCCTGCCCTGATAAAAGCATGAAAGCAGCCGCTTTCGCCGCCGCTGCCGCACAGGATCCGGTCGTATAACCGTATCTCAGCTTTTGATGGTTTTTATAGATAAACTGCTCCATGCATACTCCTTTTATACCTGATGAACGTAGGCCTCCACATGACCTCCGTCCCAGGTGGTCAGATGATAATAGACATTCAGTGCCTGATCAATGAGAGACAGCCCCATGATCGCTCCGGTACCCTCTCCCAGATGCATACCCGCCTGAAGAGGCGCCTTCATGCCCAGGCGCTCCATAACCAGACGACTTGCTGGTTCCGCCGAACAATGGGTGGGAATCATATATTCCTTCGCCGTCTGACAGAGCATCCCTGCAAAATATGCGGAAACAGCGGAAATGAACCCGTCGATCAGGATCGGCATCTGATAATATGCCGCTCCCAGATAGCAGCCGGTCATACCTGCAATATCCAGACCGCCTACCTTTGAGATCACATCAACAGCATCCGTTTTATCCGGCTGATTGACTCTGATCGCCTGACGGATGGCATTGACCTTACGGTCCAGCCCCTCCGTAGAAAGCCCGGCTCCTCTTCCGGTCACCTGCTCTACCACCTGATCGAACAGAACTGCCGCGCAGGCAGAGCTGGTGGTGGTATTTCCGATTCCCATCTCTCCGGTGACGATCAGGTTATATCCTTCTTCCTTCATCTCCCGGACCGTATCCACTCCGGTCAGAATCCCCCGGATACATTCCTCTCTGGTCATGGCCGGACCCTCTGCAATATTTCCGGTTCCATAGCGGACCACCTTATTTCGGATCCGGGGATGCTTTCCGTCCGTCAACGCTCCAATATTGACCGGAATCAGCTCACAGCCCGCAAGCTGACACATGACACAGGCGGTAGACAGCCGCTCTCCCATATTTTCCAGCACCTGAATGGTCACCGAGCTGTCCGTCTGGGTCACCCCTTCCTTCACCACTCCGTTGTCTGCTCCCATAATGACCACTGCCCGGTGATCCGGATGGGGATGGGGCGTACGATAAATGCCTGCCATGCGGACCACTGCCTCCTCCAGCCATCCAAGTCCCCGAAGCGGCTTGCACAGAGAATCCCAGCATCTCCAGCTTTCCTCCATGCTCGCCCGGTCAACCGGTTCGATTCCTCTGATTACTTCATCCAAATCCATTCTCATAATTGATACAGCATTGCGTTGCAGATCGTTGCCGCAATGTTGCTGCCTCCTTTTCTGCCTCTTGGCACAATATATGGAACACCTGCGGTCATGATCAGCTCCTTTGCCTCCACCACATTGACAAACCCCACCGGAGCACCAATGATCAGCGCGGGCTTCACCTTTCCTTCCTGAATCAGCTCATAGAGCCGGATCAGCGCTGTGGGCGCATTTCCCACCGCAAAGATCACTTCTCCCTCAAGAGCGGCTCCCCGCTCCATACAGACCGCCGCACGGGTGCACTCCCGCTTCCCTGCCTCCTCTGCCACATCTGCGTCAGCCATAAAGCAATAAGCCTCTCCACCGTACTGTGCAAGCTTCTTCTTATTAATGCCTGACCATGCCATCCTTGTATCCGTCACGATGGAAGCTCCTCTTCGCAGTGCCTCCACCCCCAGCTGTGCCGCCTGTTCGGAAAAACACAGATTATCCGCATAGTCAAAATCTGCAGAGGTATGGATGCAGCGCTTTACGATGGAGAACTCCGGCTCCTGCCAGGTTCTTCCGTTCAGCTCTGACATAATGATCTCCATGCTCCGTTTCTCTATCTCCATAGGTTTTACAATCTCGATCTTATCCAGCATCAGATTCCCGCCTCCAGTATCTCGTATATTTTCTTCATATCAAAGGATCTCCGCACAAGATCTGCAAGCCTGTCATACTCCTGCTCCTTATGCGCCTGAAGATCGAAGCTCCAGTCTCCGAACTCCATTCCCTTCTCTGTCATCAGACTGCGGATCATGGACTCTGCAAAGCCTTCCGTATCAAAGATGCCGTGCAGATAACTGCCCAGTACACTGCCGTCCTCATTGCTCATCGCATCGACCCTGCCATCCGAGAGCCGCACCAGCTCCCTGCAGCCGCCCAGATTCTCAGAGACTCCCATATGGATCTCGTAGCCGTTCACTTCTCTGCCCTTCCAGTCTGACCAAAGACCTGCCCCCTGCTCCATCACACCACAGATCTGTGTCCGGGTCTTTGCCGGACTGAATACAGTTCGGGTGTCCAGAAGTCCCATGCCTCTCATGGTTCCTCCGTGCTCTGCCCCGCAGGGATCCTCCAGCGTCTTTCCCAGGATCTGGAAGCCGCCGCAGATACCGATGATGGGCGTCTTCTTCTCCGCCTGGCGCAGGATCAGCGCTTCCATGCCGGATTCCCGCAGCCACTGCATATCGTCCATGGTATTTTTCGTCCCCGGAAGCAGGATCAGATCCGGATCCCCCAGCATCCCCGGCTTCTGTACATACCGAAGGGAAACTCCCTCCATGCGCTCAAAAGCGGAAAAATCCGTAAAGTTGGAAATATGCGGAAGATGGATCACCGCCGCATCAAGCCCCGCTCCCTTTTCCGTCTGCTCCAGACGGTCAGACAGACTGTCCTCATCATCGATATCCAGATGCTCCATGGGGACCACGCCCACCACCGGAATCCCGGTCTTCTCCTCGATCATCTCAAGTCCCGGCTCCAGGATCTTTACATCTCCCCGGAACTTGTTGATGACCAGTCCTTTGATCCGCTGCTGCTCCTCCTCTTCCAGAAGCTTCACCGTGCCGTACAGCGCCGCAAAGACACCGCCCCGGTCAATGTCACCCACCAGGATGACCGGTGCTCCTGCCATCTTCGCCATGCCCATATTGACGATATCATTCTCATGAAGGTTGATCTCCGCCGGGCTTCCCGCACCCTCGATCACGATAATATCATACGCCTCGTCAAGACGGCGGTATGCAGCCATCACATCGGGGATCAGCTGCCTTTTGTCCCGATAATAGTCCATTGCCTTCATATTGCCCCGGACCTCGCCGTTTACGATAACCTGGCTGCCCACATGACTGGTGGGCTTTAGAAGGATGGGATTCATATCCACGGTGGGATCGATGCCGCACGCCTCCGCCTGCATCGCCTGCGCCCGCCCGATCTCCAGACCGTCCTTTGTAATATAGGAATTCAAAGCCATATTCTGGGACTTGAAGGGAGCCACCCGATAGCCGTCCTGCCGAAATACTCTGCAAAGCCCTGCCGTCAGAAAGCTCTTGCCGGAATTGGACATGGTTCCCTGTATCATAATTGCTTTTGCCATTGTTCTGTCACTCCTGCCCGGAATCCGGTTCCACCTGATCCCGTATTTGATTCATCACCTGTCTCAGTGCATGGATCAGCTTCTCATTGGATCTGTGATCCTTCACCGCGATCCGATAAAAGGTATCGTCAAGCCCCCGGTAATTGGCACAGCGGCGGATCAGAATCCCCCAGGGTTCCAGCCGTTCATAGAGATCCCGCACTCCGAAAGCCCGGAAGAACAGATAATCCGCCTGACCATCCCACACCCGAAGACCAAGAGCAGTAAGCTCCTCCTGTAAATACGCCCTCTCCCGGCTGACCAGCCGGACTGCTTCCTGCTTATAGGCTTCTTCTCCAAGGGCTGCGATCCCTGCCTCGGATGCCAGCACACTGACTCCCCAGCACTGACCGGATTCCTCCATCCGGTCCAAAAGCTCCCTTCTTCCACTGACGCCGTATCCAAGCCGGATCCCCGGCATGGCATACATCTTCGTGAAGGACCGAAGCACAAACAGATGCTTCGACTTGCCTGCCTGTTCCACAAGTGAGCGCTCCTCCTGACCAGTAAAATCCAGAAAGCACTCATCCAGTACCAGAAGGATCCCCCGCTGCTCTGCCCTCTCCAGAATCCGGCTTAAAAGCTCCTGCCGGATCAGAAGTCCCGTGGGATTGTTGGGATTGCACAGAAACATCACATCCAGTCCTGCCTCCATATCATCCAGGATGTCGTCCCGGATCTGAAGATCCTCCTGCATCCGGTAAAAACAAAGCTCTGTCCCCACCTGTTTTAATGCCTCCTCGTATTCCGCGAAGGTGGGAGCCGTCAGAAGCGCCCGTCCGGGACGTAAGCCATAGGCAAGACGATAGATCAGATCCGCCCCTCCGTTTCCGCAGATGATGGCATCTGCCGGAAGGCTGTGGTATTCTGCCAGCGCCTGCCGAAGCCTCCTGCACAGGGGATCCGGATAATGAACCGCCAGCTCCAGTGCTTCTGTCACTGCCCGGCGCACACTCTCCGGCATCCCCAGAGGATTAATGTTGGCAGAAAAATCCAGAAGCTCCATGCCCTCTTCCTTATTCAGTTGAACCTGCGCTTCCTCATAGATATTCCCGCCATGCCGTAATTCCATCTTATTTTCTATCTCTCATGTTCATTTTATTTGCAGGCTTCTCTTCCTGCATCATACAGCAGCACATCCCGGATGCCCTCCGCCGTATAGACCACTGCGGACCGGTGTACCGAAATGCCCGCTTCCACTGCTGCCCGTTCCGTCACCGGACCGATACAGACTGCCTTTGCCGTCAGCTCTCTGCCATCTCTCATGGATGCAAAGGCACGCACTGCAGAGGCACTGCAGAAGGTCACATAATCCACCTGCGGAAGGATACGGTTCAGCTCCTCCGCCTTGCGCTCATCCACCGCCGTCCGGTACGTCGCCACTGCCGTATAGGGCACGCCCGCCCCGTCAAGCGCCCGGTTCAGCTCTGTGGACGCCTCTTCTGCACGCAGCATCAGGACCCGGTCCTCCCGGGTCAGAGCCGGCACCCATTCCTTCGACAGATCTCTGCTGCTGTATCTGGACGGTACAAAGTCCGCCTGAATGCCCCGGTCTGCCAGTGCCTTTTTGGTGCCCTCTCCGATCACCGCAAACTTCAGCGCCGCCAGACTGCGGATATCTCTTCCGCTGTCCAGAAGATACCGGAAGAACAGTTCCACACCGTTGCTGCTGGTAAATACCATCCAGGTGTACTGCTTTAGAGACTCCATGGCACGCTCCAGCTCCGCTGTGATCAAAGGCTCTGTACAGATCAGACTGAAGCAGACCGGCTCTGCTCCCTCCTCCTTCAAAACCCGGGCAAGATTCCGGCTCATCTTCTCCGTCGCCGTGATCAGTACCCGCTTCCCGGACAGGGGCTTTTTACTGAACCACCGGATCTCCTCCCGAAGGCGCACCACGTCTCCTACGATGGAGATCGCCGGAGTCTGGATCCCGGCCTTTCGTGTCTCCTCCACAATGGTACAAAGTGTCCCGCAGACCACCCTCTGGCGCGCTGTGGTTCCTTCCTGTACCACTGCCGCCGGGGTATTGGGATCCTTTCCGTTTTCTATCAGATTCTTCACAATATTCGGAAGATTTTTAAGACCCATCAGAAAGATCAGCGTTCCCTCTTCCTTCGCAAGTGTCCCGTAGTCCAGCACATTGCTCTCCTTATGGCTGCCCTCATGTCCGGTGATCACATGGAAAGAAGACGCATACTCCCGGTGCGTCACCGGAATTCCCGCATAGGCAGGCGCTCCGTAACAGGAGGACACGCCCGGCACGATCTCAAAATCGATCCCAGCCGCCACAAGCTCCTGTGCCTCCTCGCCGCCTCTTCCGAAGATGAACGGATCGCCGCCCTTTAAGCGAACCACCTGTTTTCCCTCTTTTGCCAGACGGATCAAAAGGGCGTTGGTCTCCTCCTGCTTCAGATGATGATGGGACGCACGCTTTCCTGCATAGATAAGCTCTGCATCTCTTCTTGCCTCATTCAGCAGATCATCTGCGGCAAGACTGTCATAGACGATCACATCCGCTTCCCGGATACAAAAGCGGCACCGCTCTGTCACCAGATTCCGGTCTCCCGGACCGGCTCCCACCAGCCATACCTTTCCCTGACGGATCCGGGCTGCCAGCTCCTGTCCAAGAGACTTTGCTTCCTCTGTATCCCATCCGGCTGTCCGGCTGCCCCATACCCGTTTCATATGGATACCGTCCGCAGCAAACAGAGCTTCCATGGAAAGCCCCTCCTTCGTCACACGGCAAAGCGCCGCTGCCGGAGCATTGCAGCTTCCTCCGATGGCAGACAGATATGCACGCTCTGCCCACAGAGCGGCTCCGGCTTCCCGGTCATGGATTGCCTCCAGCACCTCTGTCAGATGCCCCTCCCGGCTCTCCACCGCCAGGATCGCCTGCCCGGCTGCCGGAAGACACTGATCCGTATTCAGATATTCAAAATGATACTCACCGGAATCCGTCAGCTCCAGCCTCGTAAGCCCGGCTGCTGCCAGAACAATGGCGTCATACTGCCCCTCCGAAAGCTTCCGGAGTCTTGTCTGCACATTTCCGCGGATCATCCGGATCCGGACCAGAGGATTGATCCTTTTGATCTGCAGCTCCCTGCGCAGACTGCTGGTTCCCACGATACTGCCGGGCTTTAAATCCGCAATCCCTGTCCCGCTGCAGGTCACAATCACATCCTCCACCGGACCACGGGTCAGAACCGCACCGATGCCAAGCCCCTGCGGAAATTCCATAGGCATATCCTTTGCACTGTGGACTGCCAGATCGATCTCTCCATTTTGCAAAGCCTCCTCCAGCTCCTGGGTAAAAATACCCTTGCCTCCAAAGGAAGTCAAAGAGCGGTCCAGGATCTCGTCGCCCTTAGTGGACATCTCCACGATTTCCACCCTTATCTCCGGAAATGCTTCTTCTATTTTCTTTCTTACGATATCAGTCTGAACCAGCGCAAGCCTGCTCTTCCTGGTCCCGATACGAATTACATTCTGCATAATGCCTCCAACCTACAGCCGATAGCCGCGGGGCGTAATCATCCTTCCATTTCTCTCATATGTCTGGGAATTGCCGATCAAAACCACACTGAACATATCGATATCCGCATCCTTCAGCCGGTCAAGGGTGGTGATACAAGAGCTTTCGTCCCTTCTGCCCGCATTGCGCACAATGCCCACCGGTGTACTTCCCTTTCTGTATTTTAAAAGAATATCTGCCGCCTGCTCCACATAACCGGTGCGCTTTTTACTCTTCGGATTGTAGAGACATACGATCAGATCTCCCTGTCCCGCACAGTCCACACGCTTCATGATAAGCTCCAGCGGAGTCATCAGATCACTCAGACTGATCACGGCAAAATCATGCATCAGAGGAGCCCCCAGCACGGAAGCCGCAGCGCTTGCCGCCGTCACACCCGGAACTGTCTCGATCTCAATGTCTGCCTGCTTTTCCTCCGCCACCTGGTAGATAATGCCTGCCATTCCGTAGATACCGCTGTCTCCGCTGGAAACCATTGCCACGGTCTGATCCTTCATCGCCTCTTCCACCGCCATCTCACAGCGTTTTACCTCCTGCATCATCGGCGTTGCAATATAATGCTTGTCCGGAAAAAATTCCTTCAGAATATTTACATAGGTGGTGTAGCCAGTCACCACATCCGCCTGACGGATCACATCGATGCACTTCTGCGTCATATGCTCATAACCGCCCGGTCCAAATCCGACCACATACAGCTTTCCCATCACTTATCCTCCTTCATATGCTCCAAAAATGTCCGCAGATCCTCAGGATTGGAATTATCCCGGATCTTGTAGAACAGCTTGTCCACGGCTTTCTCAAAGCCCTTCTTCTCTGCCTCCTCCAGCATCCACTGCTTGATCTTCGCAATCTCCGGCAGTGCCTGCTGAAATACCATCCAGCGCTCAAAATCCAGCCTGGATTCCTCCAGGATCTGATCCGCCTCCAGCACCTCATGCTGCTTCTTCTCGTTGTTCGCCCGCGCCAGCTCCTGAAAATCATCTATATCATAACGTTTTACACCCGGAAGCCATTCGGTCTTCGCCTCAATATCGATGGGCACGGCAAGATCCACCAGCACCCGCCGCCTGGACGTGCGCAGAACCTTCGCCAGTTTCTCATAGGTCAGTGTATAATGGGGACTGCTGGTGGCGCTGATGATCACATCCATCTCATCTGCCAGCTCATACCGGTTCTCGTATTCCATGATCTGATAGGTCACCTTATGATGCATATCCGCCCTTGCCTGACACATATTTCTGGAAGTAATGTACACCTGTGCGCCTTCAATACACTGCATATTTTTCAACACGATACCGCCGATCTTGCCGGAGGCGCCGATGATCATCACCTTTTTACCCTGCAGAGAGCCCAGCTCCTGCTCCGCCGCCTTCACCGCCATGGTCGCCGTGGAGACGGTGGTGCGGGACAGATCGGTCTCCGTCTTGACCCGCTTCGCCGCTGTCACCGCAAACCGGAACAGAGTATTCAGATACACACCGCAGGTATCGGCAGTGCGTGCCTGCGCATGAGCGCGCTTCACCTGTCCCAGAATCTGATCCTCTCCCATAACCATGGAATCCAGCCCTGCCGCCACATGAAACAGATGGCGGATCGCTTTCGTCCCTCCGTAAAAACGCACATATTCCCCTATATCCTCCACCTGCTCCGCATCCGCGAACTCCAGCAGAAGATCCTGCATGTCTGTAAAATTGCTGCCCGGACGCTCTGAATAGGTGTAGACCTCTGTCCGGTTGCAGGTGCTGACCATCACACACTCGGATGCAAAGCCTCTCTCCAGCATCTGCTTCATCAGTTCAACCTGCATATCCTCCGGAAATGCAAACAGTTCCCGGATGGCAAGCGGCGCGATCCGGTGGCTGATACTGATCAGTGAAATTCCCATTATTCCTTCACTCCCTTTCGGAACTCTGTGGTAAAGGTCTTATCATACAGCTTCGATAACTCATACTCATCTCCGAGGAAATCTCCCACTACCGTCAGAGCCGTCTTACGGATCCCCGCTTCCTTCACACGCTCTGCAATATTGGTCAGATCTCCGTATACGATCTTCTGATCCTCCCAGGTCGCTTTGTAGACCACCGCCACCGGAGTCTCCGGTCTATATGCCTGCCTCAGTGTCGCAGACAGCTCCTCCATCATCCCCACACTCAGGAAAATAATCATGGTAGAGTTGTGTCTCGCCAGATCCAGAAGCTTTTCCTTCGGCGGCATGGGCGTCCTTCCCTCCATACGGGTCAGGATCACCGTCTGGCTGACCCCCGGAAGGGTGTATTCCTTCTTCAGCACCGCCGCAGTCGCCAGGAAAGAGCTGACGCCGGGAATCACCTCATACGCAATCCCCAGCTCCTCCAGCCGGTCCATCTGCTCCCGGTGTGCTCCGAAGATCGCCGGATCTCCTGTATGTACACGTGCCGTTTTAAGTCCCCTGCTTTCCGCATCCTTCATAACCTCTATCACTTCATCCAGGTTCATGGTGGCACTGTTATAGATCCTTGCTCCCTCCTTCGCATCCGAAAGCACCTGCGGATTGACCAGAGAGCCTGCGTAGATGATCACATCCGCGCTGTCTATGATTTTCTTTCCTTTGATTGTCAAAAGCTCCGGATCTCCCGGTCCGGCTCCGATAAATGATACCATCTTTTATCTTCCCTTCTTAATTATAACGGTTGTAAAGTAGCTGAATTCCCGGTCTGTATCCACCGGTCCAATATATTCATCCTCCATTCCCACTCTGCTGAGCACAGTGGCTGCCGACAGGGGGATCTGTCTGTCCTCCAGCATGCGTCTTAGCTTCTCCATGCTGTTTCCCGCCTTCATAACCACAATATTCTCAAAGGTATCCAATGCGGCTCCCAGAGTCTTATTCTCACGTGCGGACGGAACGATGGCAAGCCCTTCATTGCCTTCCATCAGCGCAAGCTGTGCACTGGCTGCCCCGCTGCAGAAAGACGGAATGCCCGGAATGATCTCCGTACCGAAGCCGGCCTCTGCAAGATAATTGTTCACGTACATATAGGTACTGTAGACCGATACATCCCCCAGCGTGATCATCGCGATCTCTTTTCCTTCACGAAGCTTCTCTGCCAGCTGCTCGCACGCGGCACGGCGGCACTTCTTACGCTCTTCCTCCTCTGGATGCATCCGAAAGATCACTTCCACGATCTCCTTGCCCTTCAGATCCACCACCGGACGGATGATCTCCAATGCAGTGCTGTACTCCCCCGCCTCCTTTACAGGAACGGCAATGATATCTGCCTCATCCAGAATCTTCTTCGCCTTCAGGGTAAGAAGCTCCGGGTCTCCCGGTCCCACACCGATTCCATAAATCTTTCCTGTCATAACGATCTCCTTTTATTCTTTCTTCTTTAGACACAAAAAAACCCACGACCAAATGCCGCAGGTTCTCCATACGATCACCATCCAAATAACGGGCGCAAACTGTCCCCTCAGGCTGTAATCAGGATCTGCTTTCTTCGGAAGCTCTCCTTTTATCAGAAAGCAGGTTTCCTGACTTGCAGTTCCCGGCTCTATCTTCCCTTCTCACCCCGGCTGCCATGCGGCGGCTGACCGCATGCCTCCTTCTGGCAATGGCTTCTTAGATATCGCTCCTGCTTACAGTGACCGGATCGTTCAGGACTTGCACCTGATTCCCTCTTCTGTCCAAAACGGACAGCACTCTCTGATGTCTATGCATATGAAGGAATCATATCATATTTATGCTCTTTCGTCAATTTTCCGGAGGATATTCGTGAAAATTCCGGTTTTGTCTCTCCAGCCGCTCTCCCTTGACTTCCCCTCCCCTTTTCACTAAAATAAAAACACATCTTTTATTTATGGGAGGATTACATGAGGAAGACACCTTTTGAAAAAGAATGGAACAAACAGTGCAAAACTGAGCTCCGTTTTGCTGCTCAGAAGCAAAAGGGAAAAAGAGATCCTTATGAGATTTTAGAGAAATATGTCCCGGACAAATTACAGGGCACACTGGAGACCGCTTTTGTGAAGGGCTTCCACCTTGTATTTTCCAAGGGCGATCCACTGATTCAGAGGACACTGGCAGAAGAAAAGCACACCGATTCCTATCGGGTCAATGAATTCAAGATGGGGCTTCGCTCCAACCGTAAAAATCTCCGCTCCTTTTCCCGGAAGGCAGCCTCCACTGGCTATACCAATCTTCTGTTCTCCGGGCTGGAAGGTCTGGGACTTGGCGCCCTGGGAATCGGTCTTCCTGATATTCCACTTTTTATCGGAGCACTTTTACGGAATATTTACCAGATCTGTCTGGACTATGGCTTTCCCTATGATTCCCCGGCGGAACGGATCTTCATCCTGAAGCTGATCCAGGGTGCAGTCAGCCATGGGACAGATTTTACAGCTGTAGATGGTCAGCTGAATCTGGCAATTGACCAAAATGCAGCTTGTCAGAGCATTTCCGATGATCTGCTGGAAGCGCAGATCATCGATACCGCAAATGCCCTGTCTGCTGAACTGCTCTATGCCAAATTTGTGCAGGGAATCCCAATTGCCGGGATACTGGGCGGGATCTCCAATATTTCCTGTATGCATCAGGTGACACAATATGCAAAGTTAAAATATAACCGGCGTTTTCTTGTGAATATGCAAAAGTGAGAACATCTCTACTTTTCAAGCCCATAGAAATCCACCTTCCAGTCTCCTTCCTCCCAAACCAGGGTGATGCTCAAATAGGTATAGGAGTCTGCCTCTTCATAACTGCCGTATCCTGAGGTTCGATCAGACTGAAGGTTTCCAGCATGGTGTAAAAGCGGCTTCCATGCCCCTCTGTTGCCTCCTGAAAATAACGAATTATAATCTGGAAGCTCCCCTGTTTTCCATTGTCCACAAAATAGTGACTCTCCTGCATAGAATCCCACGCAAGACCATTGGACATATTGAAGGAGATACCTGCCGGATTCGGATTCTCCCAAATCTCTGTGACAGATTCCCATTTTCCTTCCATTTCATCATGAATCTGCTGCGCCAGCTCCATTGGGATAATATCCGGAACTTCCCGGATCACCATTTCACAGACCAGCGGACTGTCCGGGTCGTAGGTCAGAGGACGAATGTAATAGATACCTTCCTCTTCCACCATGGTATAATGTTCGGGATCAATATAAATGGCAAATCCCGGCTCATCTGTCTCCGGCTCCCGTCCCCTCGCTTCATAGGTATTCGACTCCGGCTCACCCTCCGGCATGGCAGTGATCTCTCTGGATGGAAACAAAGTTTCTATCAGATTAAAGATCTGTTCTCTGACATACTCCGCCGCTTTCGCACCGGGGGCAGTTTGCAGAAAAACAGCCAGGTTCAGGACAAGCACCACGACAGCGGCAATCCACCGCAGACTCCTCTTTTTCCTTTTCCCGACAGCAGGAGCCGCCTCTGTCACATAGATATCCCGGACAGAACCAAGGGCATCCAATAGCTTTTCTTCCTTTTTCATAACATGATCCCCTCCTGTTCCAGCTTTTTCCGCAGGTCGTTCCGAGTGCGCATCAGCATCATTTTGACCTTGCTTTCACTCCATCCATAGTCGGAGGCGATCTCCTGGACGGTGCTGACATACCAGTACCGCCGCATGAAAACCTTCCGATGCTCCGGTTTTAGTCCGTCCAAAAACTGATTCAGCACCCGAACCAGTTCCTTCTTTTCCACTGCTGTCTCTACTGTATCCAGATCCGCAATACAGGCAGCTAACTCGTCCAGGACAAGTGTCACCTGTCCGCCGCCCCGTTTTTCGGCAGTATAATACCGCCATCGATCCAAAGCCAGATTTCGGGTAATCTTTCCAATGAAAGCAGACAGAAATTTTGGACGCCTGGGTGGCAGCAGCGACCATACTTTTAAATATGTATCGTTGACACACTCTTCGGAATCCTCGTCATTGTGCAGAATGTTGTAGGAAATAGTACGACAGTACCCTCCGTATTTCAGAGCGGTCTCAGCAATGGCATTTTCTGAGCGCTGCCAGTATAAGTCGATGATCCGTGTATCCTCCATGATGAATTCCTCTCTTCTTTATAAAGCTCTTTCACTCCTATAGACGAAAGTAAGCTGGGGAAGGTCACAACATTTCAGAATATATTCTATCACGGTCTCTATATCTCCATCAATACAGACCGCCTGTTTCTCAATATCTAACCGAAAAGGGAAGTTTGCTGCCAAAAAAATCAAAAATATATTGACTGCCACCTTGGGTGACGGCTTATGATGTAATTGGAGGTAATGAATATGTTGATTAGCGAGGTTTGCAAAAAGTGCAGATTAACAAAAAAGGCGATTGAATACTATACGGAACAGGCGTTAGTTCAGCCGGAAACATTAGATAATGGGTATCGCAGTTTTTCTGATGCTGATATTGAAAGATTAAAAAAGATTGCTGTACTCCGAAGATTAGGCTTTTCAGTTCAAAGCATAAAAGAAGTTTTGGATGGAGGAGGACAAAAGGTCTTATACAAGATTTCCGAAAGAAAAAGAATTGAAATCGAAGCGGAAGAAACAAAGCAGGCATTAATTCAACAGCTTGCAGAGAAACAAGATTGGGAATATATAAACGCTCAGCTTGAAGTCCTTGAAAAAAGTCAGATGATTTTGCAAAGGATATTAGATGTCTTTCCGGGCTGCTATGGTAAATATATTAGTTTGCATTTTGCCCAGTATCTCAATGAGCCTGTTGTTAGTGCCGAACAACAAGAGGCGTTTGGCACTGTCATTGAATTTTTGGACAATGTAGATTTTGTACTTCCACCAGATCTTCAGCAATATCTTGATGAAATCACAAAAGATTTTGATGAAGCCTTTGTCGAGAAGGTATCTGCCAATATGAATGACGCAATTTCTGACACAGAAAAATACATAGCAGAGAACAAAGAAATTCTCGAACGGTATATGCAGTTAAAACAATCCAATGAATTCAGAACTTCTCCGGGGTACAGGCTTCAGGAACAGCTAAGGAAATTCAACAGCGAAAGCGGATATGATACTGTTTTTATCCCGGCAATAAAAAAACTGAGTCGGTCTTATCGTAAATATCACGACAAATTAGCAAAGGCAAATGAGGTATTTTTAAGCAAATACTCAAACGAGGCACAACAACTTATTTAATACAGTCTGCGCAGAGTAATTCGTTATAGATGTGATCATCGAGTTCCTTACCCTCAGTGTACAAGAGGACACACGCCCTTGTATACTGAGGGTAAAGACATTGAAAATCACATCTATTTCGCTATGTGTTTGTTTTTTGTATTCTCTTATGGTCTGAACTGCAATCTCAGCCGCCCGATGATTTGGAAAATGAAACTCTCCGGTAGAGATACAGCAAAACGCAATGCTTTTCAGTCTGTATTGTTCTGCCAGTTCCAGACAGGAACGATAGCAGGAAGCAAGTAAAACGCAGTCTTGACAACCGTGATTGGGACAGAAACAGCCCAGCATCTGACTGTTAGCCGCATTTACAACAGCACCGCATTTCAGCGTTGTAATATCGCCCCTCCACAAATAGATTCCTTCTTCCATCGGCGTCAATGTCTTATAATCCGTAATTCCTTTTTCCCGAAGCTCCGTCTAATTCCTCTCTTTCTTATTGCATGTACAGAGCATACTTCAAAACAGCTGCCACAGTGCAGACAGTGCTCCTGATGGATAATGCCTGGCTTTCCTTTTTCAATCGCTTTCCGCGGACATGACTTTACGCATTTTCCGCACTCGATACAGTTTTCGGTAATCGTATAGCCCTTTTCTGTAATCTCTATGTTACCAATCACATAGCTTTCCCTGAAAATTGGATTTACCCCGAGATTAAAATATTCTATCTCCATATCTTTCACTTCAAATATAATACCAATATTTCGGGTATTGCCGGGATATACATTCGCAAGATAGGGCTGATCGTCAAATATGATATCCCGCCACTTTTCCTGTTCATTTGTATGCACCGGTTTCGCTCTGCCAGTCAGACGAATCATTTCCTTATACCTTGTGTAACCGAGGATCTGCACCTTTGGATTTCCTTTTGTGTCTACAGTTGCAAAGGACAGTACACCAACGAAGCCGAGTTTTTTCAAACAAGTTTGTGCGTCCATATACATTCCTCCTAATAATTACGGTCTTACGACCTGATTTTATTCCCGTCAATATCTGAACACAGCCTGTTTTCTCTCCTTGATACTTTTTGAGTTCAGTGACAGAATACGCCCCTAAGGAACAATTGTAAAGCAGGCACAATAAAGTGCTGTAGTTACCCAAACGAAACCAATGGATTATTGGAGGAATATAAAATGTCAGAACAAACAAAAAAGAAAGAATTACCGGCATGTCCGGTAGAAACTACTCTGACTTTGATCGGAGATAAATGGAAAGTACTGATTCTGCGTGACCTGCTGCCGGGTACAAAACGATTCGGAGAACTGAAAAAATCGATTGGAAATGTATCACCAAAAGTGTTAACAACACAGCTTCGGGCAATGGAAGACAGCGGTCTGCCGACCCGTACCGTATATGCCGAAGTACCACCGCGAGTGGAATACACCTTAACAGAATTAGGGCAAAGTCTGCAGCCTGTTCTTGATTCCATGTGGAATTGGGGCAAAAACTATAAAGTACAAAACAGTTAGGAAGTTCGGCGAAGCAGCCTCTCATGCATGATCACCATTAAAATCAAAATAAACAGCAAAAATAAGGGGAACAGCACAACGCTGATGTGCTGAGCCATCACACCAAACAGCGGGGGCATGAGACAGGTTCCCACATAAGCGGATGCCATCTGTACTCCGATTACAGCCTGTGACCTTTCTGCGCCAAAACGTTCCGGTGCCGCATGGATCAGGCTCGGATAAACCGGTGCGCACCCCAGACCGATCAATACCAGCCCTGTCAGAGAAGACAGGGTTCCAAACGGCAGAAACAACACCAGTATCCCGAAAGCGATGAACATCTGCCCCAGACGTGTCATCTGCGCATCGTTCAGCTTCATGGAAACAAAACCGCTGACTGCCCTTCCAATCGTAATTCCGATGAAAAATGCACCGGCACAGCCGGCTGCCTCCTCTGCTGTCAGGCTGTTATAAAGGACCAGATAACTGACTGCCCAAAGACCTGTGGTCTGTTCCAGCGCACAATAACAGAAAAAAGTTATCATGACTTCTTTTGCACCTGGTATATTCATAATTTCCGGGAGCGTAAGGATTCCCTTTCCTCCATCTCCTTCTTCCTGTACACTGCATCTTCTGTTTTTCCAAAGCGGAAGACTCAAAACCAGAATAACCGTAAGCAGCATTTGAAGAACGGCAATATAGCGGTAGCCCATATTCCAGCTCTGTCCGCCTGTAAGTGCATATCCCATAACATAAGGTCCCAGTGAGGCACCTGCTCCCCACATACAATGGAGCCAGTTCATATGACGGCTGGCATAGTGAAGCGCCACATAATTGTTAAGTGCCGCATCCACACTTCCGGCGCCCAGACCATAGGGGATCGCCCACAGACAAAGCTGCAGGAAGGAATCACTGACAGAAAACCCAAGCAAAGCCACCGCAGTCATTGCCACACTGATAACCGTCACCTTTCCCGCCCCCAGAAGCTTCGTCAAACGGTCGCTCTGCAGGCTGGACAGTACCGTACCAACAGCAATAATCATAGAGATCATTCCTGCATATGATACAGGCACCTGAAATTCTGCATATATAGACGGCCACGCTGCTCCCAAGAGAGAATCCGGCAGCCCCAGACTGATAAAAGCCATATAAATCACAACTAACAATAACGATACCATATTGTACTCCTCCTGTATTTATAGTAAAATTATATCGTCAGGCAAACATTTGTCAGTAGAGAAAATGCCCGGATTTATAGTATAAAATTTCCAGGAGTTGAAGCCCATGATTTTTCAGGATTGTGATATTAAGACAAACTCAAACGGCGAAGAGCTGGCAGTACATGGTACCGCTCTGCTCCCGGCTGCCTGCTATGAGACGAATCTGGCATCCAAACCCGTCTCATGGCATTGGCATGACGAATTTGAAGCAGTGATCATACTCGAAGGAACTGTATCCCTGTCTGTTGGAGCAACACAGGTGGAGGCATCGGCAGGCAGTGGATTTTTCATCAATTCCGGAATGCTCCACAGTGCCTGCGTCATTGGAGAAAATGGATGCAGGCTTCGTTCAATTGTATTTCACCCCAGATTAACAGGCGGAAGTATAGACAGCATTTTCTGGCAGAAATACCTTTTATCCATCATCGAAAACCCTTCTCTGGACGTATTGGTTCTATCCGATGACCAAACCTGGGGTACAGATGCCGTCAAATGTATTGCAGAGGCCTGGAATGCCGCAGAGGCAGAAGCATTCGGCTATGAATTTGTAATGAGAGACTTACTTTCCCGTATGATTCTTGACATTTTCCCTCACATTCCCCCATACAGATCTGTTCTGTCAGATAAAACCATACGGAACAACGAACGGATGAAACAAATGCTGAAGTATATGCAGGAACATTTTTCCGAAGAACTGACATTGGATGAAATTGCGCAAAGCGCATCCATCAGTAAAAGCGAATGTATTCGCTGCTTCAAAAACATTGTAAAAACTACTCCGATCCAGTATTTAAAGCAGTACCGCATCCAAAGAGCAGCCGAATTATTAGCTTCCACAGACTTAAAGATCCTGCAGATCGGAACTGTCTGTGGGTTTCAGGAAATGAGTTATTTTGCCAGAACCTTTCGCGAATTTCAGCACTGTACACCCCTGCAGTACAGGCTCAAACATAAAAAGACAGCACTGCAGGAAGAACATATAAAAACCTCTTCGATTTCAACCGTTCCCTGAATCCAGCACATACGAACAGCAGCTTCTAAAAAAGAAGCTGCTGTTCACACATATCTTTATTCCACTGAATTTATTCAGCCATTTCAGGCTCTTTTTGAAGGATCTCCATAAACTCATCCCCTGTAATGGTCTCTTTCTCATACAGGTATTTTGCCAGCTCATGAAGCTTTGCTGTATGGCCCTTCAGAAGGCCAAAGGCTTTCTCATACTGGGCTTTCAGAAGACCATTCACCTTCTCGTCCACCACTGCGGCTGTCTCTGCCGCACAGGCAAGGGAAGCATCTCCGCCCAGATACTGATTATTCATGGTTTCCAGCGCCATCATACCAAACTCGTCACTCATGCCGTAACGGGTGATCATTGCCCTGCCAATCCTGGTCATCTGCTCAATATCATTGGATGCTCCGGTAGTGATGGAACCAAATACCAGTGCCTCCGCAGCTCGTCCTCCTGCATAAGTAGCGATCTTATTCTCCAGCTCCTCTCTGCTCAGAAGATGCTGTTCCTGTGCCTCTACCTGCATGGTATACCCAAGTGCGCCGGAGGTTCTGGGAATGATCGTAATCTTGGTCACCGGAGCCGAGTGCGTCTGAAGCGCCGCCACCAGTGCATGACCGATCTCATGATATGCCACGATCATCTTCTCCTTATCGGACAGAACTGCATTTTTCTTCTGATACCCGGCAATAACCACCTCGATACTCTCTTCCATATCCTCCTGGATCACATATGCTCTGCCGTTTCTGACTGCCCGGAGCGCCGCCTCATTGATCATGTTGGCAAGCTCTGCACCGGAAGCACCTGCAGCCGCTCTGGCAATGGCATTGAAATCAATGTCGTCTCCCAGCTTCACCTTTTGGGCATGGACCTTCAGGATCGCCTCTCTTCCGGCAAGATCCGGCAGCTCCACCGGAATCCTCCGGTCAAAGCGTCCCGGTCTTAAAAGCGCCGGATCCAGTGTTTCCGGACGGTTGGTTGCCGCCAGTATCACCACACCCTTGGACCCGTCAAATCCATCCATCTCTGTCAGGAGCTGATTCAGCGTCTGTTCCCGCTCATCATTTCCGCCAATGCCGCCTCCGTCACGCTTCTTGCCGATCGTATCGATCTCATCGATAAATACAATACAGGGCGCCTTTTCATTTGCCTGCTTGAACAGATCACGCACCTTCGCTGCGCCCATTCCCACAAACATCTCTACAAATTCAGAACCGGAAATGGAGAAGAACGGAACCTCTGCCTCTCCTGCTACTGCCTTTGCCAGCAAAGTTTTACCAGTTCCGGGCGGTCCCACCAGCAATGCTCCCTTGGGCATCTTTGCCCCAATCTCCTGATATTTTCCCGGGCTATGAAGAAAATCCACGATCTCCTGGAGGGCATCCTTCGCTTCATCCTCACCTGCCACATCCCGAAACTTGATGCCGGTCTCGCTTGCCACATATATTTTGGCATTGCTCTTTCCAAAGGACATGGCATTACCCATGCCGCCGCCCATTTTCTTCATCAGGCTGCGGGACAAAAGCTGTCCGATTATCAGGAAAATAATCATCGGAACCACAATGGACAAGATTCCGCTCAGAAGAGGCGACATCTCTTTTACCTTTACTTCACCGAACTCACATCCCGATTCATACAGTCGATCCACCAGCATGGGATCGTTAAAGGCTACCGTCCCATAGAGGGTCGGTTTCTCCTCCTTATCTGTAAAATAAATATAGTCTTCCTCTACCTGCACCGTTCCGACCTTCTGTTCCTCCACCATGGTCAGAAATGTGCCATAATCCACTTCCCTGATCTGCTGTTTCATGAACTCCGGAAAAACAATGGTGTTCAAAAATATCATAATCAGAAGTACAATACAATAATAAAATATCAAAGGCTTTTTCGGTCGCTTTACCTGCTGCATATATCCACACTCCTTTACTATTTACCATATATGTACTCCTGATAAATGAATTAAATATAAACTGGAATTGAAACCTGCTTTATGAATGTGGTGCACAGCTCCATGCCACAACCGCTGTCTCTGTTATATACTGCCGCACGCCTCCTATATAATTCCATATTCTTTCAATAAATTCTGTCTCAATTCCGGATCCAGGGCTGCCTTTGCAATCAGCTCGTCCTGTCCGGCTTCCATAAGCCTGAGAATTAACTTTATAAAGCGTTCTTCACCTTGTTCAATCCCTTGTTCGATTCCTTGTTCGATTCCTTGTTCAATGCCTTGTTCGATTCCTTGTTCAATGCCAATCCTCAATCCTTCACGTCTGCCGGCTTCTAATCCCTCCTGTCTCATACATTTCATCATCCAGTTATGATCCCGTATTGCCTTTTCTCTTGCTTCGTATTCCAGTCGTTTCTTCTCATCAGCACTCAGAACCACCAGATTCTCATATGCCTCTTCCAGATATTCATTTTCCTTCGCCATACTCGCCAGTTCCTCCTTATTTCTGCCACTGAAAAACCGCATCCAGCTGATGATATCCTCACCGCTTTGAATCTCCTTCGGCAGCTTTTTCAACTCCAGAATCTGAATCTCCATCTTATCGCTGTACAGCTCTCCAAAACTGTCATCCCTGAAATGAACCTTCCGATAACACTTTTCATCATCTGGGAAGAGGATAAAATCCAGAATACTTACATGAATACATTTCTGCAGCTGATCATATTCCTCTCCGGACCTGATCTGACCGGAGAATATCTTGCTCAGATAAAAAAGTACACGTTCATTCCAGTATGCAAAATACTTCACCTGCATCTCCATATTGATTCTCGTTCCATCTGTCAAAGTCAGAAGGACATCCAAAATTCCGAACTTCTCTTCTGAGGTACTTCGCGAAAGCTCTGTTGGCATAAGCTGCGTATCCTGAATCTCTTCCGGAGAAAATCCCATAATGGCTGCACAGAACCCCTTGCGGATCTTTGGGTTATTCATCAGTTCTTTAAAACAAAAGTCTACAGTAGGCAGCATAATAAAATCATTATTCGTCTTTTTCATTTGAATCCCTTTCCTGCTATACCGCTTCAAAAATGTATGGGAAATAAGGGCTTCTACTTATCTCTATTTTAGCATACATCAGCGCAAAGTAAAAGCCTTAAAAACTTTTCGCATATATTTTTGAGTTTTATTATTTTTTAAGAGTGGAAATTGGAGATCTCCGGATACAGCGATTTGCTGTAAAGTGATTATATAACAGTTTCAACAGAAAAACATCTGTCTTTACAATTTGTTTACAATTTTTGTATAACTTATACAAGGAAATGACTATATAATAATACCCGGTTATTTTCCTCTTCAAAATACCCTCTTTTCTTTTCCGAACATTTTTTGTACAATAGAGATATCAAACAATCGGAGGCATTTCCATGAAAACATATGATGTGATCGCTTTAGGCGAGTTATTGATTGATTTTACACAGAACGGACTGAGCGAGCAGGGAAACGGACTGTTCGAGGCAAATCCCGGCGGCGCTCCCTGTAACGTTCTCTCTATGCTGAACAACCTGGGGAAAAAAACGTCCTTTATCGGCAAGGTTGGCAATGATCAGTTTGGACTGACCCTGAAGAAATCTCTGGAGTCGCTTGGAATCGGTACGGAAAATCTGATGCTGGATGATCAGGTACACACCACCCTTGCACTGGTACACACCTTTGAAGACGGTGACCGTGATTTCTCCTTCTACCGCAATCCAGGTGCGGATATGATGCTTCAGGCTGCTGAGCTGAAGGAAGAGCTGTTAAAGGATACCCGCCTCTTCCACTTTGGAACTCTCTCCATGACCCATGAAGGTGTCAGAGAAGCAACCAAAAAAGCCGTATCCATTGCCAGAGAAGCCGGTGCACTCATCAGCTTTGACCCAAATTTAAGAGAACCTCTGTGGGATTCCCTTGAGCATGCCAGAGAGCAGGTACGCTGGGGACTTGGGCAGTGTGATATTCTGAAAATTTCTGATAATGAGATCCAGTGGCTGACAGGCAAGGAGGACTTCACCGAGGGTGTGAACAGGATCCGTGAAGAATTCCCCATTCCACTTATTCTTGTATCCATGGGCAGAGACGGAAGCCGTGCATATTATAAGGATAGCTATGTGGAGACTGCACCGTTCCTTCAGGAGCATACCATTGAGACAACCGGAGCGGGAGATACCTTCTGTGCCTGCATCCTGAACTATGTGCTGGAGCATGATCTCCACAACCTCAGCGAAGCCCAGTTAAAGGAGATGCTGACCTTTGCCAATGCTGCAGCATCCATCATCACTACCCGCAAGGGAGCGCTCAGAGTCATGCCGTCCCGCCAGGAAGTGCAGGATTTTCTCGCGGCACGTGTATAAAAAGGAGGAGATAATTCATGGATTTTATAAATAAGGTCAATGCGTTTGCGAAAGCAGCCGCTGATAAGACAACGGAAGTGATTGAAGATACGAAACTGAAGACCCAGATCCTGAGTGACGAGAAATCTATCCGGGAGCTGGAAGAAAAGATCGGCGCCCACTACTATCAGCAGTTTCTTCTGGGAAAGGAAGTGGACGAAGCCGTTCTGGAATACTGCACTGCGATCTCCGTCCACAAAGCAAATATCAAGGAGAAAAAAGCAGCATTAAATGTAGAAGGAAAAGGTACCTCCGGCAGATCTGCAGAGGATCCCTTTTCCCAGGAATAAAAAACGCTTCGCTATGGATCGCACTGCGGCGAACAGGAATTATGTCGCTTTGCGACCCGCCGCAGGCGGAGAATCCCGCATGCGGGATTCTTTTTTATTTTAATTGTTCCGCCATATGATACAGCTTATAGTAGATTCCTCCCTGCTTCAAAAGAGCTTCGTGACTGCCCTCTTCCTCAATCCCATTCTCCGTCAGCACCAGTATCCGGTCTGAATTACGGATACTGGACAGGCGATGGGCAATGGTCAGCGTCGTCCTGCCCTCTGACAGCCTTTGCAGGGACTGTGCTACGGCAAACTCACTCTCGTTATCCAGCGCAGAGGTTGCTTCGTCCAGAATGATAATGGGTGGATTTTTCAGGAATACTCTGGCAATACTGAGCCTCTGCTTCTGTCCGCCGGACAGCTTTACCCCTCTCTCACCAATGTAAGTGTCATATCCATCCTTCAGATTCATGATAAATTCATGCGCCCCTGCTTCCTTTGCCGCCTCAATAACCTCTTCTCTGGTAGCTCCCAGACGTCCGTAAGAGATATTTTCATAAACAGTACCGGAAAACAGGTAGACCTCCTGCTGTACAATTCCAATATTCCGGCGCAGACTTTTCAGCGTATAATGCTTTACATCTTCTCCGTCCAGAAGGATCCTTCCCTCCGTCACATCATAGAATCTGGGGATCAGATTACACAGTGTCGTCTTTCCGCCTCCGGACGGACCAACAATTGCGACCTTTTCCCCTGCCCGGATATTCAGGTTCAGATTCCGGAACACCTGATTATGATCATCCGCATATTCAAAAGAAACCTTCTGAAAAACAATGTTTCCATCTACCTTCTCAAGCGGAACCGCATCCGGCTCATCAAAGATCTCAATATCCGCATCCATGATCTGAAGGAAACGCTCGATTCCCGTGATCCCTCTCTGGAACTGTTCGGCAAATTCGATAATACGGCGGATCGTTGCGATCAGCGTCGACACATACATGGTATATGCCACCAGATCTCCAGGAGCGATCAGCCCCTTCACAAGGAAAATTCCGCCTGCCAGCAGCACCATCAGATACATCAGCCCGTCAAAGCTCCTCGTGGTCGTCTGAAAGGCACCCATGTAGCGGTAGCCATACTTTTTCAGACGGAAAAACTCCTGATTGTCCGCCTCAAACTTCTCCTCTTCCCGCTCTTCATTGGTGAATGCCTTCACCACCTTATGCCCCAGCAGACTGTCCTCGATCCGTGCATTCAGCTCGCCGATCTGCTGCCGCTGTCTGCGGAAAGCTGCCTTCACTTTCATATTCAGCGTCGTACAGACCACCAGCATCAGAGGTATACACAAAAATACGATCAGAGTCAGCGCCAGACTGGTCTGTGCCAGAATCAGGAACGACACCACGATTTTGATACCGGCAATAAAAAACTCCTCCGGACAGTGATGAGCAAATTCTGTCACGTCAAACAGGTCATTGGTGATCCGTCCCATAATCTGCCCGATCTTTGTATTATTATAGTAGGTATTGGACAGCTTCTGAAGATGATGATATGCTGCACGGCGCATGTCTGTCTCAATATGTGTTCCCATTACATGTCCTGTATATGCCATGTAGAAATTGGCTCCGCTGTCGATCACACGCAGTATAAAATAGACAAACGCAAGCCTGCATACCACTCCTACCGACAAAGATGCCAGATCATTCATGCCCGCATTGGTAATATACCGGATCATCAGCGGCAGTACCATCTCACAGATCGTGGTCAGTGCCGCACAGCTCAGATCCTTCAGCAGCACCGGAAAATACGGTCGGTAATACGGCACAAACCGTTTTAACAGCTCTTTACTTGTATATTCTCTCTCGTTCATAGCTCTCCTGTTATTCCTGCCTTACAATAATGTCTGCATATTCTCCTCCGGACGCACGGCACAGATCGTCGGGCTTTAATTCAAGCTGGGTTCCGATCCTGCCCCCGCTGACCACGATTCGCTCCAGCGCCTTTGCGCTCTCATCGATCCTGGTCACATACTGCTTTTTCATGCCAACAGCAGTGCAGCCTCCCCGAATATAGCCCGTCACCGTATTGATATCCTTTACATGGATCATGGCAAGCGCTTTCTCCCCTACTACCCGGGCAGCCTTTTTCAGATCCAGTTCTTCCGCGATGGGGATTACAAACACAAAATAATTCTTACTGTTCCCCACCGTCACAAGCGTCTTGTACATCTTTTCATAAGGAATATTCAGCATATCCGCAATCTGCAGTGCATCAATAAATTCCTCACATTCATAAGTGTGGGAATCATATGCAATCTTCATTCTGTCCAGCATACGCATGGCATTGGTCTTTATCTCTTTTGTCTTCGCCATCTTCTTCCTCCCTTTTCTTTCCGCCATACATTCGATACCGCGGATTGCTTCCTTACCGCGCAATTCCCGGCATCTGCATATGAGCATAGCACACATTCTGAAGAAAATCCATATCTTATATTGTAGTACGTAAGGAGGTACGCTCATGGATACCTTATTGGAAGTCAGCCACGTCTGTTATGCCTATCATATGCTGTCCGGTGAAACCCCGGCACTTTCAGATATCACTTTCTCCGTGGAAGAAGGGGAATTTCTTGCCATTGTCGGTCCCAGCGGCTGCGGCAAATCCACACTTCTCTCTCTTCTCGCCGGACTGATGGAACCGGAAGAGGGCTTTATCCGGATCCGGTCTCCCCGGTCCTCCGTGTCTCAGGCAGATATCGGATACATGCTTCAGAAAGATCACCTGTTTGAATGGCGTACCGTATACCGCAACGTCATTCTGGGACTGGAGATCCAAAAGCGCATGACTCCGGAAAATCTGGAGCATGTGGAAAAGATGCTCCGGGACTACGGACTTTCCGCCTTCAAAAATGCCCGTCCCTCCGAGCTTTCCGGCGGCATGCGGCAGCGGGCTGCTCTCATCCGCACACTGGCACTTGACCCCAGCCTCCTGCTTCTGGATGAACCATTCTCTGCACTGGATTATCAGACCCGTCTGAGTGTCTGTGATGATGTCTGCCAGATCATCAAGAAAGAAAAAAAGACCGCCATACTGGTCACTCACGATCTCTCGGAAGCAATCAGTATGGCGGACAGGATCCTGATTCTGTCAAAACGTCCTGCTGCCATCCGCAGGATCATGCAGATCCGGTTCCGGGAACCCGGGCTGACTCCCATGAAACGGCGTCAGGCTTCGGAATTCAAAGACTATTTTAATGAAATCTGGAAGGAGTTGAATGGAAATGGATGAGATTACGCCCCGTCAGGCAGAATATATCAGAAAGCACCGGCAGCACCATCATATGGTCGCTCTCTGCCGGTTTCTGATCTTCTTCCTGTTCCTTTTTGCCTGGGAGCTCAGCACCCGGCTCCACCTGCTTGACGCTTTTATCTTCAGCAGTCCCAGCCGCGTCCTCAAAACCATCCTGGATATGAGCCGGGACTGTTCGATCTTCCGTCACACCGGGATCACCCTTTATGAGACACTGTTAAGCTTTGCCCTTGTGATCCTTGTAAGCTTTTTTACTGCTACCGTTCTCTGGTTCTCCAGTACGATCTCCGAGATTCTGGAACCATGGCTGGTCATCCTGAACAGCCTTCCCAAATCCGCTCTCGCCCCGCTTCTCATCGTATGGCTGGGCGCCAATACCCGCACCATCATCGTCGCCGGTATGTCCGTAGCAGTTTTCGGCAGTATCATCAGTATGTACACTGCCTTCCGGGAAACAGATGAGGAAAAGGTCAAACTTATCTACACTCTGGGCGGAAACCGTCTGCACGTGCTTTACTGTGTCGTCTTTCCCTCCAGTATACCCTCTATCATCAGTATCCTGAAGGTCAATATCGGTCTGTGTCTGGTAGGTGTCATTATCGGAGAATTCCTTGCCGCCCGGGAAGGACTTGGCTATCTCATCATCTATGCAAGCCAGATCTTTAAACTGAACTACCTGATCACTGCACTGATCATCCTTTGTATCATCGCCTTCTGTCTTTATCAGTTCATCCAGAAGCTGGAACACCATATCCGGAAAAACCGAAAGCTCTGAACCGGATACCTTTGGCTTACTGTTCTTTTACAGCATAAACTGCTTTCAGGATCGCCTCTGCCATCACCTCTGCCGCCAGGGTGCCTGCCATATTGATATCCGCCTCTACCTCTCCAAGAGACGCGGCATAGATGGTATCCCCATCTGCCAGAGTCCCCACCGGATTGATACAGCGGGCATAGGCATTCCTGGTCATGGAGGCGATCTTACTCATCTCTGCCTTGGAAAAGCTGCCGTTGGTCACCACTGCGCCGATGGTTGTATTGCCGGTAAAAAGATCCCTTCTCCGGCTGATTTTATATAGCTCCTGACAGGTATCCACAAAGCTCAGACCGTCCTCAGACCGAAGTCCTGCCACCTTCTGCCCGGTCTTCGGATCATAGATATCTCCCAGCGCATTGACCACGACTACCGCTGCCATCTGAAGCGCTCCTACCGCCACCGCATGGATTCCAAGTCCTGCTTTCACAGACCGCTCCATTCCATAGAGCTTTCCCACCGTTGCTCCGGTTCCTGCCCCTGTATTTCCGGAGACAGGCACACTGTTCCCGGCATCGACACAGGCCCTGTAGCCCATCCCGGCATCCGGACGTACCTTGGCACTTCCATACCCCAGATCATAGATACAGGACTGACAGACCAGCGGAACCCTCGCATATCCGGTATCAAACCCGATTCCATGCTCCTCCAGATAACGCATCACACCATCTCCTGCCGCCAGCCCATAGGCAGAACCCCCGGACAGGACGATCGCATTGACGGGATTGTCCGCGGTCACAGGAGATGCAAGATGCGTCTCTCTGGACGCCGGACCGCCTCCGCTTACATCCACGCCGACCTTTGCACCCTGATCAAATAAAAGTACGGTAACTCCGGTCTTTGCACAGTCATCCTGCGCATTTCCGATCCGAAGTCCCTTCATTTCTGTAACAGGGATCTCCCTTACCAGTTTTTCCTGCTCCATCTGTCTCCTCCTGTACTTAACCCATTTTTAAAGCAGCCGCCAGCGCCCGTGAAATAACCGTTCCCAATACTGCACAGGTGACCGCCTCGATCACTCCCTGAATACCTACAAAAGCCACCACAAAGGCAAAGGGATTATTGACTCCCATTGCGGATACAAACCCCTGGATATATTCCGTATGATAGAAAAACACAACCAGAGAGGTCATATACAGCAGCGTATTCAGAAGGGGACAGGTGACACTGGCAAGCACGTATTTCCCGTTCTTCATGACTTTTCCTGCTGCACGGAATACAATTCCGCAGATCAATCCCTCCAGTACACGGGGCACAATACAGGTAACTACCGTACCGAAGGGATTGATCCCCAGCAGTACCGTACCAAAGGCACTCAGTCCGAAGCACTGCATCAGGCTGGTAATGCCGAATGCCAGTCCGCAGACAGCTCCGCCCTTTGGACCTAAAATAACTGCTCCCACCGCCACCGGTATGGTCAGAAATGTGATGGAAAGCCCCGGGGTTCTGAAATATCCCAGCGGAGTGAACGCCATAATAAAAATGATCGCCACCATCAAAGCCAGCTCTACCATATAGAGCGTGTGTGTTGTGTTTTTGTTCTGCATATTTTCTCCTCCTTGTCTGATAAAACGGCGCACAAAGCGTCCCCTGTCTTTCAGCTCTTTTATTTTGGGGAATGAACGATCTGCAGAAGCACCAGAAAAGATCTGCTCCGGGAGCAGATTGATTGAAATACTGACTTTCCGAAAGTTGCCGCCTCTTTGGGTCAACACTTTCCTTTTAATAAGAATAATTGTAGAAATCCTTTAACACTGATGCGTTTTCCTGCGAATAACGTTCTTTTATACCATGACCGCAGGCGGTCATAGTGCCTCCGGCGGATGCGCCGGACTTTCTGCGGAACCGCAGAAATCCGATGCGCAGGTATAATGTCTGCCGACATTATACCATAATTTTCCCAAATGACAACCTGGAATTTACGGTTGACTTTTCTTTTTTTCCGTGATACTCTTTATTTAGACATTTAGATAAACATCTAAACAATATGAGATCAGGAGGTGATCTATTGAGCTTTCAGGAAAGTTTTAAAGCACTGTCGGATCCTACACGCAGAGAGATCCTGAATCTGCTGCGGGCAGGTCCGTTACCGGCAGGAGAGATTCTGGAACATTTCTCTATCACAGGCGCAAGCCTGTCCCACCATCTGTCGATCCTTAAACATGCCGGACTGATCGATGATGAGAAGCAGGGAAAATATATTATCTATACGCTCAATACGACCGTGCTGGATGACATCATGAACTGGATGATGTCACTGAAGAAAGGAGAGACTGATAATGAAAAACACTAGATTACGTATCCTTAATTACATTGTGGCAGTGGTCAACCTGGCGCTTTCGGCTGTCATGTACCCATCGCTTCCCGACCAGATTCCCATGAACTGGGGATTTGACGGAACCGTTTCTTATTCTTCCAAATCCCAGCTGTTCCTTATGTGCGGTATGGCGGTCTTTTTCGCATTTTTGTTTGACGTCCTTCCGCATATTGATCCACGGAAAAAGAATTATCAGAAATTCGGCTCCTACTATGACAGCTTCTGTATTATCATGCAGTTCTTCCTGCTTGCCATGACCGGCATGATCCTGACGGAAAGCCTCCGTCCGGGTACGGTATCCGTTCCCACAGTAGTCAACGTCGGAGTCGGGCTTCTGCTTTTATTTCTGGGCAATATCATGCCTAAGATCAAGAGCAACTTCTATATGGGCATCAAAAATCCATGGACCCTGTCCAGTGACGAGATCTGGTACAGGACTCACCGGCTGGGCGGCAAATGCTTCTTCCTTGCAGGAATGATCATGATGGGCAGTGCCTTCTTTCCCTCACAGAAAGCCGTCTACTGGATCACTTTCATCTGCGTAATGCTGGCATGCATCATTCCGTCCATCATGTCCTACATCTGGTGGAGACAGGAACAGAAGATGAATTAACCCTTTGGATCAAAAGGCTCCCGCTGCAGACCTGTCTGGCAGCGGAAGCCTTTTCTCAAAACAATTCTTTATTTTTCCAATACACATTCCGGTACACTTCAAAGTTTTCCATATAGACCTTGTAATGCTCCCGATTCGGCTCATATACCCGGTCATCCATCTGTACCGCCATCCGGCAGCCTTCCTCCAGTGAACGATAGATCCCGCAGCCCACTCCGGCAGCGATCGCTGCACCAATACATGCCTCTTCTCTTCCTCTGGTCGTATAGATCTCCTTCTGGAGAATATCGGCCTGCATCTGCAGCCACAGCGCACTTCTGGCTCCTCCGCCGGAGGCTATGATCTTGTCCTCCATGGGAATGCCCAGCTCCCGAAATACCCGCATGCAGTCAAGAAAGGAATAGACCACGCTCTCCATACAGGCACGGATCATATGCTCCCGCGTATGCAAAAGCCCCAGTCCAAAGAAAATCCCTTTTGCCTTTGCATCCATATAGGGGGAGCGCTCGCCGCACAAAAACGGCAGGAACACCAGTCCCTGTGCGCCTGCCGGAACCTTTCCTGCAAGAATGCTCATGGCGTCATAGTCCTCCACCTCACGGAACACGTTTTTCTTCAGCCATTTCAGCACGATACCGCCGTTCAGTCCCGCACCCATCGTGACCCATCGGTTCTCCGGCACATGACAGAAGGTATTCAGCCGGTAATGATAATCCGGATAGACCCTGTCGCTGATACAGTCGATCTGACTTGCGGTACCAATATTGGTCACAAGCTGTCCCGGTTCAATAACTCCGTTTCCTGTAAGCTGCATGGGACCATCCCCGCCGCCGCAGATGACGGGCGTTCCTTCCGCAAGTCCGGTCAGTGCTGCCGCAGCAGCCGTCACTTCACCGATCACCTGCGTAGACCCCTCGCAGGACGGAAGGATCTTCGCCGGAATACGGAATCGGTCAGCCGTATCCAGATCCCAGACCCGATTCTGCATATGGAACAAAAGTGTTCCGGACGCATCCGACGGATCCGTTCCCACTGTCCCGGTCAGCTGATACCGGATATAGTCCTTGGGCAGCATCACATAAGCAATCCGGTCGAACTGCTCCGGCTCCTCCTCTCTCATCCACAAAAGAGACGGCAGCAGGAAGCCTGCACTGGCCGGATTGCAGGCATTCTCCTCTGCCATAGTTCCCCGAAGCAGCCGCACCTGACGCTCACTTCTCTGATCCGCCCATATGATCACCGGACGGATCGGCTGCTTCCTGTGATCCAATGCCACCAATCCATGCATCTGTCCTGCAAGTCCGATAGCGGATATCTCGCTGTTTGAGATTCCGCACTCTGCCAGCACTGCCTGAATGCCCTGTACCGTTGTCTGCCAGAGCAGCCCTGCATCCTGCTCCGCATATCCTGCCTGCGGAACCTGTATATCATAATCCCGGACCGCCAGCGCTCTGCAGCCGCCCCGTTCATCCATGACCATGATCTTCACACTGGAGGTCCCAAGATCAATTCCCATTAAGTATGCCATTTTATTCCATTCCCCCGAAACGCTCCATAAGCTTCGGAATCATCTCCTGCTTCAGCGGAACCGAGATTCCCATGGGATTCATCATATATGCCTGTGCATCCTTTACCCAGAACTTCGGCAGATCCCTGAACGGAACCTGGATCGGGCGCAGAGTCTTATTATTCTGCGCATACTTCTGGAACTCCCACACATCCGAGAAGACCGGAAAATATTTCTCCCCGTTCTGATGCTTGAGATACGGCATCCGGCACTCCTTTAAATTGAGCTGCGGATCCTTCTCATGACCTTCCGGCGGCAGGACCGCAATAAAGAGACGGGACTTCACCAAGTTGGATGAAAATTCCTCATCCAGCTCCTGAATATGCTTCATATCCACAAATTCCTTTTTTCTCCTTGCCTCCTGCATCAGATATACGCCTGTAAGCTGGAGTGTGGGCTGATAAAACCCGTTCTCCTCTACCTTCTTCTCAAATCCTTTTGGCAGGATCTCGGTAAGCTCTATGGTCACCATAGCTGCTCCGGCCGGCTTATAGCCCACCGCATTGACTCCCATAAACGGCAGGACTCCCAGATGCTGGCGCACCTGATTCAGGTACATTTTCTTTTTCTCTCCTTCAGGCTTCGCCGGGTTTACCGGAACATAGACCTCCAGCGTCTTAAATTCCCTTACCGCCGTGCGGATCCCCTTTTCTTCATACTCCTTCACCGCCGCATCTGCATCCTCTCTGGATGCATACATAAGAACCTGATCCCAATAGTTCTCCGGCTCACATTCTGTATATGGCATATTCGTCAGAGGAGAAAAAAGCGCGTACGCCTCTTTAAGCTCTGTAATCTCTTTTGCAATTGTGTGATCTGACATCATCTGTCCTCCTGTCTTCCCTGTCTGCTTTTATTCATGAATCCGTCTCCTTCATCACCCGAACTGCTGTCAGTATACCATATTTCCCCGTGATATGCCACCCTTGATGTCCCAATCTGCCTCCGATTCCGTCCGTAAAACTGCAGGAAAATGTTTGACAGCATACCGGCTCCATGATAATATGACCGCAGAAATCGCTCTCGCAGTGTCCCCGGAATACACTGCAGCCATCAATCGAAAACGGAGGTGTCTTATGGACGGCAGAACACGCAGACAACAGATCATTCAGGAGCTACGGCAGGCAAAAACACCCTTGTCCGGAAGCGCTCTGGCGGCAAGGATGGGTGTCAGCCGTCAGGTCATTGTTCAGGATATCGCCCTTTTAAGAACCGAATACCCGGTGCTTGCAACCGCCCGGGGTTATCTTCTCTATGCGCCTTCAGAGGTCAAGTGCGTCCGTGCATTCATGGTACGCCATACCCACAGTCAGATACAGGACGAGCTCTCCACCATCATCTCTCTGGGCGGACGGGTACTGGACGTCATCATCGAGCATGATGTATACGGGCAGCTGCGTGCAGATCTGAATCTGGCTTCTCAGGCAGATGTGGATCACTTCTGCCGGCTCCTTGATCAAAGCAGCTGCGGTCCCCTGTTCCCCATCTCTGACGGCATACATCTGCATACAGTGGAGGCTCCCTCTGATGAGATCCTCCGCCGGATCGAACAAAAGTTAAAAGAAAAAGAATATTTGCTCTCCTGATATTGCATTTTTCTTCTATCTGTGCTATTTTATCCGGGTAGCACCTGTCTTGTCAGGTGTAAACACCTCAGGAGGAAACAACAGATGAATGAAAAAAAACAAAGCGGATTCCAGCAGTTTTTAAAACGTAAGAACATTGTGTTTTCCGCAAAACGCTACGGTATTGATGCCCTGGGCGCTATGGCACAGGGATTATTTGCTTCTTTACTGATCGGAACGATCATATCCACACTGGGACAGCAGGCAGGCATCCCGTTTCTGGAAACTGCAGGCGGCTACGCCAAAGCAGTATCCGGTCCTGCCATGGCGATCTCCATCGGCTATGCATTACAGGCTCCGCAGCTCGTACTCTTTTCCCTGCTGGCAGTGGGACAGGCTGCCAACGAACTGGGTGCAGCCGGAGGACCTCTTGCAGTCCTTGTTGTAACGATCTTCGCAGCCGAATTCGGCAAAGCGGTTTCCAAAGAGACCAGGATCGATATTCTTGTAACCCCGCTTGTAACCATCCTGACAGGTGTTCTTCTGTCTCTGTGGTGGGCGCCGTCCATCGGAACCGCCGCAAGTGCAGTGGGACAGCTTATCATGTGGGCAACGGAACTTCAGCCCTTCTTCATGGGCATCTTCGTATCCGTCATCGTAGGTATCGCACTGACCCTTCCGATCAGCAGCGCAGCGATCTGCGCCGCATTAAGTCTGACCGGACTTGCCGGAGGAGCTGCAGTTGCCGGATGCTGTGCGCAGATGATCGGCTTTGCGGTCATGAGCTTTAAGGAGAATAAATGGGGCGGACTCATCTCTCAGGGACTGGGAACCAGTATGCTTCAGATGGGCAATATTGTGAAGAATCCAAGAATCTGGATCCCGCCTACCCTTGCTTCCGCTGTCACCGGTCCCATCGCCACCTGCGTATTTGCGCTGAAGATGAATGGACCTGCGGTATCATCCGGCATGGGAACCTGCGGTCTGGTGGGACAGATCGGAGTGTACACCGGATGGCTTTCGGATATTGCAGCCGGAACCAAGACCGCCATTACCGGCATGGACTGGCTGGGACTGGTTTTGATCTGCTTTGTTCTGCCTGCAGTTTTAAGCGTTCTCTTCTGTGAGATACTTCGACGCATGGGCTGGATCAAAGAAGGAGATCTGACACTGGAATAAATATATTACATAAAAGAGGCACAGAATCATTCACATTCTGCGCCTCTTGTTTTATATTGCGCCGCCAGCAGCATCTCCTGTTCAATCTCTATTCCGGACTCCAGAATACAGCTTTTCAGCTCCTCCAGCTCTCCTGCATCCATGGCTTCCAGCATGATCCGTTTCTCCGGTTCGAGAGGAAGACCCGCACCATTTCTCACCGCTTCTTCAAACTCTGCCCGATCCATCCGATAAGGCTTTACCTTGGGAAACAGTGTTTTCCGGATAAACTGAAAGATCCGGATGCCTCCGTAATCCATATCTCCCCAGTGCAGATATTCCGTGTCCTCATCTGCGATTTCCTTCAGTTCTTCCAGGAATCTCCGCTCCTTCGGAGAAAAGAATCCATGACAATAGATGTACAGGGTATCTGCCCGAAAAGGCATATCCTCATAATTAGCTTTATTTTCTATGGTCATGATCCGTCGGACGCCCGAAAGCCGTACGGGAACCGCCCGTTCCAGCGTCTGTGCGTTCAGCACCGTACCCCTGATCCAGAAGGACGTATCCATTTCATCCTCCTCCATTCGAAAAACAAGGGTTCCCTTCCACTCCAGCGTCTGTGCATAGGACAGAATCCCGCAGGCTGTCAGCATCTCCTCATTGGTCATCCCTTCCTCATACAGCACAGATCCCTTCAAGACATGCAGCAGCTTTCCTTCATACTCCTGCTCAAAGCGCTTGGAATCACCCAGTACGGACGCACTGAACACCCTTTTCCACACAGGATCCGGGCGCATGGACTGCTGGACTGCCCCGTTCAGGCACCGGAAGAAATCCGCATCCTCCGGATCTGGATTCTTTACATCCTCTCCGTCCTTCAGCCGCTCCAGCAAATGGTCATAATACCGCTCCAGCCATTCGGCTTTTACCTGTTCCTTCCAGAACCGCACCTGCTCCTGCAGGCGGAGATTTCTGATTCGGGGGCTTTCGATCCCTTCTCTTTGGCACAGCTCCTCCACAATGTCCGCAGAAAAATGGATCTTATGGATCTCCGCACCCATCTGTCTCCAGTCCACCCGGATCAGTCCCGCCTGTTCCAGCTCCTTCGCCTGCGGAATGACTATACGGATGCCTCCCATGCTGTCCAGCTCCGCCTGGGAAAAGGAAGGATGACGCATCCCCTCCGCTTTTCCAGAACGACAGCTTCTGGTGTCAAGCTTTTGTATCAGCCACTGCTGAAGTGTCAGTATCTTCTTCCTCACTGCCATCTTCCCGTCCCTCCAGCATCTCCAGATAATTTCCTTTATTGATATGCATCATGGTGATCTGATTCATATGTCTGCGGAAGCCATAGACACAGTCCACGTTACGGATCAGGGACTGGAGCCGCTCATCCGGCACACAGACGATAAGCTGAAGCTCCAGCTCTCTGGCATAGCGCAGACAGACCTCACTTCTCTCCTTATCCATCTTGGAGAAAGCCTCGTCCAAAAGCACCAGACGCATCTTGGAATCCCGGTTGCTCTGCTGCATATACAGCATGGCGAATCCGGCAAGCAGCGCCACGTATTTGGGGTTCTGACCCTCTCCTCCGGAATCCCGTCCTGCCATCTCATCCACCGGATTCTTGCGGATGCTTCCGTTCTCATCCTCTACCCGTTCATACATACTGAAGGTCAGGTAATTCCGGTAATCCGCATACCGCTCCATCTCCTGCCTGCGCAGAGTGATCTGGCGGCTGTCATCCTCTCTCGGAGGCATGAATTTCTCAGTCAGAAGCTGGATCTTCTGCTCATATTTCCGGTAGAATTCATCCTCTCCAAGGCTCATCTGTCCTTCAAAGCCATGGTTGTCCACCACCTTGCTGTCCAGCTCCTTCGCCATCAGCATCTCGTAGAACTGTCCATTTTCGTTTTCCGCAGGCAGGATCTCGATCTGGTATACACTGTCTGAGAAACGGATCCGGGAAAGCAGACGATTGATCTCTCTGGCATGACGGTATGCCGCCTTGATCTCTCCATGGATCGCGGCGATCACATTTTCCCTAAGACTTTCATATACCTGATCGCACTGCTTCCGGAACTCTTCCTTATACTGAGGCTCAAAATCCTTCCGGCATTTCTCCAGCACTCCGTCATAGGCATCATTTTCCTTTTCCATGCCGCTGAAGCCATAGGAGGGATATTCCCGGTTGAACTGCATCCTTGCCTTAAAGCGGTTCTCCTGCTGCGCCTCCTCCAGCTCCCGGAGTGTCTCCAGCTCCCGGTTCTTCTGATTCCGGTATCCATTTTCAGACTGCTTCTCCAGAGCAGCCTTCACCTCCTCCTCCAGCTGCGGATTCTGCACAAAGCCCTCCAGCAGACGTTCCAGACTCTCCCGGCGGGCATGGATCTCTGATTCTGCCTTTCCCTTATCCTCTGTACGCTGGATCATCTGTCCCTGCAGTGCGGCAATGGACGTATTCAGTTCCCGGATGACCGCGGACAGCTTCTTCTGCTGCTCCTTCAGTCCTGCGATCAGCGTGCCGTCCTCCAGTTCCCGGAGAGCCTGTTCCAGAGCCTCCTGCTTTTTATAATACTCCTCCAGCTGAACCGCTGACTGGGACAGCATCATAAGATGAGACGGCTCCTGATTCAGCATCTCAAACTGCTGTACTGCCTTTAAGCTGTCCCCGGTAACGATCATTTCGTGAAGATCCCGGGAAAGCCCTGCCACCTCCTCTTCCAGCTCCCGCAGCTTATCCTTGGATACTCTGGTTCCGATACAGGCTCTCAGTGTATAATCCTTTTCCTTCAGATGACGGAACATATAGCCGCTGTACGCATAGCAGTCCGGAGTCACGCCGTCATGTACCTGATGCAGCTCTTCCACAGAACGGCACTTCATGACCCGTCCAAGATACTGTCTCAGACACAGATCCACATATGCCTCCTCTGCATGGACCGCCTCATAGAGGGAGCCTTCCCTTGCCTCCGGACGGTCTCTTTTGATCGCCGCGGTATTGATCAGATTGATATCCTCAAACTGCTTCATCCGGCGGAACAGCTCCGCTGCCTTCAGCGCGTACTCCGGCGCAACGATCAGACTGTATTTGATTCTGCCCATCCGCCCTTCGACCGCATTTTTCCATTCCTCATCTACAATATCGAACAGGTCTGCAAAAATATGTACCTCCACATTCCCTTCGTAAAGATTCCGAAGAAGACTCTGGAGCATGGACTGAGCTTTTCTAAGCTCCTTGTCATAAGGCTTCCGGTCATGCTTGAGATCCTCCACGATCTCCCGCTTCTCCTCCAGCTCTGCGGACAACTCTCTTCTTGCCGCATTCAGATCCTGCAGCTCCTTATCGATATCCTCACGGACTTTGGCAAGCTGCCTTCTCAGCTCCCGGCAGCCCTCCTCTGTGATCCTTCCCTTCTGGAAATCCTCCAGCATATGAAGGACCGGGTTACTCACATAATCCGTAATGACCTGGTCTTCCTCCCACTGACGCAGCCCCTGTAGGATCTGCCTCCACTGACGGCTGTTGCCTGCCAGAAGCTCAATGGTATTCTGCACTTCCAGAAGCTCCCGCTTCTTCTGCCCGTAGTCGCTTGCCTTTAAGTCCGCCTCTACCTCGATCAGCTCTTCGGTCCTCTGCTTCTGCTCCGTCTCCTGACGTCCCTTTTCCTCCTCTATGCGGCTGATATGGGACAGGATTTCCCGAAGATCCTGCTCTCTGGCTTCCAGACGCACCCGGTTGCTCTCAATTTCGATGTATTTAAGAATCGCTTCCCCATGAACAATATCTGCCCTTGTCTTCTGCAGCTCTCCGTGATCTTCATGAATCCTTTGAAGGATCCCGATCCGGTGCTCCAGATCCTCCACCCGTTCCTTGATCTCCCGATATGCCCCCAGCTGATCACTGATCTTCTCAATGGCATTCTCCTGACTTTTGGGAAACATATAGTCCCGGATGAACTGTCCGGTTCCATTGGTCATGCGCAGAGCAATGGCGCTTTTCTCCATGGTCATCAGCCGCTGAGGCTCCACATAGCCCAGTATCACATCATAGAGCGTATTGATATATGCCTCTTTCGACGGATAGATCCTGTTCACATCTCCTCTGCCCCGGTTGTCCATGGAACGGCTCCGCTCTTCCGTAAGCTTCCGTATCTGCGCTATGGAATACGGCACTCTGTCCCCGGACAGATACTCATCCTCCGGCATCCGTCCCGAATGGCTGAAGAATGTATATTTCCTCACATCCGTATCCGTCCTTCCCACCTCGAATGCCACACCGAAGCAGGTCACAATATGCGTTCCTGTATCCATAAGCTCCAGCACGATCTGCGCATAAAAATCCTGGTTCCCGCGGTTCGCGCTTCCATCCTTCTGTGCGCCGCGGAGATAACTGAGCACACTCCTGCGGTTCTTTGCATCATCCGCCGCCTTATTCAGAAAGGATGCGGACAGACTTCCGTAGAGAACCACCTGAATGGCATCCATGACCGTAGATTTACCGGAGCCGCTCTTGCCGCTGAACAGATTCACATATTCATGGAACTCCAGCATTCGATGGCTGATGCCGCCCCAGTTATTGATCAGCATCCGGGTAAATATCTTCTTCGCCTGCTTCACGTTCCTCCTCCTCTCCTGCATCCATAAGCTTCTCTACTTCCTCTCTGTACCGCTCCACGATTTCATTGATATCCATGGAAGCACAATACAGATTAATGGTGCTGTAAATATAGATGGGAGTCTGATCCTCCACATCCCGCACCGCTCCCGGAACATCGATCATCTGATGCATCCTCATCAGATAAAGTGCTTCCTTCCACTCCGCAGAGGTCAGCTTTCTGGTGATCAGATTCGTATTTTTCCCGTATTCCCGAATCTCCGAAAGCTTCGTCACTGTGGCATGCAGACCTTCTCCGAGGATCTTCTCCCGGTAGATCAGCTTCATAATCAATACGATCAGCGTCGTTGTCATACTCATCCGCTCGGTAATGACCCCTTCTCCCTCCAGACGGAAGATGTGCTCCTGGGGGTCGTGCTTCAGCTCACATCCCAGCACCGACAGATAGTCCTCCACAAATGCCTTGTGCTTCATGCAGGTCTGATAGCGGGGATTATCCCTGGGCGTCAGTGTCACAGGGTCGTATTTCACCTGCAGGATACAGGTCTGCCGGAACAGATCCCGGATCGTCCTTTTTACATTTTCCGCTTCCGTCAGCGGAAGCTCTTCCAAATAAGTAACCATTATCTATCCTCTATTCTAAGGGATGAAAAAGACAGCCCCTCCCGGGTCTTTATCTCATCTCCCACCGTAATCTCCTGTGCCGTTTTGGACAGCTCCGTGGCATCCTGCCAAACAAAGAAAAGCTTCTCCAGATCCTCCATGGTCTGCACGGTCTCCTCTGTAGTCAGAAATACTCCGTCCTTCTGATTCCGTCTTAAAAAATCCCGGATCTCTCTCTGCGTGTAAAGAGGCTTCAGCACAAATGCATCCAGCTCTTCTGACGGAACCGGCTGCACCTCCGGCACCGGCACTGCCTTAAATTCCTCCTGCTCCCGGTCTCTTCGGCTGTAAAAGCTCCGGTCCGTGATGACACGATAGGGCGAACTGATCCTCATCCGCCCGGCAAGCTCCTCCAGTATCTCCTCCCGCCTGCTGCTGCGGCTTAAAAGATTTACAAGGGCTACCGTCTGATCCTCCTCCATGACACCTTCCTGAAGGATATACCGGATACGTGCCGCAGCTCTGCCGGCGAAGACCGTCTTCTGCTCGATCAGCTTATTGTATCTCCGCTCCACCGTATCGAATTCTCTTTCGATCCGGCAGATGATGTCCATTGCCTCCTCACACTTCTCCACTGCACGCTCTTTTCTGAGAAGCTCCGGACTTTTGACCGCTTCACCCTCCAGACGTCTCTCAAGCTCCCTGCAGTCCTGCTCCAGCTTCTGCCGGCGCAGCTCATTCTCACTCAGGTTCTGGTCGATCAGCTCCTTTACCGCTTCCTTGTAGCGGTAGAAGCTGTCCGTGGTGGTCAGGATCGCATATCTGCGGCTGTCGCTGTTATTGATCTCCCGGACCAGTACCTCCTGGATCCCCCGGAAATCCCTCTTTTGGGACAGCTCGTCAAAATATCCCCTCATCCCCTCCTGCATGTTCGCCATCATCTGCACCAGCCGCCTGGAGGTCTTCAGCGCACTCTTTAAGATCTCATTATTCTTCTCCGCATCCGAGCTGTAGGTGAAAAGATAACTGTAAACTGCAAGGACGCTTTCCCGCTCCTTACTGTCCTCCTCCGTACAGAGCTTCTGGAACAGCTCCACATAGAGCTGGCTGTATTCCGGAAAAGACACCACATAGCTGTTGAGGGTCTCATCAAAATCCTGCTTCAGCCATCCCCAGCTTTCAAAATGACTCAGACAGACGGACGCCATATTGCTGCGGGTCAGAAGACTGCCCTCCTCATCGAACCGTTCCTCGCTCCAGTCAATGGTTGCAGAGGCAAGCTTCTCATTGATGATCATCCTGCACTCCTGCTCGGTCAGTCCAAGCGTGGAATAGGAGCTGCTGCTTTCCTCATAGATCGCCGTCAGGAAGATCATATAATAATCCATATATTTACTCCCGAAGAGCTTATAAAACTCCTTCGGAATACGGCTCATCAGGTTCATTGCTCCACCCTGCCTTCTTTTGCCCATCCATAGGAATATCTCACTGCCTTATTCCAGCCTTCCACCATGGAGCTGCGCTGTTCATCATCGATCTTTGGCTCAAATTCCCGGTCGATCGCCCAGTTCTTTATCACATCCTCTTTGCCTGCCCAGTATCCCACCGCAAGCCCTGCCAGATATGCCGCACCCATGGCAGTGGTCTCCACGCACCGGGGTCTGTCCACCGGCGCCTTGATAATATCCGCCTGTGTCTGCATCAGATAATTATTGGCGCTGGCTCCGCCGTCCACCTTCAGAGCCGCCAGAGCGATCCCCGAATCCGCCTTCATGGCATTCAGAACGTCGTTGACCTGATAGCAGATGGAATCCAGCGTTGCCCGGATGATATGATATTTGTTCACACCTCTGGTGATTCCCACAATGGTGCCTCTGGCATACTGATCCCAGTGAGGTGCGCCCAGACCGGTAAATGCCGGAACCACATAGCAGCCGCCGGTATCCTTCACCTTTCCTGCCATGTATTCGCTGTCCTGCGCCGAATCGATGAGCTTTAACTCATCCCTCAGCCACTGGATCGCCGCTCCTGCCACAAAGATAGATCCCTCCAGCGCATAATTTACCTTTCCATCCAGTCCCCATGCAATGGTCGTGACCAGACCATTGCTGGAGAACACCGGCTTCTCTCCTGTATTCATCAAAAGGAAGCAGCCTGTGCCGTAGGTATTCTTCGCCTCCCCCGGCTCGAAGCAGGTCTGCCCGAAAAGCGCCGCCTGCTGATCGCCTGCTGCCCCGGCAATGGGGATGGGACCGCCGAAAAACCTGGCGTCCGCCTCGCCGTACACACAGCTGGAGGGCTTCGCCTCCGGAAGCATACAGCGGGGAATATCAAGCTCTGTCAGAATCTCCTCGTCCCACTGAAGGGTATTGATATTAAACAGCATAGTACGGGACGCGTTGGAATAATCGGTCACATGGACCCGCCCCTTGGTCAGCTTCCAGATCAGCCAGGTCTCCACCGTTCCGAACAGAAGCTCTCCCCTGACGGCACGTTCTCTCGCCCCGTCCACATGATCCAGGATCCATTTCAGCTTCGTCCCGGAAAAATAAGCATCCAGAACCAGCCCGGTCTTCGCCCGGAAGGTATCCACCAGTCCCTTTTCCTTCAGCTCATCACAGTACTCTGAAGTTCTGCGGCACTGCCACACGATGGCATGGTACACCGGCTCTCCTGTATTCTTGTCCCAGACAATGGTTGTCTCACGCTGATTCGTGATGCCGATCGCCGCAATGTCCTCCGCCGCCGCACCGATCTTGGACATTGCCTCCACCGCTACTCCCAGCTGGGTCGACCAGATCTCGCCGGCATCATGCTCCACCCAACCCGGCTTCGGAAAATACTGTGTGAATTCCTTCTGTGCCACGCTGCACATTTCCCCTTTTTCATTGAACAGTATGCATCGGCTGCTGGTCGTGCCTGCATCCAGTGCCATTACATATTTTGCCATAGTCTTCCTCCATTCTATGCCTTCCAGACGGCTGTCTTCTGGTTCCTTCGCTGATGCCCCCGCATCCGGTCCTCCGTGTGGCACATGTCGCACACCCGATATCCGCAGCCCACCGGAAGCGTCCTTCCACAGTATTTACATTTCCGGATATAGTCCTTCTTATCTCTGGACAGATAGCTCATGATCCGGTCCTCTGTCCGCTCCCGCTCCTTTTCAAGACGTTCCCCGTCCATCTCCTTGCCAAGACGGTTGGCAAACTGATGATAGAGATCCAGCATCTTATAAAAGGTCTCGTATTTCATAAGTCCCGCATCCCTGCACCTTTCAAGCGACGGAAATTCCAGCGAAATATCCGCCGTGTAGGTCTTGCAGTAATGAAGCCACAGATCCACGATATCCCGGTTCTTGATATCGATGGAGCAGGTCAGCATCCGGTACAGAATATGCTTGTCCTCAAATCCGTCGATCTCTTTACGCGCACTGTATGCCTGATCATAGAGAAACAGGATCTCGTCAATACTGATCTTCTCGAATGGTGCGGAGGGCTCCACAGACTTCCATACCTTCAATATGGTATTCAGAGGATCCTCCATATCCAGCAGCATATGCGGGAATCCCAGGCTGACGGTCTCAATCTCGGGATCCTTTTCCTTGAGCTTCTCCTGAATATAATTCAAAGACTTGGGACCCATGGCATTGATATAGCCTGTATCATACATTCCATACCGTCCCGCCCGTCCTGCGATCTGAAGGATCTCGGAGACATTTAAGGGACGGACATTCTTTCCGTCAAATTTCTCCGTCTGAACGAACACGATCCTGCGCACCGGAAGATTCAGTCCCATACCAATGGCGTCCGTGGATACGACCACCTTTGTCTTCTTTCTGGAAAACTGGCGGATCTGCCTGCGTCTGATCTCCGGCGGAAGACTTCCGTATACCACACTGGCACGTGTTCCCTCCGCCTCCAGACGCCCCGCAATGTCCAGGACCGCCCGCTTCGTAAATACGATCAGCGCGTCTCCCTCCTGTACATCCTCCGGAAAACGGAACGGGATCGCCTCACAGACCAGCTTCGTCTTCCGCTCATACCGGCAGATCTCATACCGGTCGCCGCACAGCTCGATTAGATGGGTCACTGCCTTCTCCGCTGCAGGACTCATGCAGATATGGATCTCCGGTGCCAGTACGCCCAGGATCGCCCTCGTCCAGGAATGTCCCCGATCCGGATCCGTGACCATCTGTGCCTCATCAATGACTGCAATATCATAATTCTGCTCCAGATCCAGCATCTCGATGGTGGACGCGATCACGCGGCTGTTCTCCTCCGAGATGCATTCCTCTCCGGTCAGCATGGTGCAGGCAAGCCCGTTGTCCTTCATCTTCTCATAGACCTCCAGCGCCAGCAGACGCAAAGGTCCCAGATACACTCCGTTTTCTGCGGTCCGCAGACGCTCCAGCGCCTGATAGGTCTTCCCGCAGTTGGTGGGACCTATGTGAAGGATGAACCTTCTCTCCATCTCCAGCGCCTTCGGAAACTCCATCTCCGGTCTCATGGGAACCAGCCCCACGATCTCCTTCTTAATGCCATACTCCGAATAATGTCTGCACAGATCCCGAAGCGTCCTGGTACAGATCCGAAACGGAACCTCGGTCCGCAGATATTCCAGAAACTTTGCAGTGATCATCTCCTGCTCCTCCAGCTTTAAAAGCGCCAGATCCAGCCGCACCAGCTCCGGCAGCAGATAATCCCGGATCTGCATGATGGCGATCTGATTCTCCTGACGGAAAGCGAACCAGGAAATATTGCGGATCTGACGGTGGTAATCCTCCAGACGTACCTGCGTGATCTTCATATCCCCGGTTCTTCTCAGCTCTGCCAAAAGGCTCTTGATCCTTCTCTCATAGGTATTTTTACCCTCTGTATTTTTCTTTTTCAGCTTCTTTGACCCATCCCGGTACTGGGCAAAATAAAACTGTACGATTTTTTCCTGTTGTATCATATACCCTCCTGCTCAATACTCTCAGTATACAACAAATCGTACAGTTTTGCTTTACATTTTTTCTAAATTATATAATTTCACGCCTGCCCATCAGTATAGTCCCCGGCAGACACAGCGCCAGTGCATACAGATACCGGAAATACCAGCCGTAGGTCGGTCCTGCCATACAGACCAGAAGAATCAAAAACAACGGAACCGCCAGCGTAAGCGCCGCCCCGTTCTTCCGATAGATACAGTAAAATCCCCACAGCAGCAATACCCATACATAGAAGCCGGAAAGCACCATGGAAGAGAACACCGGCAGTGCAAATACCGCTTCCCGCAGATCCTCATACAGGGTCCTGGGCTCATCCAGCGCCTCCGGATACTGAAGCTTCAGGGAATATTCCGCCAGCTCCTCATTGACCTTCTCCATCTGATGTGCGCTGTCGCTGTAGCTGTAGAAATTCGCCGCATAACCGTAAGGGTAGAAATATCCGTACAGATTATTCATGGTTGCCTGCACATAAATGTCCGGATGCTTTTTCAGCATCTGGAACCATACCCGGAAATACTCTGCCAGATACTCTGAGGTGGCGTCCCGGTTGAAGGTTGCCTTCACAGGATCAGACAGATTCGGATTGTAGATCTCCGCCAGCCGGTCATAATCCAGAACCGCTGCGATCGCCTTTCCTTCCTCTGCTGTCACCTCATCTCCCGCATCTCTGACATAGCGGGCAGTCTGCTGAAACGGGATTGAGAACAGCTGCCTGGTATTGGAGCTCTTCACATTGCATGCAGGAAGCAGCACAGACTGATATACCATGGAAAACAGTAAAAATCCCGCAAACATGGTCAGATAGAGCTTCCGATTCTTCCTGCTCCGGAAAAAAGAGACCAGAAAAGTCAAAAGCAGAATATAAATTCCCTCCTGCCGGAAAAAGAACATACCGGCGGCAGCAAATACAAGCAGCGCCACCGCACCCCTTCGCTTCTTCTCCTCCGGATCCTGAACCCGGTATGCCGCACACAGATAGAACAGTAAAAATCCGCCAAAGATCACATCCTTGACCATCAGGAACATATAATTCTGAATCCGGGGCGAAAAGAGGAAGAAAAGCATCACTGCTCCCAGCACCCTGTCGGACGCCTCCAGCCTCACCAGCATCTTCATGAGATAAGAGATGGCTGCCGCCATAAACAGGAACTGAAAAAGTGAATACAGAAACACTCCGATCTGTGCCGATCCGAACAACAGCCTTCCCGCAGACATACAGCCATAGATGAGCAGTGTATGCATGACCGGATGCTGATTGTTCAACTGTCCGCTTCCCGCCTCCAGTGCCTGAAACACATTGACGATCTGCTTCTTGCTGTCAATGGTCAGTATGCCCGGGCAGGAAAGTATCATATATGGAAGATATACGATCAGCATTGTGAAAAAACAGGTACGGAACGGATATTTTCTAAACAAAGAAATATATCTGCCCAGAATTCCTCCCTTTCTGCTCTCCCCGGCAAAAAAACGGGTCTTCCCAAGCCAGTCATAGATCCATACGATCAGATGAAAAAACAGAACGTCATATCCCACCCATACCAGCACCGATTTCCAGAAAAACAGAGAATTTCCAAATACCAGTCTCCAGCTGTTATCCATATAATACGAATATCCGAGTGTCATGAACACAGCAAAAAGAGCTGCCGGGACATGGCAGCAGAGCTTCTCCCTCAATGACCTTCTATCTTCACGGCATCTGTCCCCCGTGCATCGATAGAACCGGTACAATAAGAAGAAAAGCACGACCCACATCAAGTCGATCTGCTTAAACGAATATAAAAGCTGCAGTACGAAGGATGCCTCATCCTGTCTGACACGATCTACAGACAGCGCCAGCACAGTCAGAAGCGCTCCCGCCAGACTGCGAAACTGAATCATGCTCATAAAGAACCTCCTTGTCGGTTTACTTTACGAGCCATTATACGTAGTTTATCTAAAATTAAGAAAAAGAAATTATAAAGATTTTATTAAATTTGGTGAAAGCCGGATTTTTACATTTTGAAAAACATGCGTGGCATGGGTTGCAAAAAACAGGCAATTTATTATACTAAAAGAGTGACCGAATGATCAAACCAAATCAGACAGGGGTAAAAAGCAATGAACAACCAGTTCCCGGATCTGCCGGAAGAAAAAATACTTCAGGGTTCTGAGCTGAGCAGATGGTATGAGGGCGACGGAGTAACCGTGCGGGCATTGAACAAAGTGACCTTTGAAATATACAAAGGCGAATTTATCGTTGTGCTGGGACCATCTGGTTCCGGAAAAAGCACTTTTTTAAATCTTCTGGGCGGTATGGACCGGGCAGACGAAGGGACGCTGTACTATCAGGGAAAAAATCTTGTGGAGTTTTCTGCAGATCAGCTCACTGAATACCGGAGAGATGTGGTGGGTTTCGTATTTCAGTTTTTCCATCTGATCCCGACTCTGACCGCACTGGAGAATGTGGAGCTTTCCGCCGGCATTACCGCCGGCTCCAGAAAAGCCGAGGAGGTATTAGCGCTGGTGGGACTGGAAGACCGAATGAAGCATTTTCCTTCTCAAATGTCCGGCGGCGAGCAGCAGCGGGTATCCATTGCAAGGGCAATCGTAAAAAATCCCTCGCTGCTCCTGTGTGATGAGCCCACGGGAGCGCTTGATTCCGTAAACAGTGTTGCTGTAGTGGAACTGCTGCTGAAGGTGAGGGACTATCTGGGCTGTCCGGTGGTGGCGATTACCCACAATACGGAAATGGCAAAGGTGGCAGACCGGGTTTTCTATATGAAGGACGGGAAGATCATACAGATTGAAAAAAATGAACATCCTGTTCAGGCAAAGGAGCTGCAATGGTAAAACTGTTCCTCTTAAAAATGCTCCGCGACATTCGCCGAAGCGCTGCTGCATACGGAATATGCATGATTGTGGTTGCCATCGGTTTTTGCGGATACTGTGTGCTTTCTGTGGCTTCCGACCATTTGATCCTGTCCCGGGATATTTTATATCAGGAAAGCGCCTTTGCGGATGGATTTGCAGAGGTTTACGAAGCGCCCCAATGGGTGGAAACGAAGCTGGAACAGCTTCCGGGAATTGAAAAAGCAAAGGCACGCATTGTGAAGGAGGCTCGTCTGACAGGGACCGAGGATGAGGTCAGTTTAAAGCTCATCTCCTATCAGGAAGACGGACTGAATATTCCCATGCTGTTTCAGGGCATTCATGCAGGCAGCGGTGTCATGCAGGTGGTTCCGGGAAATGCGTTTTTACAGGCGCGGGGGCTGAAGACCGGAGATCGGATAGGCATACTGATCTCTGGACGGCAGACAGAACTGGAGATCACCGGCGGAGGTATTTCACCGGAAAATATCTATATGGTCAAAAATATTGTAGAAATGCTTCCGGATGCCGCCTCCTATGATGCAGGATTTGTAAGCTATGAGACCATGGAAAAGCTCTATGGAATGGAACAGATGGCAAATAACTTTGTATTTACTCTGAAGTCCGGATATGAATTCTCAGATGTAAAACAACAGGTGGAAGAGCTTTTAGCTCCCTATGGCTGTTACCGTGTTTACAGCAGGGAAGAGCACCTGTCGGCATCCATGCTGGATACGGAGCTGGCGCAGCTTGGAAAAGCTGCCGGCGCCATGCCCTTTTTGTTTCTTTTTGTAGCTGCAATTATTTTATATATTACCATGCACCGGATGATCGAACAGCAGCGGATACAGATCGGGACCATGGCTGCACTTGGTGTATCCAGGACGGGCATAGGATTTCACTATCTGGGATATGGCGTTTTTGTCGGTGCCGCAGGCGGTATTATGGGCGGTCTTTTGGGAAATTTGAGCGCAGAGCCGCTGGTGAATTTTTACCGGATATATTTTAATCTTCCGGATGCCGCAGCGCCTGTTTCCATAAAATACCTGCTTTATGGAACGCTTCTGGCAGGAGTATTCTGCGGAGCCGTAACTTTTTTGTGCTCTAAAGGAATTGCCTCACTTCTTCCCTCAGATGCATTACGCCCCCCTGCTCCAAAGAGCGCCAAAGCAACGCTGGCGGAAAGGATCCCCGGCTTTTTAAAGCTCTTTACCGTTCCGGGAATTATGGCGGTACGCAGTGTTGCAAGAAACAAAAGAAGAAGTCTCTTTACCCTGCTGGGGATCGCCTGTGCGTTTATGATCACTGCAACACTGGTTTCCATGAATACATTGTTTGATGTGTTTTTATTTGATCATCTGGAAAAGGTGCAGAGACAGGATTATACCATCTATTTTGAAGAGCCGGTATCTTCTGCAGATGCGATGGCAGCCATACCGGACGATCAAGTAGAAAAAATTGAGCCGATCACAGAGGTTTCCACAACCCTTTCGTATGGAGGCAGCACGCTGGACGGAACGATTCAGTCCATTCCAATGGATTCCACCCTGTGCCGCCTGTCAGATCCCCAGGGAAATCCGGTATATGTGGCAGAAGAAGGAATTGTGATCTCCTCTCATATGGCATCCCTGCTGGGAGCCGGCATCGGTGACTTTCTGGAGGTGACCTTATTTTATCCCGAGGAGCATACGGAAAAAATAATAATCACCGGAATCATCGAACAATATCTCGGTACGACCGCCTATATGTCCGATACGGGACTGGGCGCTGTCAGTGAATACCGGGGCGCATGTACCGGGCTGCTTCTGAAAGCAGCGCCCCAGACCGGGGAAGCGCTTTGGAACTATCTGAAAGACGCCCCCAAAGTGACCGGAATCGAAAGCCGGGCGGAAAAGCTTCAGAAATGGCAGGAAATGATGGGACTGTTTGGACTGGTTATGGGTTCCATGGCTTTTCTGGGTATTCTGACAGGACTGGCTGTTCTCTACACCAGTGCGCTGATCAGCTACGAAGAGCTGAAGCGGGAGCTTTCCGTCATGCTGATGCTGGGTATGCATCCCCGGCAATGTCTCGAGGTCATAAGTACCAGTCAATGGATACTGACGTTTGGAGGAATCCTTGCCGGTATTCCCATGACCATCGGAGCCAGCCGCGGTCTGTCAGCTTCCATGACTACTGAGCTGTACAGCCTGCCGGATTTTGTAGATCTTACCTCTGTGGTATTATCTATATGTCTGACCTGTACAGCAGTATTTTTGAGCAACCGAATGATTTTGAAAAAACTAAAGAAAATCTCACCTGTCATGCTTTTAATGGAACGGGAATAGGGAGGACAAAAAATGAAGAAAAAAGTAAAGATCATAATTGGAGCCATCGCTGTTCTCTCTGCGGTTCTCATTGCCATCTTTTATTTGTGTAAACCAGTGACTGCAGAGACAGAAACGGTTTTGCGGTCAGATTTCATGGATACCTTTACGGTAACCGGAACTGTGAAGCCGGTAAACAGCAGTTATGTCTGTGCTCCTTTGTCCGGAAAAACAGAAGACATTTTCGTACAGTCAGGAACTGCGGTCCAAAAAGGCGAAACCGTTCTGAAAATAGACGATTCAGAGGCAAGAGAAGAATTAAAAAATCAAATTGCCTCCCTTGAACTCCAGAAAAAGGGGCTTCAGAGCCAGAACAATGCTGCCCGGGCAGAACTGACCGTAACAAGACAGCAGTTGGAATCTCAGCTTGCACAGGTACGGCTTCAATATGAACAGCTGTATGGTGAAAATGGAAATGCAGCTACTCTTCTTTCTATTGCACAGCAGAATTTTACCAGCGCCAATATTGCTTACTGGAGAGCCTATGATGAATTTGGGGATTCCCATGATCCTTCTGAATGCGCACAATTAAGTTCACTGGAGTCCGCCAGAGCCGTAGCCGAGCAGGCGCTTTTGGAGACCGAAAACAATCAGTCAGAAAGTACCCGCGCTTATTATGAGAGTACGATCGCTTCTTATGAAAGCCAGATCCGTCTTCTGGACGACAGCCGTTCTTCTCTTTCCGAAAGCAGCAGCACAGCATCGGAAGAGCTGAATATACAAATTCATCGACTGAATGCACAGCTTTACAAAAAAATGCCGGAGGCTCCTTTTGATGGAACCATATGGGAACTGTTGGTGCAGAAAGGGGACTATGTGGTTGAAAACCAGCCGCTGTATCGAATCTACGAATCGGATCGGATGGAAGTAGAAGCAGACCTTTTAGATTCTCAGGCCGCTCTGCTAAAAACAGGTGATAAGGTCTCTCTAAAGCTGGTGGACGGAACGATACTGGAAGGAGAACTTACCTTTCTCTCCCCCATATCCGTAGAAACACTTTCCGTTCTGGGAATCAAAGAGAACCGCTGTAAGGCAACGATTTCTGCAGAAAAACTTCCGAAGCAGATCGGTGCAGGACACCAGGCAGCCGTCACATTTTCCGTTCTGCTTCAGGAACAGGCGATCCAGATTCCATTCTCTGCGCTGGTATCATCCACAGACGGATATGCCGTCTACAAGGTAGAAAATAAAAAAGCAGTTCTGCAGCCCGTAAAAATCGGAAAACAAAGCAGCGGAAAGGTGGAGATTTTAGAGGGACTGGAAGAAGATGAGACCGTGATTATAAATCCCTATGACATCGGAATAAAGGGCGGAGAAAGAATCCGCCCTGAATAATTTACTGTTTTCCTATCATCGGAGAGAAAGAGCCGATAACCATAAGATCAAATATCTCATGTATTACCGGCTCTGCATCTTTGCGTCTGACTCTCTGATAACTGATATATTAAATTGTTTGAGATTTATTACTGCTTCCTGTCTGCATTTCGGACAGTAAAGCGGAAAGTTTTTTCATAGTATCCATTGTTCGCCCAACATATCACTCCTTTAGTCAATGTCTTTTACTTTCATTTTCATAAGTTCTTCTTTGCGATATTGATGACGCCCATCTACCCAGATAAGGATTTCCAAAGAAATAAGAATAGCACACGGGAAAATGAAATCATTAAGCGGTATTTGCCTGACAAAATATATTCCGGTTAGGGCTGCAATCGAAATCAGGGGAACCATAGCGCCTAACTGCCATCGTTTTCTTGTGCTCAAATATTTCTGCGCACCAGATATAACAAGCGTGAGGGCAATCGTGCCTATAAATTTTAATAACATAATCATTTCTTCCTTTCTTGTTTGTATTTATCAATGATGATTTTTGCGGTTTCCAAATCAATCCGGGAGTCAACCGCAAGCCCTTTAATAAATGTGGAAAACGGTTCTTCCTCTTTCTGATCACTCAATTCGATTTTCTGAATGAGTTTATCAAGCCGCAAACGAACGGTGGGATATGATACCTCATACAATTTTGCAATCTCTTTGAGTGAACCAGATTTTAGAACAAAGTTCTTTAGGAATGTAACATCTTCCGGTTCTAAGGCAAGCAGCCATTGTGGGATTTTATCTATCTCCATTTCAATTCTCCTTTCTTTTTATATTTAATTTTCTTTAGTATAACATAAACAAAATTAAAGTCAATAGAAAGATAAATTTAATTTTCATAAAAGAAAAGCAGTTTTTCTTTATTATCCGCTTCCACAAATGCCACCATACCTCCAGCCTGATACTGTAAAATCTGCGTCTGTCTGATAGCTGCTTCTAACAGTTCCTGTCCTGTTGTCCGCATTATGCTTCTCCTCCATTTCAAATTTTTTCTATCTTTTCTGAAGCTTTATTGCCTTTGCCCTTCCGCTTCACTTTTATTTTATCCTCATTCACTTTGACTCGGAATTACCAAATACTATATAATGGCTTTTAAAAAAACTAAAAGCAAAGGGGACTTTTTAAACATGTACAACCGTCAATTACAGACCTTCCTGTATGCAGCAGACTTTGGAAGTTTTTCAAAAGCGGCAGAAAAACTTTTTATTACCCCTGCCTCTGTTATGAATCAAATCAATGCTTTAGAAAGCAGAATCGGCAGACTCCGCAGTTGCACGTGCCAGACAGATTGCCGGAAAATCTTCTCTGCAAATATCAGATTTATATGGGGAAAATCTTATGATGTTAAAGCGTGGAGATGCTGAAAGACTGGATAATATCCGAGATTTACTGGAGAACGAACATCCTCAGATCCATCTTGTAGATACCCCGTTTCTTTATGATGCCGAGGTATTTAATAAATGTGAATACACTGGGAGTGTTCCGCTGACTTTGGAAACGTGGACTGAAATTCATCCCTCTCTTGTTACCATACCGATAGAATGGGATTTCACAGCTCCCTACGGACTTCTTTATGCTAAAAAACCATCCAAAGGGGTTTTAGCTTTTTTAGATGCATTTTTGAGATATTGACGCAAAATCAATGCTCTGAAAATCAATGCCATATCCAAGTATATGAAAATTTATATTTTCATATGTACAATCAATTTCATTCACTGGAATATATAAGATTCCTTTTTCTTTTGCAGCTTCCTGTGCTTCTTCATTTGCCTTCACGCAATTATGGTCTGTGATTGACCTCATGCAAACTCTCGCTTGGGCGCATTGCTCCACTAATTCATACGGCGCATATTCTCCGTCCTCACAATATCTGCTGTTCCGTATAGACTACATTTTGCTTTTTCCATAGGGGTAAACGAAAAAACAAGATAGCAATCAATACTATTTGAAGAATAGCAATATAACGGTAGCACATGATCCCAGACTGGCTGCTTGTTTACCGGATTGAGGACGATGTGCTGATGCTGACGCTGGTCCGCACCGGAACACACAGCGACTTATTCGGCAAATAAACCGGTGGCCGCCGTATGAGAAAATCTGTACGGCGGTTTTTCTATGTCTTCCAGCGTATAGCGTCCTCTTTTTGTGAGGGCATAAAAGAACGGCGGCCTTGATATTTTCAAAACCGCCGTGAGAGGTGATATTTTCGAATGGACATATTAAATCCTCGCCCCCACCAACGGTTTTTTCTTTTCCCGTTAAATAGGGCAATCATCAAAATCTGACCAGATCAAGCGCATGGCATGCTGCCTGAGCTATGCAAAATCAGCGCATCCGGCAGGCATGATATAGGCTTTCAACAGCGGATCCAGAACGCAGGTAATATACGCCTGGTTCCACGCCATAACATCAAAGTCTTCTCCGTGTTTGCAGTGGTAAATGGTCGATCCCTGGAGGGAGAACATGATGGCCCTCGCCAGGGTGTCCACAGGGGTATCAGCAGCCAGTTCTCCTCTGTCCCGTGCCTCACGCAGAAAACCCAGGATCAGCGCCAGTCCCTGCTCCATCTGAGAGATATTTTCACCGTATTCACCGCAATCCACGGCATTGGTATACAATTTGATGCTCTGGCGGGCAAAATGGAGATTATAGTCCTTCATTTCCCGATGCCAACTGGTAATAAACCAATGAATCCGTTTCGTAAACGGCTGCTTCTGAACGTTTTCCGGCAGCACACTCAGATCGTCATAGACAGACTTACTGATGCAAAGCATCATCTCGTCTTTGCTGCGGAAATGATGGTAAAACGTCCCCTTTGCCACACCGCAGTCCGCAATGATCTGATTCACCGAAACCTGGTCATAGCCGTACTGGCTGATTAACTTTTTGGCTGAATCCAGGATGCTCTGTCTGGTCGCCTGGGCCTGCCGCTCCTTGATTGTCATAGCTTCTCCTTTGCTGATAGAATGATACTATCATACCTGTCAGACAGAAAATTGTCAATCAATTTCATAATTCTGCACATTTTAATTGACAGCCAGCCAGTTATTTGTGTATAATATTTACAAGATACCGACCGATGGTCGGTAAAAAATCTCCATACCAAAGAGGAGGTCAGTACATGTCAAACGATGTCAAAAAAACCACCGACGGGTTTCCGTGTGTCAGTGATGCGTGTATTTTCTGCAGCATATGTGCGAAAAACTGTCCGGTCGGTGCTATCACGGTTGATCGAAAAAGCAAAGCATGGCAGATCGACAAGTCTGCCTGTATCCTTTGCGGTGCCTGCGCTCAGAATTGTCCTAAGGCTGCAATCACACTGGACAAGAACGCCAAACGGTCCGCTTCTGCCAGGGCCAGGAAGTCCTTTGCCCTCCCGATTAAGGTGCCCAGGAGCAAAGGTGTCCTGATCGTCAACGAAAAAATGTGTGCAGGCTGCATGTCCTGCATGTACGCTTGTTCGCTGGCACACGAAGGCGTTGCAGCTCCCCATTTGTCCCGGATCCGGGTGGAAAGCTATGATTTCGAGAAATGGGACAACACGGCCAAGGTCTGCATGCAATGCAGCGATCCCCAGTGTATGCGCTACTGTCCCTGCAATGCAATTACTGTTGACAAAGTCACCGGTGCCAGGGTGATCAATGAAGAGCTTTGTATTGGTTGTCAGGAATGTATTAAGCATTGTCCGTACACACCTTCCCGGATTCGCTTCGATGATATTAAGCTGAAGGCAATCAAGTGTGATCTGTGCGGCGGCGATCCGGAGTGCGTTAAATCCTGTCCCTTTGGTGCTCTGAAGTATTTCACCTGTGAAGATGGCGTTGAGACCGGCTACAGAGGGGAGGATTTATAATGGAACAATACGGATATGTCGGAACGATCCTTCGTGTCAATCTGACCACGAAAGAAATCACAACATTCCCAACCGAAAAATATGTTGAGGGCTTTCTCGGTTCCAAGGGACTTGCCGCAAAGATCTACTGGGAAGAAATCGGACCTGAGGTTAAGCCTCTGGAGCCGGAAAACAAGCTGATTTTTGCCTCCGGTCCGTGTAACGGCACCGGTGCCAACAGCAGCGGCAAGGGCAGTCTGGCAGGCAAATCCCCCATCTGGTATCCTGTCAGTTCCTTCACCCACTCCACCACCGGTAATTTTACTCCCACCATGAAGCGTGCCGGCTTCGATGCCATCATTATCGAAGGCAAAGCGGAGATCCCCTCTTATCTGTGGATCTGCGATGGTCATGTGGAGATTCGGGACGGTCGTGATCTGTGGGGCAAAACCACCCGTAACACCCGCCATATGATTCGGGAGCGTCACGGCAATAATGTCGTGGTTGCCTGTATCGGTCCCGCCGGTGAAAACCAGGTGGTTTCGGCTGTTGTCAGTGTTGCCAGCAATCAAGTGTTTGGCCGGGGCGGCTTTGGCGCTGTCATGGGTTCCAAGAATCTGAAGGCCGTTGTGGTAACGGGCAAGGGACGGATCAAGGTTGCCAACCCCAGAGGACTGCTGGAGCTGAACCGGGAAAGAGCCAAGTCCGAGGCCATCAAGATCGACGAACACCGCACGGTCATGGGTAAAGAGGTTGTGGGCAAACCCTGGGAAGAAACTGCCGCCTGCAATTACGGCAGCGTGGGCGCGGAGACTCAGATCCGGGATATGGCCCGGTTCGGCAGAGTACGCATTAAGCCCAATGCCTGTGAAAATTGCTTTGTTTTCTGCCGTACAAAATTCAACTGGCACGACAAATCCCAGCAGGATGCATCGGTGATCTGCGCATCCAATATTGGTTTTGCCACTGGCGAGGCCATTCATAACAAGTTCCAGAAAAAGATGCTTGGAACCACCAGCTACAAATATGCGCAGGTGCTGGATGACCTTGGTCTGAACATGAACGACTTTTCCCAGCTGGCGCCGCTGTATGGCGTCCCCGGAAAGTTTGATGAGAACGAACACATCGAAGGTTCCCTCCAGGGCGGCGACTGGCTGTACCAGGCCCATCTGTTCGGCATCCTTACTAACGAAAACACCGGTCTTCCCTGGGAAAAATTCGGCACAGACGAGTTTATCGAGCAGCTTCTGCTGATGGTTACCTACCGCAGGGGCTTTGGCAACATTCTTGCTCAAGGCTTCCGCTATGCCACCCAGTACATCTATGAGCACGAAGAATTTGGCGAAAACCGCAAGGATATCCTGTGGATCTACCAGCGCATTAACGGCAAGGCCGGCAACATGGGCTGTCTGGAAAACGGGCACGGTCAGTATGTTCCCAATCCCGGTCGGGCCATTTACACTGCCATGGGAGATCGCACCGGCTCCGAGCCTGAGTTTATGTGGTCCAAGATGCTGAAATATCCCAGTGCAGTTCCGGAGGTTGTCCGAGAAAAATGGCTGGGAGACGGTTCCAATAAGATTCTGGATCTGCACTATTGGGGTCCCGAAGTTGCTCACGCAGTGATTATGCATGAGAACTACTGCTCCACCATCGACAGCCTGCATCTTTGCGCCGTTGGCACACTGAACAACGGCGGTGGCGGCGTTTCCGCCTTCACCAACCGTTCTGTCGCCTTCCCCAGCGATCCCCTGTTCTGGCTGTATCACACCCCCAACGGTGCCAGCGAATTTTTGACCCAGATCTTTGGGCGGGAAGTAAGCTACGAGGAGTGCGTGGAAACCGGTGAACGGATCACGAATCTGGTCCGTGCCATCTGGGTTCGTGACGGCTATACCACCGTCGCAGATGACTTCTGGGGCTGTGAATATGACAGCCTGTGGCCCATGCAGTTCCAGAGAAAGGATCCGGACGGTGTCCTGTTTACGGATCCTGATGGATTCAAGGCCACCCGTGCCGATTACTATAAAGAGCGAGGCTGGATCGACGGTGTTCCCACCCGCGCAACTCTGGAACGTCTGAACATGAAGTATGTCGCCGACAATCTGGAGGCCAGAGGACTTCTAAAGGGCTAAGGGATATTATGACACAATTTTCGCTCCCCCAGGAGCACAGTATACAGCTGAATATCTGCGAAAAAACGACCGTGACACTGATTTGTACCGATGAGGCACTGAGACCGCTTATTGTTGGGTTTTTGTACAACGAGGGACTGATCCAATGTCCGGCAGATATTGCACGGCTGGAAATTTCCAGTGATCATCTCCGGGCGGAGGTATCCCTTCCGGACTGTCCTGAGATTCCAGATGCAAGCATTCGCCCAACAGGGCTTGGCGGACGGCAGCTTGCGGCAGCGGTACCGCTTTCCCACGGAGCAGGGAGGGGGCAGTATTCGCTGAATGATATCTGCAAATGCGCCAGTGCGATGGACACACAGGCTGTCCGGTATGCCCAAACCGGCGGGATGCACTGTTCCGCGCTGTTTGACGACTGCGGACAGCTTGGTCTGTTTGAAGATGTGGGTCGACACAATACCCTGGACAAACTTGCCGGAAAGTGCCTGTTGGAAGGGACTCTTGCGGAAGAAGCGCTGCTTGTGACAACCGGACGCATCAGTTCCGACATGATTTGCAAGGCCATCCGGCTGGGTGCCTGCGTGGTCGCGTCCTATTCAATCCCCACCCAGGCAGCGTATGAGCTGGCAGCCGTTTCCGGTATCACTCTCATCGGATATCTGAAAAGGAAACCAACCATCTACACTTTTTCCGAAAGGATTCGGTAAAATGGAAAAATTACACATTCTGATCTGCGGTCCCCGGGGTGTTGGAAAATCTACACTGATTGAGAAGCTGCTGAATCTTACAACCCTTCCTGTTTCCGGATTTGTAACCCGGTCTACTCCCCGGGATGAAACCGGCTATCACTCCATCTATATTCACCCTGCCGCCGACAGGGTGCGTCTCCGCACCCGGGAAAATCATATCGGTGACTGCACAGGCAGGGAACGCACCGTGAATACCGAAGTATTTACCGATGTGGGCGTCCCGCTGCTACAGGCAGAAGAGGGAATCATTTTTATGGACGAGCTGGGTTTCATGGAAACGGGCTCCAAACCGTTTTGTGATGCCGTACTTCACGCGCTGGATGGAGACATCCCGGTCATTGCCGCCGTGAAAGAACGTTACGATATCCCATTTCTGAACCAGGTCCGGCAGCATACTAAGGCAGCGCGCTATGTCATCACAAAGGAAAACCGGGATGCCCTTTATGAGGAGCTGTCAGAAAAAATCCGGCAGTGGAACAAACGATAATGTCAGAAAGGCTGTGGGAATATCCTATGCGCAAGCACATTGAACTGGATGATGCCATCCGGATGATACAAACACTGGACGCCTCTCCCAAGACAGAAACCATCCCTCTTGCATCTGCACAGGGGCGCATTCTTGCAGAGGATATTGAGGCGGCGTTTCCAATGCCCCCATTCAACAAAAGCCCGTTTGACGGGTTTGCTCTGCATTCAAAGGATCTGCCCGGAACGCTTCCGGTGACCGCCGTTGTGGCTGCGGGAGAACCTGTTGTTGACCTGCTTTGTCCGGGTACTGCTGTCCGGATTTTTACCGGTGCCCCCATTCCGGAAGGTGCCGATGTTGTCGTAAAACAGGAGGACACGTTTTACAACAGCCAGTTCGTGACTGTTTCCCGCGCTTTTGCACCCCAAAGCAATATCATTATAACCGGCGAGGACTACGAAGCCGGAGCAATTCTTGCCTGCCGGGGAGAAACCATATCCCCCGCCATTATGGGTGTTCTGGCGTCCCAGGGTCTGGCGCAGATTCCCGTATTCCAGAAGCCGAAAGCCGTGATTCTCTCCACCGGTTCAGAACTTTCTCAACCAGGAACGGAGCGTATGCCCTATGGTATCTACAACAGCAGCTACTATCTGCTTCGGGGATATCTGGAAAAAATGGGCTTTGTCGTTTCCCCCGACACGATTCTTCCCGACGATTTGGACACCATTTCCGCCTCAGTCAGAACCCAAATGGATTCTGATGCGGATCTTGTAATCACCACCGGCGGAGCATCCGTCGGAGACTTTGATTTTGCTGTTTCTACCGCCAAAAAAATCGGCGCGGATATCCTGTTCTGGAAGGTAAATATGAAGCCCGGCGGTGCTCTGCTGGTGTCCCGCAGGAACAGTAAAGTGCTGCTTGGACTTTCGGGAAATCCTGCGGCAGCACTGATGTCCATTTTGGTCGTTCTTCAGTCTTATCTGCGGAAACTGACGGGATCCAGGAGTGGAAACCAGGAAATCCGGCTCCCTATTTCCCAGGATATGCGAAAAACCAGTTCAGCATCCCGCCTACTGCGAGGACATGCAGTCGCCCTGGATGGTAAGCTGTATTTTGAAGAAAATCAGGGGCAACGCAACGGAAGCATCGCTTCCTTTCACAATTGCAGTATGATTGCTGTTACACCCGGAAATTCTCCGCCAGTCAGCGCAGGGGACATGGTTCGAGCTATTCAGCTACCAAAAGATTTGACATAAACAAAGAGTTTATCTGACATACGTTCGATAGACTCTTTTTTTCAAGCTTATAAAAATCGGAATTTCCTAGTAAAGTACAAAACCCCCGCCTTTCTCAAGACGGGGGTATAATTCAAATAAAATTTTGCTTTTTATTTATCATTCAGCGCTGCCTGTGCTGCTGCCAGTCTTGCAATCGGCACACGGAACGGTGAACAGGACACATAATTCAGTCCTACCTTATGACAGAACTCTACGGAAGACGGATCTCCGCCATGCTCACCACAGATACCAAGCTTGATATCCGGTCTGACAGAACGTCCCAGCTCTGCTGCCATCTTCACCAGCTTGCCAACACCGGTCTGATCCAGTCTTGCAAACGGATCGGACTCGTAGATCTTAACCTTGTAGTAAGAATCCAGGAACTTGCCTGCATCGTCACGGGAGAAGCCGAAGGTCATCTGGGTCAGGTCATTGGTTCCGAAGGAGAAGAACTCTGCTTCCTTTGCGATCTCGTCTGCAGTCAGCGCTGCTCTCGGGATCTCGATCATGGTACCAATATGATACTGAATATCGGAACCTTTTTCCTTCTTCACCAGCTCAGCGGTCTCTTCTACGATCTGTTTTACAAATCTGAGCTCCTTGCGCTCGCCAACCAGAGGAATCATGATCTCAGGAGCGATCTCAAATCCATCCTCTGCCTCTACTTCGATAGCAGCTTCCATAACGGCACGGGTCTGCATCTTTGCGATCTCCGGATAAGTAACTGCCAGACGGCATCCACGATGACCCATCATCGGGTTGAACTCGTGAAGCTCATTGCATTTTGCCTTTACTTCTGCCGGGGTAAGTCCCATATCCTCTGCCAGTGCCCTGATATCTTCCTCATCGGTCGGAACAAACTCATGCAGAGGCGGATCCAGATAACGTACGGTCATCGGTCTGCCCTTCAGAGCCTTGTACATAGCCTTGAAATCCTGCTTCTGGAACGGGAGCAGTTCCATAAGAGCTGCCTCTCTCGCTTCCTGACTGTCAGACAGGATCATCTTGCGCATCTTCGGAATTCTCTCCGGATTAAAGAACATGTGCTCGGTACGGCACAGACCGATACCCTCAGCGCCAAGACGCACTGCATTCTCCGTATCCTCCGGAGTATCTGCATTCGTACGTACTTTCAGACGGCGGAACTTGTCTGCCCATCCCATGATTCTCTGGAAATTGCCAGTGATCGCAGCTTCCTGCGTCGGGATATCTCCCTGATAGATCTTACCGGTGCTTCCGTCCAGAGAAATGTAATCACCCTCTACGAAATGCTCGCCGCCAAGGTCAAACCACTTCTCTTCCTCGGAGATCTTGATCTCGCCGCATCCGGATACACAGCAGGTTCCCATACCACGGGCAACAACCGCTGCATGAGAGGTCATACCGCCGCGGACGGTCAGGATACCCTCAGCCGCATGCATACCCTCGATATCCTCCGGAGAGGTCTCCAGACGAACCAGAATAACCCGCTCGCCCTTCTCGTGAGCTGCCTTTGCCTCATCTGCAGTAAAATATACCTTTCCTGCTGCTGCTCCCGGAGATGCCGGAAGAGCCTGTCCCACTACCTTGCCTGCCTTCAGAGCTGCCGGATCAAAGGTCGGATGCAGGAGCTGATCCAGAGATTTTGCTTCAATACGGAGTACGGCTTCCTCCTGAGAGATCATGCCCTCATCTACCATATCGCAGGCAATCTGCAGCGCTGCCGGAGCGGTTCTCTTGCCGTTACGGGTCTGCAGGAAATACAGATGACCTTCCTGGATCGTGAACTCCATATCCTGCATATCACGATAGTGATTCTCCAGTTTATTTGCGATCTTCATGAACTCCTCGTAGCACTCCGGAAGATCCTCTGCCAGCTTGCTGATCGGCTGCGGGGTACGTACACCTGCAACTACATCCTCGCCCTGCGCATTGATCAGGTACTCACCATAGATACCCTTCTCACCAGTGGACGGGTTACGGGTAAATGCAACGCCGGTACCGGAGGTCTCGCCCATATTACCGAATACCATCGCCTGTACGTTGACTGCGGTTCCCCAGTCGCCCGGAATGTCGTTCATACGGCGGTAAACGATCGCACGCGGGTTGTCCCAGGAACGGAATACTGCCTTTACAGCTCCCATAAGCTGCTCCTTCGGATCCTGCGGGAAATCCTCTTCCTTTGCTTCCTTATAAACTGCCTTGAATCTTGCAATCAGTTCTTTTAAATCATCAGCGGTCAGTTCTGTATCAAAATGTACGCCCTTCGCCTCTTTTACTTCATCAATGATTTTCTCAAAATAAGACTTCGGAACCTCCATAACAACATCCGAATACATCTGGATGAAACGACGGTAGGAATCATATGCAAATCTCGGATTACCTGTCTTCTTTGCAAAGCCTTCTACGGATACATCATTCAGACCCAGGTTCAGGATCGTGTCCATCATACCAGGCATGGAAGCACGAGCGCCGGAACGCACGGATACCAGTAACGGATCCTCCGTATCACCAAACTTCTTGCCCTGCAGTCCCTCAAGAAATACAAGTGCAGCCATGATCTGCTCCTGAATCTCATCGGAAATTCTCTCATCATTGTCATAGTAATCCGTACAAGCCTCTGTTGTTACGGTAAAGCCCTGCGGAATCGGTAGCCCAAGGTTGGTCATCTCTGCCAGATTCGCTCCCTTTCCTCCCAACAGGTTCCTCATGCTGGCATCGCCCTCTTTAAACAAATAAACCCATTTTGCCATTACATGTCCTCCTAAAATAATAATTATGAATAAAAAAAGCGCATCGTGTAACCGTAGGTTCCTCTGCGCACATAAATATCATAACATATCCCACAGGAAAGTCAAGCCTCTTTTGTGCTATTTTCACAGAATACATTTCTTTTTTTGCCATATTTTTGTGATATATTTAACAAATTTGACCGTCTTCCGAACTTTCAGACAGTAAAAACCGCAGCGACAGATGCCGCTGCGGTCCTCTGATACACGGAGCGTATCCTACTCTCCGAACATTCTTCTGACTAATTCCTGCTTGTCGGTCACACTCCTGGGCATATATCTTCGGATGACCTGCTGCGAGGAAGCGAAACCCATCAGCTCCGCAATGGTATCCGAGGTAGCCCCCGACTGTACCGCGCGCACCGCATAGGTATCCCGCAGCATCCGGAGTGTTACCGGTCCCATTCCGCAGGAATTTGCCCGGCGCATCAAAGCGGCGCGCATCCGGTCCATACGGATCGGCTCCTGATCCGAACGGCTCAGCACAAAATCCTCCGGTCTGCCGCCGTATTCTCCGGAAAGCTCCTTCAGGCGGCGCAGGAGCACGCCCGGCACCGGCACCTCGCGCCGTTTTCTTCCCGTGAGCGGTTCCAGCTCATACCTGCGCTCCTCGCCGTTCTCGCCGCCTTCCCGCTTGACTGCGACAAAATCCTCCACCTTCAGCCGCTGTCCCGGAATGTCCACATTCCGCCAGCGCAGTGCGGCCGCCTCGCTTAAAGTGATGCCCGTATAGAGCACCAGCTGGAACCCCAGCCCGATGGGATAGCCGTCCTCGTCCTGATAGGCTGCAAGCAGCGGCTCCAGCACCCGTATCTGCTCCTCGTCCAGCCACGACTGCTGTTCCCATACATTACGGCTCTTCAGCGTCCACGCGTTCTCCAGGCAGGGATTCCGGTCGATCAGACCATATTTCTGCGCATCCCGCATACAGCCGCTCAGTACCGAAAGCGTATTTCTCACCGTTCCCTCTGTCATCCGCCCGGACTGCGTACCCGGGATGGACGCCTCCTGCAGATGTCCGATCCACTTCTGCACCGCCTGCTCCGTCAGCTCCTCCAGCGGCAGCGTCCCAAGACTCGGCAGGATATGGTGATCCATTGTCTCCGCATACATGCGGATGGTCGTTTCCTTGACCACATTGGGTAGTACGTCCCTAAGCCAGATATAGACCCAGTCCGATAAGACAATGATCTCCGAGAAATCGCCTTTTCCAAAAGCTTCCCGCTTCCGCTCCATGCGCTCATCGTACTGCCGTTCTCTGAAATCCGTTCTTTTGCGCAGCCGCAGCCGGTCACAGCCGCAGCTTACTGCCTTGCCGTTCTTCAGGTCACGGGTCGCCACGCTCTTCTCCCTGCCGCAGTCGCAGCGGCAGATAACCTTCTGAAGCGTTGTCCTGTTGTCCGGGTCCTCCCTAAGGACCGTCAGCATCCCGTACCGCTTTCCTACCAGCTCCTTCGCTGTAAAACGAATACAGCCGCAGCTTTTCCTGCGGCCATTCTTTAACAGATATCCGGCTGCGGTGCAGGTATTCCCACAGTCGCACCGGCAGTTCCAGAGCGATACCTTCTGTCTTCCGCTTTCCCCGTATCCGGCAAATCCGTCTACGACCAGCTTTCCAAACCGTTGTCCCGTTAAATCCGCGGCGGTTCTGGGCATAATCTTTCGCTCCCTTTCTCTAATCTGTAATCTTGTTTTTCTGTTTTTTTCTGTCCGTATGATGGATCAGAGCCATTGCAGCCAGTGCTGCCAGCGCCAATCCAGTCAGGCTTCCCCACAGTGCCACATTTGCCTGATCTCCGGTCTGCGGAGACTGAAGCCCCGTCGGGTTCTGCGGCGGCGTAACTACCACATCGTCGTCATCATCGTCGTCATCGTCATCATCGTGATGCTCTTCGGGCGCCTGATAGCTGTTCTTGAAGCGGACTGCATCCGCCTTCTCACTGGAACCCTCACGGACTGCCCATACCTCTGCCTTCAGCCCGTCCTGTCCGTCATTTACCACACGGACCGTAACCAGATAGGCTGTCGTATCATAGGTAAAGCGGTCAGCTTTGCCATCCTCCTGACGCACTCGGTACTGATAATCTCCCGGCTCCGTGTAGGTCATCACACCAAACTGACCCTTTCCCGCGTCCTTCACCACGATGCTGGTCTTCTCCGGCATCGGAGCATCCTTCGTCACTGCTTCCAGTACAACCTTATATTCCACTCCAGACGGTATCTTCTCGCCTGCCACCGTGATCTCCACCGGAATCACCGCGGTACAGGAACTTCCTTTCGCATCTGCCTGCTTCGGGAACAGTACGACCACAAAAAGCAGCGGAAGGAGCAGCATGCTGAAAATTTTTCGCATCTTATCATTCATCTTCGTTTGAAGCACCTCCTTCTTGTGTCTGGCTTATTTTTTCCAGCCGCCCGAACACAATTACACGGCCATTTGTCTCCGCATCCGCACAGGTGGACAGTCCAATCACGCTGTCGTCCGCCTCCACACCGATCTCCCGGTACTGCACGGCTTCCTCCTCCAGATAGGTCAGAAGCTCTGAGACATTCCCTTTCTCCTGCGCCTGCGGCTGATAGACAACCCGATCATAGGCGTCTGTCTCCACACAGGCAAACAGGCGGATGCTGTATGTGCCGTGGGGCAGATACAGCGTCCCTGTTTTATGCTCTTCAAAATAATTCTCATCCGCGAACTCTACCACGTCTCCGAACATGCCCCCATTGTCCATGTGATGCCCATACACCAGACTGTAGCCGTCGGAAAAATCCGGGCTGTTCAGGCAGGAAAGGAAAATCGAACCGGACAGGGCAAATGCCCCGTACACATCCTTGTTGATGTAGTCCATATCCGTCTCCCCCTGCACAACGGGATAGTCAATGTGGGTATCGTCAATGGTGAGCCATCCCCGGACATCCGGGTTCAACGCCTGAAGCTCCTCCAGCGTCGGATTCTCCTCCTGTCCCTCTCCCGTATCGACGGGCTTGAACTGCAGAAGATCATCGGAAATAAATGCTCCGCGGTATACCATGGAAGTGTCCCAGAGGGAGTAGCCCCCATACAGGAACATCAGCAGGATCATCAGCGCCGCCACAGCGCTCAGTATCCGGTTGCCTGCCCGTGCAAGCCTTGCCGCTGTCTCCACTCCGGTCTGCCTCCTTTAATAAATCTTATTTTGTCAATTGCTCAAAGCAATTAGAAATCTAGAAATCTGCACGGTTTCTTCTGCGCAGGAACAGGAATGCGAATACACCTGCAAGCGCTACCATCAGGATGTACGGAGCGATGGTGAGAGCGATACCGGTAGGGGAAACCGCATCCTTATGGTTATTTACAACAACCGCATTATTGATTTTCCCCATCGTATGCTCTGCACTTGTCACTGCTGTATCACTTGCTGTAGCCGTTCCGGCTGTTTCATTTACTGTATAAGTAGTTGTGTATCCATCGGTTTTATTAATTGTCTCTGTTACTGTATATTTTACAGTTGACGGAATACCCGTGATCTTGATTGCAGCTGTCGCATCTGCCAGCTCAATACCAGTTACATTGGCTACACCGTTTGCATCTAACTCAACCTTTTGCGTTCCATAAGTAAAGCTGCCATTCGCCGGTCCGTTCGTAAAGTTAATGGTAAACTTGAATAGATTTCCTTTATCTCCCATCGTTCCGGTAACAGTCTTATCCAGCGTCAGCTCATATGTGGTATATGTGTTTGTAAATCCATCATTCTTGGATGCATATTTATAAGAGTTACCATCCTTGGTCGGTACATCTGTTGCATTTCCGGAGAAAAGCGCCTGACTTGCAATCTTATATCCGTTTCCATCATTCACTACATAAACATCCAGATAACGCACTGCGGTTTTATCATTCGTGATATCCGTATTATTAGTCGACTCCTCTGTTATCACATAACGGTAAATGCCCGGTTTCGTAAAAGTAACGTTTGCAAAATCTACCTTTACATTTTTCACCAGCGCAGTTTCGTCCACTTCAGTAGACTCATCATTAACCGCTTTATATACAGCCGTTCCAACCACCGGGCTTCCAATGCCAGCTAATATCTCCGGGGAATTCGCCGTTGCCGCCACATAGCTACCCTGAGTAATCGTATACGTAAATGTAACATTCGGGGTACTTGCTCCCTGTGCAGCATCCATATTCAATGTTTTGGTAAAATATACCCCATCATCTCCAACTGCACCTGTCCTTGCCGCAGATACTGTCATTCCCAGCATCGACACCATCATTGCTCCGGTCATCATCATAGCTGCCAACTTACGTGAAACTTTTTTGAATTTCATAAAATTCGTCCTCTCTTTTCTTAATTTGAGTCATTTCCGGCTCTGATTCTCTATCAGCAATACTTATGTATCACCTCTATCACAAAGGCACTCCACCGTATTCATTCATATTCTGCCTCGTCCCCTGTCCGGTGTCTTTGCAATATACATTTTGAAATATCTGTATCGCTACAGACTGGAACGGCGGATCACAGTGATCACCTTTCCCTTAATCGCTTCCTGATCAACCGCTCCAAAATAGCGGCTGTCACGCGCACCCTCCCGGTAATCGCACAGGATGAAGAACTGTCCTTCCTCCAGTGTCAGCGGATAAGTCACGTCGCTCTCATATCTGGGCGTGCTGTAATAGATATCGCTTTCCATCACCGTACTGCCATTCAGGATCAATTGAGCATCCTCTGTGACCTCCACCGTATCGCCGCCCTGTGCTACGATGCGTCCGGTATAGCTCTCCCCGTCCATTTCAAATACGACTACATCCTTGATGTGCCAGTTATTTTCCAGACGGTAGTACAGCATCAGATCTCCTGCGCTGATACGCGGAAGCATATCGTCGTTGCGCATGGGAGTCACCCCAAATACCAGCCCAAACAGAATCGCCATAAGCACCGCCATCGCCGTCAGCCTTGTAAAAAAGGAACTGACCTCTTCTTGGTCTGCCAGACGCCGTCTTCGGGACAGGATCACCTGCTCCGGCGTAAGCGGCACGGATTTGCTTTTTCTCTTCGCACGGGCTTTTCTCTTTTCAGCCATTCGCTCCACCCCGGGCAGTCCCCGCAGCGGCTAACTGGCTTTTCAAAAGCTCGATCTGTGCATCCCTTTCCTCCAGAAGCGCCTTACTGCGCTCCTGCTGTACATTGAGCACCGACTGGTATTCTCGATGAATCAACTCCATCTGTCTCCAGACATCTGCCTCATCTATACCGCCGATCAGTTTTTTTCTGAACCGCAGCCCCTTTAACAGGGCTGCGATATCTTCAAGATTTTTTGATGCCATAGGTTCTTCCTGCCTGTTATACTTATACTCTTCTGCGGCGGGTAATGAAGAAGCATACGACTGCTCCGAGAGATGCAAGAAGCATCAGGAGGTAAGGCATGGTGTCCTTCACAATACCACTTGGCGGATTGATCTCTTTGTGGTTATCATACGTGATTGTCGTATTTTTTGTAATTTCAGCTTGATATGTAGCACTCGCCTCAGAAGTGTTGGGAATTCCACCCTTCGCAACTGCTATCGTCGTCTGATATCCATCTTGATTGATGCCAGATGCATTATATGTGCCATCCTCAACAACTGTAACCATGGTTCCCGGCTTGATTTTTTCTATCACATAAGATTCGGTATTTTCCAAATCAAATGGTTTTGCAGCGGCGGATCCTTTTCTATATGTAAAGTCAAACGATTTCGTTTTGTCTCCCATGTTTCCAGTTACATTTTTAATAACCGTTAAACGATAACCCATTGGATGAACCCGGAAATCATAGCTATCTGACGAATGCTTATCTGCATCTGCATGGTCATAGCAGTCTGATATATGACTATGTCCGTTTCCATCCTCAGTCTGCTGGTCTTTTGTTATATCAGCTTTCTCAGTCACATCCGTTTCTTTCACTTTTACAACCAGTGAATAATCTGTATCTTTTTCCAGTGTAACAATTGAATTACTTAAAGTCTCTGTCTTTCCGTATTCCTTAAATCCAACATTTACCGTTGGTGCTGTTCCTGCTGCGCTGGCTTCAGTCCCCACGCTATCTTTTGGATCGTACCAACCCGTTACTTCAATTGCCTCCTGTAAGTTTTGACTGTCACCAATCTCTGTCCATAGATCTGTACACTTCACTTTGGGATAAAGTACATGGACCATCGCCAGTGTAGGATTTGGTTCAATACCTGTAGTTATTGCCGCTTCTCCTACAGCAAGTCTTCCCGCATCATCTTCATGCGGTGCACTTATCGGCGAAACCTGACATTTCACTGTATATCCAACGCATTCTGTAATTCCGGAAATGGAAGTAACTTTCAATTCGTTCTGACAAGCCGCATCACTATACCATCTGCCTGACGCTGCTTCTGCCTGTGCCGGAATCTTATAATAGTACGTATTGGTTCCGGCTGAGAAGGAATAAACAATATCCACATAGCGATTATTTATTCCATTTGGCAGATAGCTCTTTGTTCCCTCTGTCACATATGCGAGCATATCATTCAAGCTTGCATTATTCGTAACATAAATGGTCTGATCCTGACTCGTAGCTTCATAATCAACCGGAATATTTACCAGTGGCTGCGGATATGCTTTCACCTTATCCAGCACTCCGTCCCCATCTGCATCTGCATAAATAGCAGTATCTCCAGTATTCGTTGGTATGTTGTTACCTCCAAAGCAATTCTCATCATCAAACTTGATGGCAACTTTTACTACGAGCATCCTGCCGCTTACTTCACTGCCTTCTCCCTTGACATAATTGTCAGCATCTGCATAATTGAAACCATTTACCTTGATCGTTGTTCCGTCTTCCACGCTTACACCCGCAGAATAAAGCTGATTATTTCCGTCAAAAGTATAACTTCCATTGCTGTATCCAGTAGCATTCTGCGTATAAACAGTAATGTTGCTCTCTGGATCTTGTGGACTCTGTAACTGGAAATTCGCTGCTAAATAGTCCTGAACTGTTGCAGACGCATCCAAACTGATACCCGGTGTTCCACCCCCTGCTTCTTTGAATGCTTCTACAAGAGCAGTTACATCCCTTGCTGCTTTATAATAGTCTGCGCCTTCTTCCCGATTGGCATTATTCTCACCCATGCTCTGCACATTTGGATAATTGGAAGATACATAGTTCATGTATTTGTTCATATTATCGCCAATTGTACTTGGATCCGCATCGTCTGTAATGCTAATAGAATATACCTTTCCACCCAAACCACGCTGTCCCACTCCAACGTTTGTCGCTGTGGGGGCTTTAATCTTATATGCTGCTGCTATAGCGCCATTAGCTGTACTTATTGCATCATTACCACCCCAACCGCTATATCCCGGACCTCCATCTGTGAACAGAACTGCCACTTTTCCCGCTTCCTCTCTGGAACGCATACTGCGAAGTTCTGTGTTCGCGTTTTCCATTCCCTTATTGGAATAAGTGCTTCCCTCCGCGTTTATTTTATTAATCTCGTCTTTAATCAATGCTACATTCGTTGGACTATCTAAAGCAGTTAAATTAACATCTATATCCGAATCACTTCCGTAAGAAACAACTGATACTTTATATGCTCCTGACGCATCCTGTGCATATAATTCATCCACGAAAGCACAAGACGCTTCTTTTAACGCGCCTATACGCCTTACATAAACTTTTGTATTACCATTTAACGGACTATAATTTGCCATCCATTGTCCATTAGAATAGTAAACTGCAGAATTATTACCTGCTTTTTCATCCGAATCAGGAGAAGCAGTTGTATAATAGCTATTATAATTTCGAGTATTTCCATACTTCTGCGCTTTTTCTATATTCAAATCTTTAAGATAAACAGGCTCTCCAAAGCCCCATGTCATACTTCCTGATCTGTCAAGAACCAGCACAAAGTCAGTTGGAATAATTTTTCCGCCAACAGTTCCGGTTATATAAGAAGAAAGAGTTAAGGTAAAATTTCCATCTCCATCTGCTTCCACATATTTATCCAGATGGATGGCATCTGTATGCTCCATGATATTATCCGGCTGCTGCTCATAGACAAGATATACACTTCTTTTTGTCGTAAGCTCACTTGGTTCAGAAACGGTTGTCTTTTCAGTTCCGGCTATATCTAACCACTGCCAGCCATCCGCCTTAAATACCTGTGTCTTACTCACAGTTTTTGTATAGCTTCTATATGCGATTACCGATGCCTGATCAATATTGGTTGGAGACTGATTTCCCGACCACACTCCATAATAATAGGTCGTGATCGTATTATACGATCTTTTATATTGTCCATGATCCCAATACCCATTCCCTGGCTGCTCTCTCACTTCAGAAGAAATAAAGCCTGCATTTAGCTCTTCCGATGCGAAACTCTCTGCCAGTCCGCCTACCGCTGCATAGTCAAATTGATAGGTATGCCCATTTGCCCGAATTTCTTCTATTTCCTTCTCAGTAACAATGGCATTTAATACGGCAGGTTCACTCTCCTGCTTATCCACAGAAATATCGGCTGTAATTCCATCACCCAGACTATTTCCTTCCGCATCCACGGGCTGAATCGTAACCGGAAGCTCTATCTTCACCTGGTCTTCAGATGTTATCGTCCATGTAATAACAAACACAGAAAAGGATTCCGTCTCAAATGCTACAATAACTGTATCGCTTTCCGTTTCCTCCGGTACATCTTCCGGCTTAACATCCGATTCACCCTCTGAAACAATCGCAGATTCATCCGGAGATACTTTATCTACACTTTCTACGTTGCCCTGCTCGTCTTCTACAAGATGATGTATCTCTGTAGCTTCCGCTTCTTCAGGAATCACATTATTTAATGCCATCGTGACTGCAACAGGGAGCAATGGTTCTACCTCTTTCCCGTTCAGTTCAAAATGGATGTCCAATGCCACATATCCTTCGTAAGCAACCTCATTTTCCTGAATTGCCGTCTCTACGTCCTGTGAATGGACTTCTTCCACTACCAGTTCGCTGCCTTCCGGCAGTGCATCATCCGGTGCAGATACTTTAACTTCCATATCGCGGACGGATGCTGTATAAACTGCCGCTGCGCAGAGTGCAGGTTCTTCTTCCTCAGAGATTTCTTCCTCCGCCGGAAGCTCCTCTGCAGGCGCACCTTCCTCTTCTGCCGGAAGTTCTGTCTCCTCACCGGTTACAGTCCCGTCCGGAAGTGTTTCGGTATTCCCCGGTTCCTCTGATTCACCCGGCACCTCTTCCGATGCTCCCGGTTCCTCTGTCTCACCCGGTTTCTCTTCCGATGCTCCCGATTCCTCTGTCTCACCCGGTACTTCTTCCGATGCTCCCGGTTCCTCTGTCTCGCCCGGCTCCTCTTCCTCCGTACCCGGCTGTCCGGCAGGGTTCTCCTCTGCTGGCTGCTCCGTCACGGTTGCATCTGTCGGAGTACCCGTCTGAGGCTTCTCCTCTAAAGCTGCAGAGTCTCCTTCCACCGGATCTGCACCCGGTTCTTCTTCTGTCGGAGCCTCTCCGGCTGGTTCCTCAACCGTCTCCGTCTGTTCCTCAACCGGAGCGTCTGCCGCTGCCTCCTCCGGCGCAGCCTCCTCTTCTGCCGATACAGCTTCTGCTTCCGTCTCTTCTTCAGCGACTGCCGTATTTTCTGCCGATACAAAGAGCTGTTCGCTGTTGATCAATGACACCATCATTGCCACTGCTAACAGGAATGCCAAGGATTTTTTCGCTTTCTTCCACATCTTGTCTTCTCCCTACCTTCATATTTTTCGGATGCCACCCGATCTTCTACCTCATAATATTTATTATGCGGTGAATTAGCGTCAAGATTACATAAATTGTCCTAACTTTATGCAATATTATAGCATGTTATAATATGCACTTCAATGATTTTTTCAAAAAAAGTGCGCGGAAGAGAAGAAAAACCGCACAAGAACCAGACCTGGAACTCATGAATTTTTTCCGGGTCTGGTTTTTGTTTTTTTGAGAAATATTTCGGAAAGGCTGCGTATGGAATGCCGGCAGAGCACAAAAAGCTGTCCGGCAGGGATACCGCATAATAAATATTATGTGGTATTTTTTTGTCTTTATTCCATCTGTACCACCAGTCCAAGCATCTCGATCCGCTTCGCCTCCTCTTTATCGCTTCTCAGCGTGTAGATCCTGGTCGTATTGATATCCGAATGTCCCAGCAGATCCGCCAGATGAGAGAGATCCTTTTCCAGCTGATAATATCGGCAGGCAAACAGATGCCGCAGATTGTGGGGAAAGACCTTGCTCGGCGTCACCTCTGCGTTTTCACAGAGGGCTTTCATCGCATGCAGGATATTGCTGCGGTCCAGCGGCTTGCCGCTTTTGGTCACGAAGATACTTCCATGCCTGATCTTCTCCTTCTGTACATAGTTTTTCAGGACCTTGCACAGCTCCTCCGACAGGATCACGGTCCGGGTCTTATTTTTCAGCGTCACCGTGGCTCTCCTCTCATGCAGCGCTTCCACCGTGATGAAGCGAAGCTCTCCCACCCGGATCCCCGTGGAACAGATCGTCTCCATCACCAGAAAAGTCTTCCAGTCGCCCTTCGTCTTCGCCGCGTCCAGAAGCTGGTAGTATTCCTTCCTGGTCAGCTCCCGGTTTCCCGCGCGAAAGGCTTTCTTCTGTACCTTCAGGGATTTAACAGTGCAGTCGTACCAACCCGCAAATTTGAAAAATCTGTTCAGCGCCGCAAGGATCGAGTTGACGCTGGTGTCTGCATACCGTTCCCTCAGGTCCTGTTTGTAACCGATCACCCTTTCCTTGCTGATCGCTGTATTTTCCATGTGGGCGAAAAACGCCTTCACATCCCGCATATATTTCTCGATCGTAACCGCGCTCTTCTCCTCCTTCAGAAGCTCGTTCCGAAACTCCTCCAGCATTGCATAATCCCATACATGTTCCATATGTCCTTCCTTTCCCGCCCGTCCATACCAGACGTATGAACCGCTGCTCCTGTTGTGTTGGTTAGTCTGATATTTTTTGCGAAATATTATACCATTTCCGGTCGGAAATCAGCCACATAAAAAACAGGCAGCCTCATGGCTGCCTGTTTTTTATATGCTTCAAAAATTATTCTGCAACAACTTTTTTCAGACGTACGAAACGAGGAAGAGAATTCTCTTTCTTCATCTGAATCTCGCCCTGAATCAGAGGAAGTGCGTATGCGATGAACTCATCCGTCACATTATTTCCTCTTTCGTTGATCCATTCTACCGGAACCTTCTTCTCATAGTTTGCTACGGAAGACAGGTCCAGAAGATCTGCTTCGCACTTGTAACCGTTCTCATCACGGGTACACTTGAAGCCTACCATCTTATCGGTAACGCCCTTCACTGCTTCGTTCACTGCTGTCTGACCAGCCATGAAGGACTCATCAGAGTCAGTCTGGGATGCGCAGTGCTCAGCACAACGCTGCAGCAGAGAAAGCTCGATCGGACGAACCTTTACGCCCGGAATTGCGTTCTTCACTACATCTGCAAGTCTTGCAGCCAGTCCGCCAAGCTGTGCATGTCCGAATCCGTCGGTTGCAGAGGTCTCTGCCTCAGATACGAACTTGCCGTCTGCGTAGTGGATACCCTCGGATACCGCTACGATCACGTTCTTGTTAGCGTCCCAGATGTTCTTAACATCCTCAAGGAACTCGTCCATGTTGAAATCTACTTCCGGAAGATATACAAGGTCTGCCGGATATCCAGCTACCTTTGCAAGAGATGCTGCACCTGCAAGCCATCCTGCATGACGTCCCATGATCTCAACGATGGTAACCTGACCCTTGTCGTATACGTGGGAATCCTGATACAGCTCTACCAGAGAAGTAGCGATATATTTTGCTGCGGAAGCAAATCCCGGGCAGTGATCGGTACCGAACAGGTCGTTATCGATGGTCTTCGGAATACCCATAACGCGGCAGTCATATCCCACTCTCTTCATATATTTGGAAATCTTGTTACAGGTGTCCATGGAATCATTTCCACCATTGTAGAAGAAGTAACGTACATCATACTTCTTGAAGATCTCAAGAATCTTCTTGTAATCCGTATCATCCACATCCGGATCAGCGATCTTATAACGGCAGGATCCCAGTGCGGAAGACGGGGTATATCTCATGATGGCAAGCTCCTCCGGATCTTCCTCATCCATGATATACAGCTTGTCATTCAGTACACCAACAATACCGTTCGCCGCTCCGTAAACCTTTGTGATGCAGTCAGCATCAAGACCAGCTTTGATTGCTCCATAGCAGCTTGCATTGATAACTGAAGAAGGACCACCGGACTGACCAATGATCATAGCTCCTCTTAATTCACTCATTTTTCCAACCTCCAGATAGTAAAATTTAATATAAATATCCAATCGACAATATTATAACATAGAAAATGTCTGATTTTCAATCTTAAAACATGAATTTCTCCGCAAAGTACGCATCCAGCTCATCAATCTTTACACGCTCCTGCGCCATGGTGTCACGGTCGCGAACCGTTACACATCCGTCTGTCTCAGACTCGAAGTCGTAGGTAACACAGAACGGTGTTCCAATCTCATCCAGACGACGGTATCTCTTACCGATATTTCCTCTGTCATCAAATTCACAGTTGTACTTTTTGCTGAGCTGGGCATAAATCTTCTCCGCACCCTCATTCAGCTTCTTGGACAGCGGCAGGATACCGATCTTCACCGGCGCCAGTGCCGGATGGAAACGAAGAACGGTACGCATATCTCCGCCCTCCAGCTCCTCCTCATCGTAAGCTGCACACAGGAATGCAAGTACCACACGGTCAGCTCCAAGAGACGGCTCTACTACATAAGGAACATACTTTTCCTTTGCCTCATCATCAAAGTATGTCATATCCTCACCGGAAACATTCTGATGCTGAGTCAGATCATAATCGGTACGGTCTGCAATACCCCACAGCTCACCCCATCCAAACGGGAACAGGAACTCGATATCGGTGGTTCCTTTGCTGTAGAAGCAAAGCTCTTCCGGAGAGTGGTCACGGAGTCTGATCTCCTCTTCCTTGACGCCAAGACTCAGAAGCCAGTCACGGCAGAAGCCTCTCCAGTACTGGAACCATTCCATATCCGTGCCGGGTTTGCAGAAGAACTCCAGCTCCATCTGCTCAAATTCACGGGTACGGAAGGTAAAGTTGCCCGGTGTGATCTCGTTACGGAAGGATTTACCGATCTGACCGATACCAAACGGCAGCTTCTTACGGGATGTTCTCTGCACATTCTTGAAGTTGACAAAGATACCCTGTGCAGTCTCCGGTCTCAGATATACGGTATTTCTTGCATCCTCGGTCACTCCCTGGAAGGTCTTGAACATCAGGTTAAACTGACGGATATCCGTAAAATCCTTCTTGCCGCAGCTCGGGCAGACAATATCATGCTCGTCGATATATTTCTTCATCTCTTCCTGGGACCATGCATCTACAGAACCCTCGATCTCGATGTGATTCTCTTCCAGATAATCCTCGATCAGCTTATCTGCGCGGAAACGCTCCTTACATGCCTTACAGTCCATCAGCGGATCGGAAAATCCTCCCAGATGACCGGAAGCCACCCATGTCTGCGGGTTCATCAGAATCGCACAGTCCACACCTACGTTGTACGGATTCTCCTGCACAAACTTCTGCCACCATGCTCTCTTCACATTATTTTTCAGCTCCACACCCAGATTGCCGTAATCCCAGGTATTCGCCAGACCGCCATAGATCTCAGAACCCGGATATACAAATCCTCTGTTCTTCGCCAGGGCTACAATTTTCTCCATTGTCTTTTCCATAGAACACTCTCCTCAACTTTCATCGCTTAATAGATAATATAGGCATATTCTTCCTTATCTTCAATTGGCATCACCTGAAGCATATGCTCCGAAATGATCTCCACATTGTTGCTTACATATTTTACCGGCTTTTCCAGCTGTATGATTCCCTCATCCCTGACCACTGCCACATGACTGCTCTTTTTTGAAGTTGCGTCCGCTGCGGTGTGCTCTTCGTATTCTGCATCCTTGAAGACCATATTGAAGGACAGTCCCTCATCCAGCGCCTCTTCCACCGTACCCATATAGAAATATACTTCATTGTACTGGCTGAAAACTTCAGCGTCTGTATAATCCATCAGAAGATAAAGCGTATCTTCTTCCACCTCCAGCCGGGTGACAGAGATCGCATCCTTGCCGTATCTGCCGTTGTATGCAGCAACCTCCTTCTCTATCATCGACTCAAATTCCGCCACACTGTAATAGTCCTTCTCAAAAGTCTCTACGATCGCCTGTGTGATCACGCCATTATCCTGTATGTAAAGAGAAGTAGCCGATGGATCAAAGGATGAACCACAGCCGACCATGACCAGCACAGTCATCAGTACGCATACGGCTGAAATCCATTTTTTCATTGATTTTCCTCCTGAGTATATGCTTTGCACTTACAGTGTCTGTCTTAAACACTGCTCACTGCCTCCCGGACATTATACATGGTTTACAGACAGGTTTCAAGTATTTCCAATGATTTGAACTTCTGTTCCACGTATCTTTCCTTCATCCATGTCACTGTCCGTGCAAATTCCCGGCAGACCTCATCACTCAGCGTAAAGCAGTACAGCTTCTCCACCGGAGACACGGTCACATACTGAAGCGCATACAGAGTCGACGCATTCAGATTCCAGCCGGAGAACTGTTCAAAGGTCTGCGGACATTCTCCGCTTAAAACCATTGCCTTCAATTCATATATGTAGCGCACCAGTGTCCTTGGAAGGGACGGAACAGACAGTGCGCGCAGAGACTGGTAAACCAGTCTGAGATAATCCATACAGTCAGCATTTTCCCTTGTGTAATAATCCGCGAATTCCAGGAAATACTGCCCGTAACAGGCGCCCTCAAAATCCTGCATCAGTTCGCTGAAATAATTTCTGATGGACGCCTGTGAAACAGAATACGAGGTTCTTCCCACATAGATCTGGAATTCACCGAATGCAAATACATTGACCGCCGCCATCAGAGGACTGTTGGGTCTCCTGGCTCCTCTTGCGAAAGCCCTGATCTTTCCCCGCTCCTTCGTCAGCAGAACAACTAATTTATCATATTCCCCTGCCGGTGCGGCAGATAAAACGATACCTGTCACTGTGCAGGTCTGACTGCTCATGCTTCTCTCCTGTTCTTCCGGCATTTGGCTCCTGTGTCTTGTATGCCAGATAATCACGTATATCTCCGGTGTGTGCAAATCGATTCCAACTATCCATTTCCATGAACCTCCGTCTTTTCCTTATGGTATGTTCATAGAATCCCCGAACCCGACTCCGGCTATACTTCTTTCTTATCGTATCCGAAATTTTTTATAAGGAAATCAGAATCTCTCCAGTCCTTCTTCACCTTGACCCAGAGTCTCAGATTTACCTTTGCCTCCAGCATACGCTCCATCTCAAAACGGGCTGCGGAGCCGATCTTTTTCAGCATTGCGCCTCCCTTTCCGATGATGATCCCCTTATGAGAATCCCTTTCACAGATGATGGTCGCCTCAATATCCCAGATATTTCCCTGGGGACGCTGTTTCATAATATCAATGGACACGGCAATTCCATGAGGGATCTCTTCATCCAGGAGCTTCAGCGCCTTTTCCCGGATCATCTCTGATGCGATCTGGCGCATGGGCTGGTCTGTCACCGTATCCTCGTCATAGAACATGGGACCATAGGGAAGGTATTTAAAGATCACATCCAGAAGCGTATCCTTGTTCAGCCCCTTCAGCGCAGATACCGGAACGATCTCTGCAAAATCCAGGATCTTCCGATAAGCGTCAATGAAGGTCAGCACCTCTTCCTTTTTCACTGTATCGATCTTATTGATGACCAGAACCACCGGCGTGTTGATACCGGAGAGCTGCTCTGCAATATGCCGCTCACCCGCTCCGATAAAGGTTGTGGGCTCCACCAGCCAGAGGATCACGTCCACCTCCTTCAGGGTGCGCTCTGCCACATTCACCATATATTCGCCCAACTTGTTCTTCGCCTTGTGGATTCCCGGCGTATCCAGAAATACGATCTGCCCCTGCTCACAGGTGTAGACCGTCTGGATACGGTTTCTGGTGGTCTGGGGCTTATTGGATGTGATTGCGATCTTCTGCCCAATGATCTGGTTCATAAGTGTGGATTTTCCCACATTGGGTCTGCCGATCAGAGTGGCAAACCCGGATTTCTTCTGTTCGTTCATAGATTCTCTTTCTGCCTCTGGGGCTTACGAATGGAACAGGTTCAATGTCTCATCGAACAGTCCCTTTTCCTTCTCTATCTTATTCTCATTTCCAATGGTACAAAAGCTTCCTTCTGCCAGAAGCTCCCGGATCCCCTCTGCCAGACTGCGGATATCTGCCGGCTCCGCATCCAGCACCTCATCACGCATCCGCTGGAAATCACTGAGCGTTGTATGGGTCAGCCATGCCAGCAGGGAGCGGTTTCCCATAGCCGACGGCGTCAGCGGCGTGTCCATCTCACTGATGGTTCCGATGATATATTTGGTCATATCCCGCTCGCAGGCATCAAACTGCTCCACATACTCGGCGGTCTTTTCAAACACCTCATTGGTCTGTCCCAGATTGGGATCCCGGTAGGACACCAGATAGCTGTCCCCATATACGCCAAATCCGCTCATGCAGCCGTAAGCGCCTCCCTTGACACGGATCTGGATCCACAGATAATCATAGCTTAAGATCACCTTCAGAATCCGGTAAGCTCCGGTATAATGGCTGATATGTCCTGCACGTGCCACATACTGGACCGCAGACGGGGTTTTCAGACCTTCCCTTTTCGCCCGAACAGGCGGTTCAAACGGTTCACAGATCTTCGGAAGCTCTGTCGTATACAGTGCCTTTCTCAAAGCAGGGATCTCGCTCTTCACAGCCTCCAGTCCCTCGCTTTCAGACGTACAGCTGACGATCAGGTTCTCCGGACGCAGAATATACTGCATCACCTGCGCAAGCTTTTCTGCCAGCTCTTCCTTCCTCTCCTCAAAATGTGCTTCCAGATCCTCGATCACCCAGTAGAACTCCACCCCGTTCATGCGGTCGTTGATTTCTGCCGACCGGGAGAACTTGGACATGGCACGCACACCTGCCGCCGAATGTCCAGAAGTGGTCAGGTACATCTGCAGTCTGGATTTTACCTGTGTAATGATCTCATAGAGACGCTTTGTATCCGTAAGCTTTGTCCGATGCAGGATCTCTCTCATCATGGCAAATGCAAAATCTGTCTTATCACTGAGCACTCTTGCTCTCAGCTCGAACATGATGCGGAATTTCTCCGGTTCCCGCATATTTCCGTACAGATTTACCGCAGGCGTGATCCCGCCCGTATGACAGTTGATCTCGTTAAACAGCTCTCCAAAGCTGAAGTTCTCCGTATCCACGTAGCCAAGGACATGTTTCAGGAGTCCCAGATAAGGGATCAGACTGTCCGGAAGCTTCTCTGCGTCAAACAGCAGCCGGATATAGCTGATGCCTCCTGTAAAAATATCCTGATGCAGAAGTGTCGTACCATCCACCTGCAGCTCTTCATTGATCAGCGGAGCTGTTTCCCGCTTAATATCCGCTCTGGTGAGCATGGGGATCTTCGCCAGATCCTCCTGAGGAGACGGCTGATCCTGATACGCCTTCAGTGCATCCGTGGCTTCCGCCAGTGCCTTCACTTCCGCTTCACTCAGACCGGACTTGTACTCCCCAAGCTTCTTCTCGGTCTCTTCTGCCTGCTTTGCCTCCAGACCCGGAACCGGACGAAGGATCAGCGTTGCCGCATGGGTATTATCCAGAAGCCAGGTCTGTACCAGTTCCTCAAAATATCCCGTATCCATCCGGCGTTTCAGTTCTGCAAAATGCTCCAGCGCGATCAGATGCAGGAACGGCCGGGAATCATCATAGAGCCAGCTGTCATACATCTGAAGTCCGTACATCAGTCCCTTCGGATAATTGCCGAAATCTGCTTCCCGATACCGGAATTCGTAATAATTCAGTCCTGCCTGAAGGGACTTACGGTCAAAGCCCTTCTCCACGATCTCGCTCAGTGTGCGGCGGATCGTTTCCACAAAGGCTTCCTTCTGATCCTCATCCGCGTTTTTCGCTATGATAGAAAAGTACGGCTGGGCGATCCCGTTTTCATAGGTGCTCAGAATGTCCTTGCCGATCCCCGCATCCAGAAGCGCCTGCTTCAAAGGCGCACCGGGCGCTGCCAGAAGTGCATACTCGATGATCTGGAAAGCCAGATACAGTCTTGCATCCAGAGAGGTTCCGATGACCGCATTATAAGACAAATATGCCTGATTTTTCGTGGATTCCTCTGCAGACACCGGATACTCCACCACGCGTTCCACCGGTCTATCAAATGTCTTCTGCATGGTGATTGCAGAATCCACCTCCAGATAATCATAGTGGCTCAGATATTTCTCATCGATCCATGCCAGCTTCTCAGCCATGTCCATATTTCCATACAGATAAATATAGCTGTTGGATGGATGGTAATATTTCTGATGGAACGCCAGAAAGGCTTCATAGGTCAGCTCCGGAATATGCTTGGGATCTCCGCCTGATTCATAATAATACGGAGTGTCCGGATAGAGCGTTGTGGCGATCTCACGGTCCAGCATATCCTCCGGAGAAGAAAAAGCACCCTTCATTTCATTATATACTACGCCATTATAGATGATCGGCTCATCCTCTGCCTCCAGCTCGTAATGCCATCCCTCCTGGCGGAATATCTTTTCTTCCTTATAAATGTTCGGATGGAATACCGCATCCAGATAGACATGCATCAGGTTCTGGAAATCCTGATCATTACAGCTTGCCACCGGATATACCGTCTTATCCGGATAGGTCATGGCATTCAGGAATGTATTCAGAGATCCCTTCACCAGCTCCACAAACGGATCCTTCACCGGAAAATCCCGGGAACCGCAGAGCACAGAATGCTCCATAATATGCGGAACTCCCGTACTGTCGGACGGAGGGGTGCGGAATCCGATCTGAAAGACTTTGTTCTCGTCTTCATTGGATATAAGCGCCACCCTCGCCCCTGTCTTTTTATGTCTCAGCAGATAGCCTGTGGATTTCAGCTCCGGCATCTGCTCCGTCTTCACCAGCTCATACGCTGTTAACTGTTCTATGGTCATGGATACCTCCAAATATATTTTTTACAGTTCCTAAAAATGAGGGCCGGAAACCGACCCTCATGTCCTTTGTCTTACTTATCTCGCGTCTTTGTCTCTTACAGATTGGTCTTGAAGAACTCTTCCATAGCTGCACATGCAGTCTCTTCATCCTCACCCTCTACGGTGACCGTAACGGTATGACCCTTCTTTACACCCATGCTCATGATTGCCATCAGTCTCTTAGCATCTGCTTTCTTCGTTCCGTTGTCGATCGTAACTACGCTCTTGCAGCCTGCTGCAGCTTTTGCCAGCATTCCTGCAGGTCTTGCATGGATTCCAAGTTCATCCTGAATTGTGTAAGTAAATGATTTCATTGTTTTTATCTCCTTTTTATTTGTTTTTATTCTAACACTCGCGGATACGCTTTCTAAGCTCCAGCGTATATCCCGGAGACACGGACAGCTCGTCGATGCCCATCTGGATAAATCTTGCTGTCAGCTCCATATCTGCACCAAGCTCTCCGCAGATACCGCACCACGCACCGTATTTATGCGCATTCTCGATGGTGAGCTGGATCAGCCGCAGGATCGCTTCATGATGCGGATCAAAGAAGTTGTCCAGAGACTGGTTCTGGCGGTCGATCGCCAGAGTGTACTGACTCAGATCGTTGGTTCCGATACTGAAGAAGTCCACATGAGGTGCCAGCAGATCACTGATCACTGCTGCCGCCGGAGTCTCGATCATAATACCAAGCTCCACATCTCCATAAGTGATATCCTCTCTGTCAAGCTCCAGCTTCACTTCCTCCACGATCTCCTTGATCCTCAGGATCTCCTTCACGGAAATGATCATCGGGAACATGATCGCCAGCTTACCGAATGCAGATGCACGGTAAAGGGCGCGCAGCTGCGTCTTGAAAACCTCTTCCCGGGTCAGGCATATACGGATCGCGCGGAATCCAAGCGCCGGATTCTCCTCCTTGGGAATATTGAAATAATCAGCCTGCTTGTCCGCACCGATATCCAGCGTACGGATAATGACCTTTTTGCCGTCCATGCGGCTTACAACTGTCTTATATGCTTCAAACTGCTCTTCCTCGCCCGGATAATCCTCCCGTCCGAGGTACAGGAACTCACTTCTGAAAAGACCGATTCCCTCAGAGTCATTGTCCAGCACTGCATCCACATCCTGAATGCCTCCGATATTGGAGTACAAATGAATGTGCTTGCCCGCTTTTGTCACGGTCTCCTTCCCCTTCATCTCCTGAAGAAGGGCACGCTGCTCGTCGGAGCGTCTCTTTTTGTCCATTAACTTTTCCAGAGTCTCCGCATCCGGATCAATATAGATCAGTCCGGCAAATCCGTCCACGATAGCGGTTCTTCCGTGGTACTTCTGATCCACCTCAATATCTGTCGTCACAAGAGACGGAATATTCATGGTCCTTGCAAGGATCGCCGTATGAGAATTGGCAGAGCCCTTCTGGGTAACCAGTGCCAGCAGCTTATCCTTTTCGAACTGTACGGTCTCGCTTGGTGCAAGATCCTCAGCCACAATGATGACCGGCTCCGGCATTGCCTCCGGACTGATCTGTGTCCCGTTCAGAATGGAGATCACACGGTTGGAGATATCCTCAATATCTGCTGCACGTCCCCGCATATAATCGTCATCCATACTCAGGAACATGGCTGCAAACTGCTCGCAGGTCATAAATACCGCATACTCGGCATTCATCTTCTCACCTTCTATGATGCCCTCAATGGACTCAATATAATCCAGATCATCCAAAAGCATCTGATGAACATCGAAGATCATTGCCTCTTCTTCACCCACATCCCGGAGCGCCTTCTCATAAAGCCCCTTCAGCTGTCCCATCGCCTTTGCCTTCGCCTCTCTGAAGCGCGCAAGCTCTGCCGCGCTGTCCACGATGGCGGTCTTGGTCACTGCCTTTTCCGCTTTCCGGTAGATAAAGATATTACCGATAGCCACTCCCTTGAATACGCTCTTACCTTCTCTTACTATCATATTACCCCTCCCAATTTATGATTTGTAACTTACTCTTCGTTCTCGCTCTCACCGTCCTCTGGTTCAATGGTAACAAAGCCCTTATTAACCTCCTCTACGGCAATGGAAAGAGGCTTCTTGCCGCGGCTGCTCACATAAGCCTCTGAGCCGCCAATGATCTGTCTTGCTCTCTTGGCTGTTGCCAGAACGATGGAATAACGGCTGTTAACTACCGGGGTATCGCCCTCTTCTACTTCACTGTTGATGGTTTTCATTAAGTCTGTATAAGACGGATGTAACATAAATATTATTCTCCTTTCGAAAAGCCCTTCAGCTCTTCTCTGATATTATTGATAAATTCCATATTATATGCAATTCTCCGGTGTTCACCTTCGATAATCGAATGGATTTCTGCCACACAGGCATCCAGTTCATCGTTGACCACCAGATAATCATACTCCTCAATCCCCTCGGATTCCTGAACGGCTCTTGCCAGACGCTGCTCAATGACCTCCAGCGTCTCCGTTCCTCTGCCGACCAGTCTCTCCTTCAGGGTCTGTGCATCCTTCGTTGTCACGAACAGAAGCACCGCATCCGGAAACAGCTCGCGTACTTTACGCGCTCCCTGTATCTCAATCTCCAGAATCACATCCCTGCCTTTGGCAAGCTGCTCTTCCACATATGCTTTTGGTGTTCCGTAATAATTGTTCACATATTCCGCATACTCGATCAGGGCATTCTCTGCGATCATCTGCTCGAATTCTTCCCTGCTTTTGAAAAAATATGCCTTCCCATCCTCTTCACCAGGACGGGGCGCACGGGTCGTCGCGGATATGGACAATGCATACTGCTCATACCTGGTGAGCAGCTCCTTCATAATCGTGCCCTTTCCGGCTCCTGAAAAACCGGATACCACAATCAATATTCCCTGTCTGTTCATATTATATCCCTGTCTCAGCCATACAAACCACCGTCTGCCGCATGGTCTGCTTCTATTCTATATTCTGTATCTGCTCCCGGACCTTCTCGATCTCCGTCTTCAGATCAATGGCACGGCTGGAGATCTCCAGATCATTTGCCTTGGACAACGTGGTATTGGCTTCCCGGTTCATCTCCTGTGCAATGAAATCCAGCTTCCGTCCCACACTTCCGCCTGCAGTCAAAGCCGCTCTGGTAGCCTCCACATGACTCTTCAGGCGCACGATCTCTTCATCCACACAGATCTTGTCTGCAAAGATCGTCACCTCTGTGGCGATCCGGCTCTCATCGATCTGCGCATCCGCAAAAAGCTCCCGAACCTTCGCTTCCAGCTTCTGGCGGTATTCCGCCACGATCTGCGGGGAACGTTCTTCAATATACGCCACCACCTTCAGCATCTCATCCAGCTTGGCGATCAGGTCATCCTTCAGCGCCTCGCCCTCACGGATACGGGTCTCCACGAAATTACTGCAGGCACCCCGCAGCGCACTCTCCAGAAGATGCCAGATCTCCTCCTCATCCTCCTGCTGCTCCTGCATCACAAGAACCTCCGGACAACGTGCCAGAACCGATACCTGCATATCATTCTTCAGATGGAACTGCTCTTCCATCTGGCGGAAATATTCCATATACTGAGCAGCGATCTGCGGATGATAGGTCAGCGCCGCATTGCCTTCGCTCATATCCTCATATGTAACAAAAATGTCCACTTTTCCGCGCTGGATGTACTCCTTGAGCACCGAACGGATGGCTGAATCGAAAAAATTCAGCTTCTTCGGCATCTTCACATTCACATCCAGATAACGATGATTTACGGACTTCATCTCTACGGTAATCTTCCGGCTGCCCTCTGAAACCTCGCAGCGTCCAAAACCTGTCATACTTTTAATCATATTTACCGTCCTCAAACAAACGCGAGGGATCCCCCTCGCCATAACTATTCTTATTATAGTTGATTTTCAAAATCCCGTCAAGTATAATGAGATAGCAATAAAAAGTACAAAACAGCCACTTTTAAGGAGCAAAAAACTATGGCTTTAGACGGTATCACCATTGCCTGTATGGCACATGAACTGAATGAAAAGTTAAGCGGCGGACGCATCTCCAAGATCGCTCAGCCGGAATCCGACGAGCTGCTTCTGACGGTCAAATCCCAGCAGGGCAACTTCCGTCTCCTGCTCTCGGCTTCCGCCAGTCTGCCGCTTGTTTATATTACTGAAAGTAATAAACCCAGTCCCCTGACTGCGCCCAATTTCTGTATGCTGCTGCGCAAGCATATCAGCGGCGGACGGATCATCTCCATTACACAGCCCTCTCTGGAACGTATTCTGCGTTTTGAAATCGAGCATCTGGACGAGCTGGGTGATCTTTGCCGAAAGTACCTGATCGTGGAGATCATGGGAAAGCACAGCAACATCATCTTCTGTACCGATCAGAACCAGATCATAGACAGTATCAAGCATGTCTCATCCCAGATGAGCTCCGTCCGTGAGGTTCTTCCCGGCCGCCCCTACTTTATTCCTGAGACTCAGGAAAAGGTAAACCCTCTGGAGGTAACGGAGGAGGATTTCATCCGGCTTCTCCAGAGTAAGCCCATGAAGCTCTCCAAAGCGCTTTATACCTCCCTCACCGGCTTCAGCCCCATCGCCGCCGAGGAGCTCTGCTGTCAGATGTCCATGGATTCCGACCGGGCTGCCAATTCCTTCGACCAGGATCAGCTTTCCTGGCTGTACTGGCAGTTCCGCCGTTTTATAGAGGCTGTCCGTCAGAATATCTACGAACCGGCGATCTATTATGACGGGAAAAATCCCGTAGAGTTTTCCTGTATACGCATGACTCTTTATGAAAGATACGCAAAGGAAAGCTATGATTCCCCCTCCCGGATGCTGGAGCATTACTATGCGGAAAAGAACACACTGACCCGCATCCGTCAGAAATCCACAGACCTTCGGCGGATCGTGCAGACAGCGCTTGAGCGGAATGTAAAAAAATACGACCTTCAGCTCAAACAGCTGCGTGATACGGAGAAGCGGGAAAAATACCGTATTTACGGAGAACTGATCAACACCTATGGTTATAACGTGGAGCCCGGAAGCAAAAGCTTTGAAGCCTTAAACTACTATACCGGAGAGACTGTGACGATTCCTCTGGACCCGCAGATCCCGGTTCAGGACAACGCAAAGAAATATTTTGACAAATACGGCAAGCTGAAGCGCACCTGCGAAGCAGTCACAAAGCTTCTGGAAGAGACCGGCTCCGAAGTGGAACACCTGAAGTCCATCCAGACTGCCCTGGATATCGCCCTTCTGGAAGAGGATCTGGTCCAGATCAAGGAAGAATTGATGGAGTCCGGATACATTCGGAAACGCGCTCCGGGAAACAAACGTCCGAAGATCACCTCCAAACCCTTCCACTATCTGTCCGGCGACGGATATCATATGTATGTGGGGAAAAATAACTTTCAGAACGATGAGCTGACCTTCCAGTTTGCCAGAGGCAATGACTGGTGGTTCCATGCCAAAGGAGTTCCCGGCTCCCACGTGATCGTACAGACCAACGGCGATGAACTGCCTGACCGTACCTTTGAAGAGGCTGCACGGCTGGCCGCCTATTATTCCAGCAGCCGGAATGCAGAGAAGACAGAGATCGACTATGTGGAGAAAAAACACGTCAAAAAACCTGGCGGCGCCAAACCCGGATTTGTCGTATATTACACAAATTATTCCATGATGATCGATTCTGATATTTCCGGAATTGCACAATTGTAATTTTTGTGTTATAGTAATTAAGCGGGCGCAAAAGCACCCGCTTATCTGTGGAGACGTATCGAAGTGGCCATAACGAGCTTGACTCGAAATCAAGTTGTCGGGCAACCGGCACGTGGGTTCGAATCCCACCGTCTCCGTTTTTCAAAGCCGCTGCTACAGCATAAAAGAAAGAGCCGGTAACCCTAAGGACAAATGCCTTATGTGTTACCGGCTCTGCGTCTTTACGTCTGGCTCTTTGATAACTGATATATTAACACTATTTCATGGCAGTATCTCGATATAAGTTTTATAAAAATCATACAGTTTTCCGTCTTCCTGCGCACACAGCAGGAAGCGGCTGATTATGTATCCTGTTTTGTACGTCTTCTGCACCTGTTCCACAAGCTCCTCCAAATTATTGGGATAGCCGTCTGTAATCTCTTCCTTCATTAAACAGGTTACGTATTTACTTTTTCCCTTCTTCCATAATTTCTTTTCATCCGGAATCAGATCCGACTCTTCGCCTGAAACCGTAAGCCCTCTTTGCTCCCGGTCTATCTCCTTTGAATGCTGAACACGGGAATACAGATAGGGATTTCCTATGTATTTGTGCAGCTTTTCGATTTCAATCAATTCAAATGTCACAATACACTCTGTATCGATATCCTCCAGGGAGAAGGGATTCCGTTTTAGCTCCTTCATCATTTCAAATGCCCTGAGACGATTTTGAAGCTTCTGTATCCGATTCTCAATTTCCTGCTGCTGATTTTTCAATTCCCTGATCTTTCCGGCAAACAATTTCTCCTGATCCTCCGGGGTGATCTGTTCCATATTCCGAATCTGCTTTAATGGCAGCCCCAGATTTTTATAGAACAGCACATCCGATATGATCATCAGATCCGACACGCTGTACTCTCTGTAATTATTTTCCGGATTTTTTCCCGGAGAAATGACTCCTGTTTCCTCCCAATACCGCAGCGTGGAAGCCGGAATCTGGAAAAATCCGGCTATCTCGCCAATGTTGAATAATCTTTCCATATATACCTCTCCTTTTCCATATTTTATATGATTTCCTCTTGACCTTCAAGTACCTTGAAGGTATATGCTGTCATCAGGAGGTGACACCATGAAAAATTCATCTGTCTTTCAAACTGCTTCGGAGGTCCGTTTTTACAAGGTCCTAAAATATATCATTCCAACCTATCTGACTTCTCTGTTCAATACACTTTATACCATTGTAGACGGTATTTTTGTATCAAACTATGTGGGAACCAATGCCCTGGCAGCCATCAATATTGTATATCCGATTGTAAATGTTCTTTTTGGAATTGCCCTGGTCTTCGCCACTGGCGGAAGCGCTATTTCTGCACTGGCGATCGGAGCCGGGAATTCCAAAAAAGCAGATCAGGCGTTCTCTGTCAGTATGCTTTTTTCCATTCTTCTGGGATGCTGCATTTCCGGCATTGTATTTTTTAATCTAACTCCGGTGCTGTCCCTGCTGGGCGCTACTCCCGTGACCATGAACGACTGCAGGACTTACCTTCTGATCTGGCTCGTCGGCACCCCGGCTGTTATCGGCAAAGAGCTTTTTACTTACTTTATCCGGGTGGACGGGGCGCCAGCCTACAGCTTTGTAACCGCACTTTCCGGCGGAATCCTGAATATTATTCTGGATTATATTTTCATCGGAAAGCTGCATATGGGCATTCTGGGTGCCGGACTGGCAACCATACTGGGACTGGTTTTGTCTCTTCTCCTCGGCGTTTTTTATTTTCTGCGAAGAAACAAAAACCTGCATTTTACCCTTCACTGCTTCCGGATCAAACTGGGATTTTACTGTATGATCAATGGCGCTTCTGAATTTATCAATCAGCTTGCAATTGCTGTCACCACAATTGTATTTAACCGCACCGCCATGATGCTGGCAGGAGAAGACGGGATCGCTGCTGTTTCCATCATTATGTATCTGCAGTTTATTTTTATCGGTATCTACTTCGGCTTCTCCATGGGAATTTCTCCAATGTTAAGCTATGCGTACGGCAACGGTAATTCTGCTGTCTGCCGGAAATTAGAAGTATACTCTTACCGTTTTTTCTCCATTGCACCCGGGCTTGTATATGCCATTACTTTTTTCTGTGCACCTTTGGGGGTATTGTTTTTTGCAGAAAGATCCAGTATGGTCTATACGCTTGCTGTCTCTGGTATGCGTTTATACGGACTGGGCTTTTTGTTTTCCGGTCTGAATATTTTCTCCGCGATCCGGCTGACCGCCTATGGGAAGGGACATTTTTCAGGCATTATAACATTTCTGCGCTCCTTTGCCTTATTACTGCTGTTTCTGCTTCTTCTGCCAGGATTCTTCGGACTAAACGGAGTATGGCTGGCTGTTCCGCTTGCGGAGCTTTTAACCTTTTTTGTATCTGTCTGGTTTATCCGCAGAAATCCCATACGATAAAAATCCCGCTCCTTATCATGCAGCCGTTTATAAAAACACGACAATGTATGATAAGGACCGGGACTTTCACAGCAGCTCACCTACATGGAAATCCATCCAAGCACATTTGCAATCGAACTGACCAGAATAATTCCGATACAGATCGGTGCCAGATATTTCATAAAGAAATTATAAAGCTTTTTGCGATGAAACGCAGAGGAGCATTCAACCTCTTTTGCGATCCGCTCAAATCCGACTACCCTAAGGATCAGGATGCAGGTGGCAAGGGCTGCCAGAGGCATCATAACGGAGTTGGTCAGGAAATCGAAGAAATCAAGGAACGCCATACCAAAGATCTTCACAAAATCCAACGCTCCATATCCCATTGCAGACGCAGAGCCAAGCACGATCATCACGACTCCCATAACCACACTGCTTCTGAGACGGCTCCACTTTAATTCATCCGAAAGAGTGGATACACTTGTCTCCATCAGGGAAATGGCGCTTGTCAGCGCTGCCAGCAGAACCAGCAGAAAAAACAAAATACCAACCGCTGTTCCGATTCCCATACTTGCAAAAACCTTCGGAAGGGTGATAAACATAAGGGATGGTCCCGCCTGCAGAGTTCCTGCGTCTCCGCCCGAAAATGCAAAAACTGCCGGAATGATCATAAGACCTGCCAGCATTGCAATCGCCGTGTCAAATATCTCTACCTGCCCGGTGGACTTTTCAATATCCACGTCCTTCCCAATATAAGAACCGTATGTATAAAGGATACCCATAGCTATGGACAGAGAATAGAACATCTGCCCCATTGCCGCGACTACCGTCATCCATGAGAAATTCTCAAAGTTAGGAATCAGGAAATATTTCACTCCGGCAAATGCACCGGGACGGGTAACGGAATAGATTGCCACCATAACCGCCAGCACGACAAGAATCGGCATCATGATCTTGGATACCCGCTCTACTCCCTTCTCAACACCAACCAGTATGACCGCAAAAACCATGAGAGAAAAGACGAGAAACCAGAGCTCCACCGTACCGGAATCTGCAATAAAGTCTGTAAAATAGGAATCGCCTGCCAGAATGCTTACATTTCCCTTCATGTATTCTGCCAGATACTTAATAACCCAGCCGCCGATCACACTATAATAGGGAACGATCAGCATGGGAATCACTGCATTGAGCCAGCCGCCAATCCGAAAAGGCAGGCTTTTGCCGAAGCTTCGGAAGGCGCCTACGGGACTCTGTCCTGTCATACGCCCCAGAGCGGTCTCTGACACGATCAGCACATATCCAAAGGTCACCGTCAAAAGCAGATATACCAGCAGAAACATTCCACCGCCATATTTTGCTGCAAGGTATGGGAAACGCCAGATATTTCCAAGACCGACCGCAGACCCGGCTACTGCCAGAACATATCCGATGCGACCGGAAAAACTGCCCCGGGAAGAGGCAGGATGCTTTGAGTTTTCTGTTAAATCCTGATTCATTTTTTCCTCCAGAGTATAATGTCTGGAGTCATTATACCTTAACATCGGGTCATAATACAACCCCATCTATATGGATAATCTCATCTATCGGCACACTTCTGCCATCCTGCAGAATCACCCGTCGTTCATACGGATCTACTTTTCTCAGAACCCCGGTAATTTCCACGTATTTTCCCCCTGCTTTTCTCTCATCCGGACAAAAGCAGGTAATCCCAATCTTTGGATTCTCTTTTTCCCTCCAAAGCTTCTGAAGCTGTGTATCCAGCACTGCCTTTTCCATCTCATCCAGCTCAATTCTGTCTTCGGTCAGTCTTGCCGTTTCATGTACCGCCTCATGATAACCGGTCAGTGCCGCAAAAGGAGCAAACTGAGCAGCCCTGGTCAGCCTGTCCATGGGAGGATGGACAGCAGATACCGGATGAGGAAGGGAGAGGATATCTTCATAATCAGATCTGTCATTTGAATATGCTCTCATATGCCGTTTCCTCCTTTAAGCTCTGTGTCCGCCGATCTGATTGTTTCTCTGAACAGCCGTAGCCCCTTCTTCCAGATTCATCCCTTTCAGCACCGCGTTTTTTCCGTATTTTTTCTTAAGGCTCAGAACTGCCTGCTGCATTTTCCGTTCCCGTGCCAGTGCTTCCTCTTCTTCTCTTCGCTTTTCCTGCAGACCTGCATAATCGGTAAACAGATCCAGCTGCTCATACTTCTCCTCTTTTGCAGCCAGCGCCTCATCTGCCACATGACCGAATGAAACCTGAATTCTCCGTATCAGCAGACTCTGATCCACGATCTGATCATACAGCTTCATCACCACATCCACGATCAATCTTGCCGAGGAAGTCTGTCTGCCAAGATTCGCAGTCCCATGAGCATGTCCCGGAACCTTTCTCCCGTAATGATCCGTTGTGACCGGTCCTTTATATGACCCCCGGATCCGGGGATCTGACAGATTCTCAATATCATATCCTATGGTCAGAACAACCTGATCCGTCACCAGTCCCTTATCAACCAGATCCAGAACCAGAAGATCGGTCATCTCCCGGACAACCAGTCCCGCCTTCTCATAACTGTATGGACACTGCAGCACCTGTCCGGATCCCAGACTGCTGTCTTCTGGTCTGTATGCCTTAATATCAGCCATGGTGCACGGTTCCCACCCCCAGGCATGGTCGATCAGCAGCTCCGCGTTCACTCCAAACATCCGATACAAAAGCTCCTCATTATGAAACTCATCCGGCTTTCCCACAGAGCATCTAGCAATGTCTCCCATGGTATACAGCCCGCTCTGCTCCAGCTTTTTCGCATATCCTCTTCCTACCCGCCAGAAATCCGTAAGCGGGCGGTGCTTCCATAAAAGTCTGCGGTAATTCATCTCATTGAGACTGGCGATCCGTACACCATTTTTATCAGGAGTAATATGCTTTGCAACAATATCCATCGCCACCTTGGCAAGATACAGATTGGTCCCGATCCCCGCCGCAGCCGTAATACCAGTCTCCAAAAAAACCTCCTGAATCATCTCCATGACCAGTTCTCTGGCAGACAGACTGTAGGTATCCAGATAATCCGTAACATCCACAAAGACCTCATCTATGGAATAGACATGCATATCCTCCGGAGCGATATATCTTAGATAGATCTGATAGATCCTTGTACTGTACTCCATATACAGCGCCATTCTGGGAAGCGCCGTTACATAGTCCACCGACAGCTCCGGCAGCCTCTTCAGCTCCCGGCTGTCACAGGAGGAGCCGGAAAATACATGTCCAGGTGCACGGCTCAGCCTTTCGGCATTGATCTCTTCCACTTTCCGGACGACCTCAAACAGACGCGCACGTCCTGAAATCCCATATTCCTTCAATGCAGGGGATACCGCCAGGCAGATCGTCTTCGTTGTCCGGCTCTCATCTGCCACTACCAGATTGGTGGTCAGCGGATCAAGCTGACGCTCTCTGCATTCAACAGAAGCATAGAATGATTTCAGATCGATCGCTGCATAGATACGCTCTTCCTGCAAATGGCTCTCCCCCTCTCTTTCCACTATTATCCGCACATCTGACATTTCTATGCTTCTATTATAGTGTACTTGTGAGAGATATGCAAGAACTTTCAGAACATATGTTCTATATCAGTGCCAGTCTTTCATGATCTCCAGCATCTCAGACTCATAATCCCCAAAAAACTCCTCCTGCCGTCCTCCATGGCGCAGATTGGTCTCCACTCCCCACTCTCCGTCATAAAATTCCCAGATGTGATAGGGTACTCCCCGATACTCAAAATCTATACTTCCGCAGCCATCCTCCTGACAGCTCTTGTGATTCCATCCCCGCTCCCTGATAAATGCAAGGACACGCTGTAACCGTACTGTTTCTTCCATATTAAATATCCTTCCTTTCCGTTTCGATTATTTCTCATCCTGAAGATTCCATCTGGTATTGATCTTCAGAAGTTTTTCATGTTCAGGCTCCCTACATGAAAGCATATCACTGATGAACGAAAAACAACAGTGCTTTTTTACATGTTAATGTCCGGATTTTTTATGGTGGTATAAAACGATATAGGCAGATACGCGGGAATACATTCATGCCAACAGAGAAAGGATAGAAAAATTCATATAGCAGTGCTATAATCTATGTGGGCATATAAGCGACTTTGAAGTTGCAGAGATATATCACTATGAAAAAAATGATTGCATATCGAAAGGATAATCTAAAAGGCAGTACCTATGAATAAAAGAAACTTCCAAAAAGAATTAGATAAACAAATTGGACTTCTGGAACAGGAACAGCAGGTACCTTCCCTTCTGCTCCACTCCTGCTGTGCCCCATGCAGCAGCTATGTACTGGAATATCTGTCTCAGTATTTTCGGATCACGGTCTTCTATTATAATCCGAATATCTATCCGGAATCCGAGTATGCGGTCCGTGTGGAGGAGCAAATGCGCTTTATCCAAAACCTTCCCGCCAGGTATCCGGTGGATTTTCTGGAAGGGGCATACATCCCAAAGGATTTCTACAACTGTGCCAAGGGTATGGAGCACCTGCCGGAGGGCGGCGAACGGTGCTTTGCCTGCTACCGTCTGCGTCTGGCTGAATCCGCACGGATCGCAAGTGAAAAGGGCTATGACTATTTTGCCACAACCCTGTCCATCAGCCCTTTAAAAAACGCAGAAAAGCTCAATGAAATCGGTGAAGCACTTGCAGAACAATATAAGATCCGCTGGCTTCCCAATGATTTCAAAAAACGAAACGGCTACAAGCGTTCCACAGAACTCTCAAAGGAATACGGCATGTACCGGCAGGATTACTGCGGCTGTATCTACTCCTTTAAAGAACGGCATCCCGCTGAAGCAGAGAGCTGACGTCTTAGGGGCGGCATCCCCTTTAAAGTTCGGCTGGAACAACCCAACAAAGAAACGATTGCTGCTATGCTGGAAACGGAAAGGATTGCAAAATCCTCGTCTATAAAGGGTTACAATGACCTTGACGAATTATTTGCTGATCTGAAGAAATGAGAAAAACAAAGATTGTGCTAAGATATTTGTGGCAAGCAGACTGAGCGCAATTTTCTGTAACCCCCAGTGCAAAAACAGGTATAATGTCTACAAGAGCAGGGCAAAGGATAAGAAAGAATGATAGGAAGGGATAGGAAAATGAACGAAGAATATAGGCTTACCCCTTATGAAACGAGAGAGATTTTGTTTTATAAAACAGATAACGGAGATGTCCGAGTCGAAATTCTTTTATATCAAGAGAATTTATGGCTGACACAGGCAAAAATGGCAGAACTGTTCGAGGTTCAGAAAGCCGCCATCTCCAAACATCTAAAAAATATTTTTGAATCCGGTGAATTGCAGGAAGAATCAGTTGTTTCCAAAATGGAAACAACTGCGGCAGATGGAAAGCGATATAATACAAACTATTATAATCTGGATGCCATCATCGCTGTCGGATACCGTGTAAATTCAAAAAAAGCGACAATGTTCCGAATTTGGGCAAACCGGGTCTTAAAAGAGTTCATCATCAAAGGTTATGTGCTGGACGATGCACGACTGCGTGAACCTGAGAATTTCTTTGGAAAAGACTATTTCGAAGAACAGTTGGAGCGTATTCGTGATATTCGCTCCAGCGAGCGCCGTTTCTATCAGAAGATCACGGATATTTATTCACAGTGCAGTGCTGACTATGATGTAAATAGTCCCATTACAAAAGATTTTTTTGCAACCGTGCAAAATAAGCTCCATTATGCTGTTACCCACCATACTGCGGCAGAAATAGTATATGGGCGAGCTGACAGCACAAAGCCGAATATGGGGCTGACTACATGGAAAAATGCTCCTTTGGGTCGCATCCGCAAATCGGATGTCTCGATTGCCAAAAACTACTTAAACAAAGCAGAAATGACGAATCTAAGTGAAATCGTGACAATGTATCTGGACTATGCTGAAAGGCAGGCACGACGAAGCAATATCATGTACATGCGTGATTGGGTCAGCCGCCTGGATGCCTTCCTCCAGTTCAATGAAGAAGATATATTGCAAAATAAGGGAAAGGTAACGACAGCGATTGCAAAAGCCTTCGCAGAGAGCGAATTTGAAAAATTCCGTGTTTTGCAGGACAGGGAATATCAAAGCGATTTTGATCTTCTCGTTGCCAGTGCTGAGGAAATCACTGATTGAGAATCTTTTAATTTTGCAGCGCCCCCATCTGTTCAAATAACGATTTCATAGGTAAAAAGCTCTTTTCTGTGTGAATTTCAGCAGTTATAAGGGCTTTTTAACTCCTTTCCTACAACTGCTTTTCAATTCACCACAAAAGAGCCGCAGTCATATGTATTAGGTGGCAGAAACCATGATTCAGAAGTCACTTAGCGCATCTATCACCTGAGACATTTTAATCCTGCTTATCAGACCAGTAAAGATTAAGATATCTTTCCGCCTCCTGCGTAGACAGAGAAAACTTCTCTTCCAACTTGAATAACGTATTGTCTCTGGATATTCCTATTTCCTGAAAAGTCTGTATCAGAGTTTTTACAACCAGAGAAATACCTTGTTCTATTCCTTGTTCTATACCTGTTTCCAGCGATTCCTTCCGTATGTAAGCCTCTTCCGCTTCTTTATCATATTCCATTAACAGCAAATCTTTCACCTCCGATTGAAATCTGGTTAAAATATCAGCCAGTATGTTATCCTCATTCATAATTTTTGTTCTGATCCATAAACTTTTGCTTCCCCTTTGATTATACATGCTGTACGTTGTAATTTGCAAGCAAAAAAAGCTTATGAATCACTACTATTCATAAGCTCAGTCTTTCAAACTATACAGCCGCCCGCCCTATCTGTCTGCGGACAGCTTCTTTTCCTTTGAGAAATACTTCACCAGCACCGGTGTCACCACCGCGCTCAGCGCCACCGCCAGAGCAAGCTGCGCCGTTGCCGTGTCCACATAGGGCAGATAGGACGGATCCTTCTCCGCCATCAATGCCGGAACCGACATGGAGATACCTGCCACACAGCAGATGGCTGCTGCTGCAAATCCCTTCTGCTTCAGAAGGAACTTATCTGCCAGAATCAGCGGCACGGCATTCACCGCCATAAAGAACACATAGAGGATAAGTCCGGACACTCCGGATCTTACCGCAAGCACCAGATCCACCTTGCTTCCCAGACAGAAGCCCAGGAAAGGAAGCATGACCGCCGTACCGGATGCCGCAAATTTTCGGATCTCCGGATCCAGCGCCGCCAGCAGAAGTCCTACCAGAAACGGCACACAGGTGGCAAGGATCGCCAGCCAGTCGACCCCATATCCGGCAGAAAAGCCCAGCATACAGATGGGGACAAAGGGAAGCCCCACCAGATTTACCAGCGCATAGGTGGCTTTATCCAGCTCATCTCCTCTGCCGTCCATCATCGCAATATAGACACCCGGATTCGTGCTGGTCATGCACGCCACCAGCACCAGAGCAGACAACCCCCAAAATCCCTCCTGTCCGAAGGAATTCATGATCCAGATACACAAAAGCAGGCTGATGACCAGTTTGATCAGGAGCAGAACCCCGCCCCTTTTCAGGCAATGAAGAAGCTCTCTGGGACGGGTAGAGATTCCCGCAAATACCAGCACGATTCCTATGACAGTCATGGTCCCCGCCGAAGTAAATATCGCCGAGGTCGGAGCCCCGATCTGAAACAGCCAGGGACAGAAGGTATTTACGACCGCAGCCAATAGCATGGGAACGATCATCAGACCCCCCGGTATCTTGCGTACATTTTCCAGTATTTTCATCTTACAGTAACTCCCTCATCCTCTTATCTGGTCGGAACAATCTCCAGCCAGTATCCATCCGGATCCTGAATAAAATAAATGCCCATGGACGGATTTTCAAAGCAGATACAGCCCATCTCCTTATGGAGTGCATGAGCCGCTTCATAATCATCGGTACGGAAAGCCAGGTGAAATTCACAGTCACCCAGGTTGTACGGACGATCCATATCCCGAAGCCAGGTCAGCTCCAGTTCAAAATCACTCTCCTCATTTTTCAGATAGACAATGATAAAGGAACCGTCTGCCGCTTCCTTTCTGCGTACTTCCTTCAAACCAAGTGCTTTTTCATAAAAAACTTCTGATTTCTCCAGATCCGCCACATTATAATTTTCATGAATCATCTGAAATTTCATTTCTATTCTCTCCTTATAACCTTTCTCTCATGAACTGCTGCATGTCCTCCGGTAAGGGCTGCTCAAATTCCAGCGGTTCCCCGGTAACCGGATGCGTAAACTGAAGCTTCCACGAATGCAGAGGCTGCCTGCAGATCGAACCGTCCTCCGGACAGTACAGAAAATCACCGGGAAGCGGATGTCCGATATAACTCATGTGTACCCGTATCTGATGGGTCCGTCCGGTTTCCAGCACACACTGCACCAGCGTCCATCCATCTCCCCATGCAAGCGGCGTATAATGAGTCACTGCCCGCTCTCCATGCTCCCAGTCCACCATCCGCCGGATCACGGAGCCCTCACATCTTCCAACAGGGGCATCCACCGTTCCCGGTTCTTCCAGATGTCCTTTCACGATCGCAAGATAGGTGCGCCGAATGCTTCTTTCCTTCATCTGCCGGTACAGCACCGCCGCACTCAGCATATGTCGGGCAATGATCAGAAGCCCTGTGGTATTCCGGTCCAGACGGTTAATGCACCGATAGGGAAACGGCTCTCCCTTCTGCCGGGAATACCAGGCAATCGCATTGGCAAGGGTGTTGTCATAATTATTTATGGACGGATGCACCGGCATATCCGCCGGCTTATCCACCACCATCAGATCCTCATCCTCATAGACCATGCCAAAGGGCAGCTCTACAGGCAGGATCTGTTCCGGGGCTTCCTCCGCCAGCCGGATATCCAGTCGGCTGCCTGCAGATACACGGTCTCTTGTATATGCCCAGACCCCGTCCTTCAAAATCCCCTCTTCCGTCTTCTTCAGCTGCACCAGCACCTGGCGGGAATACCCCCGCTGCTTCAGAAACTGCTCTACGGTCAGCCCCTCGTCTCTGTTATCCACAAAATATGTGAAACGACGTTCCATTAATCCACAAGCACCTTTTCGATCTCCACAATGTACATCATGTGATAATCTTTATTCGGATACCATTTTTCATCACAGCTCTTATCAATAAAGCATGCCGGATCATAATACTGTGCGTACAGCTTACGGCAGATCATCACCGTATTGGCTTCCTCAAAATAGGGAGTCTCTCCATCATGCTCCACATGAAGTCCTGCCTTTACGATCTTGTCCTCATCTCTTCCCGAGACGGTTCCAAGATAGCTCAGAGTCTTTCTGTACTCTTCACCCAGCACAGACAGCGAAAAGGTATCTGCCTGATCGATAAACTCCTTTGTATAGCGCTGGGGACGGATGAACACATATGCCACCGGCTTTCCCCACATGATACCCACGCCGCCCCAGGACGCGGTCATGGTATTCGCCTTTCCATCCTTTTCTGCCGTTACCAGCAGCCATTCCTTCCCGATCATCTGAAATGGATTTTTCTGTAACTCTTCCGGTCTGATCTCTTTCATCATTTCTCTCCTCAACTAACGTATACGGTCCGGGAAGCCCACCTTGCGCTGTACCTTACGCAGTGTCTTCGTCGCCACATAATTGGCTCTCTGGGCATTTTCCCTGATGATACTGTCAATATATCCTTTATCCTTTGCAAGCTGGGCGTAGCGCTCCTGCAGCGGACGCAGCACACTGACGACTGCCTCTCCCACTGCCAGCTTGAAGTCTCCGTATCCTTTGCCGTCGAATTCTCTGACCACCTCGTCCGGAGTCTTTCCGGTACATGCACTGTAAATATCAATCAGATTCCGGATACCCGGCTGCTCCTCCCGGTACAGGATCTGTGCCTCAGAGTCTGTCACCGCACGCTTACACTTGCGGATGATCGTATCCGGATCATCCATCAGATAGATGGAAGCATTGGGGTTCTCATCAGACTTGGACATCTTCTTCGCAGGATCCTGAAGACTCATGATCTTTGCCCCCACCTTTCCGATATATGCTTCCGGTACGGTGAAGACATCTCCGTATATTCCGTTAAAGCGCTGCGCGATGTCTCTGGTCAGCTCCAGATGCTGCATCTGGTCGATTCCCACCGGAACCACATCCGCCTGATAGAGCAGGATATCCGCCGCCATCAACACCGGATAAGTGAAAAGTCCCGCATTGATATTGTCCGCATGCTTTGCTGACTTATCCTTGAACTGAGTCATCCGGTTCAGCTCTCCCATATAGGTAAAGCAGTTCAGGATCCATGCAAGCTCCGCATGTCCGGATACGTGAGACTGATAATAGAGACAGTTCTTCTCCGGATCCAGTCCTGCTGCAATATAGATCATCAGCAGATTGCGGGCACGCTGCCGAAGGGTTGCCGGATCCTGGCGCACCGTAATGGAGTGCATGTCCACTACGCTGTAAAAGCATTCATACTCATCACACAGAGTCACCCAGTTCTTCATTGCTCCCAGGTAATTTCCCAGCGTCAGATTGCCGGTTGCCTGCATACCACTGAATAAGACTTTCTTTTCATTTATCATATTTCATTTTCTCCTTTATTTGGTCATAGGTTCAACAGATTACATGCGATCCTGAAATAAATGATCAGACTGCATGCATCCACAATCGTTGATATAAGGGGCGCCGCCATGATCGCCGGGTCCAGCTTCAGAAGCTTTGCCATGATCGGCAGCGTACATCCGATGCTTTTCGCCATGATAACGGTAATATAAAGACTGATAACGACGGTCAGACACATCATAAGCTGCCCCGGATACATCAGTATCAGACGCACAAAATTCAGAAGTCCCAGGATCAGACCTACCACAAGGGCGACCCGCACCTCTTTCCAGATAACCTTCAGGATATCCTTAGGCTCCACCTCACCGATCGCCATACAGCGGATGATCATGGTGCTGGACTGGCTTCCTGCGTTTCCGCCGGTTCCTGTCAGCATGGGTACGAAGCTGACCAGAAGGGGCAGCGCCGCAAATGCCTCCTCGTAATGCGTCAGGATGCTTCCCGTGATCATGGAGCTGAGCATCAGCACCGTCAGCCATACGATACGGTTCTTCGACAGCTCCAGGATACCGGTCTTCAGGTAGGGCTTGTCGCTGGGAAGCATTGCCGCCATCTTCTCGAAGTCCTCGGTTGCCTCTTCTTCCATGACATCCACGATATCGTCGACCGTGACGATACCCACCAGCCGCTCTTCATGATCCACCACCGGAAGACAGAGCAGGTCATACTTACTGAACAGATCCACAACCTCTTCCTGAGCTTCCGTTGTCACGGTCTTGATGATATTGGTGTCCATGATCTCCTGGATCTTCGTCTCGTAGGGATTCATCAGCAGATCCTTGATGGTCACAACGCCCTCCAGATGCCGTTCCCCGTCCATGACAAAACAGGTATAGATCGTCTCCTTATCCACACCGTGAGCGCGGATATAGGCAAACGCCTGTTCCACATTCATATATTTCTTCAGCCCGATATACTCTGCAGTCATAATACTTCCGGCGCTGTCCTCCGGGTACTGCAGAAACTGGTTGATCAGCTTCCTTGTCTCCGGCGCCGCCGTGCGCATGACCCTCTTCACAACGGTTGCCGGGAGCTCCTCCAGCATATCTACCGCATCATCCACGAACAGATCCTCGATGATCTTGTGGATCTCCGCATCGGTAATGCTGTTGATGATATGCTCCTGAATGTCCGGATCCAGAAATGCGAACACATCCGTCGCCAGCCCCTTGGGCAGCATACGGAAGATGAGGACCTTTTTGCTGTCCTCCACCTCTGCCATAAACTCCGCAATATCGGCTTCATTCATATCTGCCAGCTCGGTTCGGAGCAGACGGAATTGACGTTCCTCCACATATTGCAGCAATTGCTCTAAATCATAATTTTCCACTGCACTGCCCCTCCGTTTTTCCAAAAATAAAGCGCGCAGTTCCTGCGCTTTGACCCACTGTTAATTTTATCTTTCTTCCTTGCCTTTGTCAACAGACTTTGCTATGATGGTAGCGGAAAAGGAGGTACATGCACATGGACAAAATCACCAGCTTCACCATAGACCACATCCGCCTGATCCCGGGCGTCTACGTATCCCGCAAGGATCCGGTAGGGGACTCTCTTGTCACCACCTTCGACCTGCGGATGACCAATCCCAATGAGGAACCGGTCATGAACAATGCCGAGATCCACGCTCTGGAGCATCTGGGCGCGACCTTTCTCAGGAACCATCCGGTCTTCGGTTCCAGGATCATCTATTTCGGACCCATGGGATGCCGTACCGGCTTCTATCTTCTGCTCGCCGGAGATTATGAATCATCGGATATTGTCAATCTGCTGATCGAGATGTACGAATTTGTCCGGGATTACGAAGGAGAGATTCCCGGTGCCAGTGCAAAGGACTGCGGAAATTATCTGGATATGAACCTTCCCATGGCAAAATGGCTTGCCAGAAGGTATCTGGATGAGGTTCTTCTGGATATTACAGAAGAACGGATGGTCTATCCTGACTAAAGCAACAGGCGGTATGCGGTCCCATTCGGACAGCATACCGCCTGTTTCTGCATATTTACCGTTTTATCTGATCTCCTTCCGGTCAAAGCTTCCCTTGATTCCCAGCTCTTCCCGGTATTTTGCAACCGCACGTCTGGAGATGTCGATATTCTTCTCCTTCAGGAAGTTCACGATCGCCTGATCACTGTAGGGCTTTACCTTATCCTCCCCATCGATCAGCTCCCGGATCAGCTCCTTGATCTGCATGGTTCCCACCGCAACATCTCCGGAGGTTGTTGTCACTGAAGCCGAGAACAGGTTCTTCATGACCATGGTCCCGCCCGGATACTGAATATATTTCCCCTTGATGGCACGGCTGACCGTGGAGGTATGGATTCCAACCTCTTCCGCAATATCCGTCATGGTCATAGGCTCCAGATAGTTCTTGCCGCTTAAGTACTCTTTCTGACGGTTCATCACTGCCTCAGATATGGCAAGCATGGTCTGCCGCCTCTGGGCAATGCTGTTCATAACAAACCGCACCCGCTCCAGCTTTACACGGAAATACTCTGTCAGCTCTTCGTCACTGGATTCCTTCATCATCCGCAGATAATAATCGTTGACATGATAATCCTCGACCCAGTTATCGTTAAGCTCCACTTCCCATTTTCCGCCTTCCTCGCGGAAAATAATATCCGGTACAATATAATTGGCATTCCCGCTTCCAAACTCTCCCATCGGACGGGGATTCAGCTTCGCGATCTGCTCGATGCACTTACGCACCTCCACCGTAGGCAGCTTCAGACTTCTTGATATATTACTGATCCTGCCGTCTGCCACATCCTGAAGGTGATCCGCCACCACATACCACAGCGCAGAGCCCTGCATCTCCTGCATCTCCAGCTGCTTTAACAGACACTGTCTCAGATCCGGCGCAAAAATCCCATATGGCTCCAGCTCCTGCAGGACCGCCAGCGCTCTTTCAACCTCTTCCACCGGCATCCCCGTCTTACCTGCCACCTCTTCCACAGGAATCGTAAAGAATCCGGTATCATCCAGACAGCCGATCATGAACTCCATCAAAGACCACTGTGCCGCATTAAACTGATTCCTCGGAAGCTGATAAAGCAGATAATTCTTCACCGTGTCCTGATCCTGCACCGGAATATCCTTCTTGCGCCTGTCATCTTCCTCTACGATCTCTTCATAATTTTTCCCATAGGTCGCTGCCTGCTCAAATGTCTTGTTGATCTCTTCTGTCCCAGAACCCATGCTATGGCTCCCGCTGCAGTCCAGCAGAGGGTTTTCCAGATATTCGTTCTGCAGGAATTGACTCAGCTCAACACCGTCCATAGCCAGTATCTCAAGTGACTGTATCTGACTCTGCGACAAAAGCTGCTTCTGTTCCAACTGTATTCCATAACCCAGTTCCATGTACTTTACTCCATTCTTTCGTATCGCTCTTATATTTTCTCTATCTTATTAATAATAACCCCAAAACAGCAGATATGACAATGGTTTTCGGCACACTTGTATTTTTTTTCCATATAATCAGCGAAATGACGATTCCGATCAGCACACTTGCCGGATGAATGTCTGTCCCTTGAAAGTAATTGCTTCTGCCAAGCGTATACATGGTCGCAAACACCAGCCCAATCCCTGCCGGCCGAATCCCGTACAATGCCCGCTGCATGATCGTACTTTCACGGAATTTCTGAAAAAATATGACTGCCGCAAAGGTCAGGGTCAGGGTAGGAAACAGGATGCCCAGCATCGCAAAGGCTGCCCCCGGAACACCGGCAACCCGGATACCCGCAAAAGTAGAGCAGTTCATTCCCAGAGGTCCCGGAGTCATCTCTGCAATCGCCACAATATCGGATACCTCCTGTGCCGTCATCCAGCCGTGGCTTAACATCTCGGAATTGATCAGAGGAACCATGGAGACGCCTCCGAAGCTGGTAAACCCAACCTTTAAAAATGAAAAAAACAACTCAAACAGTGTTTGCATGCTCATCCTCCTTTCCGAAGATCAGCCCGATGACTGCGCTTGCCGCGATCAGCGCCGCACAGTTCCAGTCCAGAAATGCACAAGTGACAAACATCACTGCCGCGATTCCATAACAGAGCTTATCCCGGAACGCACTTCCGCGCAGCCTGAGTCCCGCAGAGCCGATGATCGGAACCACCGCCGCACGGATCCCGGTCATGGCACGCGCCACATACACATTATCCTTGATCTGGGTGTAACATGCCGTTACGACGATCATGATGAGAAGCGCCGGCATACTGATTCCCAGAAGCGCCATCAGCCCGCAGAATACCCCGCCGTTCTGATATCCGAACATAAAGCTCACATTCCCGATCATCAGTCCCGGAAGAGACCGCCCTACGGATACGGTATCCAGAAGCTGTTCCTCCGTCACCCATTTCCGCCGTTCCACAAATTCCTTCTGGATCTGAGCCACAATGCTCCACCCTCCTCCGAAGGTAAAAAAACCGATCCTGAAAAAGAACCAGAAAATCTGCATTCCTTTTTTTATATTTTCCATATCCACATATCCCTTCTGTATCCGGTCTGCAGAACCGATGGAAACGGGGCCGAAAACCTTCCGACCCCGTTCTTGTAACTTTCCTATAACAGAATACGTTCCAGATCATCCGGAACCATCAGATTACCATGATAGTACTGTCTGCCCTCTTCGGTGTACAGCCTCTGCCGATCCTTCAGGTTCTTATCCTCGGTATGATAGAGGATCAGATTTGCCGCATGCAGCTCCTCTGCATGCTCACATGCCTCCTTCACCGTTGTATGGTGCTTTTCATAAGGCTTATAGATATCCCTGTCACGATACAGACAAAATGCCTCGTGCAGCAGCCAGTCCGCATTCTCTGCATATACCTTTTCATGCTCCTGATAGGGTTCATCTCCAACGAAGGTAAACTTTTTCCCGTTCTTCAGACGCATGGTAAAGCCGAACTGCTTTGCTTTCGTCGAACGGATATCAAAGAACTGCATATCATAGCCCAGAATCTGGCGAACCTCTCCGTCTGCAACCGGATGGAAGAAGATGCGCTCTCCGATCATCTTATAAAACTTTGCCTGAACCGTCAGCTTTGTAATGGTCAGGATCGTCTCCTTAAGCTCTTCATGACAGTAGATGTTCAGATTGCCCTCATACTGTCCCTTCTTCATCTTTGTTGCGATCATGCGGATCAGCCAGACCAGTCCCAGAAGGTGATCCGTGTGCTCATGACTCATAAAGATCTCGTGGATGGACTCCATGGGAATCTCCGCTTTCTCAAGCTGAGTCATAATTCCGTTTCCGCCTCCGGTATCCACCAGAAAGTATTCTTCTCCTGTCTTGATTGCAAAACAGGTATTAAAGCACTTTGTAACGGTCGCGTTTCCAGTGCCAAGCAAAATCAGTAATTCCTCACTCATCCGTATCTCTCCTGCCAAATTTTATCTCACGGCTGCGATCAGACGCATGACCTGCTCTGTCGTCTTGATCATATTCTGCTTCGCAGTCTCCGGCTCCATAGCCTCATCCAGCGTAATGATCTTACGAAGGATCGGGAAGAATGCGTCAATGCCGTTTTCATTGCACTTCTCAGCGCCCTCGATCACTGCTCCTGCTAAAGCGATCACCTTTGCGCCGTGTTTTTTCGCCAGCTTTGCAATGCCCACCGGAGCCTTGCCCATGGCAGTCTGATAATCCAGGCGTCCCTCTCCGGTAAATACCAGATCCGCGCCTTCCATTGCCTCTTCCATATGTACTGCATCCAGTACCAGCTCAATACCCGGCTGAAGATCAGCTCCCAGGAAGCTTAAAAATGCAAAGCCCAGACCTCCGGCTGCTCCTGCTCCTTCGCTTTCTGCGAAATCCGTTCCGAGGCATGCCTTTGTCACTGCTGCATAGCTGCCCATAGCCGCATCCAGATCATCTCTCATATCCTCGGTAACACCCTTCTGAGGTCCATAAATATAAGTAGCGCCGTTGGTTCCGCACAGCGGATTGGTTACGTCACATGCGATCTTAAAGCTGCACTCCCCAAGCTCCGGAAGAACCTTATCCGTCTTAATGGAAGCCACATCCTTGAGCGCACCAGCACCGATACCCACAGCCTTTCCCTCTGCATCCAGGAACTCATATCCCAGTGCGGTCAGCATACCGATACCGCCGTCATTGGTCGCACTTCCGCCGATACCGATGATAAAGCTGCGGCAGCCCTTCTGAACTGCATCCCTGATCATCTCGCCCACACCGTAGGTCGTCGCATCCAGAGGACGCTTATCCTTGCCTACGATAATGATGCCTGCTGCGGCTGCCATCTCCATGATCGCCGTACCTGTCTCACGGATCAGTCCGTACCCGGCTTTTACAGGAGTTTCCAGCGGACCGTGTACATCCACATACACCATCTCTCCGCCAAGTCCTTCTGCCAGTGCTTCCGTAGTTCCCTCTCCGCCGTCTGCCAGAGGCTTTACAATAACCTCGGTCTCAGGGAGTACATTCAGGACACCCTCCCGGATCGCTCTTCCGGCTTCCATGGAAGTCATACTTCCTTTTAAAGAATCAATTGCTACTACTACCTTCATATCTTGCCCTCCACTTGCATAATATGTTTATTCTTTTTGTTCCATCTGCTTTCGCTCCAGCTCTGCCTGACGCTTCGCCATCCGCCACAATGTTGTACGGCTGACTCCCAGCTCCTCTGCCAGATCCTTTTTCTTCTTCCTCGGCTGCAGACGGCTGTACACAGAATCCGGATCATTTCTGACCGGCTGTCCCTGCCGGCTTTCCCCCATCTCACGGAAAATCTTCATCTGACGGAGCAGCTCTTCACTGATCACGTTTGTATCGTTCAGAACGATCAGACGTTCACAGATGTTCCGAAGCTCTCTGACATTCCCCGGCCAGCTGTGCTCCTGCAGGATCTTCGCTGCCCCCGGCGTCAGAGCCGGAATACTCTTGCCCATCTCACAGGCGAACCTTGCAAGATACGCATCCACCAGTTCCTGGATATCCTCTTTTCTCTCCCTGAGAGGAGGAATCACAATATCCAAAAGATTCAGACGATAATAAAGGTCTGTACGGAACTGTCCTTCTTTGATCTTTTCCTCTATATTAATGTTCGTGGCGGAGATCACCCGCACATCTACCGGATGTACACTGGTGCTTCCCACACGCCGAATCTCTTTTTCCTGTAACACGCGCAGCAGCTTTGCCTGCAGCGCAATGGGAATCTCTCCGATCTCATCCAAAAAGATCGTCCCCTTGTGCGCCATCTCGAACAGCCCGACCTTTCCGCCTCTTGCAGCACCCGAAAAAGCTCCCGCCTCATATCCAAACAGTTCACTTTCCAGAAGATTTTCCGGAAGTGCCGCACAGTTCAAAGCCACAAAGGGCTGATTGCTCCGTCTGCTTGCCTGATGGATGCTGTGCGCGAACAGCTCCTTGCCTGTACCGGTCTCTCCAACGATCAGTACATTGGAATTGACCTTGCTGTACCGTTCTGCCATCTGAATATCTTCCCGGATTGCATCGCTTTGTCCCAGTATATCCTGAAAGGAGTATTTTGCCGTCAGTCCCTTCTCAGACAGTTCCCGCCGGATCTTGCCCTCTTCTTCAATAATACGGTCCGTATTCTTAATAAAAACGAGTGCGCCCGCTCCCAGCGCCTCTTCATCCATCGGCTTATACTGTACATAATAATTCTTGTCATGGAGCCTCAGAATCTGTTCCTTTTCAGAACGGTTCTCCAGCATCTGCTTCCACTCTGCAGACTGAGAAATTGACACTGCCGGCTTTCCGATCTGCTCGTCCACCATGGATAACTGGAAGATCCGGTATGCCTGGTTGTTGATCTGCATGATCATCCCCTGGGCGCTGACTGCAATGATTCCATCCTCACTGTGGTTCAGCATGGTATTGATGATGTTGGAGCGTATACGCTCCAGATTGATGGTCTTTGCCGTATCCATGGCTTCTATGATCGCAGTCCGCACTGCTTCATGCTTGGTATGAATATGTACCCGGCGCAGCCCCTTCCGGTCGCAGATTCCGCACATGGTTCCTGCACCTACAAAAATATCTGCTCCGTCCTCCACTGCCTGGCATACCGCAGCCTCTGTGGATTTTTCGTCCAGCACATCATAGATCCGGATCTGTGCCCCGCACAGCTCCTCCAGATTGGGAAGTCCCGGAAGTTCCATCTCATGCAGACAGAGCGCGATCTTCTCTGCTCCCAGCTCCTGACATTTCACCAGTGCATCGAAGATATCAAAGCTGCTCAGACGGATCTGTATCACATGCTTATTGGGGAACGTGCTTTTCAGCACATCATGAGTCATCCCTCTTGCCACCAGAATATCCGCATCTACATTCTGGGTACGCAGGCTGTCCGGTGTGCCAAATACATATGTCGTCTCAATCTGTACATTCTCATATTCCGGCAGTGTCTCCACCACATCCTCAAATGTCTTTTTCAGATCCAGATGGGGAATGAACACCTTGATCTTGACCATTGCAGCACACCCTCCTTTCCTGCTCTATATTTTTGAATAGAAATATACTCAACTATGGCAAGTATACCATAGTCGAGTATAATCTGACAGGTAAAATATAATTTTAGTTTATTTTATTTCTTATTTGTTTACTACGTTCACCGGAGCTCCGTCCATTACAGACTTGATGTTCTCAGCGGTAGTGTTCATGATTCTCTTACGAGCATCCTGAGTTGCCCAGGAAATGTGAGGAGTGATGATGCAGTTCTTAGCCTGCAGCAGCGGATTGTCTGCTTTGATCGGCTCAGTGGATACAACGTCCAGAGCTGCAGCAGCGATCTTGCCGCTGTTCAGTGCGTCTCTTAAATCCTCTTCTACAACCAGCGGTCCACGGCTATTGTTTACAAGGATCACACCGTCTTTCATCTTAGCGATGTTCTCTTTGTTGATGATTCCCTGAGTAGACGGGAACAGCGGGCAGTGCAGGAAGATGAAATCGGATTTTGCAAGCAGCTCATCCAGCTCTACATACTCAGCAACTGCTTTACCTGCATCACTCTGGAATGCATCATAAGCCAGAACATTTACGTTCAGAGCCTTCAGAACCTTTGCAGTGTTCTGTCCGATACGTCCAAGACCAATGATACCAGCAGTCTTTCCGGAAACCTCGATCATCGGATAGTGCCAGTAGCACCAGTCAACGTTGCTTGCCCACTCTCCAGCGTGAACAGAAGCATCGTGATGTCCGATATGGGAGCAAGCCTCAAGAAGCAGTCCGATTGCGAACTGGCTTACGTTGTCAGTTCCGTATACCGGTACGTTCTGAACCGGGATTCCTTTGGATTTTGCATACTCGTAATCTACTACGTTGTAGCCGGTAGCCAGAACTGCGATGGTCTTGATGTTCGGGCATTTGTCGATGGTCTCTTTGCTGATCGGAGTCTTGTTGATTACAACAACCTCTGCATCACCGATTCTCTCAGCGATCAATGGGGACTCTTCATAAGAAGTTCTGTCATATACAGTTACTTCTCCAAGCGCTTCCAGCGGAGCCCAGCTGATATCGCCAGGATTCTCAGTATAACCGTCTAATACTACAATTTTCATGATAATCGTCTCCTTTTCTTTTATGTGATAATTTTAATAGTGATCTAGTCCTCAACCAGAGCCCATGCTCTGTTCAGGCATCTCTTGGTATTTGCAAGAATGATCTCGTCATTCTCATCACCGATCAGGGTAACTTCCATGGAAAGAACCATCGGATCTGCTGCGTTGAAGAATCCTTCCTCTTTCAGAACGGTCAGGAAATCAACCAGCTCAGCCACATCGTTGGCACTGTTCGGGAAGCCCAGACGCGGATGCTTGTCTCCATAAGCCTCGCAGCCTTCCTCTACAACTGCATTACCGAAATGAAGATGAGTAATATATGGTCTTAAGGTACGGATTACGAATTTGGAAGTCTCATAGGTAGTCGGGAAATGAGACAGGTCAACCAGCAGACCAAAGTTGTTATGGGTAGTTCTCATATCTGCTGCAAATTTTGCCGCATACGGAGCCGGTCCGATGAGTGCTGCCTTGTCCATATCAAAATCAAATACCTCAAGCTCTACGTTCATGCCCTTGGCTGCTGCGTAATCGCAGACAGCTCTGGTGGTCTTCAGAAGCTGTGCGTATGCCTGATCCTTGGTAGCCTCTTCCCATTTTCCTGCAAGGAAAGCGATACCCTTTGCGCCAAGATACTCAGCCTCGTCTACTGCCTCGATCAGGGTAGCCTCTGCTGCTTTTCTTCCCTCTTCATCAATGTCGTTCGGGTTCAGCTTCGGTCCTAACAGTCTTGGCTGTGCACCGTAGCAGACTTTCAGATGAGACTGCTCAAGAATCTTCTTAACAGCTTCTCTCTCTGCATCATCTGCACACTTGGTAACCTCAATTGCATCAAAATAATCATCGGTTGCCACTCTCATAACCTGATCGACAACACTTCTCTTCGGGAAGGACATCCAGCGGATCGTTCCTACCTGAAAATACTTATGAATGGATTCTCTCATTTTTGTTTTCCTCCTAAATAGACATGTTTGCCGGCGCAAACATCATCGATAATGAAAGTCAGTTGCTATACAAGCTCCCATGCAAGATCAAGAGCCCGCTTGCCGTTGGCGATGCAGACCTCAGGGTCCTCATCCTCAAACGGCTTTATCTCAAAGCTGACGATCGGTCTGTTCTCCTCGTTCAGGAAACCGATCTCCAGAAGCAGACGCAGATAAGCCGCAAGCTCTTCCACGTCATTCTCGCTGTTCGGGAAACCGAAGCGCGGATGCTCATCACCGTAAGCCGGACATTCCGGACTCTTGATGACCGTATTGCCCATATGCGCATGACGGATATACTTTCTCACCGGGAGAAGGTTCTCCTCAATGGTCTCATGAAGCATGGGAATATGACTCAGATCCACCATCAGTCCAAAATTGTCATAATCCGCACAGATGGTCTCTGCAAAACGCTTCACCATATCCACCGGTCCGATCAGGGACTTTTTGGCGATGTCATAATCGAACACCTCACACAGAACCGGCATGTCACCTTTGGACTTTGCGTATTCACAAAGCTCTCTGGTGGATTTTAAAAGTGCCTGGAAGGATTCCTCCTTCGTCTCTTCCTCATATCTTCCTGCCAGGAAAGCAAAATCGACTGCATTCATCTCGTATGCTTCATCGATACCTTCCTTCAGAGATGCCAGCGCCATCTGACGGCGCTCCTCATCCAGATCGTTGATATTCAGACCGGCGCCCAGCATACGGCCTTGTCCGCCGTATGCTGTTACCATATGTGCACGGTCTATCATCTCCGCCGCTGCCCTGCGCACGCTTTTGTCCTTCATCCGTGCCACTTCAACGGCTTCAAAATAAGGATCTGTTACGATTTTTTTGAGACACTCCAGAATTGGACCCTCGCCGCTGCCCAGTTCCTTGTATGCCACATGAAGGATCGTTCCGACCTTCATGTAGCGTCTCATGGATCTATCCATAACAAAACGCCTTTCTGTTCTATACTTACTTGCGTCCTACAGCCTTCTCGATTGCTGCTGCCACACCGTCTGCATCCAGACCGTATTTCTTCAGCAGTGCTGCGTAAGGACCGGACTCGCCATGGCGATCCTGCATACCAACCATCTCAGTCGGAACTGCACATCCTGCTTTTGCAAGAACCTCTGCAACTGCTCCGCCAAGTCCGCCGATTACGCTGTGCTCCTCAGCGGTAACAACAGCGCCGGTCTCTTTTGCACATTTCTCGATCAGCTCTGCATCAATCGGCTTGATGCAGTACATATCTACAACTCTTACGCTGATGCCTTTTTCTGCCAGCTTCTCAGCAGCTGTAATTGCAGTGCTTACCATCAGTCCGCATGCGATTACAGTCACGTCAGAACCTTCTCTGACAACCATACCTTTGCCCATCTCGAACTGTGCTCCTTCCGGATGGCAGTCCGGAGCTGCATCTCTGGAGAGACGGATATACATGGGCTCTGCTACCTCGATCGCAGTTTTAACCATCCAGTCGGTGGTGGCTGCATCGGAAGCTACCATTACATTTACGCCCGGAAGAGTTCTCATCATTGCGATATCCTCCAGCGCGTGGTGGGTTGCACCGTCAAATGCGTCAGACAGCCCGCCGTAACCGCCCATCATCTTGATCGGAAGTCCGGAATAGGACATAAAGGTTCTTGCTGCCAGAGAGCCAAGAGTGGTCAGGAATACTGCGAAGGTATTTACAAACGGAATCTTGCCGCTCTTTGCCATACCTGCAGCCATACCCATCATAGCATACTCGGAAATACCACAGTTGTAGAAACGGTCCGGGAACTCTTTTCCGAATACTGCGGATTTGGTGGAGCCGGATACGTCTGCGTCTAATACAACGATATTCTCATTCGTTGCGCCATATTTTTTAATTGTTTCTCCATATACGTCACGAATTGCTTTTGCCATTACTGAGCACCTCCTAATTCTTTCATCGCTGCTTCATAGTGCTCGTCCTTAACCGGAGCGCCATGCCATGTATTCTTGCCTTCCATGAAGGATACGCCCTTACCCTTTACCGTCTTAGCAAGGATAATGCTCGGAACACCCTTTACGGATTTTGCAGCAGCGATCGCTGCACTGATTGCCTCAACATCATGTCCATCACATACGATGGTGTTATAGCCAAACGCCTTGAACTTCAGCTCTACATCGCCCATCGGCATGATCTCTTCGGTAGTACCGTCGAGCTGTACGCCGTTCCAGTCAAGGATAGTGATGAGCTTGTCTGCTTTGAACTTGGAAGCGTTCATGCAGGTCTCCCATACAACACCCTCGTTAATCTCGCCGTCACCAAGGATTGCATAGGTGTAAGCATCGATATCATCATGCATATCGGACAGCGCAATACCAAGTGCCAGAGGATATCCTGCACCCAGAGGTCCGGTGGAAGCTTCTACACCCGGAGTCTCCTTGGAGCACGGATGTCCCTGAAGCATACTGTTGATGTCACGCAGGGTAAAGATCTCTTCCTTCGGGAAGAAGCCTTTCTCAGCCAGGTTCAGATACAGCATCGGAGCTGCATGACCTTTGCAGAGAACGATCTTGTCACGGCTTCTGTCATTGATGTTCTCCGGAGTTACATTCGCGTCGTTGAAATAAAGATCTGTCAGGATCTCGCATACAGAGAGAGATCCGCCCGGATGTCCGGTCTGTTTCTGATGTAAAACTTCAATTAAAGTACGTCTGAAATTCAGACAAAGAGCATCCAACTCCTGTTTCTTTTCGTTGGTCATTTTGAAAATCTCCTTTTCTTAAATAGATTTTAATGTTTCTTTCACCTGTTCCAGACAAAGCGTTGGGCTTGAAAGGACAGGAATTTTGCAGATTTCTTCGATCTTCTTATCCAGATGCGCCATGGATGCCTGTGCAAGAACTACGCAGTCATACCCGGAGATATCTTTCGCCATCTCCAGAAGCAGGGCATCATGCTTATCCATCTCCACTGCCTTCATGGCTCTGAATGCTTCCGCATTGGCACGAAAATCGATGGTTACAGTTCTGCCGAGCTTTGCTGCCTCGGCATTCAGCTTGTCCCTCATGGGGATCTCTGTGCTCCCTGCAGTTGCCAGGACTAAAAGCCTGTCTCCGTAGGTCACAGCCTTCCTTCCCATCGCGTCGTCAATCGCGATCAGAGGTACTTTGACAAAGGGGCGGATCATATTCACCACCGGTGTCAGCGTAGAGCAGGTAACAACGATCATATCCGCGCCTGTCATCTCCGCTGCCTTGATATCATGATAGAGGCGGTTGCGGTTCTCAATGGTAAACTCTCCCACCTCATTCGGATTATTGGCAAGAAAATCATCCCACAGATTATGTACCTTCACTTCCTCGCCCACATAATCCTTCAGGGTCTGATCAAAGGAGGTCGCTACGGTCTTCACCGTATGGATCAATGCAATACTTTTCATCTTATCCTCCTACTGTGGTCCATACACCTTATCGAGGATCGGCTGCAGGTGCTCGATCGCTCCTTTGGCAGCTCCTTCCATACTGGGAATCTGGAAGATCTCAGTTGTATATGCGCCGTCATATCCGCACTCCTTAAAGGTAGTGAGGATCTTCTCGAAATCCAGTCCGCAGTGTCCCGGATAACGGCGGTTGTTGTCTGCCAGATGCACATGGATATTATAAGAACTGTACTGTCTGATGGCATCGAAAAGATTCTTCTCCTCCAGATTCAGATGGAACACATCCAGCATCAGTCTGAAGTTCGGACGATCCACACGATCCACCATATCCGCACCCTCTGCACAGGTGTTGATAAAATTAGTCTGCATGATCGTAACCGTCTCCAATGCGATGTTCACATTCTTCGGCGCCGCATAATCAGCCAGCTCACGGAATGCTGCAACTGCATACTCTTCGGTCTGTTCTCTGGTCAGCTCTGCACAATACTGTCCGCGCACACGTCCGATATTGATATTGGCTCCCAGATGAGCTGCAAAATCAATGATCTCCTTGCTTCTGGCGATAGCCTCTGCTCTCACCTCCGCCTTCGGACTGGTGTAGCTTAACCCCAGCTGTCCCCAGATCTCTCCGGTGCAGACAAGAACGACCTTCAGACCATTTTTCTCCGCTTCACCTTTCACAAAATCCCAATCCAGTTCGGAAGGGTTCAGAGTCATCAATTCAACACCCTTGTAACCAAGCGCCGCAAGCTCGGAAAAGCTCTTCTCCAGCGGTCCCTGATATGCTGTTACAGAGTCTGCGATCGCAACATCCGGCGTTGCAACCTGATAACATAATCTCATAAACTCACTCCTTTGCTCATATTTTGCTCAGATATGGATATTATACCATATATCTGTTCATTTTCCCAATAAATCTTTTATAAACTCTTATTTTTTTGTGGAATTCCTTGTTATATGCTGTCCTACAGCCTACAAGCATATACTATACCAAATTCACTATTTTGTCCACTCATTTTTTATACAATTTTGCACTCCTTTTTTTGGCAAAACTGCCCATACCTTCAAGGGTATCCATTCCTGAATACAGGCTTGGCAGAGAATATTCCCGACAGCTCCGGGCAAAGTTCCCCGACACGCAGAAAAGCCCGGGATACCCGGACTTTTCTGCTATATAATTATTGAATTCAGAAGGCGTTTATTATTCGATACCGTTCTCAGCCATGTAGTCTGCCTCATACTGAGTCACGTACTCGGTAGCTGCCGTAGTATCCTTGTAATCCGGGATCAGCTTGTTAGCCTCGATGTAATCGGTTTTCCATTTCTCGGATTCAGATACCTTTCCAAGCGCATCAGACCAGAATGCAACTGCGGAATCGCTCATAGCCGCCGGAGCTGCCACACCACGCCATACCGGGATCTCTACGTTCTCATAGTCACCGATCTCGCTTAAGGTAGGAGCATCTGCCAGGTTGCCGGTGTATCTCTCATTTGCAAGAGCCAGTACCGGAGTCAGAGAACCAGCCTCTACATACTCGGAAGCTGCCGCCGGTTTGGAGATTACAAACTCTACATGTCCGCCAAGAGCTGCAGTGATTGCGTCGCCGGTGGAATCATAGGTAATGTAGGTCAGATTATCTTCGCTTACGCCTACCTCTGCGCACAGTGCCTGATAGGTAGCAACGTCATCACCCTTGGAACCGCCGATTACGACCTTGGTTCCGGACTGAGCTGCTGCAAGCGCCTCTTCAAAGGTTGCATAGCTGGTATCCTGACCCTTGAACAGAAGCTGTTTGTCTACTGCCATGATCGCAAGAATACGGAAGTTGGAAGAACGGTTCTTGGTATTGGTAACCATCGGCATCAGGTCGCCGCTGTTGAAGGTCAGAAGCTGGTAATCCGCATCCTTCTTCATGGTAGCAACTTCGTTACGTCCAACCTCGCCTGCACCGTCTGTCTTATTGGTAACTACGATGGTCTGTCCGTTTACCATATCTTCCGTGGTCATGATATCACCGATCATACGGGAGAAGATATCAGATCCGCCGCCTGCACTGGAAGTACACATCCACTGGATGGTCTTCTCCGGGGTGAACGGTCCCTCTTCCTTATTGCCGCCGCATCCGGTTACCACTGTAGAAAGCGCCATAACGCCTACTAACATGGTTGCTAAAAGTCTCTTTTTCATAGTTGTTTCCCTCCATAAATATGAATGATTATTCTTTAATCGCCTTGCGAATAAATTCTTTGTTTTCCCTGAATCTACTGTGCTTTCTTCTTGGTCAGAATCGGTTTCAGGATAGAGAACAGCACGATGCCGATGAAGATGAGCATCAGTACACAGGTGATCGGTCTGGTGAAGAAGATATTAATACTTCCACCGGAGATGATGAACGCCTTACGCATGTTATCCTCCAGGATCGGAGCCAGTACGAAGGACAGAAGCATCGGCGCTGCCGGGAAGTTATTCTTATTCAGCAGGTATCCTGCAATACCGGACAGGAACATAACGATCACACCGTACATGGAGTTGCTGGTACTGTATGCGCCAACCATACATACGACTGTGATGATCGGGATCATGTATTTCACCGGAACAGACAGGATCTTGATCAGGAACGGAATGACGCAGACTGCCACAGCGAGGGTAAAGATATTCGCCATAAACAGAGATGCGATCAGACCCCAGCAGAAATCCGGCTCATTCTCGAACAGCAGAGGTCCTGGGGACAGTCCCCACATCATCAGTCCGCCAAGGAGAACCGCTCCGGTTCCGGATCCGGGAATACCAAGTGCCAGAAGCGGTGCAAACGCACCTGCAGCTGCTGCATTGTTGGCTGCCTCGGAAGCTGCAATACCCTCGATTGCTCCGGTTCCAAGCTCTTCTTCACTCTTGAACTTCTTCTGGATCGCATAACCCATGAAAGATCCTGTGGTTGCTCCTGCTCCCGGGAGAACGCCTACGAAGGTTCCCAGAAGTCCGGAACGGATCGCCGGAGGAAGCAGTCTCTTAAAGTCATGTCCGGTCAGCAGGGATCCTCTGATGGACAGCTTCATATCATTATCTGCATTTTTAGCTTTCTTCTCCGCATCGGAATCACGGTCATTGATCAGGTTGATAACCTGTGCAAAGCCTACCGCACCGATTACGAACGGAGTGAACGGAATACCGCCAAGCAGATACATATTGCCGAACTCATATCTGGGTGCACCGGACAGCGTGTCCATACCCATACTTGCAAGAAGGATACCCAGACAGGTGATCACCACACCCTTGACC